>NZ_CP102845.1:683333-1366666 GCF_013307435.2 Microvirga terrae
GCGGGCTGAGAGGGCGAGATGAGGGACATGCTGCATTCCACGACGGCAGCTCCAGGCTGCCGCCGTTTAGCTGATGCCAAACACCCGCTTCGTCAAGCGCGGCTTAATGGAGCGGAGAAAGCCGACTCAGTGGACGTCCTGACATCTGATGCAGCGACCGGTGATCTCCAGAACCTTCGTGCGGGGCTGGTAGCCCTGTTCCCGCAGGACCTTGAGCACGGTCTCGGCCACGTCCGGAGACGCGATTTCGTTCACGTCCCCGCATCCTTCGCAGATCAGAAACGCCGTCGTGCGTGTGCCGGCGACGGTCCCCGAGCTGGCGATGTAGGCGTTGCGGCTTGCGAGCCGATGCACCAGATCCTGCTCGATGAGGAAGTCCAGCGCGCGATAGATGGTGATGGGGGCCATGCGCCGACCCTGGGAGCCGAGCAGGTCCACCAGATCGTAGGCGCCGAGCGGCCCGTCGACCCCATGGAGAGCTTCGAGCACCCGGCGGCGGATCGGAGTGAGCCGCGCGCCCTTCGATCGGCAGACCGCTTCCGACTGGGCGATGGCGCGCGCCGTTCTTTCCGAGCCGATCGGAGCATCCGCGTGGGAAAGTCTGTGGTGAAGTGATAATGCATGGGCCATTGGATCACCCTTGGCTAAATGACTAAAGTTTGGCGCCCCCGCCATCTCCGCGTCCGGTCTGAGGGCGCGAAGCCACCTGATTCATATAGGTTATAACACTACATGAACGAAGTGGAAAATAGCTCCCGTTTCTGCAAGGTGTCGATGCAGAATTGCAAAGGGGCAAGCTAGGGCTGCCGGAAGCGCCAGACGCTGGACCGCTTGACGTCGGCATCCTCGAGGGTTCGGGTGACCGGCACTTGGTAGACCGCCAGGTTCTCCAGGCGATCCTTGGGAAGATAGCTGCGTCCCGGGTCGCCGATCAGGACCGCGGCGCCTCTCCGGGTCAGAGAGAACAGCCAGTCGGTCACCCGCTCGGCGAGGTCGCGCTCGTAGCAGATGTCCCCGGCGAGCACCGTGTCCCAGCCCCGATCCTGGCCGACGACGTCCTCCTGGAGCGGCATGATCGACGGAACGCCGTTGGCCGCAGCGTTGATGCCGATGGCCGCCACCGCGAAGGCATCGATGTCGCAGGCCGTCACCTCGGCGGCGCCGGCCTTCATGGCCGCGATGGCGACGAGGCCCGAGCCTGAGGCGAAATCCAGGATGCGCCGACCGCGGACGGTTTGCGGATGATCGAGGATGTAGCGGGCAAGGGCCTGTCCGCCCGCCCAGGCGAAGGCCCAGAAGGGCGGCGGCAGGCCGATCTCGCCCAGTTCCTCCTCGGTCTTCTGCCAGAGGTCCGTCGCTTCGTCGGCCACGTGCAGGACGATCTCGTGCGCGTGCGGCACGGGGCGGAGCCGGGTCTCGGACCGGATGAAGGCGGCGGGGTCGGAGATCATGAGGCCAGCATCGAGCGGTAGAGCCGTTTGACGCTCTCGATGACATCCCGTTCCGTGAAGCCGTCGAGGACGCGGGCGCGCGCCGCCTCGCCCATGCGGGCGACGAGGTCGGGCCTGCGGGACAAGGCGGCGAGCGTCTCCGCCAGGCCGGGCGCGTCGTCGGTGGGAACGATGCGGCCCTCGACCCCGTCGCGCACCAGGGTCCGGCAGCCGGGAACATCGGTCGTCACGATGGCGCGGCCGCAGGCGGCCGCCTCCAGAAGCGTCCGGGGCAGCCCCTCGCCGCCGCGCGAGGGCAGGCACGCTACGTGATGCGCGCGCCAGACGGCTGCCACGTCCCTGGTGGCCCCGTGCCATGAGATGCCGGGCTCGCCGCTCCAGGCCTTAAGGGTCTCTTCCGGAATCGCCTTCGGGTTCGAGGGATCCGGAGCGCCGTAGAGGGAGAGTTCGACGGCCACACCCTCTGCCCGTGCCTGGCGGACCGCCTCCACGGCCACGTCGATGCCCTTGGACCAGAGCATGCGGGCCACCACGGCGACCTTGAGCGGCGGCTGCGCGGGCAGGGGAGTGGGACGAAATTGGTCAGGATCGATGCCAGCCCCGCCAAGTATGGTGACGCGCTCGCTCGTGGGATCGAGGCCGAGGAGCTTGGGATCGTCCGTATTCTCGAAGACATAACGGGTCCGGCCGGTCTCGAGCCCGCGCACGAGCAGGCGCACGGCGCGCTGCGAGAGGCGCGCGACCCTGTCCGTCCGAGCACCGAGGAAGCCCGAGCCGGTCAGCGCATAGACCCGGCGCCCAATGCCCGCCAGGGTGGCCGCGAAGCCTCCGACCAGGATTCCCTTGAGGGCGATGCAATGAACGAGGTCCGCCTTCTCGGCCTTGAGGATCGCGGCGAGCTGTCCGGCCGCATAGCCGGCCGCCATCGGGTTCAGGCTGCGTCGCTCGGCCTCGAGCGGGATCACTTTCGCCCCCGCGGCCTCGATCGCCTCCCGGTGCGAGCGCACGCGCGTCACGACCGTGACGTCGAGCCCGAGCTCGCGGGCCGCCCTGGCCATGGGCAGGAAATGGGAGGCGAAGAACCAGTCCTCGGTGATCACGAAGACGATCTTGCGGCCTTGGACGTCAGGCAGGGACAAGGAAGACAAGGGACAATCCGGATGAAGGGGCTGCGCCCTTCTAACCTCCACCAGGGGCAAAAGGGAACTCCCCCGTCCGGGGCCCGTTGCCGTCATCTTGAACCATGGGAGACAACCGACATGCCGGAATGGCTGCCGACCGTCCTGGCCACGATCGCGGGCATCCTCTCGACCTCGAGCTTCGTTCCCCAGGTGGTGAAGGCGTGGCGGGAGCGGGACACACGGGCCATCTCGAAGCACATGTACATGGTCACGGTGACGGCCTTCGTCCTGTGGTCGGCCTACGGGTTCATGATCGGCAGTTGGCCCATGATGGTCTTCAACCTGCTGAGCCTGATCCTCAGCGCCATCATTCTGGCCTTCAAGATCCGGAACGACCGGGGCAAATCGCCCGGGGCGAGGTCGCCCAGGGAACCCGGGATGGCGCGGACCGGTTGACGTTCTGCTTTTTCAAAAGGCCTCCCATGACGGAACAGAACGCCACCGCCGAAAACGTCGTCGACCCGCGTGACGCCGCCGAGGCCGCGGGGCTGCGATACGTGTCCGACGAGGAGCCCGGCATCCGGCGCAAGAAATCCGGCAAGGGCTTCGCCTATACCGGACCCGACGGCAAGACGATCGGCGACAAGTCGATCCTGGAGCGCATCAAGTCGCTGGCGATCCCGCCCGCCTACACGGACGTGTGGATCTGCGCGAAGGCGAACGGCCACATCCAGGCGACGGGCCGCGACGCCAAGGGCCGCAAGCAGTACCGCTACCATCCGGCCTTCCGGGAGGTCCGCGAGAGCACGAAATACGAGCACATGCTGGAGTTCGCCCGCGGGTTGCCGGCCATCCGAACGACCATCGACGAGCATATGAGCCTGCGCGGCCTGCCGCGCGAGAAGGTGCTGGCCACGGTGGTGCATCTGCTCGAGAACACGCTCATCCGCGTGGGCAATTCCGATTACGTCAAGCAGAACAAGAGCTATGGCCTCACCACCCTGCGCGACCCGCATGTGAAGGTGGACGGCGGCGAATTGCGCTTTCAGTTCAAGGGCAAGAGCGGCAAGACGTGGCGCCTGCAGGTCAAGGACCGGCGCATCGCCAAGATCGTCAAGGCCTGCCAGGATCTGCCTGGGCAGGATCTGTTTCAGTACCTCGACGAGAACGGCGAGCAGCAATCGGTCACCTCGGCCGACGTGAACGCCTATCTGAAGGAGATCACGGGAAGCGAGATCACGGCCAAGGATTTTCGGACTTGGGCCGGTACTGTTCTGGCGGCCCTCGCTCTGGCCGAATTCGAGGCGTTCGACAGCGACGCGAAGGCCAAGAAGAACATCCGGGCGGCCATCGAGAAGGTCTCCGCCCGCCTCGGCAACACGCCAAGCATCTGCCGCAAATGCTACGTGCATCCGGAAGTCTTCTCCTCCTATCTCGACGGAGGCCTCCTTCTGGATATCAAGGAAGAAATCGAAACCGAGCTGCGCGAGGATCTCGCCAGCCTCAAGCCCGAGGAGGCGGCCGTCCTGGCGCTGCTGGAGCAGCGCATCTCCCGGGAGGTCGAGAAGCAGCCGGAGAGGAAGCCCGCCAAGAAGCGCCGCAGCCCGTCGCCCAGGAAATCGGACAAGGCTCAGCCCGAGATGCGGGTTTGAGACGCTGATTGGTTCATCGTCTTCCCGGAACGGGCGAAGCAGCAGCCTGGGATCGGATGCAGGATCCGACGCGTCCTGGCCTTCTTCAGGTCGAGATCGTGAGCAGGTCGATGGGACCTGGTTTAGCCTCCAACGTCATGGCCGGGCTCGTCCCGGCCATCCCGATCCTGTGAGGCGCTAAGCCCTTCCAATCGAGATCACCGGCACAGGGCCGGTGATGACAGGGATGAAGGGTGGCGCATCCTCGGCCGAAGCCTTGACGCATCTCGCCTCCCGTGGTCCATCGCACCCGCATCGAACGGACGAGACTGTGATGGCACGTTGGACCATGGGGGTTGCCCTTGCGGCTTGCCTGGCATGCTTCGTGGCGGGCGAAACGGCGCCGGCCCGCGCGCAGGCAACCGAGCCCCAAAGCTGGCCCGAGATCAAGTGCGCCCGCTACAGGAAGGCGTGGTCGGACGCCCTTGCCCACCGGGGCACGAAGGGTCTGGGCCGGGACTTCCTCGAGCGCCATGAGGCCTTCCTGGCCTCGGGCTGCACGACGAAGGGCGATGTCTGCCCGCGCTCGGCGGAGGAACTCGACCTCGCCAACATGATGGTCGTGGCCGCCATGAATGCCGGAACGGCGAGCACGTTCCCGCCCTTCGCCTGCCGCAAGTGAGGGGCAGGCGGCCCTCCGCCGGCCCGTCCGGTGGTCGAACATTTTCCTGCCTGTCCCGTTAGGGCTTCGCCACTTTCATTCCAGCGAGGCCTCCGATGCGCATCCATCATCTCAATTGCGGCTGCATGTGTCCTGTCGGCGGACGGCTGTGGGATGGCGTCAGTCGGGGCCTGACGGGACGGCTGATCTGCCATTGCCTCCTGGTCGAGACCGACAACAGCGGGCTCGTCCTCGTCGATACGGGCTTCGGCTCCCGGGACGTGGAGGATCCCTACGGGCGGATCAGCCCGCTCTTCATCCACACGAACCGTATCCAGCTGGAGCATCGCTATACGGCGCTGGAACAGGTGAAGAGCCTCGGCTTCTCGCCCCGTGACGTGCGCCACATCGTGCTGACCCATCTCGATTTCGACCATGCCGGCGGCCTCGAGGACTTTCCGGACGCCGTCGTTCATGTCCTGCGCGCGGAGGTGGAGGAGGCCGAGGTGAGGCACGGCTTCATCCACCGGCGCCGCTACAGTCCCGGGCAATGGGACGAGGTGCGGGACTGGCGGTTCTACGATCCCACCGGGGAGCGCTGGTTCGGCTTCGGCTCCGTGCGCGACCTCGACGGGCTGCCGCCGGAGATCCTGATGATTCCTCTGCCGGGCCACACGATGGGCCATGCCGGGATCGCCATCGACACGCCGGAGGGATGGCTGCTCAATGCGGGCGACGCCTATTTCTACCGGCACGAGATGGACGCGGACCCGTCCTGCACGCCGGGTCTCGCGGCTTATCAGCGGCTGATGGAAGAGAACCGGCCGCTGCGCCTTCAGAACCAGGAGCGGCTGCGGGATCTCGCCAATGACGGGCGCAGCGACGTCAAGATCTTCTGCAGCCATGATCCGATCGAGTTCGAGGCCCTGCAGCGCCTGAGCACCGGATGGCGCCCGCTCCAGGCGGAATATGCTCCACCCTTGCGGGCTCATTGAGCCGTACTCCCCTGGTCCCTGCCTGCCTCCGCCCTAAAAGCAGGCAGGTAGGTCCACGAGGGGAAGCGGACATGGAATTCGACGCTCTGATGCTTTCGCGCATCCAGTTCGCGTTCACGATCGCCTTCCACATCATCTTTCCGGCTTTCACCATTGGTCTCGCCAGCTGGCTGGCGGCGCTCGAATTCAACTGGCTTCGCACGGGAAACCCGCTCTACCGCACGCTCTTCCGTTTCTGGGTGAAGGTGTTCGCGGTTTCCTTCGGCCTCGGCGTCGTATCCGGCATCGTCATGAGCTATCAGTTCGGCACGAACTGGTCGCGCTTCTCCGAATTCACCGGCAACGTGCTCGGTCCGGTCATCGCCTACGAGGTCATCACGGCCTTCTTCCTGGAGGCGGCCTTCCTCGGGATCATGCTCTTCGGCTGGGAGAGGGTCGGTGACCGGCTCCATTTCTTCGCCACCTGCATGGTGGCCCTGGGAACACTGATCTCCGCTTTCTGGATCCTGTCGGCCAATTCCTGGATGCAGACGCCCGACGGGTTCGCCATCGAGAACGGCAAGGCGGTGCCGGTCGACTGGTTCAGGGTGGTGTTCAATCCGTCCTTCCCCCTGCGCTATGCGCATATGGTCATGGGCTGCTACCTGACGACGGCGTTCGCGGTCGCCGGCATGTCCGCCTGGATGCTGCTGCGCCATCCGCACGACGCCCCGGCGGCGAAGCTCGCGGGGTCGCGACGCTCCCTGTCCATGGCGTTGTGGTTCGCGACCATCTTCGTGCCGATCCAGATCGTCATCGGCGATCTTCACGGCCTCGGCGTGCTCAAGTACCAGCCGACGAAACTGGCCGCCGTCGAGGGCAACTGGGACCGCATGGCGAACATGCCGCTTCGCCTCTTCGCCATTCCCGACGAGGTCGCGGAGACCAACCATTACGAGATCGGCATTCCGAAAATCGGCAGCTGGGTTCTCACGCATGCCTTCGACGGCGTCGTGCCCGGCCTGAAGGAGGTTCCCCGGGACGAGCGCCCGCCCGTCTGGCCGGTCTTTTTCTCCTTCCGCATCATGGTCGGCATCGGGTTCGCGATGCTCGGGATCGGCCTGTGGAGCCTGTATCTGCGCTGGAAGGGCACGCTGTTCAGCAACAGGCTGTTCCTGACCGCCGCCATGATCATGACGCCCTCGGGCTTCGGCGCCGTGCTCTTCGGCTGGTTCACCGCCGAGATCGGGCGCCAGCCCTGGGTGGTCTACGGGCATCTGCGGACGGCGGACGCGGTGTCGCCCATCGCGGCCGGCGCGGTGACCGCATCGCTCCTCACCTTCGTCGTCGTCTACGCCTTCGTGTTCGGCTTCGGCTCCTATTATCTCGCCAAGCTCCTGCGGCGCGGGCCCGATCCCGTCGAAGACATCCGCGGGGACGATCTCGACAAGAAGCCGAAGCGTCCGTTCTCGGTGCCGGACGAAGGACTCGAAGGGCGCTCTGGACACCGTGCACAGCCAGCGGAATAGGAGGACGAGGCATGTTCGGCTTCGGGATGGACCATGAAGGACTGGCCTTCTGGCTGCCGCTGATCTGGTCGGGGCTCATCGCCGTGGCGGTGGCCATGTACGTGATCGTCGACGGGTTCGATCTCGGCGTCGGGATCCTGTTCAAGGCGGCGCGCAGCGAGAACTGGCGCGACCGCATGATGTTTTCGGTCGCGCCGATCTGGGACGGCAACGAGACCTGGCTCATTCTCGGCGGCGGCGGTCTGTTCGCCGTGTTCCATATCGCCTATGCGGTCCTCATGCCGGCCCTCTACGTGCCGATCATCCTCATGCTGATCGCGCTGATCTTCCGCGGCGTCGCCTTCGAATTCCGCTTCAAGGCGGATCGTTCGAAATTCCTCTGGGACAACGCCTTTTTCTTCGGTTCCCTGCTGGCGACCTTCTTCCAGGGCATGGTGCTGGGCGCCTTCGTTCAGGGATTTTCCACCGACGGGCGCCAGTTCACCGGCGGCACCTTCGATTTCCTCACGCCGTTCAGCGTGCTCACCGGCCTCAGCCTGATCTTCGGCTACGGGCTTCTCGGCGCGACCTGGTGCGTGATGAAGACCACGGGCGAACTGGAGATCTGGGCCCGGCGCATGGCGGTGCGCTTCCTCGTCGCCACGGTCGTCGCCATGGCGGCCGTGTCCGTGTGGGTGCCCTTCCTCGGACGGCAGATCGAGACGCGCTGGTTCTCATGGCCCAACATCGCGTTTCTCGCGCCGATCCCCCTGGTGACGGCCTATGTGGCCTACAGGCTCCTGCGCGATCTGGAGGAGGGACGCCATGTGCGCCCGTTCTTCCTGACGGTCGGTCTGTTCCTGCTCGGCTATCTCGGCCTCGGTGTCAGCCTCTTCCCGTACATCGTGCCGCCGAGCCTCACGATCTGGGACACTGCCAACACGGTGAACTCCCAGCTCTTCGCCCTGGTGGGCTTCGCGATCGTGCTGCCGATGACCTTCGCGTACACGGCCTATGCCTATTACGTCTTCCGCGGCAAGGTGGCGGACGAGATCTCCGGCGGCGGCTACGGCTATCACTGATGCGGCCCGAGACGCACCGTCCGCCGGAGCGGCGTTCGAAGCGCCTGCTCTGGTTCGTGGCCCTATATGGGGCAAGCCTCGCGGTGTTCGCGGGGCTCGTCTACGGGCTGAGAGCAATCATCCCTCATTAGCGATAGGTGCCGATGAACCCCTTGTCGGTCACCACGACCCAACGGGCGCCCCGACGCTCGATGCCCTCGATGCGGCCGACACCCGGGAGGATGCCGCCCGGCATGACCTCGTAGAGGCGTCGATTGCGGTTCTCGACCAGGGCCGCGCCGTCATAAACCTCGCGCAGGACCCATCCGTCGACCGGTTCGCTCCTCGCCGGCTTGGGAGCCGGGGATTCCGGCTTCAGCGCGACCGCTTCCGGCTTCGGGGCAGGGGCTTCCTCCTTGAGGGCCGCTTCCGTGACCGGAGGCGTCGTCGGCGCTGGCGGCTTCGCGCTCAAACCAGCCAGGGTGGTCAGGATCTGGCTCTCCATCCGGTCGAGCCGATCCTCGAGACCGGACATCTTCGTGGCGGGCTCCTGCAGGCTGGCGGTGAGGCGCTCGATCCTATCCGTGAGCTTCGTCTGCTCGGACGCGGAGGAGGTCGACGCGGTGTGCTCGACGTCCTTGAACGCGACCACCGTCTCCCGCAGGGCGTCGAGATCCGTGCTCAGCCGGGCGAGGATTTCCTGGCTGCGGGCCGTCTCGGCCTCGAGCCTAGCAACGGCATCCCGGTTGGCCAGGGTTCCCACGTAGGAGGCCGACCACCCGGCTCCGACGAGCACGAGGGCCACGGCGGCCTGGGTCAGGAAGCGGACCGGGGAGGATTTGGTGCCGGGCGGGACGTTCTCCCGGACCGGTACCTCGGGAGAGGAAGGTTTCGGGCGAAGCTTCGCGCTTCTGATGGCTTCTTCCAGGGCCGCGCTGGCCGTGGGGTCGATCCGGGCGTCGCCGGCGGACGATGCGCCGGTCCGTTTCGCGGCTTCGCTGCCGTCCTGAGAACGTATGTTGATGTCCATATTCCGACCTCATTTCCAGGTCAGAGACCGTTAACCCTAAAAGTTTACCAAAGCGTTATCCTTGGCGTTAAGTCATTGCATTGCATAACCTCTCCGAACGAAGAGGGGCGTAAAATTCGCAGGCCGGCCTCGAAGTTTTTGTTGACAGTGTTACATATAATAGGGTTACAAAAGGTGTCGTTACGGAACGCGACCACCTTAGGGGCATCTCGATACCCATAAGAGTGCTGAGAAACCTGGCCTTCCAGGCCTAACTATAACGAGATACTCTTGTGGGGCCACAGCCCGACATCGCAGCCATCGTCAGATGGCAAACGTTGTGGTAAGGTATAACCTTACGCGGCGGCTCTACAATCATGATGGCGCCGGGTCACTGGTCCGCCTACTGGAAAGACAACATGAAGCAGGCATCGAGAAATCGGGAAGAAAGCACAGAGGTCCAAGACGCTCTGAAGTCCTGCCTTCCCTCCTTCACCGGGGTTGCCGCCTTCTCGGCAGTGGTCAACCTTCTGGCTCTCACGGGCTCCATCTACATGCTCCAGGTCTATGACCGGGTGCTGTCGAGCCGAAGCATTCCCACCTTGATCGGTCTCTCGCTGATCACGCTGGCGGCCTTCGCCCTCTCGGGCGGCCTCGACATGCTGCGCGGCCGGATGCTCGCCCGCATCGGGGCTCGTTTCGACGAGCTGCTGTCGCACCGCGTCTTCGACCTCGTGGCCACGATGCCGCTGAAGGGAGCCAAGCAGGCCGAGAGCATGCAGCCGATCCGGGATCTCGACACGATCCGCGGCTTCCTGTCGAGCCTCGGCCCCACGGCCCTGTTCGACATGCCCTTCATGCCGATCTTCCTCATCGGCTGCTTCATGATCCATCCCGGCATCGGCGTCATGTCGGTGGTCGGCGGCGTCGTCATCATCATCCTGACCCTGTACACGGACGCCAAGAGCAAGGCTCCCTCCTACGAGGTGACCAAGAGCGGCGCCGAGCGTCACGCCATGGCCGAGACCAGCCGCCGCAACGCGGAGGCCATCCGGGCCAACGGCATGCTGGGCTTCCTGGCCAAGCGCTACGACGAGGTGCATGTCCGCCACGTCAATGACGGCCTGCTCGCCAGCGAATCCTCGGCCGGCATCAGCGCCTTCGCCAAGGTATTCCGCATGGTGCTCCAGTCGGCCATCCTCGGCCTCGGCGCCTATTACGTGATCCAGGGCCAGATGTCGGGCGGTCTGATGATCGCCGGCTCGATCCTGATGTCCCGCGCCCTGGCTCCCATCGAGATCGCGGTCGCCCACTGGAAGGGCTTCACCGCCTCCCGCCAGGCCTACCGCCGCCTGCAGCACATCATGACCCTGGTGCCCGCCCAGGGCCAGCGCATGCCGCTGCCGGCCCCGAAGGCCGCCCTGTCGGTGGAGGAGGTCTATATCGGGGCTCCCGGCGCCTCGCTGCCGATCGTCCAGGCCGCCACGCTCCAGCTCCAGGCCGGCCAGGGCCTCGGCCTCATCGGGCCGAGCGCCTCCGGCAAATCGACCCTCGCCCGTGCCCTCGTGGGCGTGTGGCCGACCCTGCGCGGCGAAATCCGCCTCGACGGCGCGGCTCTCGACCAGTGGGAGCCGGATGCGCTCGGCCGCCACATCGGCTACCTGCCGCAGGACGTGGAACTGTTCGAAGGCACCATTGCCGAGAACATCTCCCGCTTCCAGCCCGATGCGAAGCCGCAGGACGTGATCGCGGCCGCCCAGACGGCTGGTGCGCATGAGCTCGTCCTCAACCTGCCCGACGGCTACGACACCCGGATCGGCGAGGGCGGAGCCTCCCTGTCGGGCGGCCAGCGCCAGCGCGTGGCCCTCGCCCGGGCCCTCTACGGCAACCCGTTCCTGGTCGTGCTCGACGAGCCGAACGCCAGCCTCGACGGCGCCGGCGACGAGGCCCTGAACCAGGCCATCCTGTCGGTGCGCAAGCGCGGCGGCGTCGTCGTGGTCATCACCCACCGCCCGGCCGCTCTCGGCCAGGTCGATCAGGTCGCCATCATGGAAGAGGGCCGCATCAAGGCCGCGGGGCCGCGCGACGAGGTTCTGCAGTCCGTCATGAAACGCAATGCGACGCCGGCACCCGCTCCGGTGCGGCCGCAGCAGGCCCCGGCCGCCCAGGCGGCGAACCTGCGAGAGGTTGGTTAAATGTTGGTCGTTCAAGCTCCCAAAAAACCCTCCGTCCACCAGCGGATCCTGCGTCAGTCCACCATCGGCGGCGTGGCGATGATCGCCCTCTTCGGCGGGACGATCGGCCTCTGGGCCGCCACCTCGACCCTGTCCGGCGCCGTGGTGGCCGGCGGCCAGTTCGTGGTCGACACCAGCGTCAAGAAGGTCCAGCACTCGACCGGCGGCATCGTCGGCGAGCTGAAGGTCAAGGAGGGCGACCGGGTCGCCCAGGGGGATCTCCTGATCCGCCTGGACGAGACGATGACCCGGGCCAACCTGCAGGTGGTGGCCAAGCAGCTCGACGAGTATCTCGGCCGTCAGGCCCGCCTCGAGGCGGAACGCGACGGCGCGACCGAGGTCAAGACGCCCGAGGAATTCGCCAACCGGTTCAACGATCCGGCCGTCCAGAAGATCATGTCCTCCGAGCGCACGCTGTTCACGGCGCGCGGCGCCTCCCGCGACGCGCAGAAGGACCAGCTCAGGAAGCGCATCGCCCAGTCCCAGGACGAGATCGTGGGATTGAAGGCGCAGCAGACCGCGAAGGCCCGCGAGGCGGATCTGATCGTGGCCGAGCTGAAGGGCGTTCGTGATCTCTACGACCGGAACCTGGTCCCGATCACGCGCCTGAATGCGCTCGAGCGCGACGCCGCCAGCATCGAGGGCCAGCGCGGCCAGCTCATCGCGGCGGTCGCCCAGGCCGAGAGCCGCATCGCCGAGACCCAGTTCCAGATCATCCAGATCGACGAGCAGATGCGCGCCGAGGCCATGCAGGAGCTCCGCGAGATCCAGGGCAAGATCGCCGAGTACACCGAGCGGCGCGTGGCCGCCGAGGATCAGCTGAAGCGCATCGACATCCGCGCGCCCAGTGACGGCTTTGTCCACCAGCTCAACATCCACACGATCGGCGGCGTGATCTCGCCGGCCGAGCCGGTGATGAACATCGTGCCGGTGAACGACAAGCTCGAGCTCGAGGCCAAGGTGCTGCCCAATGAGATCGACCAAGTGAAGATCGGCCAGAAGGCGACCGTGAAGGTTCATGCCTCCAACGCCCGCATGGTCCCGGACCTGCACGGGGCGGTCCAGCGGATCTCGGCCGACGTGTCCCGCGATCAGCAGACCGGCGCGACCTTCTACACGATCCGGATCGAGCTGCCGCAGGACGAGGTCAAGAAGCTCGAGAACATCCATCTCATCGCCGGCATGCAGGCGGAGGTCTTCGTCGAGGTGAACCAGCGCACCCCGTTCGAATATTTCTTCAAGCCGATGCAGGAGCAGATCGCCCGCGCGTTCCGCGAGCACTGATCCCGCCTGTCCTGAAACGCCGATAGACCGCGGCCGGTGGCGACAGCACCGGCCGCGGTTTGCGTTTGAAGCATGGCTCGACGACCGTTCCTGTTCCGCTCAAGCCTGGAAAGTTCCGCCTTCAAGCCCATAACAGGGGCGAAGGCCGCGCACGCCTGCGGTCTTCCATCGAACCCGACGTCCGGCGGCCGGCCTGGCAGCCCGTCCCGAGGGACCCGATGGCACTGTCGAACATCTTGAGGAAGCTAGAGTTTTGAGGATCATCTTCCGCTTTGGCGGTATCGCAATGCTTGTCGCGGCCATCGTCATCCTGGCCGTGCTGCCCTTTGCTACATCCTTCGTGGAACAATGGTCGCGCCGCGATGTCGAGCTGCGATCCCGTCTCGTGTTCAATTCCGTCCGGGACCAGATCAGCGGGCTGCTCGCCCGGAATGACACGCAGCAGGCCGGCATCCTGTTCGAGCGCATCGCCTCGGACGAGCGCGTTCTCGCCATCGGCTATTGCGACGGGCAGGAGCTGCGCTTCCCCACCAGCAACATGCCGCCGTCCTTCTCCTGCGCCGAGGCGTCCCGATCCGATGCGGAAAGCTTTTCCGTGGTCCGGAACCAGGATCACAACGTCCTGGTCAGCTCCTTTCCCCTCAATGCCCCGAACCGTCCGGGCCATCTCGTGGTCCTGCACGACCTGAGCTATGCCGACCAGCGCGGCGGCGAGGCGAGGAACTATCTCTTCCTCGCCCTGGCCGGCGTCGCCTTCGGGGCCGCGGCGCTCGCCGCCATGATCGCGGCCATCATCATGCGCCGGTGGCTCGCCTCCATCCGGCAGGCCCTGGAGAGCGCCCGAACCGGCAATGCCAATCCGCCCGTCGAGGAGAACATCATCCCGCTGGGACAGGAGATCCGCGACGTCCTCCAGGAGCTCGAAGCCTCGCGGCGGACGATCGACGCGGCCCATACGGACTGGAGCCCGGAGACCTTGCGGGCGGCCCTGTCCAACGAGCTGTCCGGCTCCGAGGTCATCGTGGTGTCCAATCGCGAGCCCTACATCCATAACCGCACCGAGGGCGGCGAGATCTCCCTGCAGATCCCGGCGAGCGGCCTCGTGTCGGCCCTGGAGCCGGTGGTGCGCGCCTGCGGCGGCACCTGGGTCGCCCACGGCAGCGGAACGGCCGACCGGGAAACCGTCGACGCCAATGACCGGGTCCCCGTTCCCCCGAACCACCCGTCCTATACCCTGCGCCGCGTCTGGCTCTCGGAAGAGGAGCAGGACGGCTATTATTACGGCGCGGCCAACGAGGGCCTCTGGCCCCTGTGCCACATCGCCTTCGTGCGGCCGATCTTCCGGGAGGCGGACTGGCAGTTCTACCGGTCCGTCAACGAGAAGTTCGCAGACGCGATCGTGGCCGAGGCCAAGCGCGAGGACCCGATCATCCTCGTGCAGGATTACCATTTCGCGCTGCTGCCCAGGATGATCCGCGACCGGCTGCCCCGGGCGACCATCGTGACCTTCTGGCACATCCCCTGGCCGAACGCGGAAACCTTCGGCATCTGTCCCTGGCGGGAGGAGATCATCGACGGGCTCCTGGGCTCGTCGATCCTCGGCTTCCACACCCAGGCCCACTGCAACAATTTCCTGGACGCGGTCGATTCCTACGTGGAGAGCCGCATCGACCGGGAGAAGGACTCGGTGTTCTTCGGCGGCGAGGAAACCCTGATCCGGCCCTATCCGATCTCCATCGAATGGCCTCCCACCGCCATGGAAGGGCAAAAGCCCGTGGAGGAATGCCGCAGGATCGTGCGCGAGCGTCTGGGATTGTCCCAGGACATGCGCATCGGCGTCGGCATCGAGCGCTTCGACTACACGAAGGGCATCATCGACCGCATGCAGGCCATCGACGCGCTCCTGACCGAACATCCGGAATGGCACGGAAATTTTGCTTTCGTTCAGGTGGCGGCGCCTACCAGGAGCAAGCTGTCCAACTACCGCCAGCTCCAGGAAGAGGCCGAAGCCTTGGCGCGCGAGATCAACGAGAAGCACGGCAGCGACGACTACGAACCGATCAAGCTCCTCATTCGCCATCACGAACCCGACCAGGTCTTCGAACTCTTCAGGGCGGCGGATCTGTGCATCGTGTCGAGCCTGCACGACGGCATGAATCTCGTGGCCAAGGAATTCGTGGCCGCGCGGGACGACGAGCAGGGCGTGCTGATCCTGTCGGCTTTCGCCGGCGCGTCCCGCGAATTGTCCGAGGCGCTGATCGTCAATCCCTACAATGCCCACGCCATGGGAGAGGCCATCAACCGCGCGCTCACCATGCCTCAGCCCGAACAGCGCGAGCGGATGCGGCTGATGCGCGATCAGGTCAAGGAGCGCAATGTCTATCGCTGGGCAGGCCAGATGCTGCTGGCCGCCTCCCGCCTGCGCAAGCAGCAGCGGATCCGGCGACTGATCGCGAAGGGACGGAGGCTTGCGCCAGCCAATGCGTGAGGCTCCTGCAGGACAAGGCCCGATGCCCGACATGAACGAGCGTTACGCCCTCTTTCTCGATTTCGACGGAACGCTGGTAGACATCGTCGAGCGCCCGGATGCGGTCCGGGTGGACCCGTCTCTTCCCGCCGTCCTGACCACGCTTCAGGAGCGGCTCGGCGGGGCGCTCGCCATCATCAGCGGCCGTCCCGTCGAGTTCCTCGACGGACGCTTCGTGCCCCACGCTTTCGACATGGCCGGACTTCATGGGCTCGAGCACCGGATCGCCGGGAAAATGTCCATGTGCGATCCCGGCGAGCATCCGGCCCTGCGCGCGACGGTCGAGCGCCTGAGCGCGATCGTGTCAGGCAAGGAGGGCGTCCTCATCGAGGACAAGGGCTGCTCGGTCGCGGTTCACTGGCGCCTCGCTCCCCACGAGAAGGACTTCGCTATCGCCACCGCCCACGCGGCCGTGGAGGCGCTTGGCGCGGATTACCGTGTTCAACACGGGAAAGCTGTGGCAGAAATCCTTCCCTCGGCGGCGGGGAAGGGCAAGGTGATCGAACGATTCCTTCAGGAAGCTCCCTACAGGGGGCGGCGCCCGATCTTCGTCGGCGATGACCTGACCGACGAGAACGGATTCAAGACCGTGAATGCGCAGGGCGGCCTGTCAGTGCGCATCGGTGCTGGAGATACCATTGCCAAGGTTCGCCTTGGAACGCCTGCGGATCTGCGACATTGCCTGTCCACGTGGGCTTTCGAGGGAACCCTGCCTTTCAAAGGGGATGATTGCTGACATGAGTTCGCTTGATCTTGCCGTTATCGGCAACTGCACGATCTCGGCCCTGGTGGACCGCCGTGCCCAGATCGTCTGGAGCTGCTTTCCGCGCTTCGATGGCGATCCGGTCTTCTCCGCCCTGCTCGACAGCCCCGAGGGCCAGACCGATGCGGAGCAGAAAGGCGTCTTCGCCATCGACATGGTGGGCATGGTGTCGTGCGAGCAGACCTATCTCGAGAACACGGCGGTTCTCGTGTCCAGGATGACCGATTCCTTCGGCAACATCCTCGAGGTGACGGACTTCGCCCCGCGTTTCAAGCATTACGACCGCACATTCCGGCCGCCGATGCTCATCCGCCGGGTCTACCCGGTGAAGGGCCGCCCGCGCATCCGCGTGCGGCTGCGCCCCCATTACGACTGGGGCGGCTGCCCGCCGAGCCTGACCCGCGGCAGCAACCATCTGCGCTTCGTCGGCCCGGCCTATTCGCTGCGGCTCACCACCGACGCCTCCGTGTCCTACGTGCAGGACGAGCGCCCCTTCGTGGTGGACCGGCCCCTGTCGTTCTTTTTCGGCGAGGACGAGCCGCTGCGGTCCGAGACGGATTCCACAGCCCGCGCGTTCCTCGACAGCACGGTGGATTTCTGGCGCGACTGGGTGCGCTCGCTCTCCATCCCCTTCGACTGGCAGGAGGCAGTGATCCGCGCGGCGATCACGCTCAAGCTGTGCAATTACGAGGAGACGGGCGCCATCGTGGCGGCACTCACCACCTCGGTGCCGGAAGCGCCGCACACCAAGCGCAACTGGGATTACCGCTATTGCTGGCTACGGGACGCGTATTTCGTCATCCAGGCCCTGAACCGGCTCGGCACCACCAAGACGATGGAGGAATACCTCACCTACATCACCAACATCGTCGACGACATGGAGGCCATTCCCGACCAGAAGGACATGCCGCCGCTCTTCAGCATCACGCGCTCGCCGGACCTGGAGGAGCGCGAGGCGACGGCGCTCGCCGGCTACCGCGGCATGGGGCCGGTGCGCGTCGGCAACGCGGCCTATACGCAGATCCAGAACGACGCCTATGGCAGCATCGTCCTGGCGTCCGTTCACGCGTTCCTGGACAAGCGCCTGATCCGCACCGGCAACCGGGCCCTGTTCTCCCATCTGGAGAAGCTGGGGCAGCGCGCCCTCGAGGTCTTCGACCAGCCCGATGCCGGCCCGTGGGAGCTGCGCACCAAGGCGGCCGTGCACACGTTTCCGAGCGTGATGTGCTGGGCCGCCTGCGATCGCCTCATCAAGATCGCCGAGGCCATGGGCCGCGAGGACCGGGCCGCGTTCTGGCGCGAGAACGCCGACCATATGCACCGGGTGATCAACGAGCGCGCCTACAATCCCGAGAAGGGCACCTTCGTGTCGTCCTTCGACGGCGAGGATCTCGACGCCACGCTCCTGCTGCTCGCCGAGCTCGATTTCGTGAAGCCGGACGATCCGCGCTTCATCGCCACCGTGGAGGCCGTGGGCTCGAAGCTGCGGCGCGGCGATCTTCTGCTGCGTTATGATGTGGAAGACGATTTCGGCCTCATGCATACGGCTTTCATGATCTGCGGCTTCTGGTACGTGGATGCCCTGAACGTCATCGGGCGCAAGGACGAGGCGAAGGAACTGTTCGAGCACATTCTGAGTTTGCGCAATTCGTTCGGACTCTTCTCCGAGGATGCGGATTTCACGACCGGAGAGCTGTGGGGGAACTTCCCTCAGACCTATTCCATGGTGGGTCTCATCAACTCCGCGGTTCGCCTGAGCCGGAGCTGGGAAGAGGCGTTCTGATCATCGGGATCGGGCGCGTGACGCGGAAAGGACGATAGGTTTCGATGTTCGCATTTCCTGTTCTGCTCGGGGATATCGGCGGAACCAATGCCCGCTTCGCCATGCTGCCGGCGCCGGGTGCCGCCGTCCGGCTGCTGCCCAGGACCCTGACGGCGCAGACCCCGGACCCCGTGGGGGCGATCAGGATCGCGCTCGAGGCCTATGACGGGCCGGCGCCCCGCTCCGCCATCATCGCGGTGGCGACCCGGGTGGATGCGCCCGCGATCCGTCTCACCAACGCCCATTGGGTGATCGACGCGCAGGCCATCGGCCGGGCCCTCGAGCTCGAGCGGGTGACCCTCGTCAACGACTACACGCCCGTCGCCGCCTCGGTGACGGTGCTCGACGAGGCCAGGGGCGATCTTGCGCCGATCGGCAGCTTCCCTGCGCCCAAGCCCGGCGCGCAGGTCGTGCTCGGACCCGGAACGGGCCTCGGGGCGGGGGCGCTCGTTCCCGTGGAGGACCGCCTGGCGATCCTCGCCACCGAGGCGGGCCACATGGAGTTCGGGCCGACGAACGCCGAGGAGACCGCGATCTGGCCGCATCTGGAGCAGGTCGGCGGGCGGGTCTCGGGAGAGGTCGTGCTGTCCGGTCCCGGCCTGTTTCGCATCGCCAAGGCGCTCGCCGCCCATCGCGGCGTCGATTGCCCCTTCACGATTCCCAACGACGTCCTGGCGGCAGCCCGCGAGGGCGATGCGCTCGCCAAAGACGCGCTGGCGCATTTCGCGCGCTTCCTCGGGCGCTTTGCGGGCGATCTGGCGCTGACCTTCGAATCCTCCGGCGGCGTCTTCATCGCGGGCGGCATCGCGCCCCGCATGGTCGACATCCTCCAGGCGGGCGATTTCCGCGAGGCCTTCGACCGCAAGGCTCCGCACGACGACTGGGCCCGGAAGGTGCCGGTCTACGCCATCGTCAATCCGGAGCCGGCCCTGGAGGGGTTGGCCGCCATCGTGTCGAATCCGCAGCGTTTCGTCTTCCAATCGCAGGGGTGGCAGGCTACCTGACGGGGTCAACCCGACCCATGGGGCCGCTTCGCCCTATGGCCGCCACCGATTGTCGAGTCATGAAAACAGAACAGATTGCCCTGTCCCCCCTGGCGCCCGGAGCGGACCTGTCGCTGACGGTCCAGCGCTTCGGCCCCGCGGGTGCCCGGCCCCGCATCTATGTCCAGGCTTCGCTCCATGCGGACGAGATCCCCGGCATGATTGCCGCCCATCACCTGCGCGAGCGCCTCGGCGCGCTCGAGGCCGAGGGCCGGATCAGGGGCGAGATCATCCTGGTGCCGTCCGCCAATCCCATCGGCCTCGCTCAAAGGGTCATGGGCGACCATATCGGCCGCTTCCACCTGGCCGACGGGGTCAACTTCAACCGCGGCTATCCTCACCTCGTGCCCAAGGTGGCCGAGCGGGTCGAGGGCAGGCTCACGCAGGACGGGGAGGCGAATGTCCGCGTGATCCGGGAGGCCCTGCGGGCCGAGCTCGAAGCCTGGCGGCCGTCGAACGCCGCCGAGGTCATGAAGAAGACCCTGCTGGGGCTCGCGCAGGAAGCCGACATCGTGCTCGACCTGCACTGCGATTCGGAAGCCGTGGTGCATCTCTATACCCACGGCCGCTCGGAGGAGGAGTTCGCCCCACTCTCGGCGCTGCTTGGCGCCCACGCCTATCTCCTTGCCGACGTCTCGGGCGACGAGCCGTTCGACGAGGCCTGCAGCCGGCCCTGGGCGGAACTGGCCGAGCGCTTCCCCGATCATCCGATTCCGTTCGCCTGCCACTCGACGACCCTCGAGTTCCGGGGCGAGCGGGACGTCACGCATGAGACGGGACGGGCCGATGCGGCCGCGCTGATCGACTACCTGACCCTGCGCGGCGCCATTGCCGGCGAGGCTCCCGCCGTGCCCGAGGCGCTCTGCCGGCCGACGCCGCTCGCCGCTTCCGAGCCCGTCCAGGCTCCGGCCAACGGCATCCTGGTGTTCCGGACCGAGGTCGGCACGACCGTGGCGGAGGGCGAGGTGATCGCCGAGGTCATCGATCCGCTGACCGGGGCCGTGACCCCGGCCAAGGCTCCGACCGCCGGGGTGATGTTCGCCCGCATCGCCGTGCGCTTCGTCACGCAGGGCATGCGGCTCGCCAAGGTGGCCGGCACGGAGGCGAAGCGCACGGGCAAGCTGCTCGGGGCTTAGTATCTCAAGGGCTGACGAAAACGCATTGTCGTCATCACCGGCGTCGTGCCGGTGATCCCGATCGGAAGAGCGCTGCGCCTCATCGGATCGGGATGGCCGGGACAGGCCCGGCCGTGACGTGAAGGGGAATTGCTGATCGGACCCCCGCTGAGCCAGACCCGAGACAAAAAGAAAGGCCGCCCCGAGAGGCGGCCTTTCCATTGTCGGTTCCACGGCCCGTTAGAGCCGGCCATAGGCATCGGACCCAAAAGTGGACCCCACTTTTGGGATCCATTCGATGCCCCTTCTTCAAGGGCGCATCGTTGGGTGCGGAAAACCGGATTCCACTTTTCCGCTACGATGCGTGTGCGTTACGCACCGATCTCGGCAGAGGCCAAGATCCAGGTCACGGCAACCGGGGACCGTAGGGTATGACAATGAGACACTGGATCACCTCCTTTCGCTGTTGACGGGAAACCCCCATATGGGGTCAGAAGAGCCCAGCGAAAGGGCGGGGCGCTGCGGCGTTCTGTCCCTTAACCGTCATTCCCAGAGAATTCTTTGAACGCCATGACCGATCTTCCGGCCCCCGTGGGCCGCCGCCGCACCTTTGCGATCATCTCCCACCCGGACGCGGGCAAGACCACCTTGACCGAAAAGCTGCTGCTCTTCGGCGGCGCGATCCAGCTCGCCGGCGAGGTGAAGGCCAAGAAGAACCGCGTCTCGACCCGGTCCGACTGGATGGGGATCGAGAAGGAACGCGGCATCTCGGTGGTGACCTCGGTCATGACCTTCGAATACGGCGGCTGCGTCTTCAACCTGCTCGACACGCCGGGCCACGAAGACTTCTCGGAGGACACCTACCGGACCCTGACGGCGGTCGATTCGGCCATCATGGTGATCGACGCCGCCAAGGGCATCGAGGCGCGAACCCGCAAGCTCTTCGAGGTCTGCCGGATGCGCGACATCCCGATCGTGACCTTCATCAACAAGATGGACCGCGAGGCGCGCAATCCTTTCGATCTGCTCGACGAGATCGAGAAGACGCTGGCCCTCGACACGTCGCCCGTCACCTGGCCGATCAGCCAGGGCCGGAGCTTCGCCGGCACCTTCGACCTGCACCGCAACATGGTCCGGCGCATCGATACGGACGAGGAGCCGACCGCCGTGTCCGGTCCGGACGATCCGAAGCTCGTGACTCTGCTGCCGCCGGAAGAAGTCGATGCATGGCAGGAGGAGGTGATGCTGGCCCAGGAGGCCTGCAAGCCCTTCGACCTGCAGGCCTTCCGCGAGGGACATCTGACGCCCGTGTTCTTCGGCAGCGCCTTGCGCAATTTCGGCGTCCGCGACCTGATCGACGCGCTGGCTGCTTACGCGCCCCCGCCTCGCGGCCAGGAGGCCGACAAGCGCCTCGTCGAGGCGGGCGAGGGCCGCATGACCGGCTTCGTGTTCAAGATCCAGGCCAACATGGATCCGAACCACCGCGACCGCATCGCCTTCATGCGCATCTGCTCGGGCAAGCTCCAGCGCGGCATGAAGGCGAAGCTCGTGCGCACGGGCAAGCCCATGAGCCTGAACTCGCCGCAATTCTTCTTCGCCCAGGACCGCGCCATCGCGGACGAGGCCTGGGCCGGCGACGTGGTCGGCATTCCCAACCACGGAACCCTGCGCATCGGCGACACGCTGACCGAGGGCGAGGACATCGTCTTCCGCGGCGTGCCGAGCTTCGCGCCGGAGATCCTGCGCCGCATCAAGCTGCAGGACGCCATGAAGGCGAAGAAGCTGCGCGAGGCGCTGCAGCAGATGGCGGAAGAAGGCGTGGTGCAGCTCTTCGTGCCGCAGGACGGCTCCGGGGCCATCGTGGGCGTGGTCGGCGCGCTCCAGCTCGACGTGCTGAAAGAGCGTCTGGGCGCCGAATACGGCCTGCCGATCGACTACGAGCCGACCCGCTTCTCCATCTGCCGCTGGATCACGGCGGACGATCCGAAAGAGCTCGACAAGTTCATCGACAGCCATCTCTCGTCGATGGCGCGGGACCTCGACGATGCGCCGGTCTTCATGGCGCCGAACATGTTCAACCTCCAGTACGAGGTCGACCGCTACAAGGCGATCCAGTTCTCGGACGTGAAGGACTATCAGAAGAAGGCGGCCTGAGGGACGAAACCTCGCCGCGGTCGTTCCCGCCCATGCGGGGCGACATCCCCCGTGTCATGGCCGGACTCGTGCCGGCCATCCCGGTTGCTTGAAGCGCGGCGCTTCTCATCATCGAGATCACCGGGACAAGCCCGGTGATGACTGAGGGGAGGCGAACGGGAAACGCGCGTGCCTACGCCGCCAGCTTGCGCTCGGCGTAAAGCTCCTGCACCTGCACGATGTTCTCGATGGACGGCAGGCTCGCCTCGTTGCCCAGGTGCTGGATGGCATGGGCCGAGGCCGCGCGGGCGAAGATGAAATGCTCGCGCCAGGGCAGGTCGGGGCGGGCCATGGCGGAATACACGTAGGCGCCGTGGAAGATGTCGCCGGCCCCGTTGGTGTCCACCACCTTGTCGCCTGGCACGTTGAGCGCCGGCAGGACGCTCTCCTGGCCGGTCTCGTCGTACCAGACGAGGCCGCGCTCGCCGAGGGTCACGCCGCCGATCCGGCAGCCGCGGCCCTTGAGGTAGTCCAGCATTCCGGACGGGCTCAGGTCCATTTGCTCGCAGAGGCGCTCGGCCACGATGGCCACGTCGATGAATTCCAGGAGCTCGTGGGTGTTGGAGCGCAGGCCGCCGCCGTCGAGGGAGGTGAGGATGCCGGCTTCGCGGCAGATCTTGGCATAGTGCATGGCCGCGTCGGCCTGGTGACCGTCGAGATGCAGGGCCTTGCAGCCCTGGAGGTTCAGGGGCGGCACCGGGTGCAGGTAATGGTCGTCGCGGCAGCGCACGATGGCGCGCTTGCCGCCCCGCGGCATGATGAAGGACAGGGACGATTCGTGGACCTTCCGGTGATGGACCGAGATGCCGTATTTCGCCGCCATGTCGATGAACATGCGGCCGAGCCAGTCGTCGGCAATCGAGGTCAGGAGATCGGGCGGCAGCCCGAGCTTGGCGCACGCGAAGGCGGCCGTGACCGCGTTGCCGCCGAACGAGATCGCATAATCCCGCGCCACGGTCTTCTCGTCGCCGGTCGGAAGCTCGTCCGCCAGGAAGGTCACGTCGATATAGGTCTGGCCCACGAAGAGAGCATGCATCGGAGATACGTCTTGGATCTGATTTCGCCGCTGAAGTCTTGGACGAGCGGGGCTGATTAGGCAAGCTCTTCCGGGTTGCGCAGAGCAGGGCAGGCTGGTGGAGCTGGACCGCAAAGGGATGACGCTCGCCTTCCACGTCATCACCGGCCTTGTGCCGGTGATCCCGCTTTGGTGAAGCGCGCCGCTTTTCATCATCGGGATGGCCGGGACGAGCCCGGCCATGACGGGTGGCGGTCATTCCCGGGGTGACAAGGTGAAGGGTCGGGACGTGAGCCAGCCCCTGGGAACCCGTCACATCCGGTTGAGCGTGGCCGCGAGCCGGGCTGCCGTGAGCGCCGCGTCGAGGTCGGTCGCGATGAACTCGACGGGCGCCACGAGCTGCTTCCTGAAGGCCGCGGCCAGGACGGGGTGGAGCCGGGCGGAGCCCCCCACCAGGGCCACCGGCCGGGGACCCAGGCGCCGGATGAGGGCATTGGCCAGGCGGGCCAGTTCCTCGCCGGCGTCCTGCAGGATGTGGAGCGCGGTGCCGTCGCCGGCCTGGGCGGCCTCGCCCACGGCCCGGGCCAGCGAGCCGATCTTGCCGCGGTCGCCGCCATAGACGAAGGAGCGCACGAGGTTCCAGTCCGTGCCGCCCAGCGCCTTCAAGAGGCACGTGCCGAGCAGGGTCGTCCAGCCGGCGCCGGGGTTTTCCTCCTCGGTGCGCAGGATCGCCTTGAGAGCCTCGCGGGCGATCCAGAAGCCGGAGCCGCCGTCGTCGATCAGGTTGCCGCGCCCGCCGACCCGGATGACCTCCTTGTCCTCCGACAGGTAATAGCCGATGGAGCCGGTGCCGCTATAGACCAGGATGCCTTCGCCGAGCGCGAAATAGGACAGGTAGGCGATCCACATGTCCTCCGCGACGAAGACCTTGTCGGAGGGCAACTCGAAGGTTTCCGCGAACAGGGCCCGCATGGTCGCTTCCGCGGGCGTGTCGCGGGTCAGCCCCGTGATGCCCGCGATGATGCCGAGCGGCCGGCCCTGCTTCATCACGGCCTGGGCCATGTCGAGGACGATCTGCCGGGCACGCTCCTCGGCGGCGGCGGAGAAGAGGTGGCCGGTCAGGGGAGCGACCGAACCCTGGGCCATGCAGCGGCCGCCTGCATCCGCCAGCCGCCAGCGCGTGGCGGTGCCGCCCGCGTCGATGCCAAGCCCCAGCCCCATGACCCTTCGCCTCTTGTTTCGGCCACCCATCCGGTTGGCCGCTCTGCCGTCCTCGTCGGTCAGGACGATGCCTTATCAGGAGGACGTGGAGAAGTCTGCCAGGGCTTTGCGCAGATTGCCACCATGTCGCTCGAGCGCATCGCGCGCTTCCGCGACGCCCGCCCCCAGGGCGATCAGGACGGCCGTCTTCAGGTCGCCGTCCGCCTGCCGGATCGCCTCGACGGCGGTGGCGTCGTCGCAATCGGTGATCTGCGAGACCATGATCTCGCTGCGGCGGCGCAGCTTGGCGTTCGTCGCGCGCATGTTGACCATGAGGCCGCGATAGACCCGGTCGAGCCGCACCATGATCAGGGTGGAGAGCAGGTTGAGGATGATCTTCTGTGCCGTGCCGGCCTTCATGCGGGTGGAGCCGGCGATCACCTCCTCGCCCGTATCGGCGAGGATCGGGTGGGAGCAGGCCTCGAGGATCGGCGTGTCCGGATTGTTCGAGATGCCGATGGTCTGCGCCCCGCGGGAGGCGGCCTCCTTCAGGGCCGCGATGGTGAAGGGCGTCCGGCCGCTCGCCGCGACGCCGATCACCACGTCGTCGGGACCGACATCGTTGCCGCGGATCCCGGCGATGCCTTCCTCGACCGAATCCTCGGCGTTCTCGACCGCCTGCATGATGGCGCCCGTGCCGCCGGCGATCAGGTAGACCACGCGGTCGTCGGGCCAGTTGAAGGTCGGCGGCAGTTCCGTCCCGTCCTGGACGCCGATGCGGCCCGAGGTGCCGGCCCCCGCATAGACGAGCCGCCCGCCGCGGCGCAGGCGCCTGACCGCTTCTTCCGCGGCTGCCGCGATCGCCGGCAGGGACGGCCGGACGGCGGACACCGCCGAGAGCTGGCCCTCATAGAAGGCCGCAAGGATGTCGAGGCTGGGCCAGGTGTCGAGATCCTGGTAGCGGGTACTGAAATGTTCTGTCGCCATTCTGCCAACTTTCTTCCAGACCAGTATAGGACCAGTTGATGGCCGCAACAATGGTCCGCAGAGGGTTCAGGCAAGGGAGGCGGTCAGGTTTCTGTTGGCATCCTTAAAGCGGCTCCCGTTGGTCGAACAACGCGATCACCTGCTCGCCCGTTGCACGGCGCAGGCCGAGGATGCCGCTGTCCTTGTGCCGGCTCGGATGGACCCGGTTGGTGAGAAGCGACCAGGCGAGACCGCGCCTGAAATCGAGCCACAGGCCGGTGCCGGTGAAGCCCGTATGGCCAATCGTGTCGGACGAGCAGGCATCGCCCCCGTGCCAGCCGGGATAGAAGCCCTCCCAGCCCGTTGTGCGCTTCTCCGATTCGCGGGTGCGGATCGCCGCCATGGAGGCAGGCGAAAGGCCGGAGCCGTCGAGGAGCCCATGGGCGAAATCGAGCACTCCGTCGATGGTGCCGAACAATCCCGCATGGCCCGAGGCGCCGCCGAGCGCGAAGGCGTTCTCGTCATGCACCTCGCCGCGGATGACGCACCCGCGCCACGTGTCCCGCTCCGTCGCCGCGCAGAGCGCCGGATCGGGCCGGAACGAGAATCGTTCGGGAAGCGGCTGATCGATGAGCGCCCGGCCGGTGATGCGCTCGATGGCGATGCCGAGCAGCATGAAGTTGATGTCGGAATAGACCGGTGGTCCGGGCTGCCAGACGCGCTGCAGGATGAAAGCCCGCAGGGTGTTCGGATCCTGGCCGTAGGTGTAGAGCGGCTCGACGGCCGGCAGATGCGTCTGGTGCGCCAGGCATTGCCGTAACGTCAGGCGCCGCTCGGCGGCGTTCATGTCGTACTGGCGCAGATCCGGAATGACCGTCACGAGCGGATCGTCGAGCGCGATCCTGCCGGCCTCGACCAGCTGCAGAATGCGCGTCGTCGTGAAGATCACCTTGGTGAGCGAGGCGAGGTCGAACCAGGTGTCCCGTGAAACGCTCTCGCGCTCCGGCTCGATCTGCGCATGGCCGGCCCATCGCACGGCGCGTTCGCCATCGGCCGTCACGATGCCGAGCACGGCTCCGGGAATGGCGCCGCTCTCGACGGACGCGGCGGCAGGCGCGAAGGCCCGGTTGATCAATGTGTCGAGCGCCATGGCGGGATCACGCGGCGCGGTGCAGTTCGCCGCCCGGCATGGGATGTGGCACCCCCGTCGTGGTCGGAAGGCTCAGCGGAAGACCGAGCGTAGAGCGCACCGCGAGATAGCCGAAGGCCTGCGCTTCGAGGAAGTCCCCGTCCCAGCCGACGCTCTCGACCGGATCGACCGCGACGCGCAGCTCCTCGTGCAGGCGCTTCATGAAATGCGCGTTGCGGCGCCCGCCGCCGGTGACGAGCCAGCGCTGCGGCGCGCGCGGAACGTGGCGCAGGGACGCGACGACCGACTGGATCGTGAACTCCGCGAGCGTCGCGGCGCCGTCCGCGTCGGACAGGGCTTCTACGCCCTTGGCGCGGGCATGGAAATCCTGGCGATCGAGGGATTTCGGGGCCGGGCGGTCGAAGAACGGGTTGCCCATGAACGCCGCGACGAGCGCCGCATCCGCCCGGCCGGAGGCCGCCAGCTGCCCGTTCTCGTCGAAGCCCAGGCCGCGCCGGCGCAGGACGAAATCGTCGAGGAGCGCGCTCGCCGGGCCCGTGTCGAAGGCGATCACCGTGTCGCCGTCGATATAGGTGACGTTCCCGACGCCGCCGAGATTGAGGATCATGACCGGCTGGGGGAGCCGGCTCGCCAGGGCCCGGTGATAGAGCGGCACGAAGGGCGCGCCTTCGCCGCCCGAGGCCACGTCCGCGTGGCGGAAGCGGTAGACGGTGTCGATGCCCAGCCCCGACGCCACCCTGTCGCCAAGGCCGAGCTGGCGCGTGAAGCGCACCTCCGGCCGGTGATAGACCGTCTGGCCATGGAAGCCGACGAGGCTCACTTCGCCGGCGGCAATTCCGGTCTCCGCCATGAAGCGCCGGATCGCCGCGATATGGGCGTCCGTCACCGCCTGCTCGAGATCCTCGAGCGGCTCGCTCTGCGCCCGCGCCGGCTCGGCGATCAGCGCCTGGAGGGTTCGCCTCAAATCGTCCGGGTACGAGAAGGTCCGGCCGGGGCCGGGCCTCACGATCGCATCGCCGTCCGTCTCCACGACGGAAACGTCGATCCCGTCCATGGACGTGCCGCTGATCACGCCGATGGCTTTGACGATGGGGCGCTGCGACATGGACGGCTCCGAGGCTGGTCTGGTTGTGCGCGAACCATAGCACAGGCGCTGAACTGGTCCAGAGTGGTATGAGATTGGACCATGACAGGGTCCCGTCGATGGCCTATAAATCCCTGCGGCTTCCAAGGGAGACAGAACGACAATGGTCAGGTCAGCACTGCGCACCGCTCTGGGTGCAGGTTTCATGGTGGCGGCGATGGCCTCCGCCTCGGCTCAGGTCCTCGAGATCGGGGTGGATAACGGCCCCACGGGGCTCGATCCGCATCTCATCACCGCCTTCCCGAGCTTCATGGTGGTGAACGGCACCATCTACGAGGGCCTGACCGCCATCGACAAGGACCTGAAGATCGTCCCCGGTCTCGCGGAATCCTGGACCGTCGCGCCGGACGGCAAGACCTACACCTTCAAGCTGCGCCCGGGCGTCAAATTCCATGACGGCTCGGCCATGGAGGCCGAGGACGTGGCGTCCACGATCAAGCGCGTGCTGAGCAAGGACATCGCGTCGCCCCTGGCGAGCCGCCTGTCCGCCGTCGAGAGCGCCAGCGCGGTCGACGCCGCGACCGTGGAGCTGAAGCTCAAGGAGCCGTCCGCCGCGCTCCTGAGCTCGCTCGCCACCATCGCGGTCGTGCCGAGCGCCATGGAGGCGAACAAGGACGCCCTGCAGAAGGCGCCGGTCGGCACCGGCCCGTACAAGTTCCAGGAATGGCAGCCCAACGGCTTCATTCTGCTGACCAAGAACGAGGCCTATTGGGACAAGGGCCTGCCGAAGCTCGCTGGCCTCAAGTTCAACATCGTGCCGGAATCGGCCACCCGCCAGGTTGGCCTGAGCAACGGGCAATACGCGCTTCTGCCCAACATCGACGCGGCGACCGCGCTGCAGCTCAAGGGCAAGCCGAACGTGAAGCTCTCCGAGACGATGGATCTCGCCTACACGCTCGTCGGCATGAACGTGTCGAAGCCGCCCTTCGATAACCCGAAGGTGCGCGAGGCGGTCAACTACGCCATCAACCGCCAGGAGATCGTGGACGCGGCCTTGTTCGGCGCCGGCGTTCCCGGCGGCCCGCTGTCGCCGGCGCTCAAGTCCTGGGCGGTCGATGTGAACCAGTTCGCCTGCTACAAGCCCGACCCGGCCAAGGCGCAGGCGCTCCTCAAGGAGGCGGGCGTCGCTGTGCCGGTCGCCGTCACCATGAAGGTCCTGCCGCGCCAGGACGTCAAGGACATCGCCCAGGTGGTGCAGGAGCAGCTGAACAAGGCCGGCTTCAAGGTCGAGCTGGTCAACCAGGAGCAGGGCCAGTTCATCCAGGATTGGCGCAACAGCAACTTCGACCTGTTTGCGTCGATCAATGCCGGACAGCCCGATCCGGACGACTACTTCTACCGCACCTTCCGCACGGGCGGCTCGACCAACGTGTTCAAGTATTCGGATGCGGAGATCGACGGGCTGCTCGATCAGGCCCGCACCCAGCAGGATCAGGCGGCCCGCAAGGCGGCCTACGACAAGGTGCAGCAGAAGCTCGCCTGCTCGGGCCCGGTGGCGCACCTGACCTACGGCACCCTGTTCTCGGCCATGAACGGCAAGCTGCAGGGCTTCGACACGATGCCGAACCGCTCGCTCCTCATGCTGCGCAACGCGTCCTACTGAACACCATCGATCATCCCGGCGGCGTCTTCGTGCGGCGCCGGGATCGTTTTTCGAAGAGCCCGCCCGCATGAACCGCGTCCTGCTCGCACGCCTCGTCGACCTCGTCATCGTCCTCTTCGGGGTGTCGATCATCGTGTTCCTGATGATCCGGATGATCCCCGGCGACGCGGTCGCGATCATGCTCGGGGCGAACACCGAGATCACGCCCGAGCGCATGGCGGAGCTCAACCGCCGCGTCGGTCTCGACCGCCCCATCGTCGAGCAGTATCTGGTCTGGGCCGGATCGGCCCTTCGCGGCGATTTCGGGACCTCCCTGTGGACAGGCCGGCCGGTCTCGACCGAGATCCTGCTGCATCTGTGGCCGACTCTCGAGCTCACGTTCCTGTCGCTCGTCATCGGTGCGGTGCTGGCCGTGCCGGTCGGCTGCCTGATGGCGCAGACCCGCGGCGGCGCGGCTGATGTCGCCATGCGCATCACGGCCATCGCCGGCCTGACGATCCCGTCCTTCTGGCTCGGGATCGTGCTGATCCTGCTTCTGTCCACCTGGGCGCCGGGCTTCGCGTCGCTGGGCTATGTGCCGTTCTCCGAGGATCCCGTCGGCAATCTCCAGCGCATGGCGCTGCCCGCCTTTGCGCTCGCCCTGCCGATCCTCGCCAACCTGTCGCGCCTCGTGCGCTCGGCCATGCTCGACGCGCTCGGGCAGGATTACGTCCGCACCGCCCGGGCCAAGGGCCTGCCGGAGCGGCGCGTCGTCTACAAGCATGCCTTGCGCAACGCCCTGATCCCGTTCCTCACCAGCGTCGGCATCATGACCGGCTATCTGCTCGGCGGCGCCATCGTGGTCGAACAGGTCTTCGCCATTCCCGGCCTCGGCCGCCTGATCCTCGGGGCCATCGCCGAGCGCAACTATCCGCTGATCCAGGCCACGATCCTCGTGGTAACGGCGGGCTTCGTCCTGGTGAACTTCCTGGTCGATTTCCTCTACATCGTCGTCGATCCCCGGGTGAGGGCCTGATCCGTGTCGCGTCTCGCCAAGAACAAGCTTCTCGCCTTCGCGGTCGCCCTGGTGGCGATCCAGCTCATCCTTGCTCTCGGGGCGCCGCTCTTCGCACCCTATGATCCCATGGCGCAGAGCGTCGCCAGGCGCCTGCGGGCGCCGTCCTGGCTGAACTGGTTCGGCACCGACCAGCTGGGCCGGGACGTGCTGACACGCATCCTCTACGGCTATCGCACCTCGCTCATCGCCTGCCTGCTTGCCGTCGGCATCGCGCTCCTCGCCGGCGGCGCGCTCGGCCTCGTGGCCGCCTATTACCGCGGCTGGCTCGACCGCATCATCATGCGCGTCATGGACGTGCTCTTCGCCTTCCCGGTGATGCTGCTCGCCATCGGCATCATCGCGGTGCTGGGGCCGCATACCTACAGCGCGGCCGCAGCCATCGCGGTCGTCTACACGCCGATCTTCGCCCGCCTCCTGCGCGGCCCGGCGCTCGTCCTGTGCGAGAGCGAGTATGTGGCGGGCGCGAAGGCCATCGGGGCGTCGGACGCGCGCATCATCTTCCTGCACATCCTGCCGAACCTCGCCTCCGTGATCCTGGTCCAGACGAGCCTTCTGCTCTCGGCCGCCATCCTGGTCGAAGCCTCGCTGTCGTTCCTCGGACTCGGCACGCAGCCGCCGACGCCGTCCCTCGGCCTGATGCTGTCGGAGGGCCGCAACTTCCTCATGCTTTCTCCGTGGAGCGCCGTCTTCGCGGGCTTCGCCATCCTGTTCCTGTCCTTCGGCTTCAACCTCCTGGGCGATGCCCTGCGCGACACCCTCGATCCGCGCCTGAGGGGACAGCCGTGATCGTGCGGCCGGCCGGACCCGCGGACATCCCGGCCCTGGCGGCCTTGGCCGAGCGCTCCTATCGGGCAGCCTTTGCGGATATCCTGGAAGAGGAGGTGCTCGCAGGCCGCGACGTTGCCTTCTTCGCAGAGCGGTTTTCCGCCTCGTGGGAGCGCATGCTGGTTGCGTTGTCCGGCGAGATGCCCGTCGGCTTCCTGCTCATGACCGACGGGCACATCGACATGCTGTTCATGGATCCCGGTGCAGGCGGCCGGGGCGGCGGCGCACTTCTCCTGCGGGAGGCGGAGGTGCAGGGCGCGAAAAGCCTCGAATGCTTTCGCGACAATCACAGCGCCCAGCGCTTCTACGAGCGTCACGGCTGGCAGGTGACGCGGGCCTACGACCGCGAGTTCGCGGGGCGCAGCCGCAGCTTCGCCTTTTACGAGAAGGGCTGATCGCTCCCGGCGACAGCTATCACACTCTCCACGTCATCACCGGCCTTGTGCCTGTGATCCCGATCGCTTGGGGCGGCGCCTCACCCGTCATGGCCGGGACAAGCCCGGCCATGACGGGTGAGGAGGATGAAGGCCCGCGAGCCTACAGCGACACGACCCGTCCCGTGCGCACCGCCTCGTCGGCCGCCAGCACGATGCGAAGCGACCGGACCGCATCGTTCATGTGGTCCGTCAGATCCGCGTCCTCCCGGATTGCCCGCAGGAGAAAGCGCTGCTCCCGTTCGCAGAGGGCGTCGTGGTCCGGCTCGTCGGTGGTGCTGATGCGCTCGTCCGCCTTCGCGAAGCTCCCGTCGTCCCTGAGCGCGGCGTGGTGGAGCAGGATCTGGTTGGTCTTGGTGTGGGCGTTGATGTCGTCGGAGCGGATGTCGCCGGCGGTCTCGGCCATGACGATGCTGACGCTGCCCTTCGGGCCGATCACGTCCTTCACGAAATAGGCCGTCTCGCTCATCATCGGGCCCCATCCGGCCTCGTACCAGCCGACGGAGCCGTCGTCGAAGGTCACGTGGAGATGCCCGTAATTGTACATGCCGGCCGGCATGTCGTCGGTGAGCCGCGTGCCGACGCCGTGGACCTGCACGGGGTTCGCCTTCGTGATCTGGCACATGACGTCCACGTAGTGCACGCCGCAATCGACGATCGGCGAGAGGGATTGCAGCAGGCGCTTGTGCGCCTCCCAGGCGGCTCCGCTCGATTGCTGATTGAGGTTCATGCGGAAGACGTGGGGCGTGCCGAGCGTCCGGGCGATCTCGATGAACTTGATCCAGGAGGGATGGTGGCGGAGGATGTAGCCGATGACGAGCTTGCGCTTCGTGCGGATCGCCGTCTCGACCACGCGCTCGGCATCCTTCACGGTATCGGCGAGCGGCTTCTCCACGAAGACGTGCGCGCCCGCCTCCATGGCCCGGATGGCATAGGCGGCGTGCGTGTCCGACCAGGTGTTGATCGACACCACGTCCGGACGCACGGCCTCGAGGGCTTCGTCGAAATCGGAAAAGCGCGGGGCGTCCTGCAGGGCGGCGGGAAGGCTCATGCCGTCGATGTTGCGCGTGCAGAGCCCGGCGATCTCGTATCCGTCGATCCGGCTGTAGGCGAGGGCGTGGGACAGCCCCATGTTGCCGAGCCCGACCACGAGAACCCTTTGTGCGCTCATCGGAAGACTCCGTTCAGTTACCGTTGCCGCCGATCCAGGTCTCGCGCACCTGCAGGCTCTCGTCGAGGAGAACCAGGTCGGCGCGATAGCCCGGGGCGATGCGGCCCATTTCATGATCGAGACGCAGGAACCGGGCCGGGATCAGCGAGGCCATCCGCAGCGCGTCCGGCAGGGCGAGGCCTAGGCGCTCCACGCTGTTGCGCACGGCGCCCGCCATGTCGAGATCGGACCCGGCGAGCGTCCCGTCCACTGTTGTGAGCCGGCCGTCCCGGCGGTAGATCGTGCGGCCGTGCAGCTCGAAGCCGGTCAGGTCCGTGCCGGTCACCGCCATGGCGTCGGTCACGAGCATCATGTGCTCCTTGCCCTTGGCCGCGATGGCGACCCGCAGGGCCGCGTCGCTCACGTGGTGTCCGTCGACGATGAGCCCGCACCAGGTGTCCGGGCTGTCGAGGGCGGCGCCCACCGGGCCCGGATCGCGTCCGGCCAGCGGCGGCATCGCGTTGTAGAGATGGGTGAAGCCGCGCAGGCCGTGGCGGACGGCCTCCATGACCGTGGCATAGTCGCTCGCCGTATGACCCGCGCAGACGAGCACGCCCGCATCCGCCAGCCGCGCGATCGCCTCCAGGCTGTTGCGCTCGGGCGCCAGCGTCACGAGGGTGCGGCCCTCGGTGAGGGAGGTCATGATGGCGATGTCCTCCTCCTCCATCGGGCGCATGAAGGCGGGATCGTGCACGCCCTTGCGCTCGGGGCTGATGAACGGGCCCTCGAGGTGGATGCCGAGGACGCCCGGGACGCGGGCGGCCAGAGCGGCGCGCATCGCCTCCACGGCCTCGGCCATCGTCTCGCGCGTATCCGTGATGAAGGTCGGCAGGAGGCCGGTGGTGCCGTAGGCCCGGTGCGCCTCGGCGATCGTCCGGATGCCGTCCACGCTGCGCACGTCGTTGTAGAGCACGCCGCCGCCGCCGTTGACCTGAACGTCGATGAAGCCGGGGGCGAGCAGGCCTTCGATCCGGCGGCGCTCGATGCCGGTGCCGAGATCCCGCTCGAGCGGAACGCCGAGGATCCGGCCGTTCCCGACCACGACGGCGCGGCCGTCGAGCATGTGCGCGCCGTCGAAGACGCGCGCTCCCACGAGAGCGATGGACATCAGACGGTCTCCGTCACCTTGCGCAGGCGCGGCGGGTTGTCGGGATTGCGGCCGCGCGCAAGGGCAATGGCGTTCACAAGCGGATAGAAGCTCTGGATGAGCGCGATGGGGGCGAGATAGGGATGCGCGTCCTCGACCCCCGGCAGCGCCACGGTGGCGGGGCCTTCGGCGGCGCCGGCGACGATCACCGGGACGCCCTGCTCGTTCAGCTTCGTCACCAGGTCGTTCACGCCGCTCAAGGTCTCGTCCTGCTGGCTCAGCACCAGGATCGGGAAGTGATCGCCCGCGAGCGTCCAGGGACCGTGCATCAGCTCGGCGGCGCTCATCGCCTCCGCGTGGACGCCGGACGTCTCCTTGAGCTTGAGGGCCGCCTCCTGGGCGACCGCAAAGCCGACGCCGCGCCCGACGACGAACAGGTTGTTGGCGTCGGACAGTTCAGGCAAGGCCGCCGACCAGTCGGTCGCGGACGCCCGGGCGAGCACGTCCGGCAAGGTGTCGAGAGCCTCCAGAAGCGCCCGGTCCTGCGACCAGTGCGCCACGAGCTGCAGGCCCGCCGCGAGCGCCGCGATGAAGGATTTCGTGGCGGCCACGCTCTTCTCGGGCCCCGCATGGAGCGGCAGCACGATCTCGCAGGTTGAGGCGAGCGGCGAAGTCGTGTCGTTCACGAGCGCCACCGTCAGCGCCCCGTCGTCCCGACCGGCCCGGGCGAGGTTGAGGATGTCGGGGCTGCGGCCCGATTGCGACACGGCGAGGAACAGGGCGTCGCGCATGCGCGGGCGCGCCTCGTACACGGAGGTCACCGACGGGCCGACCGACGCGGTCACGAGGCCCGAATGGATCTCGAGCAGGTATTTGACGAAGGTCGCCGCGTTGTCCGAGCTGCCGCGCGCGCAGGTGACGGCGAAAGGCGGCGGCGCGGCGCGCAGGCGCTCGCCGAGGTCGCGGCACAGGGGGGCGTTGCTCTCGAGCAGGCGTGCGACCACCTGCGGGGCTTCCTGCGCCTCGCGCAGCATGGCCGTCAGGACGTTGGCATTCGTGTCAGGCATCATCATGGTGCATCCGTTCGGGCTGGCTGATGGTCAGCTCGGCCACGAAATCATAGGCGTCGCCCCGGTAATAGGACGAGGTGAACTCGACCACCTCGCCCGAGGCGGTGAAGGAGCGTCGTTCGATGTAGAGCGCCGGGCTCTGAGGCGGAACGCTGAGCAGGGAGGCCTGTTCCTCGTTCAGGAGCACCGCGTGCAGCCTTTGCAGGGCGCGGGCCGGCATGAAGCCCTGCTCGTGCAGCACCGCATAGAGCGATTGCTTGACGAGGGACGGATCGGGCAGGACCCTCGACGGCAGGACCGCATTCTCGATCGCCATGGGGATGCCGTTGGCGAGGCGCAGGCGGTTGACGCGGCTCACCAGGTCGCCCGGCGAGAGACCGAGCGCCATCAACTCGTCGGTGGAGGCGGGCCCGGTCGAACGGCTCAGCATCACGGCCGAGGATGTCAGGCCGCGAGCCGACATGTCGTCGGTGAAGCTCGACAGGCGGGAGAGGGGCTGTTCGAGGCGCATCTGCGGCGCGATGAAGGTGCCCGAGCCCCAGCGCTGGACGAGCACGCCCTTCTGCACCAGTCCGGTGATGGCCTTGCGCACCGTGACGCGCGAGATGCCGAGCTGCTTGGCGAGATCGCGCTCCCCGGGCAGGGCCGCATCGGCCTTGAGCGCGCCCTTGCGCACGGCGTCCTCGATGGATTGCTGGAGCTGGAGATAGAGCGGCGTGGGATTGCCATCGTCCAGTGGGACGAAGGCGAGCGGATCGCCGGTCGGTTCACTCATGGCCGTCTCTCCGGCGAGCCATGCGGGCCAGGAGAATGGCGCCGTCGAGCGCGTCGGCCATGGGCGCCGCGATGGTGCGCTGGACCGGCGGCGACAGCCAGGGACGAAGCGGTTCCGCCAGGCCCCCGAACAGGCAGATGGCCGGGGCGCCGAGGTCGAGCAGGCGCGTGCCGATCGCGCTCAGGCCGGCGGCCGCCCCCTCGATGATCGCGATGCCGAGCGGATCCCGCTTCTCGGCATGCCGCAGGACGAGGGGCGCATAGCGGCCGTAATCGGCCGGACGGGCCTTGCCGACCCAGTCGACCAGGATTTCGAGATCGTTGTCGAACTCGGCGAGAACCGCGTCCGAGAGCGGCGTCGAGGCGGTCCGGCCGTCATAGGCCCAGATGCAGCGGCGCAGGAGTTCGCGCCCGATGGCGGCGCCGCTGCCTTCGTCCGAGATCTCGTAGCCCCAGCCGCCCACGTAGTGGCATAGACCGCTGGTGCCGCCATAGCCGCAGGAGCCTGTGCCGACGATCAGGATGGCGCCGTCGCCTCCGTTGAAGGCTCCGAGCCAGGCGGTGTGGGCATCGGTCTCGATTTCGAAGGACGCGAAGGGGTGAGGGCGCGCCAGGAGGCGTTCGACCGCGCTGGTCTGCCCGGCGCCGGCGGCGCCCATCCCGGCGTGGATCCGCGCGAGATCCCCGTCGGAGAGCCCCGCCTGTGCGAGGGCCTCGCGGCAGGCGGTGAGAATCGACGTCCAGACCACGTCGGGATCGAGACGGATGTTGGACGGTCCTCCTGTTCCTTCGCCCAGCAGCGTTCCCCGCGCATCGCGCAGCCGAGCCCGGCACTTGGTGCCGCCGCCGTCAATGCCAAGGAACAGGAGGTCTGACATGCGAAACGGGTCTCAGGGAGCGATCTTACGGACAGGCACCATGCCACTTAATGTCCAGTTCGGGAAGAGGCGCGGTCCGCAATACTCACGCCCTTTGTCCACAGCCTGCGACGGCCTCTTCGCGACAGAGCGCAAAGATTTCAAAAAGAGGAGCCGGCAAATTGTGGCCGGCGGCGCCAAAGAGGAGTTGTCTTTGAATTTTGCCGATACCAATATGAGGTCACTTGTCCCATGAGCCTTCCGGTGGAACAGTGTCGCTGGCCTGCCGGAATGCGCAGAATGCAAACAAGAACGGCACGGGACAATCAGTGGGACATAAGAGCAGGGGCGTTCCTGAAGGCTCCTTGCGGTCACGGAGGATGAACACGATGACGACACCTCAATCGAAAGCGTTCCTGCGCCGTGCAGGACAGTTGCTCGCGACCGCCTCGGTGGCCGCGGCGGCTCTTGCTTTCGCCAATGCCGCGTCGGCCCAGACGCTCACCATCGAGAGCTGGCGCAACGACGATGCGGATGTCTGGAACACCAAGATCATTCCGGCCTTCAACAAGAAGCATCCCGATATCAAGGTCCAGTTCAAGGCCGATCCGCCGACCGAGTACAACGCCGCTCTCAACGCGCGCCTCGCCGGCGGCACGGCCGGCGACCTCATCACCTGCCGCCCGTTCGACGCCTCCCTCGACCTGTTCAAGAAAGGCAGCCTGGTTTCCGTCAACGACGTGAAGGGCATCGAGAACTTCTCCGACGTGGCCAAGAGCGCCTGGTCGACGGACGACGGCAAGACCACCTTCTGCATGCCGATGGCCTCGGTGATCCACGGCTTCGTCTACAACAAGGAGATCTTCGACGAGCTGAAGCTCACGCCGCCGAAGACGGTGGCCGAGTTCCACGCGGTGCTCGACAAGATCAAGGCCGACGGCAAGTACACACCCATCGCCATGGGCACGGCCGACCAGTGGGAAGCCGCCACCATGGGCTTCCAGAACATCGGCGTGAACTACTGGAAGGGCGAGGAAGGCCGCAAGGCGCTCATCGAGGGCAAGCAGAAGTTCACCGATCCGGCCTATGTGGACGTGTTCAAGGAACTGGCGAGCTGGGCTCCCTACATGGGCGACGGCTACAAGTCCCAGAAATATCCGGACACGCAGAACCTGTTCACGCTCGGCCGCGCGGCGATCTATCCGGCCGGCTCCTGGGACGTGCCGATCTTCCGCAAGCAGGCCGATTTCGAGTTCGACGCCTTCGCGCCTCCGGTGGTGAAGGCCGGCGACAAGTGCTACATCAGCGACCATACGGACATCGCGATCGGCATCAACGCCAAGTCGAAGAACATGGAAGCCGCCAAGACCTTCCTGTCCTGGGTGGCCTCGCCTGAATTCGCCGACATCTACGCCAACGAGCTGCCGGGCTTCTTCCCGCTCTCGAAAGCGAAGGTCGACGTGAAGGATCCGGTGGCAGCCAAGTTCGTCGGCTGGCGCGGCACCTGCGACAGCTCGATCCGCAACTCCTACCAGATCCTGTCCCGCGGCACGCCCAATCTCGAGAACGAGCTCTGGAACGTGAGCGCCCAGGTGATGAACGGCAGCATGAAGCCCGAAGAGGCGGCCAAGAAGGCCGAGGACGGGCTCGCCAGCTGGTACGAGCCGCACAAGAAGTAAGGGCTGAAAGCATCAAGGCGGGCCGCTCATCGAAAGCGGCCCGCCCTCCATTCTCCTTCGGCCTGGAGCAGCATGACGGATCTTACGGCATCACAGGTTCAATCGGCCGAAGCGGTGCCCGCCCGCTCGCGCTTTCCTGTCCATATCGCGGTGTTCCTGGCGCCGGCGCTTGCGATCTACACCCTGTTCTCGATCTACCCGCTGATCGACACGATCCGCCTCAGCCTCTACGCGGGCGACGAGACCGGAGCGCGCAGCTTCGTCGGCCTCGAGAATTTCCGGACGCTCCTGAGCGATCCCAACTGGTCGGGCCAGTTCTGGAACGCGTTTCGCAACAACCTGATCTTCTTCCTGATCCACATGGTGGTGCAGAACGGCATCGGGCTCGGGCTCGCCATGCTGCTCAGCCTGCCGCGGCTCACCGGCGGCAGCGTCTACCGCACGCTGATCTTCCTGCCGACCATGCTGTCCGTGGTCATCATCGGGTTCATCTGGCAGCTCATCCTCAATCCGCTCTGGGGCATCGCGCCGAGCCTTCTGAAGGCGGTCGGCCTCGGGAGCCTTTTCGGCCCCTGGCTCGGCCAGGAATCGACCGCCCTGCTGACGGTCTCGCTGATCTCGGTCTGGCAGTTCGTCGGCATCCCCATGATGCTGATCTATGCGGCTCTCCTGAACATCCCCGACGATCTGCTCGATGCCGCCACCGTCGACGGGGCCGGGCCGTTCAGCGTGTTCTGGTTCGTGCGCCTGCCCCTGATCCTGCCGACCCTCGGCGTCGTGTCGATCCTGACCTTCGTGGCCAATTTCAACGCCTTCGACCTGATCTATGCGATCAAGGGCGCGCTCGCGGGTCCGAACTTCTCGACCGACATCCTCGGCACGTTCTTCTACCGCACCTTCTTCGGCTTCCAGCTTCAGGTCGGCAGCCCGACCATGGGAGCCGCGGTGGCGACCGCCATGCTGATCATCATCCTGGTGGGCGTGCTGATCTATCTCTTCGGCGTGCAGCGGCGGCTGCAGCGGCATACCTTCTGAGGACGCCATGGGACCAGCCATCCGACCAACCATCCGACCTGGCCGCATCGCCGTCCATGTCGCGCTGATCCTCTACACGATCCTGGCGCTCGGGCCGATCCTCCTCATCCTCGTCAACGCCTTCAAGACCAGGCGGGCGATCTTCGCCGACCCCCTCGGCCTTCCCAACGGCCAGACCTTCACGACGATCGGGTTCGACCGGGTCTTCGCCAATGCGGATTTCGGCCTCTACTTTGTCAACAGCCTGACCGTGACCCTGGTCTCGCTGGTGCTGATCGTCCTCATCGGCGCCATGGCCGCCTGGGCGCTGACCGAGTACAGGTTCCCCGGCAACACGCTGATCTCACTCTACCTCGCCGTCGGCATCATGGTGCCGATCCGCCTGGGCAGCGTCAGCATCCTGCGCATGATGGTGGAGCTGAACCTGGTCAATACGCTGACCGCGCTCATCCTGGTCTATGTGGCGCAGGGGCTGCCGCTCGCCATCCTGATCCTCGGCGAGTTCATCCAGCAGATCCCCAAGGACCTGCGCGATGCCGCCCGCTGCGACGGGGTGAGCGAGTACCGGATCTTCTTCAGCATCATCCTGCCGCTGATCAGCCCGGCCATCGCGACGGTCGCTGTGTTCACCATGGTGCCGGTCTGGAACGATCTCTGGTTCCCGCTGATCCTCGCTCCCGGCGACGGCAAGCAGACGATCACGCTCGGCGTGCAGCAGTTCATCGGCCAGTACGTGACGGACTGGAACGCGGTTCTCGCGTCTCTCACCCTGGCGATTGCGCCCGTTCTCGTCCTCTACCTTCTCTTCTCGCGCTACCTCGTGCGCGGCCTCACGGCCGGCGCCGTGAAGTGACGCCCTACCTCAGGAATTGACCGCGATGGCCGACGTTTCCCTGCACGGTGTTGCCAAGTCCTTCGGAGCGACGGAGATCCTGCGCGACATCGATCTCTCGGTTGCGGACGGGGAGTTCGTCGTCTTCGTCGGCCCGTCCGGCTGCGGCAAGTCCACCCTTTTGCGCATCATCGCCGGGCTGGAGACCGTGAGCGGCGGCGAGATCCGGATCGACAGCCGGCGGGTGAACGAGCTGCCGCCCGCGGACCGCAAGATCGCCATGGTGTTCCAATCCTACGCGCTCTATCCGCACATGAACGTCTACAAGAACATGGCCTTCGGGCTGAAATTCGCCAAGACGAACAAGGCCGAGGTGGACCGCCGGGTGCGGCAGGCGGCGGAGATCCTGAAGCTCACGCCGCTCCTCGACCGGAAGCCGCGGGAACTGTCGGGCGGCCAGCGCCAGCGCGTCGCCATCGGCCGCGCCATCGTGCGCAACCCGAGCGTCTTCCTCTTCGACGAGCCGCTCTCGAACCTCGACGCGGCCTTGCGCGTCAACACGCGGCTGGAGATCGCCAAGCTCCACCGGGATCTCGGCGCGACCATGATCTACGTCACCCACGATCAGGTGGAGGCCATGACGCTCGCGTCCAAGATCGTGGTGATGAACCATGGACGCATCGAGCAGGTCGGCGCGCCGCTGGAACTGTATCGCCATCCCCGCAACCTGTTCGTGGCGGGCTTCATCGGCTCGCCGCGGATGAATTTCATCAAGGGGCAAGTGCTCCGCCGCGAGGGCGACAGCGCCACCATCGGGTTCGCCGGCACGGAAGCCGTCGTGACGGTCAGGACAGGCGCTCTGGCTCCCGGCGACTCCGTGACCGTCGGCATCCGGCCCGAGCACATGGAGGAGGGGGGAGCCGACGCCGCGCCCCTGCGCGGCACCATCGATGCCGTCGAGCAGCTGGGCGAGTCGAGCTACGTCTACATGAGGCTCGCCAGCGGCGACGACGTGATCGTCCGCGCGCCGGGCGAGACCGACGCGACCCCGGGCGGCGCCTACACGGCCCATGTACCGACCCGGGCGCTCCACGTCTTCGATGCGTCCGGCGTGTCGGTTCTGGCGGCCCGGGGGTAACCCACTCCCCGTCATGGCCGGACTCGTGCCGGCCATCCCGATCCGGTGAGGCTCGGCGCTTCAGACAATCGGGATCACCGGGACAAGCCCGGTGATGACGGATAGAGCGATAAGCTTCTCACGAATTCGAAACGGCCGCCGCGATCCTGGGCGCGAGCGCGCTGCCGAGGATCTCCGCGGGCGGTCCCGACGCCACGACCCGGCCGTCGGCCACGAAGGCCATCTGGTCGGCGAGATCGGCCACGTCCTCGGGCGTATGGATGGTCATCAGGATCGTGACGGAACGCCTGCGCCGCAAGGCGTCGACGAGCAGGATCATGTCCCGGCGCAAGGCCGGATCGAGGCTGCTGAACGGCTCGTCGAGCAGGATGAGCGGACGGCCGGACACGAGCGCCCGCGCCAGGGCGACCCGCTGGCGCTGCCCGCCCGACATCTCGCCCGGCCTGCGGTCGTCGAAGCCTTCGAGGCCGACGGCATCCAGCATCTCGCCCACGAGAGCCTTCTCGTCCGCGCTCAGGCGAAGGGACGGGCGCAGACCCAGGCCGACGTTCTGCGCGACGCTCAGGTGCGGAAACAGGTTGTGGTCCTGGAACACGATGGCGGTCGGCCGCCGGGCCGGGTCGAGGGGCAGGAGATTTTGTCCGTCGAAGGTCAATGTGCCGCTTTCGGGCCGCTCAAAGCCGGCGATCATGTGGAGCAGGGTCGTCTTGCCGCCGCCCGACGGGCCGATGACCGCGCACAGGTTTCCGGTCGGCACGGACAGGGAGTAATCCGCCGTGAAATCGGGCCAGGTCAGGCGGCAGTTGTCAATCACGAGCATCGGACAGGCGACCTGAAGCGTGAGCGAGGATGACCGCGACGAACACGATGACGAGGCCGACGCTTGATGCCTCGTCCATCCGGTAGGCCCCCAGGCGCTCGTAGAGCAGATAGGGCAGCGTGACCAGTTCCGTGCCGCCGAAGAGCGCGACGATGCCGAAATCACCGAAGGACAACGCCATGGCGAGGGCGAAGCCCGCCGCGAGCGGCCGCTTGAGCTCCGGCCAGTCCATGATCGCGAGCTTCGACCAGCCGGTGATCCCGAGCGATGCCGCGACGCGGCCGTAGCGCTCCTCCGTGGTGAGGAGACGGGGTGCCACATAGCGATAGGCGAAGGGCACAGCGGCCAGCCCGTTGATCAGCGGCAGAAGGACGAAGCCGGCCGTCGACGGATCGCCGAAGCGCCGGATCAGCAGGAACAGGCCTGCGGTCAGGGCGAAGGGCGGCACCGCGAGCAGCGCGTCGGGCAGGAGATCGTAGAGTGCCGCGAGGCGCGGGGAGCGGAGCACGATGCGCCGCCGCCGCGCCGCGGACGCCAGGGCCAGCGCCAGGCCGCACGCCAGGATGGCCGCCGCACCGGCGATGGCGAGGCTCGTGACGAAGGCCCGCAGCAGATCCGCGTCGATCACGGCGGGCAGGCTGCGGAAGCCCGTCAGCACGCTGAAGGCGAGCGGCGCGATGAACAGGGCGCTGACGACGAGCACCATCGCATCGAGGATCTTCAGGCCCCTGTTCTTCGCATCGGGGCGATGGACGAGGCTGCGGATCGTGTGGCCCACGGGCGGGCGCGTGAAGGCCCAATGGAGCAAGGCCGTCATGGACAGGCAGAGGGCGAGCTGGATCAGGGCCAGCCAGGCGACGCGGCCGAAGTCGAGATCGATCTTGAGCGCCTCGAAGATCGCCACCTCCAGGGTGGACCGGCTAGGCCCCCCGCCGAGCGCCAGCACGATCGCGAAGCTCTTGAAACACATCAGGAAGATGAGCCCGGCGACGCCGGGCAGCTCCCCGCGCAGCACCGGCCAGTCGAGATGGCGGAAGATCTGGACGGGCGTGAAGCCGAGAGCGGCGGCAAGACGCCAGTGCTCGGCCGGCACCTGATTCAATCCGTCGAGGGTGATCCGGGCTACGAAGGGCCCGTTCAGGAACACATGGGCGATGAGGATGCCGGGATAGCCGAAGATGCTGAAGCCTCCGGTCCAGCCGAGGACGGCCAGCACGTCGGCGAGCCATCCGCTGCGGCCGTAGACCGCGAAGACCGCGAACACCGCCACGATGGTCGGCATCACCATCGTGGAGCCGAGGATGGCCAGGACGACGTCGCGTCCCGGAAACCGGCGGCGGGCGAGGGCGAGCGCCAGGCCGATGCCCAGCGCCAGCGACAGCGCGGCCGACAGCGTCGCCTGGATGAGCGAGAAGGCGAGCACGCGCCAGAGATAGGGACCGATGGAGAGGAGCGACGGCGTCCCCCCGCCGACGGTCGCGAGAGCGATGAAGCCGCCCGCCACGAGAGCCAGGATGGCGATGGCCACGAGGCTTCCGGGATGGGGCGGCTTCAGGGTCATGGTCGGCGATCAGCGGGCCGTGGCGTTGAGCCAGGCATCCGTGAAGGCGCGGCGATTCTGCTGCACCTCCTCGGGCGTGAAGAGGAGCGCCCGGCTCGGTTGCACGAGATCCTTGAAGGCGGCGGGCAGGCCGGCGGCCGGGGTCTTGGCCGGCATCATCCAGTTGCCCTCGGGCATGGCCGACTGGAACGGCTCGCTGAGGATGAAGGCCATGAATTTCTTGGCAAGGTCCGGCTGCTTCGAGGTGCGGGTCATGCCGGCGAGCTCCACGTGAAGGTAGTGGCCCTCGGAGAAGGCGGCGGCCCGGTAATTGTCCTTCTTCTCCGCGACGACGTGATAGGCCGGCGAGGTGGTGTAGGACATCACCATGTCGGCCTCGCCCTTCAGGAACAGGCCATAAGCCTCGGACCAGCCCTTGGTGAAGGTCACGATGCGGGGCTGGAGCCTGCCCCAGGCCTCGCCGGCCTTGTCGCCATAGACCTTCTGCATCCAGAGCAGCAGGCCGAGGCCCGGCGCGCTGGTGCGGGGATCCTGCAGGACCACTTTCGGACCATTGGGATCGTCGACGAGCTCCCGCAGGCTCTTGGGCGGGTGGGCGAGCTTGCTGGCGTCGTAGACGAAGGCGTAGTAGCCCCAGTCGAACGGGATGAAGGTGCTGTCAGTCCATGTGATAGGAAGTGTCAGATCCTTCTCATCCACCCCGTGCGGTGCGAAGAGGTTGAGCGAGCGGGCCTCGGCGACGAGATTCATGTCGAGGCCGACCACCGCGTCGGCCTTGGTGTCCTCGCCCTCGAGCCGCAGCCGCCCGAGCAGGCTGCCAGCATCCTCGGCGGTGACCCAGTTCAGGTCGCACCCGCAGGTCGCCTCGAAGCGCTCCTTGACGGTCTTGCCGGGCCCGTATTTTCCGGCAAACGAGCCGTAGGTGTAGACGGTGAGCGTCGGCTTGGTCTGGGCCTGGGCGAGGCCTGTCGCCAGCCCAAGCGACACGAGGGTGAGAAGCAGTCGGCGTAACATCAGGGGCGCTCCCATGCATGAGGCAGGCCGGACTGGCGGCGCAGGTTGCACGAGGCATGGCTTGTGTGGCGATGTCGCATGCTCATTCCCTCCGCCGGCATGACCCGGATCAGGTTCGACGGGTCGGTGGCCTCGCCACCTCTCAGCCTCGTCTCGAGGCTCCCCGTGAGACGCTTTGCTTCTAGAGCAGTTCAGGGGCGGCCACAAGCCGCCCCGTCAGGATCACTTCCGGCTGCCCTTGTCCTTGCCGCCCGCCATCGCGGCCCGGCGCAGGGCATCGGCCAGGGCGCCGCCGGCGGCGGGAGCCTGCGGAGCGGGTTTCCGCTCGGTCTGCGCGCGGTGCTTCTGGAACGCCGCCCGGTTGTCGTCCTGCCGACCGGCGGACCGCTTCTCGGCCGGGTCGCTCATGCGCATGGACAGCGAGATGCGCTTCCGCGGAACGTCGACCTCGAGCACCTTCACCTTCACGATATCGCCCGGCTTCACCACGGTGCGCGGGTCCTTCACGAAGGTGTCGGCCAGGGCCGAGATGTGCACGAGCCCGTCCTGGTGGACGCCCACGTCGACGAAGGCTCCGAAGGCCGCCACATTGGTGACCACGCCTTCCAGAACCATCCCGGGCTTCAGGTCGCTGATCTTCTCCACGCCTTCCATGAAGGTGGCGGTCTTGAATTCGGGGCGCGGGTCGCGACCGGGCTTTTCCAGCTCGCTCAGGATGTCCTTCACGGTGGGAACGCCGAATTTCTCGTCCGTGAAGCTCTGCGGGTTGAGCTTCTTCAACACGGCGCCGTTGCCGATCACCACCTTGATATCGCTCTTCGTGGCCTCGAGGATGCGGCGCACGACCGGATAAGCCTCCGGATGGACGCCTGAGGCATCGAGCGGATCGTCGCCGTTCGGGATGCGCAGGAAGCCCGCCGCCTGCTCGAAGGTTTTCGGCCCAAGACCCGAGACCTTGGTGAGCGCCTTGCGGGTCTTGAACGGCCCGTTGGCATCGCGGTGGGAGACGATGTTCTGCGCCACCCATTCGCCGAGGCCCGAGACGCGGGCGAGAAGCGGCGCCGAGGCGGTGTTGAGATCGACCCCGACCGCATTCACGCAATCCTCCACCACCGCGTCGAGGGAGCGCGAGAGCTTGAATTCCGCGAGATCGTGCTGGTACTGCCCGACGCCGATGGATTTCGGGTCGATCTTCACGAGCTCTGCCAGCGGATCCTGCAGGCGGCGCGCGATGGAGACGGCGCCACGCAGGGAGACGTCGAGATCCGGCAGCTCCTGGCTGGCAAAGGCGGACGCGGAATAGACGGAAGCGCCGGCTTCCGACACCATAATCTTCGTAAGCTTCAGATCCGGGTGCTTCGCCACCAGCTCGGCCGCGAGCTTGTCGGTCTCGCGCGAGGCCGTGCCGTTGCCGATGGCCACCAGCTCGACCCGGTGCACGCGGCAGAGCCGCGCCAGCGTCGCAAGGGCTTCGTCCCATTGGCGCTTCGGCTCGTGCGGGTAGATGGTATCGGTCGCCACCACCTTTCCGGTCGCATCCACCACGGCCACCTTGACGCCGGTTCGGTAGCCGGGATCGAGGCCGAGGGTCGGGCGCGCGCCGGCGGGAGCCGCGAGAAGCAGGTCGCGCAGGTTGCCGGCGAACACCTTCACGGCCTCGTCCTCGGCCAGCTGCCAGAGCCTCATCTTCATGTCGAGTTCGATGGAGAAGCGCAGCTTCGTGCGCCAGGCCCAGCGAACCGTGTCCAGAAGCCACTTGTCGCCGGGACGGCCCTGATCGACGATGCCGTAGGCGAGCGCCGTACGGCCCTCGTAGCGGCTGACATAGCCGGGCTCTGCGGCGTCCTTGTCCTCCTCCATGCGCAGATCGAGGATCTCCTCCTTCTCGCCCCGGAACAGGGCGAGGATCCGGTGGGAGGGCAGCTTCGGCAGGGGCTCGGCGAAGTCGAAATAGTCGGCGAATTTCGCCCCTTCGGTCGCCTTGCCGTCGCGCATCTTGGAGGTGAGGCTGCCCCGCTCCCAATAGATGTCGCGCAGCGCTCCCAGAAGTTCGGCATTTTCCGCGAAACGCTCGACGAGGATCGAGCGGGCGCCCTCGAGGGCCGCCTCCGGGGTGGCGACTTCCTTCTCGGCATTCACGAAGCCGGAAGCCGCTTCCTTGGGCTCGCGGCCCGGCTCGCCCAGGAGCAGGTCGGCCAAAGGCTCCAGGCCCGCCTCCCTGGCGATCTGCGCCTTGGTTCGCCGCTTGGGCTTGTAGGGCAGGTAGAGGTCTTCCAGGCGCGCCTTGGTGTCGGCGGTGTTGATCTGCAGCGCCAGCTCCTCGGTGAGCTTGCCCTGCTCGCGGACGCTGTCCAGGATCGTCTTGCGGCGGTCCTCCAGCTCGCGCAGGTAGCGCAGGCGCTCGTCCAGGGTGCGCAGCTGAGCGTCGTCCAGGGTGCCGGTGACTTCCTTGCGGTAGCGTGCGATGAAGGGGACGGTCGACCCGCCGTCCAGCAGCTCGATGGCCGCCTTGACCTGCCACTCCTGAACACTCAGTTCGTTCGCGATGCGCTGACCGATGGATAGCATGGAAGTCTCCGAATAAGGCGTAAGGCGCGGCTTCTACGGTGCGGGACGCCACCGGGTCAACGGCCCGTCCACAGCCCCGGGGTCGCAGTGCCGTTAGGGAAAGCGGCGTTTCGACATTTCTGCTTGGCAGGCGAAGCCTCGGCGTATAGACCGTCCCGCCCTTTCGCCCGCTCCCGAGGTCTCCATGTCCCTCTCCGACGATTTATCCATCGGCATCGATTTCGGCACCAGCAACACGGTCGTGGCCCTGGCGGACCGGAACGGGAACGTGGAGGCGCTGACCTTCGAGCACGGGGGCGAGCGTCTCAAGGTCTACGTCACGGCGCTCTGCTTCTGGGATGAGCGGCACGGCAACGGCCTGCGCACCGAAGTCGAGGGTGGCCCCTGGGCCATCGAGCAGTTCCTGGACGGGCTGCATGCCCACCGCTTCATCCAGTCGTTCAAGACCTTCGCGGCCAGCGCGACCTTCAAGGAAACCCGGATCTTCCGCGAACGCTATGCCTTCGAGGACCTGCTGAGCGCCTTCCTGCGCACGCTCGTGCGCCATGGCGGCTCTCGGCTCGATTGGGGGGCACGGAACGTCGTCATCGGGCGGCCGGTCCAGTTCGCCGGCTACAATCCGGACGACGATCTCGCCATGCAGCGCTACCGGACGGCCTTCAGCCGGCTCGGGGCGGAGCAGGCCCGCTACGTCTACGAGCCCGTGGGGGCCGCCTTCTTCTACGCGCGCCAGCTCGATCATGACGCCACCGTGCTGGTGGCGGATTTCGGCGGCGGCACCAGCGACTTTTCGGTCATGCGTTTTTCCCGACAGGGAGGCGTGCTGCGGGCCGAGCCGCTGGGGCATGCCGGCATCGGGATCGCGGGAGACGCCTTCGATTACCGGATCGTCGACAAGGTCGTGTCCCCGCGCCTGGGAAAAGGTGGGCTCTATCGCTCCATGGGAAAGATCCTGTCGATCCCCAACCACTATTATGCCAATTTCGCCCGCTGGAACCATCTCGCGATGATGAAGGGCAGCGGTGACCTCAAGGAGCTGCGGGAACTGGCCCGCGTCGCCCTGGAACCGGAACCGCTCGAGAAATTCATCGACATCATCGAGTACGATCTCGGCTTTGCCCTCTACCGGGCCGTTTCTTCGGCAAAGGTTGCGCTTTCGAACCAGGAGGAGACGACGTTCCAGTTCCAGGGCGAGAGCGTCGATATCGAGGCGAAGATCACGCGCGCCGATTTCGAATCGTGGATCGCGGAAGACGTAAAGCGGATCGCCGGAACGGTCGACGAGGCTCTTTCCAGGGCTGGCGTCAGACCCGAGGAGATCGAGCGCGTGTTCCTGACAGGCGGCACCTCGTTCGTTCCAGCCATCCGTCGCCTGTTCGTCGATCGCTTTGGCGAGACCCGGCTGACTTCGGCAGACCAGTTCGAGTCCATCGCCTATGGGCTGGCGCTCATCGGTCAGACTGACCGGCCGGAGCGGTGGGCCGTCATGAATTAGGCGGATTCTAAAATAAAATTACGCTTGCCGTAGGGTGATAAAGGGTTTTATTTCGCAGTGCAGCAAACGCGCCAAGCGGGAGCCCTCCCATGTCTCTGATCAACCCCGACGTCACGCCCGAGAAGGACCTTCCCCTTCGCGACGATATTCGGCTTCTGGGGCGAATCCTGGGTGACACGATCCGCGAGCAGGAGGGCGAGGCTGCCTTTGAGATCGTGGAACGCATCCGCCAGACCTCGATCCGTTTCCACCGCAATGAGGATGACGCGGCCCGCCGCGAGCTCGAGACGACCCTGAACAGCCTCTCGCGGGGACGCAGCAACCAGATCATCCGGGCCTACAGCTATTTCTCGCATCTGGCGAACATCGCCGAGGACCAGCATCATGTCCGCCGCTCCCGCGCCCATGCGATGGCGGGCGCTCATGCCGTGGAGGCTGCGGCGCCACGCGAGGGAACGCTGGCACGAGCCCTCAAGCTCATCCAGGATGCCGGCGTCAGCCATTCGGCCCTCCAGGCCGTTTTTGCCTCCGCGCTCGTCTGCCCCGTTCTCACGGCGCACCCGACAGAGGTGCGCCGCAAGAGCACCATCGACCGCGAAATGGAAATCTCCCAGATTCTGGCGCAGCGGGATCGGCAGCATCTGACACCAGACGAGGAGGCGGCCTGCCAGGAAGCCCTTCGTCGTGCCATTCTCACACTTTGGCAGACGAGCATTCTTCGGCGCAACCGGCTCAAGGTGATCGACGAGGTCAACAACGGTCTTTCGTACTACGACTACACTTTTTTCAAGGAGTTACCCCGGGTCTATGCCTCCCTCGAGGATCAGCTTGCGGCCTTGGATCCCCTATGGGAGAGCATTGAGCTGCCCTCCTTCTTGCGTATGGGCAGCTGGATCGGCGGAGACCGCGACGGCAATCCTTTCGTGACCGCGGATGCCCTGCGGCAGGCCCTTCTGCTGCAGAGCAAGCACGCTCTCAGCTTCTATCTGGAAGAGCTCCATTGCCTGGGCGCTGAACTGTCGCTCGATGGGCGTTATGTGAACGTCTCCGACGAGATCCAGGAACTCGCCAAGGCCTCTCCCGATCCCTCTCCCCATCGTCAGGACGAGCCTTATCGCAGAGCAATCACAGGCATCTATGCACGCCTTGCCGCAACCGCAGCCCGGCTTGGGCACGGCGATGTGGCGCGCCATGCGGTAGGCGAGGCACCGGCCTATGACAGCATCGAGGAGTTTGAGGGTGAACTCTCGGTCCTTCACCGCTCCCTGCGCTCGAACGGATCGGGATCGCTGGCACGTGGCCGCCTGCGCAAACTGCGCCGTGCCGTCAGCGTCTTCGGGTTCCATCTGGCCAGCGTCGACATGCGCCAGAATTCCGACGTTCATCAGCGTGTCGTGGCCGAGCTTTTTGAGAAGGCCAATCCCGGAACCGCCTATGAAGGGCTGCCGGAGGATAAGCGCGTCGCCCTGCTCCTGGAAGAGCTTCGCACGCCGCGCCTCCTCATGTCGCCCTATCTCGACTATTCGCCTGAGACCGCATCCGAACTGGCCATCGTTCACGAAGCCGCCGAAGCCCATCGGCGCTATGGCCGCGCGGCCGTGCCGAACTACGTCATCTCCAAAGCGAGCGATCCATCCGACATCCTAGAGGTGGCTCTTCTCCTAAAGGAGGCGGGCCTCCTGCGTCCGCGCGACGGCGAGATGGATGTGAACATCATCCCGCTCTTCGAGACCATCGCGGATCTGCGCAATTGCAGCGGCGTGATGGATGCTTTGTTCTCCTTGCCGGATTACATGCGCCTGTTGCGCAGCCGCGGGCAGGCCCAGGAGGTGATGCTCGGCTATTCTGACAGCAACAAGGACGGCGGCTTTCTCACCTCCGGCTGGGAGCTCTACAAGGCGGAGATCGAGCTGATCGAGGTGTTCAAGCGCCACAGCGTCGCCCTTCGGCTGTTCCATGGCCGTGGCGGATCCGTGGGCCGCGGCGGCGGACCGAGCTATCAGGCGATCCTGGCGCAACCGGGCGGGGCCGTGCAGGGCGCCATTCGGATCACCGAACAGGGCGAGGTGATTGCCGGCAAATACTCGAATCCGGATCTCGGGCGCCGCAATCTTGAAATCCTCGCCGCGGCCACTCTCGAAGCTACCCTTCTGCATTCAGGCCAGTCCGCCCCTCGCGACGAGTACCTGAAGGCGATGGACGAGCTTTCGAACAGCGCCTTCAAGGCGTATCGGGCGCTCGTCTATGAGACCGAAGGGTTCGAGCGCTATTTCTGGGAATCGACTGTCATCGGCGAGATCGCCAATCTGAATATCGGCAGCCGGCCGGCATCGCGCACGAACTCCCGGCGCATCGAGGATCTGCGCGCCATCCCATGGGTGTTCGGCTGGGCGCAGTGCCGCCTCATGCTGCCGGGCTGGTACGGCTTCGGCTCCGCGGTGAACGAGTGGCTCGAAAAGCGGCCCGACACCGGCATGGCGCTGCTGCAGGAGATGTATCGCGACTGGCCGTTCTTCCAGGCGCTGCTCTCGAACATGGACATGGTCCTGGCGAAGAGCAACATCGCGATCGCCTCACGTTATGCGAACCTCGTCGCGGACGACGCCTTGCGCGAGGCCATCTTCCCGCGCCTGCGCCGTGAATGGGAGGATTCGATCAGGCAGCTGCTTGCCATCATGCGGCAGCAATCCCTGCTCGACGGCAATCCGCTCCTGGCCCGTTCGATCCGAAACCGCTTCCCGTATCTCGATCCGCTGAACCACCTGCAGATCGAACTGCTGAAGCGTCACCGCTCCGGCGATGCGGACGAGCAGGTCGTGCAGGGCATCCACCTATCTATCAACGGCATCGCGGCGGGTCTGCGCAACAGCGGCTAAGAAACAAGGTTGCGGAACCGTGCTCCGGCTTCCCGGTTGAGTCTTCAGCATGCATCCCCTGTCGGATGCATCTGATGAACCCAGCCCGAGAGGAAAATGCCATGTCCCGCGGTGACAAGTCCGCCTATACCGACAAGCAGAAGCGCAAGGCCGAGCATATCGAGGAATCCTACGAGAGCCGTGGACTCTCGGAAAAGGAGGCCGAGAGGCGCGCTTGGGCCACCGTCAACAAGCAGGATGGCGGCGGCAAGAAGAGCGGATCCGGACGCAGCTAAAGGCGAAGAGCCGGCTGCAGCTAAGATAGTGCGCCGGGCGCAAAGCGGGTGTATGGAGGTTCCTGTTCTCTTGCCCGCTTTGCCGAGGAGGAAGTCTTGCTCACGAGTTCTGCCGCCGGGGTCTACGTCATCTGCCCCACGCCCTTCGAGAGCGACGGACGGGTCGACGTCGCCTCGACCGACCGGATGGTCGAGGCCTATCTGAAAGCCGGCGCGACCGGACTGACGATTCTAGGCATCATGGGCGAGGCACCCAAGCTCGCGGCCGATGAGGCCCTGGCCTTCACCCGACAGGTGATCGCCACGGTGGCGGGCCGCGTCCCCGTCATCGTCGGGGTATCGGCGGCCGGCTTCGCCGCCATGTCGGGCCTGTCGTCCAAGGTGATGGATGCGGGCGCCGCCGGCGTCATGATCGCGCCGCCCTCGACCTTGAAGACCGACGACCAGATCGTCTCCTATTACGCGGATGCCGTGGAGGCCATCGGCCCGGATGTTCCGTGGGTGATCCAGGACTATCCCCTCACCACCAACGTGGTCATGACCCCGAAGGTGATCATGCGCATCATCGAGCAGAGCCCGTCCTGCGTGATGCTCAAGCACGAGGATTGGCCCGGCCTCGACAAGATCACGGCGCTGCGCCGCGCAAGCGATGCGGGCCAGGTGCGCCGCGTGTCCATTCTCTGCGGCAATGGCGGGATGTTCCTCCCCTTCGAGATGGAGCGGGGCGCGGACGGCGCCATGACGGGCTATGCCTACCCGGAGATGCTGGTCGGCGTGGTCGATTTCATCAACCAGGGCAAGCGGGCGGAGGCGCACGATCTCTTCGACCGCCATCTGCCGCTGGTGCGCTACGAGACACAGCCCGGCGTGGGCCTCGCCGTGCGCAAGTACGTGCTGAAGCGGCGCGGCATCATCGCATCCGATACGCTGCGCAAGCCGGGGCCGAAGCTGAGCCCGGAAACCATTGCCGACATCGAATGGCTGATGCAGCGCATCGAGCGCTCGTGAAGCAACAAGGGGAGTTTTCACGCATGGAAACAGGATTGAAGGGAAAGCGCGCGCTCGTTCTCGGCGCGAGCAAAGGGTTGGGCTTCGGCATCGCGCAGGGCTTGGCCGAGGAGGGCGCCCGGGTCGCCATCGCGAGCCGCAGCATGGACGGGTCGAAGGCGGCTGCCGACAAGATCGGCAGGGACGTCCTGCCGTTCATCTGCGATACCGGCAAGGTCGATCAGGTCGATGCCCTGGTCAAGGATGTGACGGAAGCGCTCGGCGGCGTCGACATTCTCGTGCTCAACAGCGGCGGTCCGCCGCCCGGCAAGGCGCAAGGGGTGTCGTCCGATCAGTGGCGCCAGTCGTTCGAGGCGATGTTCGTCAACCTGGTGCGGATTGCCGATCAGCTTCTCCCCGGCATGATCGAGCGCAAGTTCGGCCGCATCATTTCGGTGATCTCGTCCGGCGTGATCCAGCCGATCCCGAACCTCGCGATCTCGAACGCGATCCGTCCCGCGCTCGTCGGCTGGGGCAAGACGCTCGCGAGCGAAGTGGCCTCCTCGGGCGTGACCGTGAACGCCGTCGCGCCGGGCCGCATCGCTACCGATCGCCTGAAGCAGCTCGATGCCGCCAATGCGGAGCGGACCGGCCGTTCCGTCGAAGATGTGGCGAACGCTGCCCGCGCGGGCATTCCGGCAGGTCGCTACGGCGAGATTGAGGAGTTCGCGGCTGCCGCCGTCTTCCTGGCGAGCGAGAAGGCCTCGTTCATGACGGGCTCGATCCTGCGCGTCGATGGCGGGCAGATCTCGTCGACCACCTGATCCGGTTCGACACGGGGGGAGGCGGCCTTCCGCCTCACCCCGTTCAAGCGATCATCCCCGCCCAGTACAGGATGACCCCTGCGATGGACGTCGCTGCAAGCGTCGGCAGCATCCCGATCTTGAAGCGGAACATGGCGATGACGGCCGCCCCTGCGAGCAGCAGCGCCCATTCATCGACACTTTTCCATTCAGGCATATCGAAATCGAGCGGCCCCCATTCCATCGCTCGAACGCGGCCGAAGATCGTGTGAATCCCGAACCAGACGGCAAGGTTCAGGATCACGCCCACCACGGCAGCCGTGATGGCGGTGAGGGCGCCGCTCAGGGCCTTGTTGCCACGTAACACTTCGATGTAGGGCGCCCCGAGGAAGATCCAGAGAAAGCAGGGAGTGAAGGTCACCCATGTGGCAAGGAGGCCGCCGAGCGTGCCTGCCAGGAGCGGAGGAAGCGAGCCGGCGTCCCGGAACGCCGCCATGAACCCCACGAATTGGAGCACCATGATCAAGGGGCCTGGCGTGGTTTCCGCCATGCCGAGTCCATCGAGCATCTCGCCCGGCTGCAGCCAGCCATAGGTTTCCACGGCCTGCTGAGCCACATAGGCCAGAACCGCGTAGGCGCCCCCGAAGGTGACCATCGCCATCTTGGAAAAGAAGATCGCGATCTGGCTGAAGACGTCGTTGCGGCCGAGGATCAGCAGGAGAGCCAGAACCGGCACCAGCCAGAGCGCAAGCCAGATCGCCGCGACGCGCACGCTTCGTCCCGTGCTGGGTGTGGCGTGGGCGGGACGGTGCTCCCCGAGAAGATTGTCGCCGTCCTGCGCGTCCGCGCCGTGTCCGCCGGCTTCGAACTGCGGGAGACCCGCCCGCGCACCGACAAAGCCGATCACCGCGGCCGCGAGAATGATCAGAGGAAAGGGCGCGCCGAGGAAGAAGATCGCCACGAAGGCCGCCGCAGCAATCCCGATCAGGATGCGGTTCTTCAATGCCCGCCTGCCGATCCGGACCACGGCCTCGAGAACGATGGCCAGCACGGCTGCCTTCAGGCCGAAGAAGAGCGCCGCCACGATGCCGATCTTGCCGTAGAGGGCATAGACCCAACTGAGGCCCATGATGGCGACGATCCCGGGCAGGATGAACAGCCCTCCCGCCATGATGCCGCCGAGGGTGCGGTGCATGAGCCAGCCCACATAGGTGGCAAGCTGCTGGGCCTCCGGACCCGGCAGCAGCATGCAGTAGTTGAGGGCATGGAGGAAACGTCCTTCGGAGATCCAGCGCTTCTCCTCCACCAGGATCCGGTGCATCACGGCAATCTGCCCGGCCGGCCCGCCGAAGCTCAGGGCCGCCACGCGCAGCCAGACGCGGAACGCCTCGCCGAGAGAGACACCGTGATCGGGCAGAGCTTGCCCCTTGGCCTGCCCGGGTTCGCGCATTGTTTCGTTCACGTCATGCCCCTGGTTTTCGCGTGGGCCAATTGTGCGTTTCATCGGTCGCGTCCCGGCACCAGCGATAGAAGGCATCATAGAGCAGAAGCCCGGCTTCGACCTGTGCGAGGTCGTCCGCATACATCCGGGACAATCCCAGCGAGGCGGCGAGCAGACCGGGCGCTTCGGGCGCCAGGTCGAGCCGCGCCGTGTCGGCGCCTCTGACGATGGTGGCGAGCCGCTTCAGCGGCGCGGTGGACAGCCCGAACTCCTCGACCATGACATCGAAGGTGCAGAGCTCGCCCCGATGGCTCCAGAATATCTCATCGCCTTCGATATCGAAGGGCGTCGCCGAGAAGCGTTCGGAAACACCTTGGACCTCCGAGGTCGGAACGAACAGGAAGACGGCGTCGGGGTCGACGAAACGGCGGATCAGCCAGGGGCAGGCGATCCGGTCGATCTTGGGTCGCGAGCGGGTGACCCAGACCGTCCTTCCTTGCCGATCGAGCGATGGGATCCGATCCGACGGGACCATGGGCAAACCAGCCTGCGCCCAGGCCAGCGCCCCGCCTTCAAGGGAGTCCGCCGGCACTCCTGCATGGCGCAGCCAAGCCGCCACCCCGTGGCTGAGCTTCAGACCCTTCTGACAGATCACGACGGCAGTCCGGCCCTCAAAGTCAACGAACCAGTCGGCAACGGTCTCGAAAGACCTCCGCCGGGAGCCGGGGATGAGGCGGGGGTCGCCTGCAAAATCCTCATCGGTGCGCACATCGATGAGGACGGGGCATCTGGGCGTGCCGACAAGGCGCGACAGCTTTTCGGGAGAGATGGTGTTGAATGACGACATGGTGCATCCGTGATGGTTGAGAGCGGATGCGATGCTTGGGCATGTCGCCTCGTGGGGAGATCGCGATCCCCATAGGGCGGATCACAATTCAACCCTCCGGTTTTGTCAAATCAAATCGATCCGGGTCTGGCCCTCAGAAATCCGGCTCGGCATCCCTCTCCAGGGTCTGAACGACAAGGCCGTTCGCAATGAGAGACCCCCACACATCCTCGGCTGTCTCCGCGAAGTTCACGAGCTTGCGGTCGTGCTCGCTCACCATGCCATGCTCGAGCAGGGCATCGAACTTGATGACCGATTGCCAATAGGCCTTGTCGAAGAGGACGATCGGCAGGGGTGGGGCTTTGCCGGTCTGGCGAAGGGTCAGCATCTCAAACAATTCGTCCAAGGTGCCGAAGCCACCTGGAAAAACCACGAGGGCATTGGCCCGCATGGCCAGGTGCATCTTGCGCATGGCGAAGTAGTGAAAGCGGAATGTAAGATCCGGAGTCGAGTAGGAATTCGGCTCCTGCTCATGCGGCAGCGTGATGTTGAATCCGATGGAGGGCGCGCCGACGTCGAAGGCTCCCCGGTTCGCCGCCTCCATGATACCCGGGCCGCCGCCGGTCGCAATCACGTTGTCCCGGGTGCCGCTGGTGACCGTCATGGCGCCGCCCCGCTCGGACGCAATGGCCCCGAAGGCGCGGGCCTGCTCGTACCAGAACGGATGCTTTCCGGGACCGTTCTCGTGAACGCGGGCGCTGCCGAAGACGACGATGGTCGATCGCACACCCCAGGTCCGCAGGCTCTCCTCGGCCTTGGCATATTCCAGCATGAACCGGACGCCCCGCATGGAATCGCCCAGGAGGAAGTCCTGATCCATCGCGGCGAGCCGGTAGGACGGCGAGTTGAGGCTTGCGGCATTTGAAGGTTCGCTGTCAGCCATGGAATAGGACTCCTGTCACGCGGCCTGCACAAAGCATACTTTCCGGTCCCGGTTAACCCTTTTCGGCCCGGCAAAGACATGGTCGAAGGTCCACAAAGTGGAATGCCCCTGTCCGTGGCGCTCCCATTGCCGCGCGGCGCAACGGAGCACGAGCCAGATTTGTTCCGACCTTTCCCCGATCGAAGCCGGGGAAAGTCATTTTCCCTATAGCCGCTCGCGCCGCGGTGGCTATATCAAGGGCGCACATGGGAAGGGCGGAAAACGGCCCCAACAGGAAGCGAGCGCCAGCCAATGGACCATTTGTCTTCGACGATGATAGCCCGGATTCTGCCGGACGATGGATTGCAAGGAGTTCTTGTCGGACGCGTCTGGCGCCCTGGGATCGGACCCTCCGTCGTCGCCGTCAGGGAGGACGGGCTCTTCGATATCTCCTCGACCTATCCGACGGTGAGCGGCCTTGCGGCTCTCGAGAATCCTGCGCATGCGGTGAAAGCCGCCAAGGGCGAGAGGATCGGCTCGCTCGAAGAGGTCGCCGGCAATACCGCGCCGGACGGCCGTGATGCGTCCAAACCCTGGCTTCTCGCGCCGATCGATCTCCAGGTCATCAAGGCAGCCGGCGTTACCTTCGCCGTGTCCATGCTGGAGCGCGTCATCGAGGAGCGCGCACGAGGCGACGCCAGCGCCGCGGCCGCCATCCGGGCCGAGGTCCTGCGGCTCGTGGGCGATGATCTGAGCCGTCTGAAGCCCGGGTCGGCCGAGGCTATGGCCCTCAAGGAGGTTCTCGTCGCCCAGGGGGCGTGGAGTCAGTATCTCGAGGTCGGCATCGGACCCGACGCGGAGGTGTTCACCAAGGCTCCGACGCTCTCGGCCGTTGGCACCTTCATGGATGCGGGCCTGCACCCCAAATCCACCTGGAACAATCCCGAGCCCGAGGTGGTAGTGATCGTCACGGCTCAGGGCAGGATCGTCGGGGCCACCCTCGGCAACGACGTGAACCTGCGCGATTTCGAAGGGCGCTCTGCGCTGCTGCTCTCGAAGGCGAAGGACAACAACGCATCGTGCTCCGTCGGACCGTTCATCCGGTTCTTTGATGAAACCTTCTCGCTCGATGACGTGCGCCAGACCACGGTGACGCTGACGGTCGAGGGTGAAGACGGGTTCAGGCTCGAGGGCTCCTCGTCGATCACGAAGATCAGCCGCGATCCCGAGGACCTTGTCGCTCAGACCATCGGTCCCCACCATCAGTACCCGGACGGGTTCGCGCTCTTCCTTGGGACGATGTTCGCGCCCACGCAGGACCGGAACGAGGCCGGCATGGGCTTCACGCACAAGCGCGGCGACACCGTCACCATTGCGGCTCCCAAGCTTGGAGCGCTGGTCAACCGCATGAAGCCGAGCTCCGAATGCGAGCCGTGGACCTTCGGCATCAGCGCTCTCATGTCCAACCTGGCCCAACGGGGCCTCATCAACACCAGACAGGCAGGTTAACGATGACGAAGAACTATATTGCAGGCGAGTGGCTGTCGGCGACGGAAGCCTCTGCGAACGTCAATCCGTCGAACACCAACGACGTGGTGGGCGAGTATGCCCGCGCTTCAGTGGCGGAGGCCGAGCGCGCCATCGCAGCGGCTTACGATGCCTTCCCGGCCTGGTCGCGCTCCTCGATCCAGCAGCGCCACGACATTCTGAAGGCGGTCGGCGACGAGATCCTCGCCCGCAAGGAGGAGCTTGGCCGCCTGCTCTCCCGAGAGGAGGGAAAGACCCTGCCGGAGGGCATCGGCGAGGTGACCCGTGCCGCTCAGATCTTCCTGTTCTTCTCCGGCGAGTGCCTGCGCATGGCTGGCGAGAAGGTGCCGTCCGTGCGGCCCTTCATCGACGTGGAGATCACCCGCGAGCCGGTGGGCGTCGTCGGCCTGATCACGCCCTGGAACTTCCCGATCGCAATCCCCGCGTGGAAGATCGCCCCAGCTCTCGCCTACGGCAACACGGTGGTGTTCAAGCCGGCCGATCTCGTGCCGGGTTCGGCCCATGCCCTGTCCGAGATCATCATCCGGGCCGGAGTGCCGGCGGGCGTGTTCAATCTGGTGATGGGACGCGGCTCGGTGGTGGGCGAAGCCATGCTGCAGAGCCCCAAGGTGTCGGCCATCTCGTTCACCGGATCGGTGCCCACGGGACGCAAGGTCGCCCAGACCTGCATCACGGCCGATCCGATGAAGAAGGTTCAGCTCGAGATGGGCGGCAAGAACCCGATGGTGGTTCTCGACGACGCCGACCTGAAGGTGGCCGTGGAATGCGCGGTCAACAGCGCCTTCTTCTCCACGGGCCAGCGCTGCACCGCTTCCTCGCGGCTGATCGTGACCGAGGGCATCCATGACAGGTTCGTGGCCGCCATGCAGGAGCGTATGCAGGGGCTGGTCATCGACGACGCCCTGAAGGCAGGCACGCATATCGGTCCCGTGGTCGACCAGAGCCAGCTCGACCAGGACCTGAAGTATATCCGCATCGGCCAGGAGGAGGGCGCCAAGCTGGTCGCCGGCGGCGAACTGCTGAAGCGCGAGACGCCCGGTTTCTATCTGGCGCCTGCGCTGTTCACGGAGGTGAGCAACGAGATGCGCGTGGCGCGGGAAGAGATCTTCGGACCGGTCGCCACGGTGACCCGAGCAAGGGATTACGATGAGGCGCTGGAGCTCGCCAACGATACGCCGTTCGGTCTCTCATCCGGCATCTGCACCACGAGCCTGAAATACGCTTCGCACTTCAAGCGCAATGCGGAAGCCGGCATGGTGATGGTGAATCTGCCCACCGCCGGCGTCGACTACCATGTGCCGTTCGGCGGTCGGAAGAGCTCGTCCTACGGTCCGCGCGAGCAGGGCCGCTATGCGCAGGAATTCTACACCACGGTGAAGACTGCCTACACCTTCGACGGTAACGGTCCTTACGTGCCGAAGACCAAGTCGAGCGAGTAATTCAATTACGCTCGTACGTCGTATGGCCTCAGCGTTTCCGTCCGTGAGACGCTGAGGCTTTTGACTTATGTGATGATCGGGCGTGTGAATTTGACGCTCCTTCCAGCGCGAAGTAGTTCGTGCTTTCAGATTCAGATGTGAGATACACATCCACATCCAAACCAGCGTTAACTTTATCGTCAAAACTCGGGCAGCTTTTGGTCCGGTCCATTGAACTTTGCCATGGGAACGCCATCATAGGCTTCCAAGAGGACTTGTACTTACAGGCCTGAACTTCTGCAGCGGCAAACATTGTTGCATTCACCTTCATGCTTTCTCGCGTGGGAAACTGAATTGCAATTTCGTTCGGTTGCGAATGCATGCTGCTGGTTCTGCGCACCGGTAAGTGGCGCCCCGTCAATAGTAGAGAACTCAATATGGTTACTTCCCGGCGTTATCTTATTGCTTCCTCGCTTGCACGTCTGATCCGCAAGGAGAGGGGAGGCAATCGTGTCACGGAGGGCCACTTCCCCAATCAGGCAGACCGCAGCTCCTTCGTGGTTGTAGAGGGCGACAAGGGCAGCCTCGTTCTGCTCCATGCAGGGCCCAACGGCCCCATTGAGGAGAGGACCGAAGTTCCTCGGGCCCATGCAGAGGCTCTTCTCGATGTCACGCCCGGCAAGCTTGATTATCTGCTCACTCATCTCACGGTCGGCACGCGCGACATCCAGATCGTCCGTTTCGTGACGCCCGGTCCGCTGGATCTGATCTCCGTCCCGTTCGAGAGCGATGAGGAAGCGAGAGATTTCCGGCCCCTGTCCTGGTTCGGACCGGATGTGACGACGGAAGTGGCCTACCAGAACCGATCCATCGCCCTTGAGGGCGCGCCTCAGGCGCCCGATGTTCCGATGTCGAACGCGGCTCTCAACAGCCTGCTCGATACTCTCGAAAACCGGTACTCCGCGCCTCGCGGCTATACCCCCAACGCTCCGGCACGCAGCTCTGCTGAAGCCGGAACCGGGCAGCGCAATGCTCCGCCGACCGCTCCTGCACAAGGGAATGAGAGAGCGGCTCAGCCACAGCGGGGCGTTCTGTCCAGGCCCGCGGCTTCGGTTGATGCGGATATGGGGGACGACGATGCGGGCGACGACAACGATCTGAACCTCAACATCGAGGACAACGTCATCCGCGAGCTGGCCCGCTCGCTCCGGCCCCAGCGCCGCTGATCGCTTGCTCCATCGAGGACCAGGAAAAGCCTGCGCCGTGCGAACGGCGCAGGCTTTTTCAACTCGGCAGCACGATGCAGCTGCCGCCGGCCGTGCGGATGTTGCGGCATAGCTGCTCGGCCGCCTGCCGCGTCTCGGCGGGAGCGCGGACGCGGTAGAACGTGCGTGTGCCGCGATAGCGTAGCCGCGTTCCAATGATCATGGGCCGCACATCCTTCAGGAGCGACGCGTAGGCCTGGCTGGTGCGCCTGAACGTTGCGAGCGCGCGCTCCTTCGAGAAATTGCCGGCAAGCTGAACGCCCCAGGGCGCAAAAGGCGCCTCGATGGGTTCGCCGCGTCCGGGGATACGAAGCGTGGCGACGATCTGCTGGCAGCTCTGACCGGATGGGCTCCAGTCGGCGTTTCGCTTCTCCTTCGCATCGGCGGCCCATTCCTCGGCGGGCCGGCCGGTCACGGCGATCACGTAGTTCCTGGTCTCGGCAGGCAAGCCCCCCTGGCCTGCGAGCCAGGAAGTCACTCGTGCAGGTCCGCCGTTATAGGCGGCGGCCGCCAGCCCGAGATTGCCGAACTGCTCCGCAAGGTGGGCGATGAACTCGGCGGCTTTGGGGATCGCCTGCTCGGGATCGAAGGGATCGGTCAAGCCTCGCTCCCGAGCCGTGCCCGGCATGAACTGGGCGATCCCCTGTGCACCCGCCGGGCTCACGACATTCGGGCGGAAGGAGCTTTCCTGCCAGATCAGTCTGGTGAGCAGATCGTGGGGGATCTGCTGGGTGCGTGCCGCTCCCTCGATCAGCCGGCACAGAGCCTGCTGGACGGTCTCCATCGACCCTCCCGGAGCGGCCAGGGTGGCGCCGCAGCCGAGGGCCATGCCACAAAGCGCCAGCAGCAAGCGCATGAAAGACCCCGCTCGGAAGGATTGAAGAGTGAAGAATGTTGGCCACGTGCCAAGCTACAAATAGGCGATCATTCGTCCCGCCAAGAGTGCGACGATCCAGGCCAGAAGCGAGATGATGGCGTAGACGCGAGCCTCGGCCGGCAAGGCGCCATCCCGTAGGGCTGCTCCGAAGCGGATATGGAAAAGCACGACATTGACGAGCCCCAGCGCGATGAAGGCGACCTTCACGTAGAAGGCAGGGTTGACACCGAGCGCCCGGGCCTCCACGGCGAGGAGCAATGCTCCGGTCGGAATCTGAAGCGCCAGACCGGCGGCGGCGAGGGGAATGGCATAGCGGCCGACCTCCCGCGCATGCTTCCCATGCTCGGCCAGAACCTTCAGATCGAAGACCGCGATGCCCCCGACCACGAAGGCGGCTCCGAGAACGTGAAGCAGATTGGCGACAGTGTAGAGCCAGGCGGAGTGACGTCCCGCGTGGCCGAGCCAGGAACTCTCCAATGCCGCGAGCAAGTCGAGATACATGATCGCCTAGCGCAGCTCGTAGGTCTTGCCGCTCACGACAATCCGTTCGGCTCTCATCTCCGTTGCGGATCGGGTGGAGGGATAGCCTTCGAGTGTGACCTGTGTGCCGGGCTTGATCATGTCCGGGCTCAACCCGCGTGCGCTCATGCGGAACGGAGGCGCGAGTACCGCGTCCCAGTTTTTCCCCTGGTAGGGCACGACCACGGTGACATGGGGGTTCTCCCAATCGGCCCGCTCGACGTTGGCGGTGACCGTCATGACGCGGCCCGCATCGTAGCTGCCCCAGCCGTGGTGAGCGACGGCTACGCCGCCACTCAGCAGAGCGCCGGAAAGGCATAATCCGAACAGACGATGTTTCATGGCGGGACCCCGCATCTCTTGAGCCGAATGGGAGCGAGAGTTGGCCGTCGAAAGCCTGCGGTCAAGACGATCGAAGTCGCGCTTCGTCATGATCATCGGATCGTGATGAGGCAGCCTGGAGGATTCGCTCCCCGGCTCCGTCCCGGCTATGCTGCAGCTTCTCGAATCAACCCTCGTTCAGGGGCAGTCATGGCATCGATGTTGAAAGACCTCTGGAACCGGTTCGCAGGCGGAGGCAATGCCAGCGTCCACGAGGAGCCGGCCGCTGAGGCGGTCGAATACAAAGGATTTCGAATCCGGCCGGCACCCTATTCCGCGAAAGGCGGGTTTCAGACTGCGGGCGTGATCGAGAAGGATTTCGAGTCCGGCATGAAAGAATATCGGTTCGTGCGCGCCGAGACCCATCCCAGCAAGGACGAAGCGGCCACCTTCTCCGTCACCAAGGGCAAGCAGATCATCGACGAACAGGGTGATCGAGTCTTCCGCTGATCGTACCGGCATCGGGGCTGCCGGCGGGACGACGGTGGTTCTCCGCCCTCGGACGTCGGCACGATGATCCTCGGCCTGCGCCTCATCGAGGCGTCCTGCGCGTCAGGTCCGAATTGGCCGCAACCAATGCGGATTCCGGAGGTTGCCTCCGCAAACACGCTCCCAATCCGGAACCAACGCTCGATCAGGTAATCTGATCGTGTGCCTCAGGATTATCGATTGGCGCTGATCGCCGCGGACTCTTAGGATCCTGATGGGGGCGTGTTGCAATCAACCGGTCATACAAGGGAGATCGCCATGGCCAAGAACCCTCAAAAACCGTCAGGAACCTCCGATCAGGTCCTGACGAACAGGCAGGGACATCCAATCGCCAACAACCAGTCCCAGCGCACCGTGGGCAGCCGTGGACCGGCCACGCTGGAGAATTATCAGTTCCTTGAGAAAATCACCCATTTCGACCGGGAGCGCATCCCCGAGCGGGTCGTCCATGCCCGCGGCTTCGTGTGCTACGGCGAACTCGAAGTGACCGGCAAGATCGGCGACGAGCCTGCATCGAAATATACAAGAGCCAAGCTGTTCCAGACCGCCGGCCAAAAGACCCCGCTGGCCATCCGCTTCTCGACCGTGATCGGCGGCCGCGATTCGTCGGAAGTTGCCCGCGACCCGCGCGGCTTCGCGGTGAAATTCTATACCGAAGACGGCAATTGGGATCTCGTTGGCAACAACCTGGCAGTTTTCTTCATCCGAGATGCCATCAAGTTCCCAGATGTCATCCACTCGCTGAAGCCGGATCCCATTACCTTCCGTCAGGAGCCGAACCGCATCTTCGACTTCATGAGCCAGACGCCCGAATCCATGCACATGCTGACCCATCTGTTCAGTCCGCGCGGCATTCCGGCGAGCTACCGGCACATGGAGGGCTTCGGCGTCAACACCTACAAGATGGTCAACGCCCAAGGCGACACCGTTCTGGTGAAGTATCACTTCCATCCCCGGTGCGGCCTCGCCAGCCTCACGGCCGAGGAGGCGACCAAGGTGCAGGGACAGGATCTCGGCTCGGCTTCCAAGGATCTCTTCGAGGCGATCGAGCGCGGCGAATATCCCCAGTGGGACGTGTATGTGCAGATCATGGAAGACCATGACCATCCCGAACTCGACTGGGATCCGCTGGACGATACCAAGATCTGGCCCGAGAAGGACTTTCCGTTACGGCATATCGGAGTCATGACCCTGAACCGCAACGTGGAGGATCACTTCAACGAGAACGAGCAGATCGCCATGGGGACTGGCGTGCTCGTGGATGGGCTCGACTTCTCCGACGACAAGATGCTGGTGGGGCGGACCTTCTCCTATTCCGACACCCAGCGTTACCGCGTCGGCACGAACTACCTGCAGCTGCCCGTGAACCAGGCCAAGAACGCCAAGGTATCGACCAATCTGAACGGCGGGCAGATGTCCTTCCGCCGCGATCTGGCGCCGGGCCAGAACCCGCATGTGAACTTCGAGCCGTCGATCCATAACGGCCTGCACGAATCCCCCCGGGAGGAGCCGAACAATCCGCCCGAGATCCGCGGGAGGCTGACCCGCAGCGTGCTCGAGCGGCGCAACGACTACATCCACGCCCGGGGCCGCTACTGCACGATGATGGACTGGGAGCGGGACGATCTCGTCCACAACCTGGGCACGCTGCTGGGCCAGTGCGAGCGGGACGTGCAGGAGCGCATGGTGTGGCATCTCCTGTTGGTGCACGACGATTACGGGACCCGGGTGGGCGAGAGGCTCGGCATCTCGGCCGACGACGTCCGCAACCTCCCGCCGCTAGCGAAGCAGGTTCTGACCGACGAGGACCAGCGCCGCCTCCAGAATCTCGGCCGGAACGGCGACAAGATCGACCCGACCGTCTGGGGCCAATGGACGAGTTCCGTGAAGAACTACAAGGCCTCGGCCGAGGAGGTCCTGGGCGGCATGCGCGACGTGCCCACGACGCCGGCCACGAAGGAGGCCGCCGAATAGGCGCCTGGAGGTGGCCTAGAGGGAGCGAGCCGGGGCCTCCCGGCTCGTTTCGCGTTCGGGCTCCGTGGTGTGTCCGAGGCCCCTGCTGCCGCGGCTCTCGGCATAAGCCTTGGTGAATTCGGCGCCGAAGAGCAGGATCAGGGACGAATAATAGATCCAGAGCAGGATCGTGATGATGGAGGCGGCCGCCCCATAGCTCGACGCGACATTGCTCTTGCCGAGGTAGTAGCCGATCAGAAACTTGCCGAGGGTGAAGAGCAAGGCCGTCACCAGGGAGCCGGTCCAGACGTCGCTCCAGCGCAGGTCCACGCTCGGGAGGAGCTTGAAGATCATGGCGAACAGGAGCGTGGCGACGGCGAAGGCGACCAGGCTGTTCAGGAGCCGCAGGATGACCGTGGCCCCCGAGAAATGGGCCTCCAGATAGTGCCCGATGGCCGTCAGACCCGTATCGACGACGAGCGACACGAGCAGCAGAAAGCCGATCCCCAGTACCAGGGCAAAGCTGACCAGCCGGGTCCGGATGAAATCCAGGACGCCGTAGCTCGCGGGCGGCTTCGCCTTCCAGATGATGTTGAGGTCGTCCTGGAGTTCGACGACCGCCCCGGTGACCAGGAGGAGAAAGGTCACGATCCCGACCGTGGTGCCGATGATGCCCGACCCCACATTGCTGGCGCTCGCGATCATGGCTTCGAGGGCGGATGCTTCGTTGGTCCCGATCAGGCCGCCGAGTTCGGCCACGATGGCCCCCTGGGCGGCCTCCCGCCCGAAGGCCAGCCCGGCAACGGCAATGGCCGCGAGCAGCATCGGGGCCAGGGAGAAGACGGTGAAAAACGCGATGGAGGCGCCGAGGCTCATGGCGCGGTCGCCCCACCAGCCCGCGAAGGCCACTTTCAAGAGCCGCCCTGTCTCGAAAACCATGCAAGAACCGATCCGACGGGCCCGAACGCCCCGTCATTGCAAGCGTATGACTTGGCCGTTAACGGGCGGGAACTTTCCCTTGTTCCTAGAAGCGCATCACGGCATCGGGCTGCCGCAGAATGAGCCCGTAGCGATCGGCGGCCTTGCGCAGGCGGACCGCTTCCTCACCGCCAAGCGCGCTGGCCGCCATGAGGTGGGCGCCCAGCTGGAAGGCGCAGTAGCAGACGAGCAGGAACGGCAGCAGCTCGGACGACACCGGATGGCCGCCCTCCCGCTCGACAACGGTGCAAAGACGCGCCCCCTCCCGGTTCGAGAGGCCGAACTCGACGATCGCTCCGGCGATGTCCCAACCGATGTCCTGGTGTCCGATCAGGTCGTGGGCGGCGCTGTGGTCGAGCGCGTCCGCCTTGAGGAGGTGGTCGCCGCATACCAGCCATTTGCAGGGAGGCATACGATTGTCGGTCCAGACCCGGCGCACCTTGCGGTCGAGATCCCCCGGATCCGGCAGGGATCGCTCCAGACCTGAGGCGGCGGCGTCCCCCAGGGCCTGCCCGCTATTGTAGACCGCCATGCGCCGCAACTCGTCCAACGACGCCCCAGGCTGCCCGTCGGCGGGGCATTGGCGGTTGCGAAAGCCCAGATAGGCCCCGACTTGATCGATCAGCCGGGTGCGATCGAGCGAGACCTGATCGAGGCTCGGAGCATCCTCATGCCAGCGCTGCACGAGAAAGCCGTGGCGGTAGCCCGCGACATCCGGCGCAAATCCGGCCTCATGCAGCAGCCGGGCCATTCGCAGCTTCCTGGCGCCCGCCTCGCCAAGACCTGCAAACTTCACCAGCCACGGGACGCCGTTGCTCCGCACCAGGAACTTCCGGCGTTCCTGCTGGACATTGGACGCTGGCCAGCTCGCCTCGTCCCCATAGCGGCGCCAGCGCCACGCCCCGCCTGAAACGTCCTCGAGCGGCCCGTCCGGGGAACCGATCAGGTCTCTCGCCCAGGCGGCAAGGTGGTGGGAGGGCGAACCGCCGAGCAGGATATCGTCCATGGTCCGGACATGCCGTGAAGCCCGGCTCCACCGCTCCTGGTGAGAGGGGCTGGCCTGGGGCCCGAGCGGACCCTGGTGACTGGGGAAGAAGACAATCCGCTCACGCGGAACGCCGGCCGCTTCCAGCCAGTCGGCGACTGCCCCGAACGAGCTTCCGGACAGCCCGGGCCCTTCGTCGACGATGGCGAAGGCCCTGGTCCGATCCGCGGTCAGCATCGCCGCGAGAGCTGGGTCCACGGCCACCTCGCGCCGGAAAGGATGGCCCATCGGGCGAAGGGTGACAGGGGGCGGGGCGCCGAGGGCGGCGGCCACGAGGGTGCTGAGGCCGGTGCCGATGCTGCGGATCCCGATGACCTGGGTCCTCGCATCCAGGCCCGAAGCCCTGGCGGCTTCCAGATAGCTTTCCGGATAGAGGGCGTAGAAGGCATAGCCCTCCGCCTGCTTGACGCGGATCGTCCGGGATGAATCGAAACTGCGAAGCGCCGCGAGGAAGGCCGGGGGAAGACCGTTCTCTTCGAACCCGTTCCACCAGGATCCCGCGATGCTGTGGGCGAGGATCGAGAGGCATTCCATGCCCTGCTCGTGGATCGCGGACAGCACGTCACGGCCGTGGTCGTGGAACTCCGCGTCGATCAATCCCTGGACGAGTTCGCTGGTCGCGATGAAGGCGGATACGAGAGTGCCATGCCGCTCGATCCCGGGCGGCATGGCCTGCATCCTGGTCAGGATGTCCGCGATGGCGGCCTGGCGGGCCCCCACCGTGTCTTCCGTCTCGACATCCCCGTAAACCAGCATCGGACGGGCTCCGTCCGAGCTTAAGCCGCCGCCGCGTCCTGCTTCAGCGACGCCATGTCGATCACGAAGCGGTATTTTACGTCGCTCTTGAGCATCCGCTCGTAGGCCTCGTTGATCTTCTGGATCGGGATCATCTCGATCTCGGACGTGATGCCGTGCTGGGCGCAGAAATCGAGCATCTCCTGCGTTTCGGCGATTCCGCCGATCAGGGAGCCGGCCAGCTGGCGCCGCTTCATGATCAGGTTGAACACGGTCGTGGCTGGATGCGGCTCGGCCGGAGCGCCCACCAGCACCATGGCGCTGTCGCGGGCGAGCAGGACCAAGTAGGCGTCGAGGTCATGCGGCGCGGCGACGGTATCGAGGATGAAATCGAAGCTGTTCACGTGCTCCTTCATGGCTTCTGGATCCCGTGACACGACGACCTCGTGGGCGCCGAGCTTGAGGGCGTCCTCCCGCTTGTTCGGAGAGGTGGTGAACAGCACCACATGCGCCCCCATGGCCCGTGCGAGCTTGACGGCCATATGGCCGAGGCCGCCGAGACCGACCACGCCCACCTTGTGCCCGGGCTGCACGCGCCAGCGGCGCAGGGGCGAATACGTGGTGATGCCGGCGCACAGGAGGGGCGCCGCCGCGGCCAGGTCCATGCCGTCCGGCACCTTCAGGACGAAGCTTTCGTCGACCACGACGGTGTCGGAATAGCCGCCATAGGTGTTGGCCCCGGTGCCCTGCTCTGGGCCGTTATAGGTGCCGGTGAACCCGACCTCGCAATACTGCTCCAGGCCCTCGCGGCAGCTCCGGCAGGTGCGGCAGGAATCGACCATGCAGCCGACGCCGACGAGATCGCCTTCCTTGAACTTCTGCACGCCCGGCCCGACACGCGTGACGCGGCCGACGATCTCGTGGCCTGGCACACAGGGATAGACAGTGCCACCCCATTCTGCCCGTGCGGTGTGCAGATCGGAGTGGCAGACGCCGCAATAGAGGATCTCGATCTGGACATCGCTTTCGCGGGGCTCGCGGCGCTCGAAGCGGAATGGGGAAAGCGGTGTGGACGCATCCTGGGCGGCGTAGCCGAAAGCTTTGATCACGGGATTTTTCTCCGGTTGGGGAAGGCTTGAGCGTGCAGATCCGCTCGCCATGCTGGGGATCCTGCCGGGCCTTCCGGGCACCCAAGACCATAGGCGCGATCAGGCCCGCGTCAACGGATCGGCAGGCGCTTTGTTCAAGGGAAGTTCAGTCGGGATCCGGCATGAATGAAGGCAGAGATTTTCACATGGTCACGTTCAATTGACTTGCTGGCTCCTGGTATTCTCGAACGGGCGTTCCCACTCTTTCTTAAGGCCCTGCGATGGCGTGCGGGAAGGCTTGCGGAGAGTCGCCGGCCTGCTGCCGACGGCGGCAATGCGGCACAGTGGATTTCAGGGGGCAGTGAGAAACTTTAACTTGCTGTCCCGCCCGCAATCCGCGAGGCTAGCTGCTGAGGGCGGGCATATTTTCAAGGCGCGCGGGTCATCCCGAACACGATCGAGCCTGTCGCGACCTGCTTTTTCTCCGCCACGACAAAAGGAGTACGCCGCATCATCTTGGCCGCATCATAGTATCGCATGGTCTGGGCAACCTTAGCGGTGCACAATAGTTGTCTCTGAGAGGGATTGGATTTCGGTGGCGCCATGCTTCATTCCGACGACCTGTTCTCGAGTTTCTTGAAGACCTATGAAACCCGCCGCGAGGCGGAGATGTCCCTGGCGGACTACCTGGAAGGGTGCCGCAACGATCCCATGATGTATGCGAGCGCTCCCGAGCGCATCCTGGCAGCGATCGGCGAGCCCCAGCTTGTCGATACGTCAAAGGATGCACGCCTCGGCCGCATCTTCATGAACCGCACGATCCGGGTGTATCCGGCCTTCTCCGAATTCTACGGCATGGAAGAGACGATCGAGATGATCGTGAGCTTCTTCCGCCACGCCGCTCAAGGCCTGGAGGAGCGCAAGCAGATCCTCTACCTGCTCGGGCCCGTCGGCGGCGGTAAGTCCTCCCTGGCCGAGCGCCTGAAATCCCTGATGGAGGTCAATCCTATCTATGTCCTCAAGGCGGGCGACGAGATCAGCCCCGTCTTCGAGAGCCCGCTCGGTCTCTTCGACGCGGAGCAGATGGGACCCATGCTGGAGGAACGCTACGGCATTCCCCGCCGGCGCCTGACCAATCTGCTCAGCCCCTGGGCCATCAAACGTCTCGACGAGTTCAAGGGCGACATCTCCAAGTTCCGCGTGGTCAAGATCAACCCGTCCCGCATGAGGCAGATCGCCATCGCCAAGACGGAGCCGGGCGACGAGAACAATCAGGACATCTCGTCCCTCGTCGGCAAGGTCGATATCCGCAAGCTGGAGACCTTGTCCCAAGCCGATCCCGACGCCTACAGCTATTCCGGCGGCCTCAACCGCGCCAACCAGGGCATTCTCGAATTCGTCGAGATGTTCAAGGCGCCGATCAAGATGCTGCACCCCCTGCTGACGGCTACCCAGGAGGGGAATTATGTCGGCACCGAGAATATCGGATCCATCCCGTTCAGCGGCATCATCCTGGCGCATTCCAACGAGGCGGAATGGCAGACCTTCCGGACCAACAAGAACAACGAGGCCTTCATCGACCGCATCTACGTGATCAAGGTGCCGTATTGCCTGAGGGTCACGGAGGAGCAGAAGATCTACGATAAGCTGATCCGCACCTCGGAGCTGGCCGGCGCGCCCTGCGCTCCCGCCACGCTGGAGATGCTGGCGCGGTTCTCGGTCCTCTCGCGGCTGCGGGCGCACGAGAACTCGAACTTCTACTCCAAGATGCGGGTCTATGACGGCGAGAGCCTGCGCGAGGTGGATCCCCGCGCGCGAAGCCTGCAGGAATACCGGGACTCGGCCGGTGTCGACGAGGGCATGGACGGCATCTCGACTCGCTTTGCCTTCAAGGTCCTGTCGGCCACCTTCAACCACGACACCATCGAGGTCGCGGCCGATCCGGTGCATCTCATGTACGTGCTCGAGCAGTCCCTGAGGCGCGAGCAGCTGCCCCAGGACGTGGAGCGACGCTATCTGGAGTTCATCAAGGCCGAGCTGGCGCCGCGCTACGCCGATTTCATCGGTCACGAGATCCAGAAGGCCTATCTCGAATCCTATCACGATTACGGTCAGAACCTGTTCGACCGCTACGTGGCCTATGCCGATGCATGGATCGAAGATCAGGACTTCAAGGATCCCGATACCGGCCAGCTCCTCAACCGGGAACTCCTGAACCAGGAGCTGACCAAGATCGAGAAGCCAGCGGGCATCGCCAATCCGAAGGACTTCCGCAACGAGGTGGTGAAGTTCTCGCTCCGGGCCCGGGCCGGCAATCATGGCCGCAACCCGTCCTGGACCAGCTACGAGAAGATCCGCGACGTGATCGAGCGCCGCATGTTCTCGCAGGTCGAGGAATTGCTGCCTGTGATCAGCTTCGGCTCCAAGAAGGACAGCGAGACCGAAAAGAAGCACGGCGAGTTCGTCGCACGGATGATGGACCGCGGCTACACCGAGCGTCAGGTACGGCGTCTGGTGGAATGGTACATGCGTGTGAAGCAGGCGGGCTGACAGAAGACGGAGGCAGATCAGGCGTTCCTATGTACATCATCGACCGGCGCCTCAACCCAGGGGGCAAGAGTCTGGCCAACCGCCAACGTTTTCTTCGCCGAGCCAAGGCGCAGATCCAGCGGGCCGTCCGTCAGACCGCAGGCGATCGGGATATCACCGATCTCGAACGGGGAGGGGAGGTCTCGATCCCGGCCGATGGTGTTCGCGAGCCCAGCTTCCGACGGTCCGGCGAGGGGGGCGTGCACGATCACATCCTTCCGGGCAACAAGCGCTTCGTGGAAGGCGATACCGTCGAACGCCCGCCGGGCGGGGGCGGCAGCGCGGCCGGGGGCGACAATGGCGAGGGCGAGGACGATTTCCGCTTCGTCCTGACCCGCGACGAGTTCCTCGACCTGTTCCTCGACGACCTGGAACTGCCCGACCTCGCCAAGAGGCGGGTCGCCACCGTGGAGACGCAGGGGATGCGCCGGGCGGGCTACACCGTCACCGGCTCGCCCGTGAACCTCGCGTTGCTGCGCTCCATGCGCAATGCCCTGTCGCGCCGCATCGCCATGCGGCGGCCGAAATCCCAGGATCTGCTTCGCCTCCAGGAGGAGATCGACCGCCTGGAGGAGCGGGAAGGACCGTCCGAGCGACTGACCGCCCTGCGCCAGGAACTGGAACTGCTCCAGCTGCGCAGCCGGCGCTTCCCCTATATCGACCCGATCGATCTGCGCTATCGCCGCTTCGAACCCGTGGCCAAGCCCGTCGCGCAGGCGGTGATGTTCTGCCTCATGGACGTGTCCGGCTCCATGACCGAGCACATGAAGGATCTGGCGAAGCGCTTCTACATGCTGCTCTACATCTTCCTGACGCGGCGCTACAAGCACGTGGAGATCGTCTTCATCCGCCACACCCACGAGGCCAAGGAGGTGGACGAGGAAACCTTCTTCAACAGCCCCGAGACCGGCGGAACGGTGGTATCCTCGGCCCTGCGCGAGATGCAGCGGATCGTCGAGGAGCGTTACTCGCCGGATGCGTGGAACATCTATGCGGCCCAGGCCTCCGACGGCGACAATTCGCCGAACGACGGCACCACCAGCGCGGCCATGCTGCGCGAGGTGATCCTGCCCGTCTGCCAGTATTATGCCTATCTCGAGGTCGGCAGCGACAGCGACCGCATGCAGACCGGGTTCATCAACCACAAGACCTCCCTGTGGCAGACCTACGAGACGCTCCAGGAGCAGGGGGCCAACCTCGCCATGCGCAAGGTGAACCACCGTCGTGAGATCTACCCCGTCTTCCGCGAACTCTTCCGCCGGCGGGATGCGGACGCTGGAGCAAAGGTGCCATGAGCGTAGTCGAGCACGACACTCTGCTCTTCCACGGGGCGGACTGGGATTTCGGAACCATCCAGCGCATCCATGACGCGGTCGAGGCCATCGGGGTCGGCGAGCTTGGGCTCGACGTCTATCCCAACCAGATCGAGGTGATCACCGCCGAGCAGATGCTCGGCGCCTATGCGTCCATCGGCATGCCCCTGTTCTACAAGCACTGGTCCTTCGGCAAGCGCTTCGCCCTCCATGAATCGAGCTACCGCCAGGGCCTCATGGGCCTGGCCTACGAGATCGTCATCAACTCGAACCCGTGCATCTCCTACATCATGGAGGAGAACTCGGCCACGATGCAGACCCTCGTCATCGCCCACGCGGCCTTCGGGCACAACCACTTCTTCAAGAACAACTACCTGTTCAAGGAATGGACCGACGCGGACGGCATCCTGGATTATCTCGAGTTTGCCAAAGGCTACATCACGCGCTGCGAGGAGCGCTACGGCCATGCGGCCGTGGAGCGCATCCTCGATGCCGCCCACGCGCTGATGTCGCATGGGGTTCATCGTTATCCGCGCAAGAAACGCCCCGACCTGCGCTCGGAGGAGCGTCGGGAGCGCGAGCGCCAGCTGCATCAGGAGCAGACCTTCAACGATCTGTGGCGCACGGTGCCGACGAAGGGCGCCGCCGCAAAGCCCCAGCTGAGCGAGGAGCGCCGGCGCGCCCTTCTCGAGCTGCCGCAGGAGAACCTCCTCTACTTCCTGGAAAAGTCGGCCCCGCGCCTCCAGCCCTGGCAACGCGAGATCCTGCGCATCGTCCGCCAGATCGCGCAGTACTTCTATCCGCAGCGCCAGACGAAGGTGATGAACGAGGGCTGCGCCACCTATTGCCATTACCGCATCATGACCCGGCTGCACGAGACCGGGCAGATCAGCGACGGCGCCTTCCTCGAATTCCTGCAGTCGCACACCAACGTCACGCGGCAGCCGGAATTCGACGATCCGCATTACGGCGGCATCAACCCGTATGCGCTCGGATTCGGCATGATGCAGGACATCGAGCGCATCTGCACGAAGCCGACGGCGGAGGACCGGGAATGGTTCCCCGACATCGCCGGCGGCGGTGACGCCATGGCGGTGCTGCGTGACGTGTGGGCCAATTACCGCGACGAGAGCTTCATCTCGCAGTTTCTGAGCCCGCATCTGATCCGGCGATGGCGCATGTTCCACCTCGTCGACGATCCGGACCGGCCGGAGCTCATGATCGAGGCGATCCACGACGAACGCGGCTACCGGCGCCTGCGGCGCTCCCTGTCGCGCCACTACGACGTCGGGTGGAGCGATCCCGACATCCAGGTGGTGGACGTGGACCTCGCCGGCGACCGGCGCCTGATCCTGCACCATCACGTGCTCAATCGCACCCTGCTGCACAAGGACGACGCTCAACGGGTTCTCCAGATGGTGGCCAATCTGTGGGGTTATGCGGTTGTCCTGAAGGAGGTGGAGCCGGCGACCGGAGCGATCTTCCAGGAGCACGTCGCCCACCCGCACGAAACGCTCTTCTGAAGGCCTGCATCGGGCTCGACAGCGACTCCCATGTCGCGGGTGAACCGATGCCTCTCGCGTGAAGGAGCGAGATCGTCGTGCGCGCAAAATCGGGCCTACTTTTCCGTGCGATGCGCCCCTTTGACGCAAAAAAGCCAGGGACTCACGCGATCATAGGATCCCCTGGGCTCGGCCCTGGTTTCGAGGGTCGGCTCCCTTGCAGGAGAATACCTATGGAACACAAGCCTGTAGAGAAGCTGCGTAGCGTCGCTGAAGTGCATGAGTTGAGCCAAGGTTTCCTGTCGCGGCGCGAACGCCTCGAGCGTTGGGCCGAAGTGTTGGAGCGCCAGCCGAAACGGCGCTTGCGGTCTCTCGGCGAGATCGAGTTCGTCCCCAAGGACAAGCGGCCGGAGTTGAGATCCGACGAATCCCCCATTACGGTGGCGTTCGAGGATCCGATCCTCCGGGCAGCCGGGCTGAGGGGCGATACGCTTGGGGATGCCATGGAGTTCTTCGAGCTGTCCGAGAGCGCCTCCCATCGCCTTCTCTGCTCCTGCATGAACGGTTGGAGCATGGAAGCCGGAACCACGGCGCGGAAGGTCCACCGGATCGCCAATCCCGATCATCGGCTCATGCTGTTCACGACAGCAGGACTGCTCACGGCGGCTCCTGCGGTGTTCTACTTGCTGAGCTGAAGGAAAGCTGCGGCGCCGAGCCCGGCGATCGGCCGGGCCCGGTGCCGGTCGTTTGGAGACCCATGAATGACGGATGCTCCGCCCCGTCGGATCGGATTGCCCTGGTACATCCGCGAGGATTATTCCCGCATCCGCGAGATGATCGTCGACCCGCACAACCTCGCACCCAGCTACGACGCTTGGCTCGCAGCGGCCGAGAACAACGAGAATGTCGGTCGTCAGGCCGGTCTCCAGATCATACGGGTGACGGTCGAGCCTGACGCATTTGCAGCATGGTGCCGGGAACAGGGCCTGGAGCCCGACAGCGCCGCGCGCACGCGGTACGTCGCCGACATCGCTGGCCGGAACGCCGAATAAGCCACCAGCATCGTCACGCCCCCGCCGCATCCTGCGTAAACAGCCAAGCCTTGACGTCTCCTGCCCCATGCCTAGTTGCTCGGGCTACAGGGTGGAGGCACAAACTTGCTGAACGAGAACGGTGCGAGCAGCGACATTTCCGCCAATGAGACGGATCGGTCGACGGCGTCCGGGCACGCCATGCGGGCGGCCGTCCTGACCGGGCCCGGGCAGATCCAGATCCAGGCGGTCGCCCTTCCCGAGCCGGGCCCCGGGCAGGTGCGGCTGCGCCTGGAGGGGTGCGGCGTGTGCGCCTCGAACCTGACGCCCTGGGCAGGACCGGAATGGATGCAGTACCCCACGGAGCCGGGCGCGCTCGGGCACGAAGCCTGGGGTTTTGTCGACGCCGTCGGCGAGGGGGTCGAGGGTCTGTCCGTCGGCGACCGGGTCGCGGCGCTCTCCTATCAATCCTATGCCGAATACGATCTGGCCGCGGCCGACGCGGTCATTCCCCTGCCGGACGCTCTTGCAGGACGACCGTTCCCTGGCGAGCCGCTCGGCTGCGCCATGAACATCTTTCGACGCAGCGAGATCGAGGCCGGGCAGACAGTCGCGATCATCGGGATCGGCTTTCTCGGCGCCATTCTCACCAAGCTCGCCTCCGATGCCGGCGCCCGCGTCATCGCCATCTCGAGGCGGCCGTTCTCGCTCGATCTCGCCCGTCGCATGGGCGCAGCCGAGACGATCCCGATGGAGGACCACCATGCGATCATCGACCGCGTTAAGGAACTGACCGGCGGCGCATTCTGCGATCGGGTGATCGAGGCGGTGGGCAAGCAATGGCCTCTCGATCTTGCAGGCGAGCTGACGCGAGAGCGGGGAAAGCTCATCGTCGCCGGATATCATCAGGACGGGCCGCGACAGGTCAACATGTGGCTCTGGAACTGGCGCGGCATCGACGTGATCAACGCCCATGAGCGCGATTCCAGGGTCTATGTTCAGGGCATGCGCGAGGCCATGGACATGATCGCATCCGGACGTCTGGACCCGAGCACCCTCTATACCCATACTTACCCGTTGGACCGGCTCGGCGAGGCGCTCGATGCCACGCGCGACCGGCCGGACGGTTTCCTCAAGGCCCTGGTGACATACTGATGGTGCAGCAGGCCGTGGTTGAAACAACTTCCGAACCCTCACTGGTGCGCCCGCGCCTCGGCTTTCTCGGCGTCGGCTGGATCGGGCGGCACCGCATGCAGGCCATCCTCGGCACCGGCATGGTCGATGTCGCGGCCATCGCCGATCCGTCCCCCGAGACGGCCGCGGAGGCCGGCCGGCTCGCGCCCGATGCGAAGCGGGTGGCGACGCTCGACGACATTCTCGACATCGGCGTCGATGGCGTGGTGATCGCAACCCCGAGCGCCATGCATGCCGACCAGTCGATCCGGGCCCTGGAACGCGGCGTCGCGGTTTTCTGCCAAAAACCTCTCGGACGCACGGCCGCGGAGGTGCAGGCCGTGGTCGATACCGCGCGCCGGTCCGATCGGCTCTTGGGCGTCGATCTCTCGTACCGGTTCACGGAGGGCATGCGGCGCATTCGCGAGGTCATCGACACGGGTGAGCTGGGACACATCTATGCTGTCGATCTCGTGTTCCACAACGCTTACGGCCCCGACAAGCCATGGTTCTACGATCCGGTGCAGTCGGGCGGCGGCTGCGTGATGGATCTCGGCGTTCATCTGGTCGATCTCGCCTTGTGGACCCTCAACAGCCCCGGGGTCGCAGGCGTGACGGGCAAGCTCTTCGCTGGCGGCGCGCCGCTCCAGGATCCCGCGTCACAGGTCGAGGATTATGCCGTCGCGACGGTGACGCTGGACACGGGCGCCGTGGTGCAGCTCGCCTGCTCCTGGCGGCTCCAGGCCGGATGCGACGCGATGATCTCGGCCACGCTCTATGGCACGCAAGGGGGTGTGTCGCTGCGCAATGTGAATGGGTCGTTCTACGATTTCACGGCGGAGCGCTATCGCGGCACATCCCGTGAGACATTGACGACGCCGCCCGACGAGTGGGGTGGCCGCGCTGCTGCGGATTGGGCCTCCCGCCTGGCCGCGGGCGAGCGGTTCGACCCAGCAGCGGAGCAGCTGGTCGAGGTCGCACGGGTGCTCGACTCGATTTACGGGCGTTAACGCCCATCAGACGAAGAGGTGCGCCGTTCCCTCCTCATTGTCTCACCGGCCCTGTTCCGGTGATCCCGATCGAAAGGGCAAGGCGCTTCACGCAAGCGTCATGGCCGGGGCAAGCCCGGCCATGACGTGAGGAGTGTCAGCTCCTTGAGACGCATCCCGCGTCAGAGAGCCTCCAGCACCTTGCTCGGTTGAGCGGTCTGGCCCGAGGGCGCATAGCGGCGGATCATGCTGGCGCAGAACTCCGCGAACTCCTCCTTCACCTGCGGTGCGCTCGTGTGGTGCGGAGCGATCCCGCGATGCTCGGGCGTGAAGCAGAACGTCACGGTCACGTCGAAATCCGCCAGCGCCTCCATCTGCCGGTCGAACCAGTCGAGCGCATTCGGACGGAAGCTGTCCGCCCAGGACAGGCCCGTGCGCAGATACTTCACGCCCAGCCGCTTCATGCAGGCCACCGCATCGTCGAGGCGATGGTCCTCGTAATGGAACCACTGGCACAGGCCCATCTGCGGCGTATATTTTGCGAATTCCTCGAGAGCGGGCTTCGGCGTGCCGTCTTCGCGCAGAAGGCCCATGTAGAAGTGACGGTAGTATGACGAGCCTTCCGCTTCCCTGTGGCGCGTCGTGGCCTCCCAGGATCGAGGGAGGTCGTAGAGGCTGTACCAATGGATTTTCGGCACCTTGCCGATCAGAAGTTCCGCCGTGCGGTTCAAGCCCCAGGCCTGAACCTCCTCGGCGCCGAAGGTCGAAATGCCGACCTCGCTCACCCAGATGGGCTTGTCCGTGACGGCCCGGATCTCGTCGATCTTCGCGGGCCAATCGTGGATCTGCCACAGGTTCCAATCAAGCGGGAATCCGTGCACGGCCACAACGTCGATCTGGTCCAGGGCGCCATGGCCTTCCAGCTTCTTGATGAAGCCGGGATCGATCGGCGAGATGCCGCCGAGCACGCGGGGCAGGTTGGGATTCTCGGCCCTGATCGCCTGACCTGCGACGATCGCCATATCGGAGAAGAGCTTCCAATCCGGGTCGATCTCCGGATCCCAATGGGACTTGTTGTTGGGCTCGTTCCAGATCATCGCGGCTTCGATCATGCTTGTCTCCCTTGGGCCGGATAGACGGCGCCCGCACCGGGCGGAGCGTCGACACGGCGGCAGATATAAACTTCGATTTCAGGGTGCTGGATGATCTCGAACCCGGCGCTGCGGAGCATGGCTTCGACGCAGGCGGCGTTCGGGGCCCACCAGTTGGTCGGATCATCGGCATAGCGATGCTCGATGAAGTGCATTTTCGGGTAGCGCGGATCATCGAAGTGATCCGTCTGCCAGAAGGTATAGTTCTCCGCGACCGGCATGACCTCCGCGGATCCGCGCTGCATCGACTGAAACACGAGAAGATCCCGGGCGACGTGCTCGTGGATCAGGTCGAGGGCCAACAACGGGTGGCGCAGATGATAGAGCACGCCCATGAAGAGCACCACATCGAAGCGCTCCCCGAGCTGGCCGAGGTCGTAGACCGAAACCTTGCGGAATTCGATGTCGTGGCCCATGGTCTGGGCGGCGAACCGGGCCTGGGCGAGATAAGTGTCGTCGAAATCGATGCCGAGCACGCGCTCCGCGCCCCGCTTCTTCATCTCCATGGAGTAGAAGCCGCCGTTGCAGCCGATGTCGAGCACGGTTTTACCGGTGAGATCCTGCGGGATCGCGTCCGCGAATTGCTGCCATTTCACGGCCGGGTAATTGCCGAGGAAGTGGTCAGGCGCGGTCCAGACGCCACCCTTCAGCTCGATATTGTGAAACCATGGCCCGAGCGCTTCGGCTTTCCGGCGGATCTCATCCGGCGGCGTGGGATCGATGGCATTCATCGTAGCGACTACTCCCTGTTCAAGTCGTGAAGTCCCCGCGGCAGGCGACCCGCCGGCCAGCCCAGGGCCACACGGGCGCCCGTGATTGTGTCGTGCTGGGCAGCCTCGCTCAGCAAACCGATGGCGGCCCGATAGCCGTGCAGGGTCCCCACATCCACATAGGATTCACCGGCCTGCACGCCGACAGCCGCGCCTCCTTGAGCCAGATAGGCATTCACCAGCGTGCCGAAATACTCATCCTGGCGATCGCGGGAAATCCAGAGCTCGTGCAATGCTTTCAGGAGATGCCCGGGCATCTTGAAAGCCCCCCAGATCCAGCGTGACCCGGCATCGCTCCGCTTCACCTGGATCTCCTGGACGCGCTTCGCCTCGTCCAGGATAACCGCGTCGAAAACGTCCGGATTGTCGACGGGAAAGAGCAGAAACGAGAGAACGTCGTCCGGCAGTTCCGCCAGTGCCTTCTCGGGAAACCAGACCGTGTCGGGCAAGCCGACGATCACGCTTTCGTCCGAGGGAATGAGCGGCGTGGCCTGGAAGATCGCATCGCACAATCCACTCGCCTGCGGTTGAACCACATAGGCCATGGAGGCGCTGCCATAGCTTGCTCCATAATACTCCATGATGTCGGATTTGCCCGGGGAAATCACGAAGCAGATCTTGTTCGCTCCGCCATGGATCATGCGCTCGACAAGGTACTCGCTCACGGCGCAGGGGCGCTCGATGCCATTGTCGAGCCGGCTTCCGACGGGCAGGAGCTCCTTCGAGAACGCCAGGGGCTGGATGCGGCTGCCTGTCCCGGCCGCGGGCACGATTCCCCACATGGTCACGCCTCCATCATGGCGGCTGGGCCGCCGGTTGAGCGCGAAAGGGATGTGGAGCCGCCAAGCAGGATCTCAAGCTCCCGGACCCTGTGCTCTGACGTATGCTCTTCCAGCACCCTGTCCCGCCCTGCCTTGGCAATTCGATGCAATTCGGCGTCCGTCAGGTCGAGCGCGGCGACGACATCCTCTGGATCGCCGACGATCAAAATCTCCCTGCCAGGCTCGAAGAAGCTGTCGAGACCCTCCCAATTGTCCGAAAGAATGGGCGCCCCGCAGGCCGCGGCCTCGAAGAGCCGCCCGGATGGACACCAGCCCATCTCGGCCATGGCTCGCCGGGTGATGTTGAGCGTGAGGCGCGAGGACGAGAAGAACGCGGGATGTTCCGGCGGGGGAAGGTGTCTTACGAAATGAATGTTGGGCTGCCAGGGGAAGTCGTCGGGGTATTGTGCCCCTCCGATCAGGAAGCGCCGGTCCGGGCGGCGGGCAGCCGGGTCGATGAACAGGTTCTGAAGGACATCCTGGCGGTCCGCCGCATAGGTGCCGAGGTAGGACAGATCCGAACCGTAATGCTGGACCCGTTGCACGGGACGGTGCACGTCCGGATCCACATGGCCGTAGAGCGGCGCGACACGTTGTGCGCCGAGTTCCGTCTTCAACCTCTGGAGAGCCCGGCCCCCGGTATAGCTCAGAGCCAGATCGAAGCCCGCGAGACCATCCCGACCGATGTAGCTGATCGGCTCGCCCGCATCGAGACGCGAGAACGTCACCGGCGTATCGAGATCATAGAACACGCGGGTTGCGCGCGCCGCCAGTACGAGATCTCCCGCAACAATGCCGTCCGGGCAGTAGGACGTGACCATGGCCACGTCCGCGTCTCTCAGCTCTTCCTCGGCCCGACGGCGAACGTCGCTCCAATCCCGATAGAGGATGAGATCGCCGCCGGGGATTTCGACGAAGTCCCGATTCGTGGCGTAATAGGGCACGTCCTTCTCGAAGAACACGACCCTGTGCCCTCGTTGCGCAAGCGCTCGGCACAGGCCGCGCCACAGGGTCGCGTGGCCGTTGCCCCAGGACGACGAAATGGTCAGACCGAAGACGACGAGTTTCATGGGGCCGCCACCTCGTTCAGGCGTAGAACCTTGGAGCCCCAGTCGCCCACGACCAGAGTGGAGATCGAAGCAGGTTCCACGTCGATCCGGTCATAGGCATCGATCGGCATGCCGAGGTGGTAGAGGAGGGCGGCCTTGATCACATCGCCATGGCTCACGAGAATGACCGATCGACCTGGATGAAGGCTGCGCAGTTGTTCCATGGCGCCGACAATGCGCGTTTGCGCTTCCAGCATCGTCTCTCCTTCAGGAGGGCGGCTGGTGCTGCGCGAGCGGTTCCAGGACGACCAGAGCGGATCCTGGCCCAGCGCATCGAAGCTCATGCCGGTCCAACGACCGAAATCGATTTCGGTGATGGCATCACGAACGTGAAGCCTCTGTCCTAGGCCCGATGCGATGGGCTGGGCCGTTTCCAGAGCACGCTCAAGAGGACCTGTGCAGATGCAGGCCACATCGTTCCTCGCAAGATGCTGCGCCAGGCGCTCCGCCTGGCCTTTCCCGACCGACCCGAGCTTCACGTCCGGCATGCGCCCGCACAGAACGGTGCCGACCCGATCGTGGGCGGCATGGCGGACGAGGAAGAACGTGGTGGTCACCGCGGCCTCCCGGTCCTAATCGCCGTCGCCGCTGATGAAGCGGAGGGTTCTGTCGCGGGCCTCGTTGTCGGTGAATTGCTGCGGCGGCGACTTCATGAAATAGCTCGACGGACCCGTGAGAGCGCCTCCGATCTGACGGTCCATGGCAAGCTTTGCGCAGCGCACGGCATCGATCACGATGCCGGCCGAATTCGGAGAATCCCAGACCTCGAGCTTCACCTCCATGTTGAGCGGAACGCCGCCGAAGCTCGTTCCCTCGAGGCGGATGTAAGCCCATTTCCGGTCGGTGAGCCAGGGCACGTGATCGCTCGGCCCCACATGGATGTCGCCTGCCGGGAGTGGAACGTCGAGCTGGCTCGAGACGGCCTGCGTCTTCGAGATTTTCTTTGACTCGAGACGCTCGCGCTCCAGCATGTTCTGGAAGTCGGTGTTGCCGCCGAAATTGAGCTGATAGGTGCGGTCGAGACGCACCCCGCGCTCCCGGAAGAGATTGGCGAGCATGCGATGGACGATCGTGGCGCCGACCTGGCTCTTGATGTCGTCACCGATGATGGGGAGACCGCGTTCCTCGAACCGTTTGCGCCATTCGGGGTTCGAGGCGATGAAGACCGGGATGCAATTCACAAAGGCACACCCTGCTTCGAGCGCCCGCTCAGCGTACCACTCGGTGGCCTTCTGCGAACCCACGGGCAAGTAGGACACGAGAACATCGGTCTTGGACTCGCGCAGGATCGCAGTGACGTCGGTTTCATCGTGAGAGGATTCTTCGATCGTGTCGCGCAAATATTTGCCGAGCCCGTCCAGCGTCCTGCCTCGATGGACGATGATCCCGCTCTGTGGAACGGACGCGAACCGCTGCGTATTGTTAGGCTGTGCGAATATGGCCTCGGATACGTCGCGACCGACTTTCGAGGCGTTCACGTCGAAGGCCGCTGACACTTCGACGTCTCTGATATGGTATCCGCCAAGCTCTACGTTCATCAGGCCGGGTACGGGCTCGTTGCCGTTCGCATCCTTGTAGTAGGAGAGCCCCTGCACGAAGGACGAGGCGCAATTACCGACGCCCACGATGCCGACGCGGACCTTCCTCGAACTCATGACGGATCTCCCATGTATGGCCGGTCGGATGCTCTCTCGTCAGGCGAAAGCACATATGCGGCCACAGGCATCCGACCTGGGCCTTCTCCTAAGCTTGGCCTCCAACGTTTGAAGAAGGTTCGTTGTTCCGCCCGGATTCCTGTCGCATGTGACTCTTGTCTTGATGGCCGAGCGCCCAAACTATCCGATTGGCCAGGAACAAAGATGAAGCGGCGGAGTTTCCTGAGAGCAAAGTCAAGCTTGAGTTGGAAATGTATGGTGCAGCCCTCGTTTGTCGAGGTCTGCTGCGAAGCTCTATCCTAAGCCGGAATGTGTGGAGGTTCTGCGTCCTCATTCCAGCTTAGGATGGGGCTGCCGTCTCTTGTCTGACTCATCGGCGGCTCGGCCAGAAACTGATCTGGAGACATCTCGTGACGGATACGATCCTTATTACCGGTGGTGCAGGTTTCATTGGACGATACGTTGCGCGGGCGTGCCTTGACCGTGGTCACAAGGTTCGTGTGCTCGACAGCCTCATCGAGCAGGTCCATGGCGACAGAACCCAGGCCGATGGGCTCGATCCGGATGTGGAGGTCGTTGTCGGAGACATCCGCGACGAGGCGGCGCTTCTGCGGGCGCTCAAAGGGGTCACGAAGGTCGTCCATCTTGCGGCCGAGGTTGGCGTCGGTCAGAGCATGTATGCGGTCGACCGTTATGTCTCCGTGAACGATTACGGCACAGCCGTGCTGTTCCAGCAGCTCATCGACAATCCGGTGAAGCGGGTCGTGGTCGCGTCCTCCATGAGCATCTATGGCGAAGGTCTCTATCGCGATGCCGATGGACGAATTCACGAGGATGTCGTCCGCAAGCCGCGCGCAGGCGAGAACGACCCCTGGGATCCCCTCGATGAGCAGGGGCGGCCTCTCATTCCGGTGCCGACACCCGAATGGAAGAAACCTGCATTGGCTTCGGTTTACGCGCTGTCGAAATATGTCCAGGAACGCCTGACGCTGACCCTGTGTCCGGCCTACGGCATGGAGGGTGTGGCTCTCCGGCTATGGAATGCCTACGGGCCTGGGCAGGCCCTGTCCAACCCCTATACCGGGGTTCTCGCCATCTTTGCGTCGCGGCTCCACAACGGTCAGCCTCCAATGATCTTCGAGGACGGTCAGCAGCGCCGGGACTTCGTTCACGTCGAAGATGTGGCACAGGCTTTCGTTCTGGCCCTGGAGCATGAGAAGGCTCCAGGCGGAGTCTACAATGTCGGAAGCGGACAGGATCGTACTGTCTCGGAGGTCGCGCAGCTTCTGTCCGAAGCGATGAACCGGCCTATGGCGCCGGAGATCGCCGGCAAGGCGCGTATCGGCGATATCCGTCACTGCATCGCCGATATCAGTCGGATCCAGCAGGAGCTTGGCTACAGGCCCAGGAAAGACTTCGCCGAGGGCTTGGCGGAGCTCGCCGAATGGGTCGCCAAACAGGAAGCCAAGGATCTCGTCAATGAAGCTCGCAAGGAGCTTGAAGCCCGGGGCCTGGTGGCATGAAAGCATCAGACACATCGGCTGCCGCACCGGCCGTCCTTCGCCGCCGTCCCATTCTGGTGACAGGCGGCGCCGGCTTTATCGGATCCAATCTTGCCGACAATTTCGCCACTGAGGGACACGATGTTCTGATCTACGACGCTCTGGCTCGGCCCGGCGTCGAACGTAATCTCGAATGGCTTAAAAAGCGGCACCCGAGCAGGATCTCAAGCGTGATCGGCGACATCCGCGACGAGACATCCGTCGCCGAGGCGGCACGCGATGCTCAGGCCGTGTTCCACATGGCCGCCCAGGTTGCCGTGACGACCAGCCTGACGGACCCTCGCGCGGACTTCGAAATCAATATTCGCGGAACCCTGAACGTGCTTGATGCGCTCAGGCAACGCGGCGATCGGGTGCCGTTGATCTTCGCGTCAACGAACAAGGTCTATGGGGACCTTGCCGATGTGGAGTTGGAGAAGACGAACGACGCCTACAAGCCGCGTAGCCCTGCGGTCCGGGATGCAGGAATCGGCGAAAGCCGGCCTCTCGACTTCCATACACCGTATGGGTGCTCGAAGGGAGCGGCGGATCAGTATGTGCTGGATTATGCGCGCTCCTTTGGAATTCCGACCTGCGTTATGCGCATGAGCTGCATCTACGGGCAGAGGCAGATGGGAACGGAGGATCAGGGATGGGTTGCCCATTTCCTGATCCGCGCTCTTCAAGGCGAACCCATCACGATTTATGGCGACGGCTGCCAGGTTCGTGACGTGCTCGATGTCTCCGATGCAGTTGCCGCTTACGCCTCGGCGTGGAAGCGGAGCGATGCGGTTCAAGGGCGGGCTTTCAATCTCGGCGGAGGCACGGCGAACGCGATCAGTCTGCGTCAGCTCATCACTCACATCGAGGATGTCATCGGTCGCCCGGTTGAGACGATCTACGCCGATTGGCGTGCCGGAGACCAGCGCTACTACGTCTCGGATACCCGCCTCGCCACTCGGGAGCTCGGCCTGAAACAGCCGATCTCCTGGCTCAAGGGCGTGGCTGCATTGGCGGCCTGGCTGCAGAATGAGAGCGGGCTCGCCCGCTCGAATTCTCTGCCCTCTTCCCTTCAGAATGCCGAGGCCCTGTCATGAGGGCCCATGTTGTTTGCGGGTTGCGCGATAACGAGAGACGCCATGGCATGGCCTGACGGTGGAGCAGGTCTGCATGTGCTGATGACAGCAGATGCGGTCGGCGGGGTCTGGCAATACGCGCTCGATCTCAGTGATGGTCTGCGTGCACACGATGTCAAAACCACGATCGCCGTGCTCGGGCCTCCTCCGTCCGCCGATCAGCAGGTGGCGGCAGAAGCCATGGGCGCAACGCTTGTGATGACAGGCCTCCCGCTGGACTGGACCGCTCAAGCTCCGCATGAGGTCGAGGAGGCCGGCGAAGCGATTGCGCGTCTTGCCGCGCGCCTTCGCCCGGATCTCATTCATCTCAACTCGCCGGCGCTGGCCGCTCGTGCGGTCTTCGATGCTCCTGTCGTGGCAGTGTGTCACTCTTGCGTTGCGACCTGGTGGCAGGCCGTGAAATGCGGTCGCCTCCCGGAGGAGTTCGTATGGCGGACGGAACTCGTCAGGAGAGGCTATGCGTCTGCCGGCCGCCTCCTGGCGCCGACCCTCGCATTCGCCCGCACCACAGCGAAGGTCTATGAACTCCCCCAGGTCCCGAGCGTCGTCAGAAATGGCAGGCGACTCGCGCCGTTATCAGCGAGCATGCCCGACGGCGATTTCGTCTTCACGGCTGGGCGCCTCTGGGACGAGGGCAAGAATTTTGCCGGTATCGACCGCCTGGCATCCCGTCTCCCCATATCGGTTCTCGCCGCAGGATCAGTTCGAGGGCCAAATGGTGCGACAGCTCAGGCGGTTCACGCCAGAGTGCTCGGCCAGTTGAGCGATATGGACGTTACCCGGTACCTGAGCGCCAAGCCGATCTTCGTCTCGCCGGCACGATATGAACCCTTCGGCCTTGCCGTTCTCGAAGCCGCCCAGATGGAATGCGCTTTGATCCTGTCCGACATACCGACGTTCCGGGAATTGTGGGAGGATGCCGCGTTGTTCGTCGATCCAGATGATGAGAGCGCAGTTGTCGAGGCAACCGAACGCCTTCTTCGGGATCCGGAAACCCGCCGCGCTCTGGGAAGCGCTGCACGAGTGCGCTCTGAGTCCTACACGATAGAGGCCATGAGCGCCGGGGTTCTGAGCGCGTATCGTTCCCTCCTGGAGCCGAAGCCCTCGAGATCCCCCCTTGAGGGAGCCGCCGCATGAAGTTCGTGTATTTTACCCATTCCCTCGCCTCGTGCTGGAACCATGGCAACGCGCATTTCCTGCGCGGCGTCCTGCGAGAGCTCGTTCATGGAGGGCATGCTGTCGCCGTGTACGAGCCGCGGGGAGCCTGGAGCCTCGAGAACCTCCTGAAGGATCATGGAGAGGCAGGGCTCGATTCTTATCGTAGACTCTACCCTGAGCTGTCCTCGAGAATCTTCAACCAGGACCTGAATCTCGAGGAAGCACTTGCAGACGCCGACGTGGTCATCGTTCATGAATGGAACGAGCCATGGCTGGTCGCAGCGATTGGGAAAGTGCGCCGGCTGGGTGGCCAGTTCACGCTCCTGTTTCATGACACGCACCACAGGGCCGTAAGCGATCCTGACGCTATTCGCCAATTCGATCTCGACGGCTATGACGGCGTTCTCGCTTTCGGCGAGACTCTCGCGGAGGTCTATCGACGCTGGGGCTGGGGTGATCGCGTCCACGTCTGGCACGAGGCTGCCGATACCCGGCTCTTTCACCCGCCTGCACGTGAAGTGGAGCGGAATGGCCTGGTGTGGATCGGCAACTGGGGTGACGGCGAGCGAAGCGCGGAGCTCGAAAGCTTCCTCTTCCGCCCTGCGCAGGCGGTTGGTCTTCCTCTCGAAATCTACGGCGTGCGGTATCCTGACGAGGCGCTCCGCACGCTGGCACGCTATGGCGTCACCTATCGCGGTTGGCTGCCGAACGCTCGAGCTCCTGAAGTCTTCTCGCGCCATGTGGCGACCGTTCACGTACCACGGCGGTTTTATGTCGAGATGCTCCCGGGCATCCCGACAATTCGTGTCTTTGAGGCTCTCGCCTGCGGGATTCCGCTGATCTCCGCGCCCTGGCACGATTCCGAAGGCTTGTTCAATCCCGGATCTGATTTTCTCGTTGCCGAGAATGACGCGCGGATGGAACGCCATATGAAGGCGGTTCTCCATGACTCCGACCTGCGCAGGTCGCTGGTGGAGAATGGACTTAACGCCATTCGCAGCCGCCACTCCTGTGCTCATCGGGCCGAACAGCTCCTTTCTATTCTTGCAGATCATGGCGCTGCGACGCCAATGGAGATGTCCGCATGAAGATCGCCTTTTACGGCTCCAGCCTTCTGTCTTCGTATTGGAATGGTGCCGCCACCTATTACCGCGGCCTCCTGAGTGATCTCGCCCGCCGGGGCTACAGCATCACGTTCTACGAGCCGGATGCGTTCGACCGCCAGAAGCATCGGGACATCGAGCCACCGGACTGGGCGGATGTAAAAGTCTATCCCGCAACGGCTGAGGCCATGCGTGGGGTCGTGTCTGAGGCGGCAAAGGCTGATGTCGTGGTCAAGGCGTCCGGTGTCGGTGTTTTCGACAACGAGTTGCTGGAAGGGATCGTTGCAGCGTCTCGTCCCGATGCGATCCGCATCTTCTGGGATGTTGATGCGCCTGCAACCCTCGCTGAGTTGCGCGAGAGCCCTGACCATCCGCTGCATCGCGCGATGCCGTCTCTTGATCTTGTGCTGACCTATGGCGGCGGCCCGCCGGTGATCGGCGCCTATGAGGGCTTCGGCGCCCGCCGGTGCATCCCGATCTATAATGCCTGCGATCCATCGACCCATCATCCTGTTCCGGCAGATGATCGCTTCCGGGCAGACTTGTCCTTCCTCGGCAATCGTCTGCCCGATCGCGAGGCTCGTGTGGAGCAGTTCTTTCTGGAGCCCGCCGCCCATCTGCCGGACCGTCAATTCCTGATTGGCGGCAATGGCTGGGAAACAAAGGGAATGCCGTCGAACGTCCGTCACATCGGCCATGTCTACACGCGTGACCATAACGCCTTCAACACGAGTCCGCTGGCGGTTCTCAACATTGCCCGCGACTCGATGGCAAGCACGGGATATTCACCCGCAACCCGCGTTTTCGAGGCTGCGGGAGCCGGGGCGTGCCTGATCACGGATGCCTGGATCGGTCTGGAGCTGTTCCTGAAGGAAGGAGAGGAAGTGCTGGTGGCCCGCGACGGCAGAGATGTCGCTGACCATGTCGAGGCCCTTACGCCCGAGCGTGCCCGCGCGATCGGCGCCGCGGCAAGGGCGCGGATCATGGCTGAGCACACCTATACCCGCCGCGGTGCCGAGGTGGATGCCATTCTGCGCCAAGAAGTCTCTCAGAAGCGCGAGAGGAGCGTCGCGTGACCAAGCTCCGCGTCGTTGTCCTGGGACTGAGTCTGTCCTCCTCATGGGGGAACGGCCACGCGACAACCTTCCGCGCCTTGTTGAGGGCTTTCGCAGCGCGGCATCATGACGTGCAGTTCCTGGAGCGCGACGTGCCGTGGTATGCCTCTCACCGCGATCTGAAGGATCCTGACTTCTGCCGGCTGGAGTTCTATTCCAGCTTGGAGGATCTCAAGCGCTATCAGGACTTGATCAAGGAGGCCGATGCCGTCCTTGTCGGCTCCTATGTGCCGGACGGTGTCGAGGTCGGCCGGTACGTCCAACAGACGGCCCAGAGTGTCGTGGCGTTCTATGACATCGACACGCCCGTCACGCTCGCGAAACTGGAGAGGGGCGACTACGAGTACCTCGCGCCAGGCCTGATTCCTGACTACGACGTCTACTTCTCGTTCACCGGAGGGCCGACGCTTGACTTGCTGATGGCGAGGTATGGCTCGCCCGCCGCTCGGGCGCTTTACTGTTCGGTTGATCCTGAGGCGTATCCGAGCCTTGATGAGGAGAAGCGCTGGGATCTGAGCTATCTCGGGACGTACAGTCCAGACCGGCAGCCGACCCTTGAGCGGCTCCTGATCGAACCAGCCCTGAAAGCGCCTCATCTTCGTTTCGTCGTCGCAGGTCCCCAATATCCGGCCGACATCGATTGGCCGGAGAACGTTGAGCGTATCGACCACATTCCTCCAAGCGACCACCCGGCCTTTTATGCGCGGAGCCGCTATACTCTCAATGTCACGCGGGCCGACATGATCAGGGCAGGGTATAGCCCGAGCGTTCGCCTTTTCGAGGCCGCAGCCTGTGGAACGCCGATCATTTCCGATGTTTGGGATGGGATTGAGACGCTTCTCGAACCGGATCGGGAGATCGTACTGGCGCGCCGGTCCGACGATGTTCTCACGGTTCTCGGTACTTGGCCCGACAATAAGAGAAAGGACCTGGGAAGTCGCGCACGGCACCGTATCCTTGAGGAGCATACATCGGCTCACCGTGCCGCATCGATGGAGCGGGATCTTTTCGAAGCCCTTCAGCGCCGACATCAGGAACGGCCGCTCGCTTTGGCAGTTGAGTCCTGATGCTATGAATAGATTCAAGCCGGGCATTGAACAAACGTCAGGCTTTGCGGTTGGGGCAGAGTAGGTTTGTACCTTGAGACCCTCTGAAGGTCCGAGAAGGAGCGTTCTCATGAAGAATGGCACAGGTAAGCATGTTCTCGTAGCCGGTGGGGCCGGATTCCTTGGGTCCCATCTCTGCGATGCCCTTCTCAGCGAAGGCGCTCATGTGACCGTCCTCGATAACTTTCAAACAGGACGAAAGCAGAATATTCGCCATTTGGAGCGGGAGCCACGCTTCGATATCATCGACAGCGATATCATCAAGCCTCTGCCGGCCCGGCTGCGGTCGAAGCGCCTGAAGATCGATGAAGTCTTCAATCTTGCCTGTGCAGCCTCCCCTCCGCATTATCAGGCCGATCCGGAGCACACGATGCTGACGAGCGTCGTGGGCACGCACAATCTTCTCACCTTCGCTGAAGCGACAGGGGCGCGGTTCTTCCTCGCCTCGACCAGCGAGATCTATGGCGATCCAGAGGTGCACCCGCAAACGGAGAGCTATTGGGGAAACGTCAATCCGACCGGGCCGCGTGCATGCTATGACGAAGGCAAGCGCGCTGCCGAGACGCTGACCTTCGATTTCGATCGTGCGGGACGGGCCGACGTTCGCGTGGCGCGGATCTTCAATACCTATGGCCCACGCATGCGCGCCGACGATGGCCGCGTCGTGTCCAACTACATCTGCCAAGCTCTCACGGGCGATGATATTACGGTCTACGGAGACGGAAGCCAGACACGGTCGTTCTGCTACGTGTCCGATCTTGTCGACGGTTTCCTGCGTCTGATGGCCTATGACGGCCCGTTCCCGGGCGCAGTCAACCTCGGTAACCCGGTCGAGCTCACCGTGGGTGATTTGGCCGAGAAGGTTCTGGCCATGACCGGCTCCTCATCCCGCGTTGTTACGCGGCCGTTGCCGATCGATGATCCACGCCGCCGGCGTCCCGACATTTCCCTGGCCAAGAATCTGCTCGGATGGTCGCCACGCACAGCGTTGGACACCGGCCTGAAGGCGACGATTGCCTGGTTCTCGGCCGAACAGGCTGAAGACGGAACAGCAGCTCGCAAGACATCAACCGTCGGAAGTGCGATCTCGGCCGGGCAAGTCTGAGATTTTTAAAGCACACCAGTGGCTCATAGGGCGCGCCGGATCACGAACGGCGCGCCCTTGTTCATTCGGGACCGATGACGGACGAGCTCGCCCCGAGCATAGGCATGGAAAAAGGCGCTCCGCGAGGGAGCGCCTTCCCCGATGGTTTTTTACGGTGCTCAGCTCTTCGCCGCACCGATCGTGTCGGCCATCCGTGCGCCACGAACTCCCATGGGCTGATCGGAGCCTTCGGTTGTATCCTTCGCCGTCTGGTGCTCCATCTCTGAATTGATCTCGGCACCCAGCAGCACGACGATTGTCGACAACCAGATCCACGTCATGAAGCCGATGACGGCGCCGAGTGAACCATAAGTCTCGTTGTAGCTTCCGAAATTCGCAACATACCATGAGAACAGCATGGAGACGGCAAGCCACAGGACGGCCGCGATGATCCCGCCGGGCGTGACCCAACGCCACTCGGCCTTGTCGCGGCTCGGCCCGAACCGGTAGATCAGCGAAAGGCCTAGAACGACTCCGATCAGCAGGATCGGCCAGCGCGCAAGCGATACCAGCCATTCGGCTCCTGAGCCCAGTCCGATGAAGTTGAGCAGGATCGGCAGGATGATAATTCCGGTGAGAGCAACAAGAATGAAGACAATCGCTCCCAATGTGAAGGATAGAGACAGCAGGTTCAGTTTGACGAAGCTTCTCTTCTCGTCCTCGCCATAGACGATGTTGAGGGCGTCGAAGATGGCCTTCATACCGGCATTCGCGCTCCACAAGGACAATCCAAGGCCGAAGATGAAACCGAACCCGAGGGCACCGCCTCCCTTGGAAGCGATACGGGTGACCTGTTCGCGGATGATGTCGAGAGCGCCACTGGGCAACACGCCCGACAGGGTGTTCAGATGATCCTGGATCGTGGCCGGGTCGGCGAAGAGGCCGTAGATGGAGACGAGGGCTGCGATCGCCGGAAACAGCGCCAGCAGGGCATAGTAGGTGACGCCGGCTGCAACCGACATGATGCGGTCTTTGTTGAACTCTTCATAGGTGCGCCACAGGATGTCCTTCCATCCCTGGGCCGGGATCTCCGTTGGCGTGTCGGCGCTCCGCCCGCGCCCCTTCTCGGCAGCGGCTTGCGGCGGGGCATGCTGCTTCTCGCCCAAATCTGAATCGGTCTGTCGGCCCTGACGCCGGGTCGATGCCGGTTGCGATGACGATCGTCCTGTCTGGACAGGATCCACGCGATCCCCTCCGACGACGAGGCGGACGAGAGCCCATCCGAGCACCACGGCCCACATGGTCGTGACAGTCGAGGATGAGGAGGACTGCCTCCCTCCAGGTGGCTGGATTGCCGGATTGTTCGCCATAGTCGACACTGCCTCGGTTGTCGGGTGCAGGCCAAACGGCCTGGTTCAACCGTAAACCTTCCGAATTACTCAGTGGTTCCACACACTTATTGTGTGGAGACGATCCTGGACTGTCCGCCATAAGGTTTTGGTGTTGATCTGCATTGAAGAAGCGGGAACCCGGTTCGTCGGTTTTGCCCAGCCCTTTTGATCGTACGCTTTAACCCGGATGCAAGACTCTCTGGACCAGTGTCTCCCTCGATCCACGAGGAGGGTCTGAAATGGACGAGTGGTCAGGACGCAAATGGGAGCCAGTGACAGAGGAGCGTCTGCTTCGGGCGATCGATGTTCTGGTTGATATCGCGAAGGAGCACGGGCCGGCCTTCAATCCGGTTCTTGAAACGATACGGCAGGAGCTGCACGATTTCCGCTCTCGGACGCAGCCCATGGTCGATCAAGCAGAGGAAACCCCTGTCCGCAAGGCAGGCTGAGCTCGCTGCTGCTAGGGATCTGTAAGGGAGCACCGCCAATTGTCCTGCCATCGGACGGTGCTTCCCTCAAATGGGTTCGTCAGGCGGGCTGAAGCTGTTCTTCACGCACGAGGCGCTCCGGGCCCTGCTGATTGCCCTTGATGTGATACTGAAAGCCGTTGCTGTCAGCAGGGAGAAGTCGGATCACTTCCCAGGTGTCCTGGGGCTGGACGACATCGATGGTCGCGACCATATTGAGGAAGGCCTCCACGGTATTGGTGCTGGCAAACTTGACCATTCGCACCTGATCTCCGACCTTGAACCTGTGCGATGCCATGACCCGGATCCCCGCTCAAAAAAGCTACCTGAGCAGTAGGAACTAACATAGGTTAGTTTCGTTCCATGGCTCATGATGAACAAATATTCAGACGACACTCCGGTTGTTCTGCTAGTCGAGGATGAACTCCTCGTGCGGATGGCGGCGGCCGGCGATTTAGAGGATGCCGGTTTTCACGTGCTGGAAGCGGCCAATGCGGATGTGGCCCTCGCGGTCCTGGAAACCTGTTCTAACGAAGTACAGGTGCTATTCACTGATATCGACATGCCGGGATCCATGAACGGTCTTGATCTGGCCGAGAATGTTCAGCAGCGGTGGCCGCACATCTCGCTCCTGATCTCGTCCGCCTATCACAAGCCTACTTCCGAGCAGATCCCCGACGACGGCCGGTTCGTCCCAAAGCCGTATTCCAGCGAAGATGTGGTTCAGCACATCCGCGAACTCGTGACGAGCCAGTAGACCGCGCCAGTAACGGAGCAGCCAACGCGCAGGTTGAAGATCTCCGGCGACTGGGTCAAATTCCCACGTGGCGGACCGTGATGCCCATGGCGAAGTCACGCGTTCCGCCGGGCTGAACGAGAACAATGCCTGGCTTAGCGGACAATTCACCATCGAAGCCTTCCGGATCCGCATGCCCCTGCCAAGGCTCGATGCAGATGAAGCCGGCTCCAGGCTTGGTCCAGATGCCCAGATGCGGCATTCCTGGAAAGTCGACACGGATCGATCCGCCACGTGGCGCTCCATAGACGACGGATCTGCTTTCGAGCTGGTCGAAGACGAGAGCATCTGTCTCGAACAAGTTATCGTTCAATAAGAGGATCCCATCACGCACGGGGCTCATCTCGGCTTTGCGGCTGATCAAACCGTCGACCGGCCGGCGAATTGGAGCGGTTTCTTCGTACTCGAAACGAACTGCATGGGCCTCCCGTGGTGCCCCAAACGGCAGCGGCCAGCGAAAGGCGGGGTGAAATCCAAGCGAGACCGGCATGGCAGCAGAGCCGGAATTCGTTACCGAAGCCGTGACCGTCAGCGTCGTCCCATCGATTTTATAGGAAACATCGAGTTGAAAGGGAAACGGATACTGCCGAAGCGTAGCCTCGTCGGAGCACAGGCGGAACCGGCACCGGGATGCTTCGGACTCCTTGAGCTCGAATTGGGATCCTCGTGCAAAGCCGTGCTTTGGCAGCTCATAGTCGGAGCCGTCGACCTGGATCCGGTCATTCCTCACACGTCCGACGATGGGAAACAGAAGTGGCGAGCGCCCGGTCCAGAACGCAGGATCGCCGTCCCACAGGAGGTCTCGCCCCTGCTCGTCCTGGAGCCGCACAAGCTCGGCGCCTCTATCGGACACTTGAGCCCGCAGATAGGGGCTCGCAATGGTAGCGCTCATTCGAACAATTCCTCGCCTGCCTCTGCACACTAGCACGAAGCCGGGAGCGAAGCCGATCTCAGCATGAAGGTATCGACAGGTTTGATCGAATTGCCCTTATGGCCACCCTCACCAGACCTGAAGGTCAGCGTACACCTCTGACGATTTGTGGCAGAGCTTGAGCCAAGTCGTTCGGGTTGAATGGCTTTTCCCAGCACGGGACGGCCGAGTAAGCCCACGGGACGGAGGCAGGTGCATAACCCGTCGCAAACACGAAAGGGATCCCATGTTCGAGCAAGGCGTCGGCGACTGGGAAGGCGGTCGCCCCACGCAGGTTGATGTCGAGCACGGCCGCATCAACTTGCTCCGACGACGAGAGCAGGGCGAGAGCTTTCTCGCGGTCCGATGCAGGCCCGATGATCGTGGCGCCCAATTTCTCCAAAGCCTGGGCCATATCCTCAGCGAGGAAATACTCGTCCTCGACCACGAGGATTCGACAATCACGCAACGACTGCTTGTGTCCAGAGACCGCCATACGCCTACTCCTCTGCCAAACAACCTCGCGACGGGGCAGTCCTATTGATAGGCCGGCTTGAGCAATACGAGGAATAACATAAGTAAGCCCTCGCGGTTCCTCGCGAACCGGAAATGGCTCGGGGAGCCTCAAACGGCCAAGGATGACGATAGTCTCTGCCCGGCTGCAGGCCACGTCAACGACGTCTCCCACCAGCGCCTCACAGCTCACGCGGTCGATTGTGCTGCGTTGCCGCCCGACGTGCCATACCGCACTGTCGTATGCTCCTAGCGGCTCAGGAGCTCCATGTTTCTCTCAGATCGGGGCCTTATGAGCATTCCGTCCCACCGCATCAATAGATCAGGGACCTGCGACCCCGCCATCGGCTTCGCATAGAGGTAGCCCTGCGCATGATCACATCCGAGGTCACGCAGGCGCCGGGCTTGGCCATGCGTTTCCACGCCTTCTGCGGTCACCTGCAGTTGCAGACTTCTGCCGAGGCCAATGACGGCCGCTGTGATCGCGTCATCGTCGGAATCATGCTCGAGATCCCGTACGAAACTTCTGTCGATCTTGATATGATCGACGGGGAACTGCTTCAGGTGCGTTAACGAGGCGTAGCCGGTTCCAAAATCGTCGAGCGCAATCTGGATACCGTGTTCACGGAACTGCGCCAGAGCCGAAGCGACGTTGCTGGAGTTTCTCCCAAGGAGCACGGTCTCCGTGACCTCGACCTCGAAGACATTGGGCGGAATTTTAAGCCAGTCGAAGGTTCTCAACATGCCGTCGACCAGCCCCGACTGGCCGAACTCAGCCGGCGACAGATTAAGCGCGACGCGGCCGAAAGGGAGGTCCTGATCAAGCCACTGACGCACATCCGCTGCAATCTTCGAAATCAGAAGCTTGCCGATGGAAATCGCCGTTTCATGATCCTCGAAGACGGCTCCGAAGAAGCTGGGAGTCAGAATGCCCTTCGTTGGATGCTGCCAGCGCGCCAGGGCTTCGAGACCTACGATCTCCCCCGTCGAGAGGCTAACTTTCGGCTGGTAGAATGGAATGATCTGATCGTTCTCGACCGCCTCTCGCATTCCTCGCCCTAAAGAGACGCGCTGTTCGAGAACTCTCCGCATGTCTGGCGAGTACGTGACGACTCTGTTGCGTCCCTGAGATTTTGCCTGGTACATGGCAATGTCCGCATCTTTGACCAGTTCCGTCGGCGTTCCATCGTGATCTGGAAAAGCCGCGATGCCAATGCTTACCCGACTGAGGAGGGTCCGCTTCCGGTAAGTGAACGGCTGGCGTAGCATGTCCGCAATGAGCGTACCCAAACGCGCGGCGTTCTCGAGCTTGAGCGGATCGACGACAAGTACCGCGAACTCATCTCCGCCGATCCGAGCCACGGTGTCACAAGCGCGAACCATGGCTGAGAGACGGCGTGCCGTCTCCTGCAGCAGCGCATCACCCGCATCATGGCCAAGTGTGTCATTGATGTCCTTGAAATCATCCAGATCGATCAACAGGAGGCTGACGCTCGTTCCGCCTTGCTGGGCGGCCGCCAGGGCGGCCTCAAGCCGGCGTTGGAAGAGATTGCGGTTGGGAAGACCCGTAAGGGCGTCATGATTGGCCGAGCGCCAGATTTCTTCTTCTGCTTCCTTTTGCTCGCTGATATCGAACGTGACGCCTACGATCCGGTCAGTCCCAGCCCTCTCGGCCCGCGCTCGAAGCCACCGAAACTCGCCGTTAGGCAATACGTAGCGGCACTCCACGGCGTCGGAACCGCGGATCTGTATCCGTTGAAGGAAATCCTCGACCCTCTGATGGTCGTCCGGATGGATTCCTGTCATGAAGCTTCTGTCAGTTCCAGGCGTGACGCCCAGAAGTGCAAGCGCGTTCTCGGAGCGCGTCGTGGTGCCTGTCTGCGGATTGAACTCCCACGCAATCATATGCGCGGCCTTCAAGGCGAGCCGCAAACGTTCTTCACTTTCCCCCAGAGCCTGCTCGGACTGCTTACGCTCGTGGATGTCCATGGCAATGCCGAACCATTGTTCAACCTTGCCGTGCTCATTCTTGAGCGGTTGCCCCCGGATAATGAACCAGCGATGCATCCCATCCGACGCGCGTCGAAGCGGCAACTCCAGTTCGAAGGATTGGCCGCCGCGAAGGGCTCCGGCCCACATCTCGGAAGCCCGCTCGCGATGGAGAGGGTGGATCACCGTAAACCAGCCTTTTGGCGTGGAGTTCGGCCCAGCCCCCGCATATTCATGCCAAACGTCGTTGCAGTACGTGAGTTCCCCATCGGGATCGCTGAACCAGACCACCTGCGGTGAAGTAAAGGAAAGCGGCATGACGTCAATGAGCGTACGAAGACGCTTCTCGCTTTTCCGCAGGCTCTGCTCGGCTCGTCGGAACTCTGTCATGTCACGGGAGATGCACAGATATGCTTGTGGACGCCCGTCGCGCCCCATGATGGGAGTGACCACCACGTCCCACCATTTCCGCCCCCCTGCCGCGGTTGCACAAGGGCCTTGGAAACGCCCTGTCCCGCCCGATTTCGCATGCTCGAGCGCTTCACACGCGTCTCTTCCAGCGACACCGCTCCAAAGATCAGCCCAATTGCGACCCTCAATCGTACCGAAATCCGCCACATCCATCGCGCGCAAACCGCTTTGGCTCATGAAGCGGAGGTCTCCTCTGAGATCGAAGACCTTTATGCAGTCGTCGGAGCTGGCCAACAGGCGCCGCGTAAACTCCTCGCGATCAGCCGCCGCCCTGTTGGCGAGCTTCAACTCCAGTTGACACATCACCGCACCTGCGAGGGCCGTCAATGCGTGCTTCTGTTGTTCGTTCAATCCCTGCGGACGTGGTTCGTGGGCAAGGACGCACAGCATCCCCAGTGGAAGGCCATCCTTCGTTTTCAGAGGTGCCCCGGCGTAGAACGAGAACTTGGAGCATTCCTCGGCCAACGGATGGTTTCGAAATTGAGGGTCGGCTGCGAGGTCTGCAACAACAAACACCCCTGGGTGCAGGATTGCATGATTGCATATCGAAATCTCGCGGGGTGTCTCGGAGATCTCGAGGCCGATCCGCGCCTTGAACCACTGCCTGTGCTCATCCAGGAAAGAAATGAAGGCAGTTTCCGTCTCACAGATCTGTGCTGCAACTTTTGCGATGCTGTCGAATTCGAGTTCCGCTTCCGTATCAAGGATGTCGAATTGATAAAGGGCAGCAAGGCGGTCGACCTCTTTCCACTGAGGTACATCGCGAAGACCAGGACATTCTACCATTCTAAAACTGCCCGCGCCGAAGCGCCCGAGTTGCTCAGGAGATGTCGGATTCCAACCGACACAGCAGAATGGCATCATGCCTCGAGCAAATCTCGATCTGCTGCTGATAGAACATCCGGGCTCGCAACCGGTAAAATGGCAAAGCGTCATGCCGGCCATCAATCAGGCCTGCCATAGTGCTGACGGCGGTACTGTCCGCAATAAATTGAACTATACTCAACCCTGGGATAGCGGCCCGGTCCAGTCGAGGTCAAGAAGCGGCGAAAGCTCCCTCGCATTTATGGTTAACAGGACATGCGCAGATCTGCGGCTGATCACTCAGCGTGCGCCTTGGCTCCGCTGGCTCAGGTCCGGGACGCAAGTCCAACGGCACATGCGTGAGGGGAGGTCTGCTCCGCGCAATCTTCATCGGGTACGACGCGATGCGGGATCAATCCAAGGGTGAGCTCCGGTTCAAGATCCCGATGAGCAGAAACCATCCGCGACCGGGGCTGAACGTCAATGGATTCGCCTCGAACGGTGGGCGCCCGCCATCGAATAGGATGGGCGAATACGTGGTCCCACGTAGAGAAAAGCTGCGGAAACTACGTAGTAATTTTATGTCATTAGCGGCTAGCCTACGCCAGCGACTGCAATTCTGAAACATCGGAACGGTAAAAAGCCCTGACTTGTCAGCCTGTTGATGCTGCGATTCAAAGAGGCCGCTGCCCCTGACCCTCGCAAAACCGTCCCTTAAGAGCTGCTTAAGGTTTGTTAAACGGCATTAACCATAACCTCGGGGGCTCTCCCATTATTTACGTATTGTCCGTCATCGGGGCAAAATATACATTCTCCACATCGCCGAAGGATGTGGATCTTAGAAGTAAAACTTTCCATGGCGAAAAGTAAAAATGTGAAGAACGCACTTAATTATTAAGGCGGGGCAGATCAAAATGTATATCGTCGTCGATGACCGGCAGATGGTTACGTCCGGATATGTTGCAAGCTTCAAGCGCGAAGGCATATCCTCCCTTGGCTTGTATGCTAACGAATTCAACGACTGGCTGGAATCGGCATCAGACGCCGATCTCGAAGCCATTCAAGGTTTCGTCCTTGGAACCTTCGAAGAGCGGGTCCACTCTGCCGAAAGCATTCGCCGCTATTCCAAAGCCCCCATTATCGCTTTGAGTGACGTTCGATCCCTTGAGGAGACTCTGGAACTCTTCACGGCCAAATTCGACGACGTGGTCCGCAAACCTGTCCACGTTCGCGAGATTCTCGCTCGCTCGGAGGCCGTGTGGCGTCGGGTCAATGCGGGTGTCGGAAAGAAGACGCACAACGACGCCGACCGTTTGAAGGTCTTCTTCGATGGTCGCGATCCGGAGGTCGACGGTATGCCCCTGGCGCTTCCGCGCCGCGAGCGGCATATCCTTGAATACCTGGTCCGCAAGAGGGGACATCGTCTGACCAAGAAGCAGATCTTCGATGCAGTCTACGGGATCTACAGTGACGACGTGGAGGACAGCGTCGTAGAAGGGCATATCAGCAAGTTGCGGAAGAAGCTCCGGCAGCGTCTCGGATATGACCCTATCGATGCCAAGCGGTATATCGGCTATTCGTATGTGGGCGCAGCTTCATAGTTCTGTTCGTCGGCGGCTCCTTCCTGTGGCCCGACGGATCGAACCACAGGCGGGCGAAATTCCTGAAATGACATGATTGCAGCAAACCCCGCGAGGCTCATACCCTCGCGGGGTTTGCTTTGTTGTTGCCATGCTGCTGCGATGAGAGTCTGCTGCAAAATCTTTCGATCGTGGATCGCTGCTCGGCGGACGTAGCGGATGGAAGGTACGGAGCTTGGGCTCGCAACGGGACTTTCAAGCGAACGATGCGCCGGAGCTGCTGAACATTGCAATACAGCGGATCCGGACGTTTGACGTGGGCCCTGAAATAAAGTCGATTTGCCTCGCTGGCGTTAACTTTATTGCAGGAAACGAGGACTTATTCTTCCTCAACGTCATGAGTAAAGCTGCAATGATATGGGAGCTGCTCTGGATCGCTGTTCTTGACCCATGAGGTCGCCGGACCGCCCCAGACCTGCGCCGACAAGAACATCAGCACAACTCTGGCGTAGTGAACAGGGCGTATCGGGGCAGGGTATGACGGCGCAAGTTTTGGCGATTCCCATCCAAGGGCATTCTCACACCGGCTGGGCAGCTCCCAGCTCTTGAGTGCGGCTCAGAATGCCGCCCTTCGAACTCCAAGCATGGACATGAGGTTCAGCGCTTTATTGCCGGCGTAAAGGCCGCAGAATTCATCCATCGTGAGGGGCTCGATGATTGTGCCCGTCAGTTCGCGTAACAAGAGTTGAGATACGGCAATGGACGACCTTCTTCTTGAGTTTCTAACCGAGACCAACGAGCACCTCGAGACGGTCGACGTGGAGATGGTCCGATTCGAGCAAGACCCCAATAACGAGGCGATTCTCAGCAACATCTTCCGGCTGGTTCATACCATCAAGGGAACCTGCGGTTTCCTCGGCCTGCCGCGCCTTGAAGCTCTTGCACATGCGGCTGAGACCCTTATGGGCAAATTCCGGGACGGCATGCCGGTTACAACGCCTGCCGTCTCGCTCATCCTCGCAACCCTCGATCGGATCAAAGAGATCCTGGGTGAACTCGAGCGGCAGGGCTCGGAGCCCGAAGGATCCGACGGCGACCTGATCGAGATGCTGGACAAGATGGCATCACAGGAAGCACCCGCTCCTGCACCTGTCGCACAGGCGCCCTCGCCACAATCGTCCGGACAATTGGTCTATCAGGTTCTGGAGCGCGAGCTGAAGCCCGGAGAGGTCTCGCTGGACGAGCTCGAGCGGGCCTTCCAGGAGGCGCCCGGTCCGGAGAAAGACTCAACCTCCGGCACGCTGACCTATCAGGTGCTGGAACGTCCACTGAAGCACGGCGAGGTCTCGCTCGACGAACTTGAACGGGCCTTCCGAGAGGCGCCTGGCCCGGCTCCCCTTGTCATCGACAAGCCCGTCGCCATCGCCCCGAAAGCGGAGGCCGCAGCGACCCAGCGTCCGGCACAGGCGCCCAAGAAGAATTCAGATGCGTCGGACGCCGGCGACGGAGCCGAGAGCATCGCCGGGAAGGTCCAAACCATCCGCGTGAACGTGGATACGCTCGAGCATTTGATGACCATGGTGTCAGAGCTCGTTCTGACCCGGAACCAGTTGCTCGAGATTGCCAGGAGAAGCTCCGAGGACCACGGATACAAGGTACCCTTGCAGCGTTTGTCTCAGGTGACGGCGGAGCTGCAGGACGGGGTCATGAAGACCCGGATGCAGCCCATCGGCAATGCGTGGCAGAAGCTTCCCCGAGTCGTTCGCGACCTCTCGAACGAACTTTCGAAGAAGATCGAGCTCGTGATGCAGGGGGCTGACACCGAGCTCGATCGGCAGGTGCTCGAGGTCATCAAAGATCCTCTCACCCATATGGTCCGCAATTCGGCCGACCACGGCATCGAGAGCCCGGCGGATCGAAAAGTTGCCGGAAAGCCTGAGAAGGGAACGATTCGCCTCAATGCCTATCACGAGGGCGGGTCAATCACGATCGAAATTTCCGATGACGGCAAGGGCCTGAACTTTGCCGCCATCCGGAAGAAGGCTGTTGAACGAGGCATCGCCGGCGATTCCGAAGTGGAGCGCATGAGCGATGCTCAAGTGGCCAAGTTCATCTTCCATCCTGGCTTCTCGACAGCGGCGAAAGTCACCTCTGTGTCGGGACGCGGCGTTGGCATGGACGTCGTCAAGACGAACATCGAGCTGATTGGCGGCACCGTCGATATCCGTTCCGAGCAGGGACGCGGGACAACATTCACGATCAAAATTCCGCTAACCCTGGCCATCGTCGCGGCGCTCATCGTGGCATCGAAGGACCAGCGCTTCGCAATCCCCCAGGTTGCCGTCTCCGAGCTCGTCAGAGTATCGCCGTCGTCCGAGCACTCGATCGAACGCATCAACGGGACTCCGATCCTCCGCCTGCGGGACCGGCTCTTGCCGATCGTTCCGCTCTCGAAGGTCATGGGCCTGTCCGGAAACGAGGACGTCAATAACGGCTTCGTCGTCGTGACGCAGGTCGCCCATCAGCGCTTTGGCATCCTTGTCGATGGTGTCTTCCATACTGAAGAGATCGTCGTAAAGCCGATGTCGTCCAAGTTGCGGCATATCCAGCTCTTCTCCGGCAACACCATCCTGGGCGATGGCGCCGTCGTTCTCATCATCGATCCAAACGGTCTCGCCCGGATGGTCGGCTCGGGCGCCGACAGCAATGAGTTCCAGAGCGATGCCGGACTCGAGCAAACGATCGCGGCGGCGGATGAATTGACAAGTCTGCTTGTCTTCCGCGGCGGTGGAGAAAGCCTCAAGGCGGTTCCGCTCTCTCTCGTAACCCGTCTGGAGGAAATTGACGCCTCGACCATCGAGTGGTCCAGCGGGCGCCCGGTCGTCCAGTATCGCGGGCGTTTGATGCCGCTGGTCTCGTGCGATGATGAGCTGGCCATCAAACGACAGGGGATGCAATCTCTGCTGGTCTTCTCCGATGGCGAGGTCTCTATGGGCTTGGCTGTCGCCGAGATCGTGGACATCGTCGAAGATAAACTTGACGTGGAACTGCTTGCTGAGCGGTCCGACCTGGTTGGATCCGCTGTCGTCCGTGGTCGTACGACCGAGATCGTCAACATCGCACATTACCTCCCGATGGTGCTTGAAACGTGGGCCCGTAAAGACCGGCGCGGCGGACCTGACAAATCCCTGCTCCTCGTCGACAGCTCGACGTTCTTCCGTGACATGCTTGTCCCGGTCCTCAAGGCGTCAGGCTACAGGGTTCAAACGGCCTCGACGGCCCAGGAGGCAGTTCGCCTCCTATCGAACGGGTTGCAGGTCGATGTGATCGTGACCGATCTGGAGCTCTCCGGACACTCAGGTTTTGCATTGGTTGCTTCGCTGCGAGCCGATCCGCATCACAGTTCGACCCCTGTCATCGGGATGACTGTCAAACCTGACGCGCAGCAGATCGCCCTGGCGAGGAAACTGCGCATTTCGGAGATCGTTTCGAAAATCGACAGGCGGGGACTTCTCTCCGCCCTGGCAGAGCTGAACGCGTCGCTTGAAGAGGCTGCATAAGAATGAAACCGATTGACCCAATTGCATCCGGTGCAATCAAGAGTACCTCCAAGCAGATGGAATTCGTGACGGTCACGGTCGCTGGGCAGCTGCTCGGCCTGCCGATAAGCCGTGTTCACGATGTTTTCGTCGTCAGCGAAATGACGACTGTTCCGTTGGCTCCCGGCGAGATCGCAGGTCTTTTGAACCTGCGCGGCCGCGTCGTGACTGCGGTTTCTCTCCGCCGACGCCTCGGCCTGGGAGACTCGACCGGAGTTGAACGGCGCATGGCGGTCGGGCTCGAAAACCATGGAGAGGCTTACGGCCTCCTTGTGGACGAGGTCGGCGAGGTTCTTAAGCTCGATCCAGACGAGATGCAGCCCAATCCTGTTCACATGGACCGGGGCTGGGTCGGTCTATCGCAGGGAGTTCATCAGCTGCACGACAAGCTCCTGATTGTTCTGGATGTTGATGCTGTTCTGGCGTTCGAAACTGAGCGGGAAGCTGCATGAGCGGTTTCGGGACCCTATCGCGTCTCTGCGCTTTCTAAGGATGTAATATCGTGAGTCTCGACCTTTCTACTCCTGTCCTTGTCGTCGACGATTACCAGACGATGGTCAGAATTCTCCGGAACCTTCTCAAGCAGATCGGTTTCAACGATGTGGACGACGCCTCAGACGGGCAGGCTGCTCTCGAAAAGCTGAGGGTCAAGAAATACGGGCTCGTCATCTCGGATTGGAACATGGCCCCCATGACGGGCTACGAACTGCTTCAACAGGTGCGGTCCGATGCAGAGCTAAGCTCGTTGCCATTTATCATGGTCACTGCCGAGGCGAAGACCGAGAACGTCGTCGCCGCGAAAAAGGCGGGCGTCAACAATTACATCGTCAAGCCGTTCAACGCGGATACGCTGCGGACGAAGATCAGCGCCGTGTTCGGCGGATAAGTGATCACGAGCAAGGCCATGAAGTTACATAAGAGCTATCGTATCGAAGCGAGCATGGGTGCGCTGCCTCACGATGAGGGAGTACACGAGCGGCATTCCGAAATCATGAGTTTGCTCGGCACGATCAGGGAGTCGATCGTTCCAGCACGCGACATTTCCGCCTCGCTGCTTGAGGAGCATCGGCGGGACATGCAGGAGGCTCTTCGCCTGAAGGTGGAACTCGACTCCATCTATGAGGCCATCAACCGTACCAAGAGGGAAATCGCGACTCTTCGCTATGCCGGTGCACAAGGCCAAGAGATCAACAGGGTGACAGACGAACTCGGTGCGATCGTCCTCGGCACTGAGACGGCAACCAACTCAATTCTCGCGGCCGCCGAGAAAATCGACGATCTGTCCAGCAACCTGTCATCGCGCCTGAGTGGCGGCGATCAGGAGATTGCTCGCGAAATCCTGGATCATGTCATCAGCATCTTCGAGGCTTGCAATTTCCAGGACATAACCGGCCAACGCATCAGCAAGGTCGTAAATGCGATGCGATTCGTGGAAGAGCGCGTCCATCACATGATTGACATCTGGGGTGGTCTCGAAAGCTTCAAGGATGTCGAAACCATAGACGACTCGAACCGGAAGGGAGAGGCAGCTCTACTGAACGGTCCCGCACTCGCGACTGACAAGGGTGTGACGTCTCAGGATGCCATCGACGCACTCTTCGATTAGTCGAAGCCTCGTTCCTCGGTCGATGCCCGGGCACCAAAGCCCGGGCATTGCCAGCTGCCCTATGGTGTTCGGCGACTGAGGCAATGAAGAGGTTGCCTGGCCTCATGCCTCACAGGGTCACGCGAGCAAGCTGCGGACTTCCTGCTCAGCCAACAGATCCAGGATTCGGCGAAGCCCCTGGTCGCTGATGGTAAGGATCATCCCTCCGCAGACCTCGCCGGAGCCGGAGAATTTGTAGGTGAGGACATTGGCTGGTTGAAGTCCTCCCGACGGATGCGAAAGGAAACCCTGCAGAGAACTCGGGCGATCGTTGCAGCCATTCTGGATCCTCATTCCACTGTGCTGACCTGTGATTTCGTGCGGGATCATGCGCAGCCGGCTCTTGTCGCGAAAGCCGATCGCCAGGTTTGCATTCGCGAGTGCAACCGCGATTCCTTCTGCAAAGTGAAAATGCCCGTCGAACGACAGGTTCTCCCCAGAGCTGCGGAAGCGGTCGAAGATAGCCACCGCATCGAGGTTATCCAGGCACATAATGGTCCGGGTATGCTCGAACCTTGGTCCAAACACATTCGTACCGATTCGGATGACATTCACGTTGTCGAATGTTGTTCTGGACTCGACCCAACCATGTCCGGAGGACTGGTTGCAGCCTTCCGGGATTGCGATGTTGTGAGCTGCCGGCGACACGAGGTAGTGGCGTGTTGGACCTGCGTGATTGTGACTTGAGCCACCGGGGTCCGTAATCCATCGCACGCCGCGGGCGACATAGACAAAGGACGAGCAATCGAAGTGACCATTCTCGTGGCGTTGCTCGCCGAATGATGCGCAAAGGTAGCTCCAGTGTGGCTTGTGCTCGTAATTTCTGAAGACGACGACGCCGTCCGCCTCCGCGACAAAGATCCGTGGACCTGGCGGGTAGGATAACTCTGCTGCCAATTCCGGGTCCGAGAGCAGCGATCGTCCGTACTTGGAAATCAGTCGACGCAGCCAAGATGCGTGATGGTAGCCGCGAGGAGCTTCGCCGAGGGGAGGGAGCATGCCGGCCGGATCCGTGATGCCGACGATGGTTCTAAGACCGCGCTTCAATCGGGCTTCAAGGCTGTCCTGGAACTCCTTGCCTTCTGGAATTTTCCTTAGACTCTCGACCAGAAGCAATCCGGCAGACATGATCTCGAGCCGGTTATGAAGCGACTGCTCGATCGATGATCCATCATGGTTGATCAGTTGATCGAATCCGCTGCGGAGCTGTGAAAGTGCGACGGACTTCCAGTATGAAGCCATCGGGAAGAGGGGAGTTGCCTCGGCGATGGCAAGCAATGCACAGGCCGTCCGCAGCTGAGTATCCGATGCCGGGAAAATGTTCTGGCTCAGGATCTCCGAAAGGGCGAAGCCATATCTCATGGTTTCTGCGAGGAGAATGTTCTGTCGCCTGTCACCTTTGCGGCGGCGGGATTCCGGGGCCAATGCGACCAGCCGCAAGAATACCTCAGCCCGAGTTGCCATCGAGAGGGGATAGGTGCTCAACGGGTCTCGCGAATGCCCCCAGGGATTCGACTGTATCCATGCAAGTGCGAGATCCACCGCCCTTGTCGATCCACCCGCTGCCGGACTCCTGGCAAGATCGAGGAGCCACGAAAGCGACTGAAACTCCAGGCGCCACGATGAGGAATGATAAGGATCTTCCGTCCACTCGAAAACGTCGGGGATGGGCCACGGCTCCTGGCCCCCGAGAGCGAGGCGATTGTCGATGATCGTCGGCTCTTCGCCGTGCTGCACAGCCTTGAGACGATCGTGAAAAGTCATTGGCGAGGTCAGGCGCTCCGCATCGCCAAACCAATCGACTGGCCCCACGGGCGCTTTGCGGGTCTCCAAGCCAGGGAGGCCTCCAAGGCGGTTGCGCACCGCCTCGAGGAAGTCGAGTGGATCGGACCTGTCTTCCTCAAGAATGTTCTCAAGAAGAAGGTCTTCACCTGCTGTAACTTCAAGAGGTGTTACGAGGCTGATCGCAGCCTCATCCCTCCAAGCTTGGAAGCCGAGTTCGACCAAGGCCGCTCCAGCAGGAGGATTCAGCTCAAGCGTAAAACGCCTCGTCTGCCGATGGACCGGAATGTCGATATAGGCATCAATGATGGAAGACGATGAAACTCCCTCGTAGGGCGGTTTCAACTCATTCCCCTGTGCGTCCCGGAAAACGACACGCGCCAGAGCGCCGTCGCCTTCCGGGCCATGGTTGACGAGTTGCCCCCGCACGAAAAGCGGGTGACCCGGAACGATTCCATATCTTTGCCAGCGCGGCGTCGTGCTTAAGCCCCACCATGGACGACGTGACGCCGGGACGGTCGAGCCGCCGACAGGAGCTTCGCTATTTGCTTCCTGATTGTCAGATGCCGACTGAGCCTTTTGCTCGATTCGAAGATTGCTGATCGTAAACGGATGCGAGTTGCGCCAACTGCGTATCGTGACGGTGAGACGCTTTGCCGGTGCTGGGATGAAGAAACGAAATCCGACGAGCGCTGAATGAGAATGCTCGCTGGACCGATCATAGAACGCTGGTCCTGCTACATGATAGCTGTGAGGATCGATCTGGCTTCTTGATAACCCTGGAACATAAGCGAACTCGATGCTCGATCCATCTTCGGTCAGGAAATCAAAACCGACTGCTGCGAAATCCTGAACGGCCCTGCTCGTTTCTTCCTGATGCCAAGCAATGAGGAAGTTGAGCTCGCACCACGCGTCATTGGAAACGTCTCTGAACTCATAAACGGCGCGGGACCAGCGATTATGATTTGCAACGACTTGGATGTCGTCGCCGGGATTTGCTGAACCTTCTGCAGCCTGATCGCGAGGAACCGGCAGAATGCGTGTAACTTCAGGCATGCAGATACCAAAGCCTTATCGTAAAACCTTGCTGAGTGCGATTGCTGTGCGACGACCGGACATTCGGAACCGGACTGAAGAACGGGCAATGACGAGAGAGCCTGTTCGCTGCGCTGATTCCAGGATCTCGATGGACGCTTGCCGTGTTCATCCGGACGCAGATATCTAGTTTCCAGTTGCGACTTCGAGAAACAGCGCCATGCGGATCAGCTCGGAGAGACTTTTCGCTTCCATCTTCGACATCACATTGGAGCGGTGGATTTCCACGGTGCGGATGCTGATGTTCAGCTCATGGGCAATCATCTTGTTGGCTTTTCCAGCAACGAGGCCGTCGAGCACCTGGCGCTCCCGTTGCGACAGCGATTGCAGACGAGCCTGCGTCCGAAGCAGTTCCTGGTTCTTACGGACGCTCTTCTCGTCGCATACCAGAGCGAAGCGCACGACCTCCAGAAACCGGTCTTCCCGGAAGGGCTTCTCGAGGAAGTCGATCGCACCTGCTTTCATCGCCTCGACGGCAAGAGGAATGTCGGCATGACCCGTCATAACGACGACCGGAACATTGAGCCCGCGACTGTGGAGACGCCGGATGAACTCCAGACCATCGACGCCAGGCATCCGAACATCTGTAACGATACAGCATCGGCCTGGATCTTGAACCTCGTCGAGAAACGATTTCGCGGAGTCGTAAAGACGAACGTTCAGGCCAGCCGATACCAGCAGAAACGAGAGAGCTTTGCGAACTCCAACGTCATCATCCACCACATACACGATCGGCGTGTTCGACACTGGCCATGTCCTCCTTGTCGACAGTTCTAAGAGTGAAATGGAAGGTTGTTCCCTCGCCGGGGGTTGATTCCGCCCAGATCTTGCCCCCGTGCGACTCGACAATCGTTCGGCTGATCGAGAGGCCGACCCCCATGCCACTCTGTTTCGTGGTCGTAAACGGCTTGAACAGGTTCTTCAAGATCTCCGGCGCAATACCCGATCCGGTGTCCTGAACGCTGATTTGAACGAGAGATTCGGAGTGTAGGGCTCTGGCCCTGATCGTCAGCTCACGCAGGCTCACGTCCTGCATCGCTTCAATGGCGTTGCGGATGAGATTGAGCAGAACCTGCTGGATCTGGACACGGTTCACGAAGACCAGCGGGTTTTCGGACGGGAAATCAAACTCGACCTTGATCTCCTTCTCCTTGGCTCCCACCAAAGCCAAGGCGCTGGCTTCCTCGACAAGTCGCTGCAAACCTTCAATCTGGTGTTCACTGCCTCCCCGAGCGACGAACTCGCGCAACTGCCGGATGACCTCGCCCGCGCGTAAAGCCTCTTCGGCCGCTTCATTCACAGCATGCCGGACAAGAGCAACCTTGTCGCCCTCGATGTTACTCAGGATCATCCCACAGCCTTTGAGATAGCTGGTGATGGCCGTCAGAGGTTGATTGATTTCATGGGCCAGCGTCGATCCCATCTCACCCAATGCTGTGAAACGAGACATATAGGCAAGCTCGGATTGCAGTTCCTGCATCCTTGTCTCGGTCCGTTGGCGCTCGGTCAGGTCACGAATGAAGGCCGTGAAAAAACGCTCACCATCGGCTTCCATCTCGCCAACCTGAACTTCCATGGGAAAGGTCGAGCCGTCCTTTCGCTGAGCCACGGCCACACGGCCGCTCCCGATGATGCGGCGCTCTCCTGTATCACGGTACCGACGGATGTAGCCATCATGCTGCTCCCTGTAGGGGAGGGGCATCAAAAATTTGACACTTGTTCCGATGACTTCTTCCGGACGGTAGCCAAACATGCGGACAGCCGTGGCACTGAAGGAGCGGATAATGCCGCTCTCATCGGCAACGATCATAGCATCCGGAACGGTTTCAAGAATGGATCTCAGGTGAGCCTCTCTCGTTCGTAGCCGCTCCTCGCTGGACAGCAGGGCATTCTCCGCAAGCTTGCGCTCCGTGATGTCCTGGATCGTACCGATCTTACGAACAGGCCGGCCATTCTCATCGATCATCGTGCGACCGATGGCTGTGACCCAGCGCTCGTTCCCCGTATCGGCACGAATGACCCGGAAGGTGCCGCTATAGGTCAAGCTGGTGTCAGGTCCACTGCCATAGAAAGTCGTTTCCATTTGCGCGCGGTCGTCCGGGTGAACACAGCCGAGAACAACGTCGCGGGTGATTTCGGCATCTGGTGGCAAGCCCAAGATCTGGCACGCCTCCGGTGTCCATTGACGCCGGCCGGTGACAAGGTCTTGGTCCCAGATGCCGAGAGCCGTCGTTTCAATGGCCAAGCGTAAGCGTTCCTCGCTGCTGCGAAGCTTCATTTCCGCGAGCCGCTGGTCATGGATGTCAGTAACCGTGCCGACCCACTCGACGACATGTCCATCTTCATTCAGAAGCGGGACGGCTCTCATCAGCACCCATCGATACATCCCATCCGAATGTCGAACACGATATTCGAAGACGCGTGGCTCGTCCGAGGTCCGAACCACCTGCCATTGGCTTTGCAACTTCTCCCGATCATCTGGGTGGACGGCCTCCAGGAACCCGTAGCCGGTGTAATCCCCCTTGGCTTGACCACTGAATGCTTCCCAACCCCACACCTTCGTGATCAAACCGTCCGTCGTTGCGCGCCAGACAATGGCGGCACTCGCTTCGATCAGAGCCCGATACTGCTCCTCGCTTCGACGAAGTCGCTCGGCTGCTGCCCTCTGTTCATGAATGTCAGCGACCGTACCAACCCATTCCTGCACGACACCATCGAGATCCCGAAGGGGAACGGCTCTCGTCAGAACCCAGCGATACTCGCCGTTCGGCTCACCGACACGATACTCGATCGTGCCGGCTTTCTCGGATGCAAGCGTCTCCAGCCAAGCCGACGTGACGCGTGCGCGATCCTCAGGGTGGACATTCTCAAGCCAGGCAAAATCCGTGAGGTCGTTCAGGAATTGGCCGTCAGGGGCTCCCCAACCTAAGGCCCCGTCAATGATCGAACCAGTTGGTGAGGCTCGCCAGACCACTGCCGCGCTTGCTTCGATGAGAGCTCGGTATCGCTCCTCCTGAGTTCTCAGAGCCGCTTCTGCGGCCATGAAGCGGCTGACATCACGGGATGTCAGGACATAGTTACATATGTTCCCGGATCCGTCCTCGACAGCGTCGATGGTTATCCTGCAAAGGAGATGGCCACCTCTCTTGGTCGTGCAGCGGGCCTGATCTCCATAATGTCCGAGTTTCTTGGCTACTCGGAAGCCTTCAAGCGCCTTGTCTCGGCTGACTGCATCGGGCGGGTACAATATCGAAAAGTGTCGCCCCAGAGCCTCCAGAGACGCCCAGCCATAGATATGCTCCGCACCCTGATTCCAGGATACGATATTCCCTGTCATATCCAGTGTGATCAGAGCAAAGTCGCGAATCGAATGCAGCACGCGATCAGCATCCGCAATCGGTCGCACCTCTCGACCTGAGCGCGTATCGAATCCGTTTGTTAACGCAGAAGTATGAGTCATTACCCCCCAACCCATGTGCTGCGTTGCATGCAGGAACGAAGTCTAGCGGCGCAGAAGCGCCGTGACTAGTAATAGTGATATGCCCGTTCGGCAATGAAAGTCATCGGTGCGATGACACGAATGCCGCGTCATCAGCAATCGAAAAAGCATAGGACGCTGTTGCGACATTATCGCGCCGGCGTCTCAAGAACCGCTCTCCGTTGTAAAGTTACAACGTGCAACAACAGTCAGTTCGGTTGTCGCACTCTTTGAGAAGCCATGGTCGGCTCCTTCGGAATTCGGACTGAAACCATGGACTCAAGGAACTGTCGTCACGCCGGCAAGTCAGCCTCATGCAAGGTTGGAAGGTTAAACGCCTCTTTACAATACTTGCCTGGAGACCTCTGTGACGGCACCTGTCTATCTGTTCGACTTGGCATCGCGACAGGCCCAGTGGCTAGCCGCTCGCCAAACGACTATTTCCGGAAACGTTGCCAACGCCAACACTCCCGGCTACCGCGCCAGGGATGTCGAGCCGTTCGCCGACGTTCTGGATAAAACCAAACTGGCGATGGCCGCAACGAATACCAGTCATATTGGCTTTACTCCCTCCAAGGCGGAAGCCAGCAAAGTCAAGAAGGCCGACAGCTGGGACACGGTTTATTCCAAGAATTCCGTCAGCGTCGAGCAGGAACTGATCAAGGCCGGTGAGGTCAATCGGCAGCATTCACTGAACACAAGCATCGTCAAGTCATTCCACAGAATGCTGATGTCGAGCGTGAGGACTTCGTAATGATCGATCCCCTGGTTGCATCAGGCAAATTATCGAGCTCGGGTCTGGAGGCGCAGTCTGCCCGCCTCCGTGTGATCTCCGAGAACATCGCGAATGCCCAATCCACCGGCCGCACGCCGGGGGCGGATCCCTATACCCGCAAGACCATCACCTTCAAGTCCGAACTCGACCGCACTCTTGGAGCGGCCTCGGTCACGGTCAAAGACGTGGGGCAGGATGAGTCCGCGTTTCCGGTCGAGTACGATCCGGGCAACCCAGCTGCGGATGAGAACGGCATGGTCAAAAAGCCCAACGTCAACATGCTGATCGAGATGGCGGACATGAGGGAGGCCAATCGATCCTATCAGGCAAACCTGCAGATGATGAAGCAGGCCAGAGCCATGATCTCTGCAACAATCGATCTCATGAGAGGCTGATATGGTCAGTGCAGTTTCCTCAATCTCCTCGATGATCGACCGTCCCGCGGCGGTCGCTGCGATCCCCACCTTCGGGGCGCCCCCGGCCGCGGGAGCGGTGTCAGGCGCGTCCCAGGCAAGCTTCAGCGAAACGATGGCTCAAGTGGCGACCTCGGCGGTCGATACCATGAAGGCTGGCGAGGCCGCATCCATCGCCGGGATCCAAGGCAAAGCCTCGGTGCAGCAAGTCGTTGAAGCCGTCATGTCGGCCGAGCAGACCCTTCAGACGGCCATTGCCATCCGCGACAAGGTGGTTGCGGCATATCAAGAAATTGCCCGGATGGCGATTTAAGGAGATTCAGATGAGAGCGCTCGCAATCGCTGCAACAGGCATGAATGCACAGCAGCTGAATGTCGAAGTCATTGCAAACAATATCTCAAACGTGAACACCACCGCCTTCAAAGGAGCTCGGGCTGAGTTTACGGATCTGCTCTATCAAACCGAGCGTTCCCAAGCCATTCCGAACCAGGCAGGCTCAAGCCCGGTGCCGGAGGGAGCAATGCTGGGCCTTGGCGTGAAGACCGCAGCTATCCGTAATCTGCATCGGCAGGGATCGCTGACGAATACGTCGAACCAGTTCGATCTCGCCCTCAACGGCCGCGGCTGGTTTCAGGTCAATGCCCCCAGCGGGGAAATCGTCTATACGCGAGCGGGATCGTTCAACAAGAACGGTGACGGGCAGCTCGTCACTCTCGACGGCTACACGCTTAACCCCCCGATCATTATTCCCGCGAACACGCTCGACGTTACCATCAACGAGTCCGGCGAGGTCTTCGCTAAGATCGACGGACAGGCCCAGCCGCAGAATCTTGGTCAGCTGACGCTTGCGAACTTTGCCAACGACGCCGGCCTGGAGCCGATCGGCAGCAATTACTATCGCGAGACCCTGGCGTCCGGCGCGCCGGCGACCGGCATTCCGTCCGATCCCGGTTTTGGCAAGATCCATCAGGGCTACCTTGAGGCTTCCAACGTTGATCCCATCAAGGAAATCACCAACCTGATCTCGGCCCAGCGCGCCTTCGAAATGAATTCGAAGGTGATCCAGGCTGCCGACGATATGGCGGGGACGGTTTCCAAGGGGATCCGCTAAGACAGGCGGCCGGGTGATAGTCTCATGAAGCATCTCTTCCACATCGCACTTTCGGTAGCCACCCTGGTTTCGGCGGGATCTCGGGCTGCCTTAGCTGAAGAGCGTATCCTCCCGGTGCCTTCAATCACGATCTATGCCGGCGACACGATCACCGAGTCGATGCTCAAGGATCGAACGTTTCCCGAAAACTATCGCTATCGGACGGCCGTCATTGAATCTCCCCGGGTCCTTGCAGGTAAGATGGCCCGCCGAACTCTTCTCCCTGGGGAGCCTATTCCGATGAATGCCGTCGACGATCCGAAGCTCGTAACGCGGGGTGTTCAAACCCAGATCGTTTTCGAAGAAGGCGGCCTGGCGATCATGGGAACCGGGATCCCGCTGCAATCGGGAACCTTGGGAGAGACGATCCAGGTCAAGAACGTCGACAGCGGCCGAATCATTACCGGCCGGGTCCAGCCCGACGGTCGAGTCCGAATCGGATTTTGATGATGCTACGCTCGATTCTTTTCCTTCTCGCTGTTCTCGTCTCCTTCCAGAGCCACGCTGCGACGCGCATCAAGGACGTGGCGGCCGTTCAGGGCGTGCGCGACAACCAGCTGATTGGCTATGGCCTCGTGATGGGTCTCCAGGGCACCGGCGATACGCTTCGCAATTCCCAATTCACGGAACAATCGCTGCAATCGATGCTGGACCGGATGGGCGTCAATGTCCGTGATATCAACCTGCGCACCCGCAACGTTGCGGCAGTCATCGTTACGGCCGACCTTCCTCCGTTCGTGGGCGCAGGATCCCGCATCGATGTGACGGTTACATCAATGGGGGATGCAACGTCCCTGAAGGGGGGCACTCTGATGCTCACGGCCCTGCAGGGTGGAGACGGACAGGTCTATGCCGTCGCCCAAGGAGCCATCGCCGTATCCGGTTTCTCCGCACAGGGCCAAGCGGAGACGCTGACTTCAGGGGTCGCGACCGCAGGGCGCATCCCGAACGGCGCCCTGATCGAGCGGGAAGTCCAAGGCGGGTTCAACACTGTCGGGCCGATGGCCTTCGAACTCAAAAACCCCGATTACAAGACCGCGACTCTCATCACCGATGCTATCAACCAATATGCCCAGCAGCGGTATGGTGCGCGCGTCGCGTCCCCTCGCGACTTCCGGACCGTCGTACTGCAGAAGCCGAAGAACGTCGCAGCGACACGGTTCATTGCTGAACTGGGGGATCTCGAGATCAGACCGGACACGCCGGCCCGGATCGTTGTGGATCAACGGACCGGAACGGTCGTGATCGGAAAGAATGTCCAGATCTCCACAGTGGCGATCACGCATGGTGCTTTGACGATCCGCGTGACGGAAACTCCGGAGGTATCGCAGCCGGACCCATTCTCGATGGGCCAGACTGTCGTCGTACCTCGCACCCAGATCACGGCCGCGGAGGAGAGGGTGCCCCTTGCCATCGTACGAGGAGCGGATCTGCAGACCCTCGTCAAAGGCCTCAATCAAATGGGTCTCAAGCCTTCCGACGTCATCGCTATTCTCCAGGCCGTGAAGACGGCTGGGGCACTGCAAGCAGAACTGGTGATCCAATGACCGAATCGACGATCATCAAGGCGTTTCAGCCGATGGCGCTCGCCGCCTGCATGCTCGCCGGAGCAGCACTCTATCAGGCGGCCTGGGCGCAGGACGCGAAGCCGGATGCCAAGAACAACCAGTACTGCGCCAACATTGCCGATGCCGCGTCGGACGCTCGCTTTGCACTTCAGAAGCAGGCGCTCGCCGACATGGAGAAGGAGATCGAGAGCCGCATCAAGGTTCTGGAATCCAAGCGCGCCGAATACGAAGAGTGGCTCAGGCGCCGTAACGAAGTTCTAGAGAAGGCCGATGAGACCATCGTCCTGATCTATTCGCGCATGCGCCCCGATGCCGCTGCATTGCAGCTCACCAACATGGATGAGGAAATCGCTGCGGCCGTCATCGCCAAGCTCAATCCACGGGTGGCAAGCGCCGTCCTGAACGAAATGGAACCTGGACGGGCGGCTCAATTGGCTAATGTCATCACCGATGCCCCGAAGCGGGACAAGAACACCGTGAGGCAGAATTGAAACACATCATCTTGATTGTCGGCCTGTGTTTCCTCGGTGCCTGCGCAACGAGGCCCGAGGAAATTGGACGTGAGCCGGTCATGACACCCGTCGGTTCGGGAATCGCGGTCGACCGTGAGCCGCTTCCTCATCTGTTCAAGGCGGGCGGCAGGTCTGCGGCGAACTCGACCTGGAGCAATGCCAGCGCGGATCTCTTTACGAGTCCGCGAGCCAGGCAGGTCGGCGATATTGTCACGGTGAACATCCAGATCGACGATAAGGCCGAGTTCGACAATGCGAGCGATCGGTCAAGGAAGTCCTCGATCAGCGCCGGGCTGGATTACGCCTTCTCGTTCAAGGGATGGAACGCCGATGGAACCGGGGATTTCGGTGTCGACTCCTCGTCCTCGTCGAATGGGCAGGGCACGATCGACAGGTCCGAGAAGCTGCGCCTTTCCGTCGCTGCGGTCGTCAACGAGGTCCTGCCGAACGGAAATGTCGTGATCAGTGGATCTCAGGAAGTGCGCGTCAACTATGAGCTCCGCATCCTGAACATTGCCGGCATCGTGCGCCCGCGAGACATCTCGCCGAAGAATACGATCAGCTACGACAAGATTGCCGAGGCTCGGGTGTCCTATGGCGGCCGTGGACGCCTGATGGAAGTCCAGCAGCCCGCCTATGGACAGCAGATCTATGATGTCGTGGCGCCCTTCTAGACAGATCATCAAGACGAGAGAAGAATGGCCAAGGCCCTAGAACTTCCAGCGCCTTCCGGAAGCGCGCCGAGCAAAGAAGGATCGCTCCGATGGCTCCTGACGCTCGGCCTCCTGACGCTCCTGTCGGCCGCCATCGGTGGCGGATTCGGCTTGGTGATGGTGTCCGGCATCGAAAAGCAGGTTGAGGAAAAATATAAGGCCCTGCCGCACAAGGCGGAAGTCGTCAGCCCCTACACAGGAAACGTCGCAGTCAAGAAGCTCGCCCCAGTCGTCACCAACCTCGCCGGTTCGGAGACCGACTGGGTCCGGATCGAGGCGTCCATTGTCTACCAGCCGGGCGGTGACCATAACCCCGATATTCTTGTCGCCGAGGCCCGGCAGGACATGTTGTCCTATATCCGCACGATGTCATTGGCTCAGATCCAGGGTCCCAGCGGTCTTCTCCACCTGCGTGAAGACCTCAACGAACGCGCGAGACTGCGTTCGAAGGGAGCCATCCGGGAGCTGGTGCTCGAAACATTGATCGTTCAGTAATTTGCCGACATTGCTGCGCTCGCCCGCTCCCGGGTGACTGCCATCTGATTTCCTGAAAGATATAGTGATGCTCCGTCGTTTCATATTCGCCATAACGTTCCTCCTGGCGGCAACGAGCGCCCACGCTCAGATCGCAGGTCTGGAGGCCCTCCTTCCGCCTGGCGACGGCGCCGTCAGCGGCCGAATCATCCAGCTCGTCGTCCTCTTGACCGTGCTGTCCCTGGCGCCAGGTCTGCTGATCATGGTGACCAGCTTCACCCGGTTCGTGGTCGCCTTCTCGTTCCTGCGCTCGGGCCTGGGCCTCCAGAGCACACCTGCCAACATATTCCTGATCAGCTTATCCCTCTTCATGACCTTTTTCGTCATGGGGCCGACCTTCGACCGGGCCTGGAATGACGGAGTCAGGCCTTTGACGGAAAACCGCATCTCGGAAGCGGAGGCATTCACCAAGACGACGGAGCCCTTCCGCGACTTCATGCTGACCCATGTGCGGCCCAAGGATCTCCAGATGTTCAGCGATCTGGCTGCCGTCAATTATCCCAAGCCCGCCGAGGGTGAGAAGATCGACCTCCGAATCCTCATTCCCGCTTTCATGATCTCCGAGCTCCGGCGCGGTTTCGAGATCGGCTTCCTGATCGCATTGCCGTTTCTCGTGATCGACATGATCGTAGCAACACTGGTCATGTCGATGGGCATGATGATGATGCCTCCGACGGTTCTGGCTCTTCCGTTCAAAATCCTGTTCTTTGTCCTCATCGACGGCTGGAACATCCTCGTGAGCGGCTTGGTGCGCTCCTATTTCTGATCCCCGCCCGACTTCGCAGGACATAAATCCGCGCTGCGAGGCAAGGCTGGCAACCTTCGCACAAGGTTAACGAAGCACAAGTGATCTCGACACCTCTTATCAGTACCGAGATCCTCTATGCCTGGTCGTCAACACGCCGAAAGATTATGGAGTAGTTTAATGCTGCTGGGCGCGCGTCGCCTGGCTGCCTTAGCCGCAATCGGTCTTGCGGTTTTCCTGTCCGTGGGTATCGGCACCTATTACCTCAGCCGGCCTGCCCAAGAGACGCTCTACACGGGCCTTGACCGTGAGGATGTCGGACGCATGGGAGCTGTCCTGAAGGATGCCGGTATACCCTTCGACGTGAGCGCCGATGGAACGGCTCTCCTCGTCAGCTACGGCAATACAGCGCAGGCTCGGATGCTGCTGGCCGAGAAAGGGCTGCCGCACAGTACCAAGTCCGGTTACGAGCTCTTCAACGACCTCGGCTCGCTCGGGCTGACCTCCTTCATGCAGGAGGTCACCAAAGTGCGAGCCCTTGAAGGAGAGCTTGCCCGCACGATCCAGGGCATGAAGGGTATCAAGGCCGCGCGAGTTCATATTGTTCTGCCAGATCGTGGCTCGTTCCGCCGCGAGCAGCAGCCGCCATCCGCCTCCGTGGTCATCCGGACCGTACCGGCGGACGACGCATCGTCGGCTCAGGCGATCAGGCATCTCGTCGCCGCCGCCATTCCAGGCATGGCTGTCGACAAGGTCACCGTCATGAACACGGAGGGGACTCTCCTGATGTCCGGAGACGATGCGGCCAATGCATCGACCGGAAAAATGGCTCGCCTCGAGAAGAGCGTTGGTCTGGAAATCCAGGACAATGTGCGTCGCACCCTGGCTCCCTACCTCGGGACCGGCAACTTCGAAGTCAGCGTGGCTGCGCGCCTGAGCACGGACAAGATCAGCACGAATGAAACGATCTTCAATCCGGAGTCGAAAGTCGAGCGCTCCACCCGCACCATCAAGGAGACGGAAGTTTCGCAGAACAAGAGCGGCCAGAAGCCGACCACTGTTCAGCAGAATCTTCCCGAAGAGAATGTTCGGAGCGAGTCGGGCGACAGCTCGAGCGAAGACAACCAGCGCCGCGAAGAGCTGACGAACTACGAGATCTCCTCGAAGACAATCCAGACGATCAGCGACGGATATCAGATCAAGAACCTGTCCGTGGCCGTCCTGGTCAACAAATCCCGGATCGCATCGCTGCTGGGCGAGAATGCGACCCCGGCCGAAATGGATGCCAAGGTTGCGGAAATCGAGCAGCTCGTGTCCTCTGCTGCAGGATTCAGCAAACCTCGCGGCGATCAGATCAAGGTTGCTGCCGTCAGCTTCGTCGACGACAGCGGAATGCTTCAGCCCGTCCCTGGCCCGTCGCTTGCAGAGATCCTGATGCGTCAGTTCGGGACGGTCGTCAACGCACTGACCATCCTGGCCTTGTGCGCGATGATGATCTGGTTCGGACTGCGCCCGGCCGTTCGCATGCTCATGGCCCGTCACCAAGCCGAACTCGAGCTCCAGCGTGAGCAGGCGGCGGCACTGGCCGCGGCAGAGGCGGAGGAGGCTCTCGAGGCGAGCAAGGAGACTGCTCTGCAAATTGCATCCGATCTCGATGAACAGAATCTCATCGAGATGCCGAGGACTCCGCAGCGCAAGCTCGAGCAGATCATCGAACTGAGTGAGGAACAGGCTGCAGCCGTTCTCAAACAATGGCTCGGGCGGGAGGCTGCGTAATGGCCGGAACGCTAGCCAGCCTCTTGGCGGATTTCTCAAGTCCGGCCGCCGGCGACGTCTCGGGCATCAGCCTCTTGCGGACCGCGAAAGTAGCGCCCGAACCGGTTCCCGAACCGCAGCAGCCCGCTGTGGATCGACAGGCGGAGCTCGTGAGATCGGTAGAGGCAAGGATCAGAGCCGAGGAGAAAGAGACGGCCCGCAGGATGCTCGAGGATGCCATCGCGGCCGAGCGGGCCCGCCATGCAGAGCATATGGACGCTCAGCGAGCCCTCTGGACGGAGCAGCAGGCTCAGCAGCTGTCAGCTCGGATCTCAGAGGCGATCGACCACATCGATCTGAGCGTCTCGGAGCGGGTTGCAAATGTCCTCAGGCCCTTCGTATCGGAGGCCTATCGCCAGCAGACTCTCGCCGAGTTCAAGGATGTGCTCGCAGCCTTGCTCGCCGGGCGAGGTGAGAGGCTTTTGACGATCTCGGGACCGGACGATCTCCTTTCCGCCATGAAGCCCCATCTCGAAAGCTATGGGAGCTCGATCGAATTTGTTCCGAGCGACCAAATCGAGGTCAGCGCGACCGCTCAAGACACATTCGTTCAAACGCAGTTGAGTTCCTGGGCCTCGCGGCTGGCCCAGACGTTAGAGAGCTGATGACCGATGGCGAGTTCAGATAAGCAGGAGATCGTCATCGTTCGTCGGAACGATGACAGCGAGGATGTCGTCAAGGGAGGCGCCTGGAAGATCGCTCATGCGGACTTCATGACGGCCATGATGGCGTTCTTCCTCGTGATGTGGCTTATCAGCCTGACCGACGAGGAGACGCGAAGCGGTGTCGCCAACTACTTCAATCCCGTTCAACTGGCCCAGTCGACTCCAAACAAGAAAGGGCTCGACGATCCGCAGACTGTGCCGCCCGACAACGAAACGGACAATACGAAGGACGGCAAGGAGAAGGGAAGCGGCGAGGGAACGGGAGGAAAGTCGCACCAGCTGCGAAAGCCCCGCTTCAAAGAGGGCGCGCTCTTCCAGGATCCCTATGCCGTTCTTGCCAAGATCGCCGACGAGGTCGAAGTGAACCCCCATGACACACTGGGTGCGGACGTCACCCCGGGTGAGAGCGATGTGCCGGGCCTCAAGGCGGGCGAGGCTTTTAGGGATCCCTTCGACCCGCTCTACTGGCAAGTGGCTCCGGTTGACGAGCTGAAGACTGACACGCCTTCAAAGCCGGGCACCGCAGCTCCGGCTCCTTCGAAGGCCGTCATGGATGCGGTTGCGGCTTTGAGCCAGAAGCCCGCCACGGGCGGCCGCCCTGATTCCAAGACTGCCGCCAAGCCATCGGCGTCAAACGAGGGAAGCGATATGCAGGCGAACGGGACCGCTTCCGACCCGGGAGCTCAGGCCTCCGATAGCGATGCCAGCGCAGCAACGGCCGCGGACATGAAGGCTGCTGAACTGAAACGAGAGATCCTCAAGGCCGTACAACCATCGAAGGATGCGACACCGCAGCCGCATATCGAGGTTCGCCGGACCGGCGCGGGAACTCTGATCAGCCTGACCGATGACTTCGACTTCACGATGTTTGCCGTCGGCTCGGCCGAACCGCATGCAAAGGTCGTGCGGGCCATGGCCGAGATTGCGAGGATCCTGCAGTCCCGTCCGGGCAAAATCGTGATTCGCGGTCATACGGATGCTCGTCCGTTCAAGTCTGCCACCTACGACAACTGGCGGCTGTCCCAGGCGCGAGCTCAGATGGCGCTGTACATGCTTGTTCGAGGTGGGCTGAGCGAGCGCAGGATCGTGCGGGTCGAGGGGCATGCGGATCGGGATCCCAAAGTTCCGAATAATCCGAATGCCGATCAGAATCGCCGCGTCGAGATCCTTCTGCAGGAGTGATCCCGTTGAAACGTCTTTCACTGCCCCTCATTGCGATCTCCTGGCTCTTCGCAGCCGATGCGGCAATGGGTGAGAACGTGGCCCCATCCGAGGCGACAGTCGAACAGAGTGCACCGTCCTCGACGGTTCCCAGTCCGGTGCAGCTCGTGCGAACGCTGCATCTGATGCAGGATCAGATTGCGATAGGCTCCACGGAGGCCCATCTCGGGCAACGCGGTCTGCTGGAAATTCTGGACACCAGATTCATGAATCTGGAACCCGAAACCTGGCAGTCGGGCAAGAATGTCCGAGCGGCAGTGTCTTTCGTCCTGAGTGGCGGAAATCCCGGCATCCTGAGAAAGCTCCTGGATCTGGGCTCCGCAGCGATCACAGAGAACGACAGGCCCTTGATCGAGGGCGCGCTCGCCTATGTCGAGGGCAGGGAGGAGGCCGCGCAGAACTCACTCGTGTCCCTGGATCCTCATTCCCTTCCGCCCACCCTCGGGGCGCAGCTGGCACTCGTGCAGGCAGCGCTCATGGTCCGGAAGAACGTTGCGAAATCGGACGAGCTACTGGATTTTGTCCGGCTCCAGGCACCCGGCACGCTCCTTGAGGAGGCGGCCCTGCGCAGGCAAGTCTTTGTGGCAAGTCAGACGAACAACATGGCGAAGTTCCAGTCGCTCGCGACTGACTATCTGCGGCGCTACCGGCATTCGATCTATGCCGGCAACTTCCGACAGCGATTGGCTTCAGCGCTCACGCGGGTCGATTTCGGAAAGGAAGCCTCCCGGTTTGACGGCGCGGTTGCGATGATGTCGGAACTCGAGCCAGACGCACGGCGCGACCTCTATCTCTTGGCAGCGCGATCGTCCATCGAACAGGGATTCACGACCTCGGCCCGGATGATGGCGGATAAGGCACAGGAACTGGTAGGATCGGACAAGGTCAGTGCTGCAAGAGCAAATCTCTACCGGGCAGCATCGTTGATCACGTCACCTCAAGCTATCGATGGTGCCGTCAATGATCTTCATGGCATTGATCAGTCCCTTCTTGCGGAGAGCGACGTCGACCTGCTGAAATCCGCCCTCGCGATGGCTGCCGAGATACGCAAAGTACCCGAAGTTCGATCCGCGCAGGGAGGAGCAACGAAGCCGATACAGGCCACGCTCACTGTCGAAGGATCGCAGGCCAGTCCTGATTCCGCGCAAGGGCTGGAAAAGCTTCAGGCGCTATCTAAGGCACGTGACGCCTTAAGTCGCGTCGATAGACTGATCAAGAATTAAGCGTGTAAGAGCCCATGAGCCGATTAGATCTATTATCGCAGGCAACACCTAGGCTTGTGGACGCCCAGTCGCGCAATCCAGCCACCGTCATGGATGCACAGGACGGTGCTGGAACCGCTCAGTCATCCGACTTCGCCTCACTGCTGGACGGGTTCTCTGGTCGTCCGCAGCGAGAGGGACTGGTGATCTCCGAAGAGACTGGGCTCTCAAACAGCGAGCCGGACAAGGCTGATTCCGAAGTGAATGCGGGAACCGACCCGCTACAGGCGCTCCTTCCTGAGGTAACGACCAGCGGTAACTCTACGGGCAGTCCGGTTCTTCCGTCTGGAATTCCCGCGATGTCGCTTCTCGAGAGCATCCTTCCCCGGATACTGGCGAGAACAGCCGCGGAAGGACATCCCGACGCGGGGCAGCCAGGTGCATCGTCTGCATCCCCCTATCTTGCAATGTCGCCACAAGAGACGGACGAGCTGAGCTCGACGACAACGGGGTCCGCGTCAAAGCTCTCGATCGCAGTTCAGAACCAGGAAACCCATTTCAGACCTATCGTTGAAGGACTGAACGATGCTTCGCTCGAGGCAGAAGCCGCAGCGCCTCGCGAAGAGCTCGATCTCACCACGGGCGCTCCGCTGATCGGGAAGTCCAAGGGGGCAGCTGTGAAGAGCCCGCACCCGGACGCCACTGCAGGAGCCGCCCAAGGTTCGAGCGGTCTGACCGGCGCAGTGAATGCCGCCAAAGAGCAAGAGGACGACGTCGTCAGACGCGGATCCTTCGATCGTGCTCCCGATCATGCCGAGCTGCAGAAGCAGTCGTCCATCGGAGCGGCGAAAGCCGAGGCTCCGTCTCTCCCGCCCTCGACGCTTCAGCATCTCGCCAAGTCCATCGTCGATGACGCCAAGAGCGTGTCGGAACCCCAAGCACCAACCTTCCAACAGAACGGATTGAACCGGGTCGCCACCGCGAGAGCGTCTGCTGGCGTCCTGCGGGTCCTGGATCTTCAGCTGAAGCCGGCGGAGCTCGGCCTGGTGACGATCAGGATGCGGCTTGCCGGCGACAGCATCGAGATGGAAATCCAGGCCCAGAACGACGAAACCGTAGACCTTCTGCGCCATGACGCGGAGAAGCTGTCGAACCTCCTGAGAGCGTCCGGCTACCGTCCCGACGTGATCACCATTCAATCCACCGAAGCTTCCTCCCATGACCGCGCCTCGTTCCAACGTCCTCCTCAAGGCAATCAGACACAGGGACAGTCTTTTGACCAAGGTGCGGGAGCAGGGCAGGGCAATTCACCCCGTCACCAGGATAACCGCCATGCCGGTGGCAGGCTGGACCTCCCTAACGACGGGAAAGATGCGTCGAACCCTGGCAGCAGCCGTACTGGCGGGATCTACCTTTAGTCCGGGTGCTGTGCTGCCCGCCCTCGCGCAGTCACCGTCCGGCCTGTGTGAGCGGGAGATGATGCGAGCCGCGTCCAAGTACGGGGTCCCGTTGGGCATGCTCTACTCCGTCGGCCTCACCGAAACGGGTCGGCGCGGCAGCCTGCAGCCCTATGCCATGAACGTTGAAGGAAAGGCTGTCTTCTCGAACACCGCGGCCGAGGCGACGCAACGCTTCGAGGAAGCCAGCCGAGGTGGAGCGAGGCTCATCGATCTTGGCTGCATGCAGATCAACCATCTCTACCACCGCGAGAATTTCCCGTCGCTTGAGAGCATGTTGAACCCACGCACCAACGTCGAGTACGCCGCACGCTTTCTGCGCGAACTCAAGGCACGGCACGAGACATGGACGATGGCCGTCGCCCGCTATCATGCCGGGCCAAACAATGACCCGGCCCAAAAGCGCTACGTGTGCCGGGTGATCGCCAATATGGTGGCGACCGGATTCGGTCAATGGACGCCCGGAGCCCGGACCTTCTGTGCGGATGCCCCGGGCCTGAGCGCCGGACAGACCGCCTCAGACGGCTGATGCGCCGAGCCTCCCTTATCAAGGCGTCCTGTCATACAACCTCGGACACCAGACCGACAATTGTGCCGATGCGGGCCCCTGCCCTCGCACTGGCGCTAACGCGTCATGCGGATTTCGGAGCCGGTACCATTCAAGTGTCCGGCAAGTGCGGCCTCGGCTCCCGCCAACCGGGCAACCGGCTGGCCGCGTGAGAAGAGGATCACCTGGTTGTCACGGAAACTCCAGCCATTGACACTTCGCATGCCCTCGTGGGCGCATCCTTGCGTCGATGCCCTGTAAAGATCCAGGGATGGGACGCTCGACAGCTGCACCTTGCAGGTGGATGCGTCGACACTGGCCTTCCAGGCGCCCGCGTAGGAAGAGGCGCGCTGCGGAGCGGCGAAAACCCCTGGTGGACTGGACGTGGAACCGGCAGAACTTTGGCCGGTCGAGACAGGAGCGCTGCTCGACGGAGCCGGCTCCACCGGAACCGGGCTGCCGGAGGGCTCTAGGGTGCCAACGACCGGCGCCGAGGCAGGAGGGTCCATATCGATTTCGAGTTGAACGTCTTGAGACCGTGCCGGACGCACGACATCGAGCTCCGGAATCCTGGTCGCGACCGTGGCAGGCTCGGCGACCGCATAATAGGCTGGCCCGACGGCCTGTCGGCTCCAGGGCGCAGAATATTCCGGGTAGGTCGTGCGGCCGCGCGCCGTGCCCCACGGCCCGTGATCATACGACGCCCCCGTTCCGTTGCAGGCCGAGATCGTGCCTGCCACCGTCAGCAGAATTGTCGTCGTCAAGACTTTGCGCTGCATCGCACTGGGATCAGCCATGGTCAATGGCGCAACGCGCCGGCAGGGCAATAGGAGGACTTGAACCGGGCCGGCAGGGGCCTCAGGCGGGCGGACGAGAGAATCATCTCGAAAGATGATGGGTTGAAGTCGGATTGGCAGATCGCCGTGTCCAGAAGCACTTCGCTGATTTGGACTCCGATGTCGTAGTTGCCGAAAATGATCTTGAAGAAGACGGTGACCGAGTCGTGCACGAACTCCATGTCGAGAACGACATGCTTTGCATCTTCCCGTTCGGCACTGACATGGGCGACGTAACCATATGACAGTGTCTCACCCTTGAAGTAGAGTTCCGCGGAGGATGTTACCATCTCGTCCATGTTGCCGTGCAGCTGATTGTCGGCATAAAAGCGGATGATCTCTGCGTCCGTCAGGCAGAAATCAGCGATGACGTCCTTGATATTGCACGCCAAAACCTCCTCGAAGGCTTGCATATCCCAATGCTCTCTCAGCGGAGCCGCAACTTCGACGGTGCGAAGGCTTCTCATTTAGACCTCGTGAGGATGTAGAATAGAATCTGGGCGACGGCCTTGTAGAAGTCGGGAGGAATCATTCGGTCGACTTCGACATGGTCGTACATGGACCTTGCCAGAGGCTTGTCTTCAATGACCGGGATGCCGCTATTCTCGGCAATCTCGCGGATTTTCAAGGCGATGAGATCCCTGCCCTTCGCGACGACAATCGGGGCGCTGGCTTCACTGCGTTCGTAGCGCATGGCAATCGCGAAGTGGGTCGGATTGGCGATCACGAACGTCGCCTTTGGCACCGCCGCCAGCATCCGCTTGCGGCTTCGGTCCTGCGCCAGGGAGCGCATCCGTGCCTTGACCATCGGATCGCCCTCCATCTGCTTGTACTCTTCCTTAACCTCCTGCTTGGTCATCTTCAGATCACTGTGCCACTTGAACCGAGCCCAGAGCAGGTCGGCGGCAACAAGAACGATCGTCGCGATGGCGATGGCCGAGACAAGACGCATGGCCATGGTCAACATCAGCTCCGGAAGAAGGGAGGGATCGGTGATCATGGCATTCAAAACCTTGTATTGCTCCGACTTCAGAAGCAGGAGGCTGACGAGCGTCATCGTTGCAAACTTGAACAATGACTTTGAAAATTCTACTAAACCTTGGCGTCCGAAGATCCGCTTCCAGCCGCTCACGGGCGATATTCTGTTCCATTGCGGTCTGATCCGCTCGGAGACAACGGACGGGACATTCTGCAATATCGATGCAGCGAGGCTGCAAGCGGCCAAGATGATGATTGCCGGGATCAGGAACTGACCAATCTCGAGGGCGACCGCGTGTATCAGCGCGGTCGCGTCCGAGCCCGAATCGAGACGGAAGTCCTGAGGGCGATTGACGAACAGCGAGAGCTTCTCCGTCAGGCTCCTCGTCGTGCTCCGGGTCGTGAACGCCAGAACGAGGAGGATCCCGACAAGGGAAGCGAACATGGGAGCTTCTCTCGAGAACGGGATATTCCCCTTCTCGATCGCGTCCCGAATTTTCTTATCGGAAGGCGCTTCTGTCTTGCTGTCCTTATCGTCCGTGTCAGACATGTTCCAAGGTTCGGCTGCGAGAGCATCGGACTCGAAGGGCAGGTACCGTTCCGGACCCGATGCTCAGATCTTGGGTGACGCATGGCGGAAAGTGAGGCGCCTCGCGGCGGGGAGATCCTCTCATAATCCTCGATGCTCTAGAAATAGGCCTCTTCCTCGGACTCCGAGTTGATGACGATCTCTCCTCGACCGGCCATCTCGAGAGCCAGGTCCGTGATGCTGCGCCGTGCATCTGCGATATCGCGATGTGCGGACGGCTCCTTGCTGTTGAGTTCGTGCTCGATCATACGGCGAACTCGCGACGAGAGAGCCGAGAGAACCACCTTGCGGAACTCGTCGTTCGTGCCCTTGAGGGCGAGCACGACGCGATCCGGCGGGACCTGATCGAACAGGGTCGTGCGATCCTTGGGCGTCAGTTTCACGATGTCGTCGAAGGTGAAGAGCAGGCCTCTGAGGATTTCTGCCGATTTCGGGCGAACGGTCGACAGGCTTGTCAGCACATCCTCCATGTGATCCCGTTCCATCTTGTTGATGATGTCGGCGATCTTCGCGTGAGTATCCGCACCAGCATTCTTCGAGAAGTTGGCCATGAAATCCTCATGAAGCGTCTTCTCGATGTTCTTCATCGTCTCATCGACGATCGGCTTCATGCTGAGCATCCGGCGCATGAGGTTGTTCCGCAGTGGCTGCGGCAGCTGCGTCATGACTTTCGCCGCGCAGGAGGGCTTCACCTTCGACAGGATCAGAGCCGCAGTCTGCGGATGCTCCTTCATCAGGTAGGATGCAATCGCACTTTCGCTGACGGTGGAGATTCGCTCCCAGATGCTTCGGTTGGCGTTTCCGACAACCTCGTTCATGATGCTGGCGATCTGCTCCGGACTCAGGATTCCCGTAAGCAGCTTCTCGATGTGTGCCGCACCGCCGACCAGGTCCGCTCCGTCAGAGAAATTCGACGCGAACTCTTCAACGAGCTGCTCGATCTGTGTCGGGGACACCGGCCCGAGCTGAGCGGCCGATTTGGTGACGAGACGAATCTCCTCTTCGTTGAAATGCTTGAGGATCCTGCTTGCTGCAGGCTTCCCCATGGCGAAGAGGAGGGTTGCGACGCGCTCGGGTCCTTTCAGAACCTTAGTGCCATTCGCCTTCATGGGAACGTGAGCGACCATGCCGTGAAGCCAACTTAGCCGTTAAGATCGTTGGTCGGAGGGCCGACGATTTCCGTCAGCGAGATGCCGAAGCGGGAGTTGTCGTCCTCGACGACAACGACTTCGCCCCGGGCGATGATGCGGCCGTTCACGACCACGTCGACCGGTTCGCCGACCCGATGGTCCAGCGGAACGATCGCACCTCGGCCGAGCTTCATCAAGTTGGCGACCGGCATCGTGGCGGAGCCGAGAACGACCTGAATGGTGACCGGAATGCGCAGGATCGAGTCGAGGTTCTTGCCGCCGCCCAGCTTTTCGTCCTGCAGAGCAGAACTTTCAAAAGCAGCGTCCTGCTGCCACACGGCTTTGTCCTGAGATTTGGGCTCGAAGGGGTTCGTCATGGGAATGGGCCTTATGGTTGCGATGCGCGGGCGAGGGATTGGGTCTGCTGGCGTGCGTCTTGCAGGAGGTGCTCGAGCTGGCTGGTGATCGCCTGGGCCTCCTCGATGCGTTTACCGAGCAGGACGAGCGTCTCCTTGCCTTCCGTGCCGAAGGTTGCAACGGCCCCCTGAGCCGCCATCAAGGCCGCGCCGGTCTTGTCGAAGATCTGCTGATACTCGGCATGGTACCGGTCGAGCCTCTTGAGCTTGCGATACATGACGGCGACCATGACGCTGGTCGTCACGAGGGCGAGGAAGAGGACGGCGTTAGCGAGGGAGGACATCATCGAGAAACTCTTTTTCCTGGTCGATGAGCTCATCGACCTTCAGAACGTAGGACCCTTCTGACTGGCCGATATGGCACCAGAAAAGACCCTGCTGATTGCTCTCAAGTTTGACGCGGCTGCGGGGGGTCGCCTGCAGTTCAATGACGTCTCCGATCTTGAGGTCGGCAATCTCTCCCAGGGAGAGGAACCGCTCCTCGAGAACGGCCTTGAGCGTAACCTCCGTCTTCTTCACCTCCGTGGCGATCTGCTTCATCCACCGGGGGTCACGACCCGATGATTCGCCGGTCACCACATGAGAGAGGGCTTTCCGCATCGGGTTGAGGACGGACTGCGGGATGATGACGAACATCTCGCCGCCGCGGTTGAGCGCCTGGAGAAGGAACTTCGCCGCCACCGCCTGATTGTTCCGCCGCCCGATGACCGCGAAGTCCATACGGGTCTCGATTCGCTCGAGCTTGAACTTCGTATCGACGATCAGGGAGAACGATGCCTGAAGAGCCTTCGCGACGTGCTCGAAAAGGGTCTGAGCCATCCGGAGTTCGATGCTCGAGAAGCCGCGCGCCTCCTCGACGGGAGGTTCGGAGCCGTCGGAGCCGAAGAGAACCTCCACCATCGTATAGATGAAGTCCCGGTCGAAGCCGATCAGGATGTGGCTGTCCCATTCCGGCGCATGGAAGATGCCCGCGACTGCGTTTGCCTCGTACATCTCCAGAATTTCGGTGATGCGACCGCTCTCAAGCCCGCTGAGCGAGTAGTACATGGGTGATGCTGCCAGGTGGCGCAGGTGCTCGGCGCAGCTGGTCGTCATGCGGTCGAAGATCACATGGAGCATCGGCAGGCGATCGAGGGAGAGGCCCGCTGCATCCAGAAGCATGTCGCGGATGTCGTTGGCGCTATGGGATCCGCTCATCATCACGCGGCCTCCTTCAGATCTTCGGAGCGGCCGCCGGTCGTCGTCGCGGTCTCAACTTCGTCGATGGTCGGCCGGTATTCCACGGAGATGCCCTTGCGGCCATGCTCCACGGCAATTTGCGGGAGAGCGCCGTTCATGTAGGCGATGAAGGCCTGCTTGACGATGACATAGACGCGGGTCTGCTTTTCCCGTGTCGCCTTCACCTTGTTCGCAAGTGGTGACAGGAAGGCATAGGAGATGAAGATGCCGCCGAATGTTCCGACAAGCGCCGAGGCAATCAGCCCACCCAGAATGGTCGGCGACTGATCGATGGCGCCGAGCGCCTTCACGATCCCGAGGACGGCAGCCACGATGCCGAGAGCGGGGAGAGCCTCCGACACGGTGTTGATCGAGTAATAAGGTTTCGTGCGATCACGCTTGAGGGTTGCAATCTCTTCTTCCATGAGAGCCTCGATTTCATGGGGACGCGCATTGCCGATGATGATCAGCCGGGCATAGTCGCAGATGAAGAGCGTGAGATCCTTATCCTTGAGGACGCCCGGAAAGGCCTTGAAGATCTCTGATTCTTCCGGCTGGTCGATATGGCCTTCCACCTCGTTCCGCGGCTTGTTCTTCAACTCCCGCATGAGGGCATAGAGGAGGCCGAGGATTGCAAGATAGTGATCTCTCTTCGGCACGGCCCCGGAGATGGCCTCACGCGCGGCCCGACCGGTATCCTTCACCAGGGGCATGGGATTTGCGATGATGAATGTGCCGATCGCGATCCCGCAGATGATCACGTATTCCCAAGGCTGCCAAATGACGGCCAGATGACCGCCCATGGCGACATAGCCGCTCACAAGCGAGCCGATGGCGACTGCCAGTCCGATCAAAACGCCCAAAGTCGCGGTCCTTTTATGAAAGTCCAACTTGTTGAGGATGTCTTAAACCCGGAGGCTTGCGCGAAGCTGGAAACCAGGGAGCAAGCCTCGTGCAAGGCTGTTCGATTACCCCTCTGGCCAAGTTCATGCGGCAAATGGAATGCCGCGCCGTCAGGGCTGGCGCTATTGGGCCGCCCTCATGAGAAAAGGCCGGAGCTCCTCCATGCAATCCTCGCTTTATGTCGCGCTGTCCGCCCAGGTGGCCATGGAAAAGCGCCTGAACACGATAGCGAACAATGTTGCGAACATGAACACGGGCGGCTTTCGTGCGGACGAGGTCAAGTTCGAGGAAATACTCTCGCTCGCAGCCAAGGAGAACGTGTCCTTCGCGTCCTCCGGGCAGAACTTCGTGTCTCGGCGAACGGGTCCCGTCGTGAAGACCGACAACCCCCTCGATGTCGCGATCCAGGGGGAGGCTTGGTTTGCCTTCAACGGGCCCAACGGGGCGGTCTATACCCGCGACGGCCGGTTCAAGATGAACGAGAATGGCGATCTTCTGACGGTTGAAGGCTATCAGGTTCTGGACGCGGGCGGCGCGCCCATCGCACTCGACCCGATGGCGGGTTCGCCGACGATCGGGCACGACGGGACGATCATGCAGGGCACCAACCAGGTTGGAGCCATCGGTCTCTTCAATTTGAGGAACGACAGCCGCCTCACCCGTTTCGGAAACTCCGGCGTCATGTCCAGCATTCCGGGAGAGGTCGTTCAGGATTTCAACTCCACCGGGGTTCAGCAGGGCTTCAGCGAGGGATCAAACGTCAACCCCGTGCTCGAAATGACGAAGATGATCGCGGTGCAAAGGAACTTCGATAGCGCGGCGACGAGCATCCAAGAAAGCGAGTCGACCTTCATGGATGCCATCCGGACCCTTGGCCCCAGTTCCTGATGGCTGCGATGAACGCTCTCCAAAGACTCGAGGAGTTCGTCCTCACCGAAGGCACCGGCAGGCGGAAGGTTCAGATCAGCGGAACCATACGCGAGGTCAATCCGAGCTATTATCGCGTTGCCGGATTGTCCCAGTTCGTGAAGCTTGGCGATCGGGTCGGTTTTGAGGCGCATGAGAAGACGCAGGCCGGAGAGGTGGTTCGAATCGACGACGGCGGGGTCACCATAAAGCCCTTCAACGGGCGCATCGAAGCCGGTATCGGAACGCCCGCCTTCATCCTGGGCGACACGGCCTTGAGCCCGGACCACAGCTGGCGCGGGCGGGTCATCAATGCTCTCGGTGATCCGCTGGACGATCTGGGGCCTCTGGTTCCCGGTCACAGGCCGGTCCGGAACGATGCCGAGCCCCCGTCCGCCATGACGAGAGCCAGGGTGACGACTCCCCTGAAGACAGGCGTCAAGGCCATCGATCTGTTCACGCCGCTCTGTCAGGGGCAACGCATCGGCATTTTCGCGGGCTCCGGCGTCGGAAAGTCCACTCTTCTGACCATGCTCGCCAAGTGTGAGGGCTTCGACACGATCGTCGTGGCGCTGGTGGGAGAACGGGGTCGCGAAGTCCGGGAATTCCTGGAAGGACCCATTCACGCGAACTTGCATAAGTCCATCATGGTGGTGTCGACCGGCGACGAGAGCCCGATGATGCGGCGACAGGCTCCCCGAACGGCGGTGGCGCTGGCCGAGTACTTCCGCGATTGCGGCGACTCGGTTCTGCTCATCGTCGATTCGGTCACGAGATATGCCCATGCCGCCCGCGACGTCGCTCTGGCCGCAGGGGAGCCCGCCGTCGCACGCGGCTATACGCCGAGCGTTTTCAGCGACCTGCCCAGGCTGCTGGAGCGGGCGGGGCCTGGACAGGAGGGACGAGGATCGATCACGGGCATCTTCTCCGTGCTCGTCGACGGCGACGATCACAACGACCCGGTCGCCGACAACATTCGCGGCACGCTCGATGGTCACATCGTTCTGGATCGCGCTATCGCTGATCAGGGACGGTACCCGGCCATCAACGTTCTGGGATCGATCTCGCGCCTGGCCGACCACGTCTGGTCTCCCGACCAGAAGGAACTGGTTCGCCGCCTCCGCGGGCTGATTGCCCGCTACGAGGACACACGGGATCTCAGGCTCATGGGCGGCTATCATCCCGGCAACGATCAGGAACTCGACCAAGCGGTCGTGCTCGTCCCGAAGATCTACGAAGCGCTCAGGCAGGATCCGTCCATGCCCGCCAGTCGAGACGCCTTCATGGACCTGGCACAGGCCCTCAAACAATAGAGTTGTTCACCTCTCACATTAGGACTGGATCGGAATACAGCCTCGCGCAAGCGTCATGGTGTTAGGTCCAGCTTGAAACCGTAGGAGCTTTAGATGAGTCTTTATGGCGTTCTTCGTAGCGGCGTTTCTGGCATGAACGCTCAGTCGAACAAGTTGGGTACCGTTGCGGAGAACATCCAGAACTCGAGCACGACCGGATACAAGCGAGCTTCGACGGAGTTCTCGTCCCTCATCCTTCCGTCGAGCGAAGGCAACTACAATTCCGGCTCCGTCACCAGCAGGGTTCGCTACACGATCGCCGACCAGGGCCCGATCGCGTACACGACCTCGGCATCCGACCTTGCCATCTCTGGCAACGGCTTCTTCGTGGTGACCGATCCGAGCGGATCTCCATACCTGACCCGCGCGGGCAATTTCGTGAAGGACGGGCGGACGGGCAATCTCGTGAACGCCTATGGCTTCACGCTCATGGGCTACAAGCTTGGGGCGGGGGCCGTCAATCCTTCCCTGAACAGCCTCGACGGCGTCGAACCGGTCAACATGTCCTCCTTCGCCATGCAGGCGAGCGGGTCGACGAAGGGGTCGTTCAAAGGCAACCTGCCTGACGGCGAGCCTGTTATTGCTCCCCCGGCCACTGTCAGCAAGCAATCGTCGCTGCAGGTCTATGACAAGGTCGGCAACCCGATCAAAATCGACATCGCATTGACGAAGACGAGTGCGACCGAGTGGACTATTGCTGTCAGCAATGGCACGAGCTCCGAACCGCTGGTTCCTGCCACACCATCGATGGTCCTGAAGTTCGATGGGGATGGTCAACTCGATGTGCCCTCTTCTGTGCTGAGTTTCACAATCCCAGGCGGCGAGACATTCGACCTCGATATGGCGGGCATGACGCAACTCGCCGGCGAATACAACGTCACCGGTGAGGCCAACGGCAATGCGCCGTCCGCCGTGAAGGACGTCGAGTTCGCTTCGGATGGCACCGTCTATGCCGTTTACGAAGACGGAACCCGCGTCGGCGCCTACCGGATTCCCCTGGCAAACGTGTCGAGCCCGGACAACCTGAGCCCGCGCGCCGGCAACGTCTACGAGACGACGGCCGCATCCGGGGGCTACCAGGTCGGCTTCCCGGAGATGTCCGGCTTCGGGTCGATCGCGTCGGGCGCCCTCGAAGGGTCGAACGTCGATATCGGCACCGAGCTGACGGCGATGATCGAGGCTCAGACCAGCTACACGGCCAATTCGAAGGTCTTCCAGACCGGATCCGAACTGCTCGACGTCCTGATGAACCTGAAGCGGTAATCGTTAGAGAGTCATTGATCCATGTCTCTGTCAGTAGCCTACAACACGGCGCGTTCATCGCTCCTGGCGTCGCAATCGCAGATGGCGACGGTCTCACGCAACATCACCGGCGCGTCCGATCCAAGCTATTCACGCAAGATCGCGGCACTGGTGACTCAAGGGGGCGCGGCCCGCGTCGTGACGTTGAGAGCAAGCGATGCGGCGCTGCTGTCGAAAATGCTCGAGACTACGTCCGACGCAGCAACTCAGAAGGCGCTGCTGGAGGGGCTGGAGAAACTGAGCCAAACCGTGGGCGACACGGAACTCGACGAGTCTCTCGCCGCCCGCATCGGAGCCTTGGACAGTGCCCTCAAGCAATATGCCAATGCTCCGGACAATTCGCAGTACGCCCGGGCCTTCGTCACGGCGGCCACCAACATGGCATCCAGTCTGAATCAGGCCACATCGGCCGTTCAGGCCATCCGGCTGGAAGCCGACGGCAAGATTGCGGACTCCGTCGCCCGCATCAACGACCTTCTGGCGAAGTTCGAAAAGGCTAACCAGCAGGTCGTGAGCGGTTCAGCCCTCGGGGCCGACGTCACCGACGCCATGGACACCCGGGACAATCTGATCGCTCAGCTGTCCGAGGAAATCGGCGTGACTGTTGTGCCGCGTGCCGGCAACGACATTGCCCTCTATACCGATAGTGGCGTTCCGCTGTTCGACAAGACAGCCAGGCAGGTCAAGTTCGACCAGACAAACGTTTACGCTCCCGGCACAACCGGTAAGGCCGTGTACATTGACGGCATTCAGGTGACCGGTGCGGAGGCCCTGATGCCTCTTAATTCCGGCAACCTCGTCGGGCTGGTGGCGGTGCGGGACGATGTCGCCGTGACATACCAGCGGCAGCTCGACGAACTCGCGCGCGGCCTCATCGAGACTTTTGCTGAGAAACATCAGACCGACGCATCCAAGCCCGATCTCCCGGGTGTCTTCACGGTTGCAGGCGCAACCAGCGTTCCCGCACCGCCGGCGACGACAGGTCTGGCAGGCCTGATCAGGGTCACGGACGAGATCGATCCCACGAAGAGCGCAACTGGAACCTTCGCGAACATTCGCGATGGCGGGATCAATGGCGCGGCTTACCGCTATAATCCCGATCCGGACAATGCGGCCTTCTCCGGTCGTCTGTACGGACTTGTCGGAGAGATTTCGAAGGAGCGGACGTTCGATAAAACACTCGGTCTGGGAGAGACGGTGTCCCTGCGGGAATTTGCTCAGGGATCCGCCAGCTGGGTCGAGTCCTCGCGTCAGAGCGCCGACCAGTCGCTGAATTACCGGAATACTCTTCTGGGACATGCATCGGAAGCGCTCTCGAACGCAACCGATGTCAATGAGGATGATGAAACCGCCCTGATGTTGCAGCTCGAGAAATCCTACTCGGCTTCCGCGAAGCTGATCTCGGTGATCGATCAAATGATCAAGACGCTCCTAAACGCGGTGGGCTAGGGCATGAAGACGACATTCATCTCGACGGTGACGCTGTGGAACTCCCCTCGATCGTCGCTCGACAGGCTTCAGGAGAGCCTCACGAAGGCCAACACGGAGCTGACGACAGGCCGGCATGCGGATGTCGGGCTCGCTCTTGGATACAAGGTCGGAGAGTCGCTGTCCCTGCGCCAGCAGCGAACTGAGATCGACACGCTGACCAGCAGCAACGGATTGGCCATCCAGCGCCTCAAGACGACGACGTCTGCCCTGGACGGGATTCGCGAAAGCGCCACCAAGTTCCGGGATGCCCTGGTGGGACTGCCGGCCAACCCTCCCGTCGAGACGGTCAAGGGCCAAGCCGCGGCCTACATGAGCAGCCTCATCGGAAACCTCAATGTCTCGATCGGCGGCCAGTTCATCTTCGGGGGTATCAACACGAAGGCGGCGCCGGCCAACGACTATGCCGGCGGCAGCCCGGTCTCGCTCAAGGGGGTGGTTGCGACCGCATTCTCCGCGCCTGCGGCATCGGGCGGCTTCGGCTTTCCTCAGAACAACCCGCTCGCCTCCGGGATCTCGGCCACCGATATGGAGGCCTTCTTGGACGGGCCGTTCAAGCAGATATTCGAAGGTGCCGACTGGAACAAGCTTTCCAATGCATCGGACCAGAACATCCAGAGCCTGATCTCGCCGACGGAGAAGGTCGAGACATCGACCAATGCGAATTCAACGCCCGTCCGTCAGATCGCCATGGCATACGCAATGGTCTTCGACCTCGGGATCGAGGCGCTCAGTCCCGAAGCGAGAAACGTCGTGTTCACGAAGGCGATCGCGGTGCTTTCGACAGCCATCAGCGGCCTGATCGACGTCCAGGCGGGGATCGGAACAGCACAGGCGAGAACCGAGACCGCCAACCAGAGGATGGAGTTGCAGAAGTCGATCTTCGACGAACGCATCGGAGGGTTGGAGGCCGTCGACCCCACGGAAGCAAAGGTCCGTGTCGATCAACTCATGACGCAAATCCAGACCTCCTACTCCCTGACTGCTCAGCTCAAGCAGCTGAGCCTCATCAACTATCTCTAGTATCGGGTTGAGTCGATGTATCGATTTTCATATGCAGAAGTTGTCGAAGACGCTCCTAGAGAATGCCGGCAGCGTGAATATGAGGTCTTCGAACGTGCGATCGGACTCCTGAAGGCTGCCGAGGGGCGGCCTTCCAGATCGCCCGAGGTGAATGACGCGATGGAATTCCTCCAGCGCCTGTGGACAGCCTTCGTCCAGGACCTGGCGCATCCCGACAACGAGTTGCCCGACAAGCTTAAAGCCCAGCTCATCTCGATAGGGTTCTGGGTCATGCGCGAGTCCAGCCGCGTAGCGCTGGGCGAGCACAACGACCTGAACGCGCTTATCGATATCAACACCATGATCCAGGAGGGCCTGAGATGAAAGCCAAAATGAGATTCTCCCTGAAGGCCGGGGAGCGCATCTTCATCAACGGCGCCGTTCTCACCGTGAGTCAGAAGGTGACCTTGAGCCTCCTGAACGAGGCCCGCTTCCTCCTGGAAAGCCATGTCCTCCAGGTCACGGATGCGACGACTCCGATGCGCCAGCTCTACTTCGTCGTGCAGTCGCTCCTGATCAACCCTCAGGAAGCCGGCAAGGTCACGGGCGCGTTCCGCAAACTGCACGATGCTTTGATCACGGTCGCGACCGATGAAGGCGTGAAGGATTCGCTTCGCAAGGTCGGGGACCTCGTGGAAGCGGACCGCACGTTCGATGCGCTGAAGCTCATCCGCACCTTGTTCGAGCCGATCGAGGCTCATCCCTCCGCACCCGCTGAAGCCGCCGCGGTTCAGGCAGCCTAATTCAGGAGCCCCACGATGAACGTCTCCTCAATCTCAAACAACATCGCAACGCAGCGGACGGCCGCGACCGAGACGTCCTCGACGGCGAGCTACGACAACTTCCTGAAGCTGCTGCTCACGCAGATGAAGAACCAGGATCCGACCGAGCCCATGAAGTCGACCGACTACATGGCCCAGCTCGCGACCTTCTCCCAGGTCGAGCAGACCGTGAAGAGCAATTCCAAGCTCGATGCGCTGCTTTCGTCCTCGACATGGGCCCAGGCCGACAGCGTCATTGGCCGCACTGTCTCGACCGCTGACGGCAAGATCTCCGGCGAGGTCCTGTCCGTCACGATCGCCAGCGACGGCGCGGTGGCCAAGCTCAAGGGCGGAGAACAGATTCTCCTCGGGCCTGGCATCGTGGTGAGCTGACGATGAACGAGGTCGATGCCCTGGAGCTTGTCCGGGCAGCCATCTGGACCGTCATCATTGCGGCAGGGCCGGCAGTTGCCGCCGCAATGATCATCGGCATCGTCATCGCGCTTGTTCAGGCGCTGACGCAGATCCAGGAGGTCACCCTCACTTTCATCCCGAAGATCATCGCCATTCTGGTGGTCGCGCTCGTCACCGCTTCCTTCGTCGGATCGCAGATCTTTGCCTTCACCGAACTGGTCTACGGCAAGATTGTAACAGGGTTCTAGTTCCTGGTCTTGCGATCGACTGATGCGCTGCGGAATTCCCTGTCCGGGCGAATGAGCGACCCTCGCGCAAGCTTCGTGGTTCATGTGTCTGTCTGATCGTTCATTCGTTGAGCTGGCAGGCACATGGAAGCAAGTGAAGTGACAGCCCCGGGGCGTGGCAGAGACCTGGCATTCGCCGGCGCGGTCGTCGGCATTCTCGCCATCCTCTTTCTTCCGATCCCGCCGATTGCGATCGATATGGGCCTCGCCCTCTCGGTTGCCCTCTCCGTCCTGATTCTGATGGTGGCGCTCTGGATCCAGAAGCCCCTCGATTTCTCGGCTTTTCCTACCGTCCTCCTCATCGCAACTTTGTTGCGACTTGCGCTGAGCATCGCGTCGACCCGTCTCATCCTGTCCGACGGCCATAAAGGCGTCGACGCGGCCGGCCACGTGATCAGCGGCTTCTCGCAGTTCGTGATGAGCGGCGACTTCGTCATCGGCATCGTGGTCTTCATCATCCTGATCACGGTCAACTTCCTGGTGATCACGAAAGGCGCAACCCGTATCGCGGAAGTGGGCGCGCGCTTTACGCTCGACGCCATTCCCGGCAAGCAGATGGCCATTGATGCCGATCTGTCGGCCGGACTCATCGACGAGAAGGACGCTCAGAAACGCCGGCGTGAGCTCGAAGAGGAAAGCGCCTTCTTCGGATCCATGGACGGCGCCTCCAAGTTCGTTCGCGGCGAGGCCGTCGCGAGCCTGATCACGATCGCCGTCAACATCTTCGGCGGCATCGTCATCGGGGTCACGCGCCATGGCATGCCTCTGTCCAAGGCCGCCGACGTCTTCGTCCAGCTCTCCGTGGGTGATGGACTTGTCAGTCAGATCCCGGCGCTCGTCGTCTCCCTGGCCGCAGGCCTTCTGGTGTCGAAGGGCGGTACGAGAGGACAGGCACAGCAGGCCGTGCTCGGGCAGCTTGGCGCCTATCCCCGGGCCCTCATGGTTGCCGCCGCTCTGATGTTCGTCTTCGCGATCGTGCCTGGCCTGCCGATGCTCCCGTTCCTGGTGCTCGGCTGCTGCATGGGCTTCATCGCCTATTCGATTCCCAAACAGAGAGCCGAGCAGGAAGCAAAGGCTCAGGCCAAGCTCGCGCAGGAACAGCAGAAGACCCTTCTGGAGTCCCGGGATACGGTCAAGGAATCCCTGAAGCTCGCTGAGATCGAGCTCTGCCTGGGCAAGCATCTGGCCTCCCATCTCACCAGTTCCCATGGGGACTTGGCTCATCGCGTCAGCAAGATGCGCAAGAAGTTCGCTCAGGATTACGGCTTCGTGCTGCCGGACGTGAAGCTCTCCGACAGCCTCATGATCCCGCCCAAGAGCTACCAGATCAAAATCCACGGAACCGTCATCGCGACGCAGGAAGTTCGCCCGGGCGATCTTCTCGTCGTGCTCGGCGACGGACCGATGCCCGACGTGCCGGGTGACGAAGTGCGGGAGCCGGCCTTCGGCATGAAGGCCATGTGGGTGTCGGATGTCTATCTGAGCGAGATCAAGCGGCAGGGATTCCAGGCCGTCGATGGAGCGTCGGTCCTCCTCACTCACCTGAGCGAGGTGATCCGCAACAACCTGCCGCAGCTTCTGTCCTACAAGGATGTGCGCAATCTGCTGGATGGCCTGGACTCCGAGTACAAGCGCCTGCTCGACGACATCTGCCCCTCGCAGATTTCCTATTCCGGGCTCCAGTCGGTCCTGAAACTCCTGCTGGCGGAGCGGGTCTCGATCCGCAACCTGAGCCTCATCCTCGAGGCGATCGCCGAGATCGCCCCCCATGCCCGCAGAGCCGAGCAGCTGGTGGAGCATGTGCGGGTCCGGATCGCCCAGCAGATCTGCGGCGATCTCGCTGAGGGCGGCGCTCTGAACGTCCTCAGGCTCGGCAACAAATGGGACATCGCATTCCATCAAAGCCTGAAGCGGGACGCCAAGGGCGACGTGGTCGAGTTCGACATCGATCCCCGGCTCGTGGAACAGTTCGGGACCGAGGCGTCCGATGCCATCAAGACCCGCATGGGTCAGGTTCATACCTTCGCGGTCGTGACGGCGCCGGATGCGCGCCCCTACGTGCGCATGATCATCGAGCGCATGTTCTCGTCCCTGCCGGTTCTCTCGCATCTCGAAATTGCCCGCGGCGTGGAGGTCAATTCGCTTGGTACGATCTCGTGAGCCAGCTGACACCCGAGATCCTGCTGGCGATCTTCCTGATCTTCTGCCGGATCGGCGGATGCCTGATGATGGCGCCCGGATTCTCGAGCAGCCGGATTCCGATGCAAGTCCGCCTCTTCATCGGCCTGGCCACCAGCTTGGCGCTGGCTCCGGTCCTTCTCGATAAGGTTCAGGCCGGCATCGCGTCCCAGGCGCCTGCGGCCGTCCTGGTCTATATCGGCTCGGAGCTCCTGACCGGAATCCTGATCGGCCTGCTGGGACGCGTATACTTCTTCGCCCTGCAATCCATGCTGAGCGCCGTCGCGATGGCGCTGAGCTTCAGCATGCCGGGCACCCCGATCGATGAGGCGGAGCCCCTTCCTGCGATCAGCTCGTTCATCATGATGGTGGCAACGGCCGTCCTGTTCCTCTCCGATCTTCACTGGGAAGTGTTTCGCGGCCTCGTCGACTCCTACTCGCGGCTTGCCATGGGCGAGGGACTGGGCACGAGGCTGTCGCTGACGCAGCTGGTCGACCAGATCGGCATCGCGTTCGTGCTTGCCCTGAGGATCAGCAGCCCCTTCATCCTCTATTCCGTCATCGTCAATCTCGCGGTCGGGCTGACGAACAAGCTCACGCCCCAGATCCCGGTGTACTTCCTGGCGACCCCCTTCGTCATGGTCGGCGGGTTGCTGATCGTGTACTTCGCCGCCAGCGATTACGTGCTCCTCTTCATGGAGGCATTCTCAACCTGGCTTCGGAACGGATAGGCCCATGAAGCAGAGGGTTCGCAAGATCGAACGTATCCTGAAGGTCCAGCAGCATCTCCAGAAGGAAGCGGAGCTGAGGCTCGCTACGCTCGAGCGGGAGTCGACCGAGCTCAAGGCCGCCCAGGAGACGCTCATCCGGACGATGAACGATCACGAGACACTGCACGGGCTTTTCGTCGATGTCACGGCCAAGCGCCTGCAGGGGCTGGCGTCCCAGGCGAGCAAAGTGGACAAGGCGAAGACGGTGCAGAAGGCGATGACCATCGATCGGGCCATGCAGGCCAAGCGCACGGAAAAGATGCTGACCGGCCTGAAGGGGCATGAGCGCCGCGAGGCCGAAAAGAAGGACCTCGCCACGATCCTCGAAGGGCTTGCAAAAGGCGGCAGCGCAAGCTTCCCGTAAGCTAGCCGGGTTACACCTTGCCTCGAGTTTAGAAACCTGAAGAGATGCGAGATGGCGATCAGCCCGCCCTCCGATATTGTCAACGACGTCGCAAGAGCGGCGGATCCCGCACGCTACCAGGCGGCCGCGCAGAAGCTCCTCGACGGCGCGTCCGCGGTGGACGGAGCCAGCTTCGAGGACGCGGTGAAGTCAGTGGCCGGCCAGCCTCTCATGGCGTCCGGCGCGGATGTCTATACCCTGCGCAATTCGCTTCGCAACGACGCCGAGTCGGCCGGCGCCGCCCGGTCGAAGAAGGCGCACCAGGAGTTCGAGGCCTATATTCTTCAGACCTTCGTGGAATCCATGCTCCCGAAGGATGCGGAGAACACCTACGGCAAGGGCAATGCGGGCTCTATCTGGAAATCCATGATGGCCGAGCAGATCGGCGCGCAGATTTCGAAGGCGGGCGGCATCGGGATCGCGCAGCATGTCCTCGGATCCCGGGTGACCGGACCGTCCTCCGACATCCCGGCTCCTCGGCCGATCCCGCCGTTCTCGACCAAGATTTGACCTCAGAGCGCACGACGGCAAGAGCGTCCGACCGTCGCCAGAAAACAGGAACCACCATGATGCTGATGAAGTCCCTGGATCGACTCGAAGAAACGCTGGACATGGAAACCGCTGCTCTCATGGCGCGCGACCTGTCGAACCTGGACGAGTTCAACCGGCGCAAGAGCCAATGCCTGCTCGAGATCAGCCGGATCGTCCGCACGGCCGAGATCCACGCGCTCGATCAGAAGGCGACGAAGCGGCTGCAGGATCTCCAGGCCAAGATCGAGACCAACCAGGACATCCTGCGGCGCCACATGCAGGCCGTTCAGGAGGTCGCGAGCATCATCTCGACGGCGATCCAGAGCGCTGAATCCGACAGCACATATTCGGTGCACATGAACAAGGCGGGCTTCGGCGCATGATGAAGAACGTCATGGCGGGCTTCTGGGTCTGCGCGGTCACGCTGGCGTCCTGCTATGCGGCCGTGACCTGGACGGTCGGCAAGGCGCCCGCGGAGGAGAAGGGAAGTTACGAAGGGCTGCAGTACAAGAAGCTGCCGCCCATGAACATCCCGATCGTCGCGGAAGGAGCCGTGCAGGGCTACGTGATCGCAAATCTCGTCTTCACGGCGGATGCCAAGACCCTGCGCGAGATCTCCGTGCCGCCTGAAGCCTTCATCCAGGACGAGATCTTCCGCCATGTCTATGCCGACGAGACGCTCGATTTCAAGAAACTCTCCCGGTACAACGTCAACGGCATGATCGGCAGCGTCCGCGAGAAGATCAACAAGCGCCTGGGGGCCGAGATCGTCAAGGAGATCCTGGTCGAGAATTTCAACTTCGTGGACAAATCCGACATCCGCTCCTAGCGCGCCGGTCGACCCGGTGCGGCGGGGCGGCGACGCCTGGAAAGAATTTTTTGATGACCTATTGCCTGATCATTGATGACTCCCGCGTAATCCGAAAGGTATCCCGCGACATTGTCGAGAGCCTGGATTGTCGCGTCTCCGAAGCCGAGAACGGGGAGGCGGGCCTCAAAGCCTGCCAGAACGAGATGCCGGACGTGATCCTCCTCGATTGGAACATGCCCGTCATGGACGGCTACAGCTTCCTCAAGGCGCTGCGCAGCACGCCGGAAGGCCGGTCCCCGAAGGTGGTCTTCTGCACGACGGAGAACGGCCTCGACCATATCACGCGTGCGCTGGAAGCGGGCGCGGACGAATATGTCATGAAGCCGTTCGACAAGGATATCCTCGCCGCCAAGCTCCAGGGGCTCGGTGTTCTTTCAGCAACGCATTCGGCGTGAGACGATGTCCCATTCTCCCTTATCCCAGACAGGCCCCGCTCCTGGCCGCCTCACCCGCGTGATGATCGTCGACGACAGCGCGGTGATCCGCGGGATGATCGGCCGATGGCTCACGGAAGCCGGCGGCTTCGACATCGTGGCGACCGCGTCGAACGGCCGGATGGCCGTCGATGCGGCGGAGCGCTCGAAGCCCGAGATCATCCTGCTCGACATCGAGATGCCGGAGGTTGATGGCCTCGCGGCCCTGCCGATGATCCTGAAGGCGCATCCGGCCAGCAAGGTGATCGTGATCTCGACCCTCACCCAGAGGAACGCCGAGATCTCCCTGAAATGCCTCTCGCTCGGCGCTGTCGATTATCTGGCGAAGCCGGAGAGCGCCCGCGCGGCCGGCGCGGCGGCGGATTTCCGCCGCGACCTCGTGGACAAGCTCCGGGCCCTGGGCGAGACGAAGGCCCGCCCGGCGAGAACCTTCGCGGCGCCCGCGCCGACCGTCGTTTCCCCGGCGCCCGCTCCGCTTGCGCGGCCGAGCGCCACCAGGCCGCAATGCCTCCTCATCGGGTCGTCCACGGGCGGTCCGCGCGCCGTCGAGCGCGTGCTCCTCGATCTGAAGCCGGCGCTGGCCACCATCCCGGTGCTGATCGTCCAGCACATGCCGGCGATGTTCACGGCCGTCTTCGCCGAGCACCTGCAGACGCTGTTGTCCGTTCCGGCCCGCGAGGGGCGTGACGGAGACGTGGTGGCGCCCGGCACGATCCTGGTCGCTCCCGGCGGACGGCACATGGGCGTGGTGTCGTCCGGCGGCAAAACGACGATCCGTCTCAACGACGGGCCGCCGGAGAATTTCTGCCGCCCGGCCGTCGACGTGCTGTTCCGCGAGGCCGCCGCCATCTACGGCGCCTCGGCGCTCGCCGTCGTGCTGACCGGCATGGGCTCGGACGGCACGCAGGGCGCGCGCTTCCTCACCAAGGCGGGCGCGACCGTGATCGCCCAGGACGAAGCGACGAGCATCGTCTGGGGCATGCCGGGCAGCATCGTGAAGGCGGGCCTCGCCCATGACATCCTTCCCCTGGAATCCATCGGCCGTTCCCTGAAGGGCCTCATCACCGGAGCGTCGAAATGACCGAGGCCGAATTCGAAGCCCTGCGCGTCTTCCTGAAGGCCCGGTCCGGCCTGGCGCTGTCTCCCGACAAACGCTACCTGGTCGAAAGCCGCCTCTCGTCCGTGTGCACGCGCTTCAAGCTCGAGACCCTCTCGCACCTCGTGCGGGAGATCAGGACCGGCCGCGCGATCGCGCTCGAAAAGGCGACGATCGAGGCGATGACGACGAACGAGACCTTCTTCTTCCGGGACAAGACACCGTTCGATCTCTTCCAGGACGTCCTGCTGCCCAAGTATATCAAGGAGCGGGCGACCAGCCGCAGGCTGCGGATCTGGTGCGCGGCGGCGTCCAGCGGCCAGGAGCCGTATTCGCTGGCAATGCTCCTGAAGGAGGCCTCCGCCCGCATGCCGGGTTGGCACATCGACATCGTGGCGTCCGACATTTCCACCGAGGTGCTGGAGAAGGCGAAGGCCGGCTTCTACAACCAGTTCGAGGTGCAGCGCGGATTGCCGATCCGCCTCCTGGTGAAGTACTTCACGCAGGTGGGCGACCAATGGCAGATCGCCCCGGAGATCCGCGCCATGGTGGATTTCCGCTACCTCAACCTGCTCGACGATTTCGGCCGCCTCGGCCCGTTCGACATCGTCTATTGCCGCAACGTGCTGATCTATTTCGACGCGCCTCTCAAGGCGGACGTTCTGCGCCGGATCTCCACCATCATGGCGGCGGACGGCTCGCTCCTGCTCGGAGCGTCCGAGACCGTGCTCGGCGTCACGGACGCCCTGACCCTCGATCCGGCCCATCGCGGGCTCTACTCCAAGTCTCCGGTGGCGAGTGCCCCGAAGATGGTCGCCATCGGCGCGCGGTAGAGCGTCGTAAGGGCCCGAAAGGGTAGCGTCAGCGATAAGTGGACTTCATTTCCCGTACGCTGCGCCAGTGAGCTCTCCCGCGTCATGGCCGGGCCTGTCCCGGCCGTCCGGCGCCCTCGGGGCCGACACCCTCCCCATGTCATGGCCGGGCTCGTCCCGGCCATCCCGCTGCGGTGGAACGCAGCGCCTCACGGCATCGAGATCACCGGCACAAGGCCGGTGATGACGACGGAAGGGGCAGAGTCGCGTTCCAAACAAGCGTGATCGCCGGAAGCGTCTACCCCGAGGGTCGGGCGCTCTTTTTATGCCGCGCAGAGCGGGCCGTCATAGTTAACAAACTGTAAACACAACAATTTTTGCGAAAATCGATCTCTTTCTGCTTGACGCAACGGACACCCCTCAGTAAACAGAAAGCACAAGCACCGCCGACGAAGCGCTCATCGCTTCGGGTGCTCAAGAAAGCACTATGGTACGCCTTCCGATGAAGGCCAGGCATGATGCCATTCCATTTTGCCGGTAAAAGCCCGGATGCCATGTGAGCAGCGGATCGAGGTCGTCTCGAGGCATGAAGCCACTCCGCTGGGTCGGTTAAAATCCGACATTCCCTGAAAAAATCTCACATCATTCAAGGAAGAAGCACATGTCTTCGATTCTCACGAACTCCAGCGCGCTGACCGCTCTCCAGAACCTGAACAACACCCAGCGCGCTCTGAGCAAGACGCAGAGCCAGATCTCGACGGGTCTGAAGGTCGCCACCGCTGCCGACAACGCGACCAATTGGTCGGTGTCGACGCAGATGAAGTCCGACAACAGCGTGCTTGGCACCGTCAAGGACTCGCTGAAGCAGAACTCGGCTCTCGTTAAGACGACCACCGCTGCGCTTTCCCAGGTTGTCGAAACCATCACGAAGATCAAAGAGCAGCTCACTCAGGCGAAAGACGTCGACGGCACGGCTCCGACGGCAGCTGCTGGCTACGCTGAAATCAATAAGGCCCTCGACGGCCTCGGAAAGACTCTCGACGGTCTCGTGAAGGGAGCGAACTTCAACGGTGTGAACCTCCTGACTGGCGGCGACGCTACGACTGCCGGTGATGCATTGCGTGTTGTGACCGGCTATAGCGAGAAGACGTTTACGTCGATCTCTGGTCCCGCCAGCGTCAATCTCCTTTCCGCGACCGCTACCGGACTCGACGGTCTGATCAATCTCGCTGACATCAATGCCCCGGATGCTCCGGCCGGAACTGGTTCTATTGCGACTGCTATGGGTCTTGCCGATGATGCTCTCAAGGTAGTTCGTGAACTCGCAGCGGATTTCGGTGCGGTTCAGAACCAGATCGAAGCTCAGTCCAAGTTCATTGAGGTTCTGTCCGACTCGCTGACGAACGGTGTCTCCGCGATGGTCGACGCCGACATGAACGAGGCTTCGACCCGCCTGCAGGCCCTGCAGACGCAGCAGCAGCTCGGAGTGCAGTCGCTTTCGATCGCGAACCAGAACAGCCAGATGATCCTGAAGCTCTTCAACTAAGAGCCTCCTGATCGGTGACCATGAGGCCCCGTCTTGCGAAAGGCGGGGCCTTCTTTTTGGATCGCTCGCGGAACGCTGAGCCATGTTCAATGCATTTCACCGCACGACCGTCCTAGTGCTCGCGGGCACGCTCGGGCTGGTCGTCCCTGACCTTTCTGCTCTTTCGGCGACGGATTCGCTCCGGACCTGGAACTACGCCCTCCAGACCGACCAGAGCGGACTTCCGTACCGGGCGCTGGCACAGGTCCGGGGAGGGGAGGGGAGCTCCCTCTGGTTCTCCTGCACGCGGGTCGCCGCCGAGGAAGGCGAGCCGCTGCAGGTCGCCATGGCGGCGACCGTGACGCAGCGCGCCTATCTCGGCCCGAGCGATGCGCGGGGACGGAGCACGGTCTACTGGCTCGACGATCGCCCGCCGGAGGTTGCCCCCTGGATCTACCGCGATCGCTACGGGCAGCTGCGCGGCGAGAGCGAGGTCATGGGTTTAGTGGCAAGCCTCGCGACAGCACAGACCCTTATCGTGGAGCTTGCGAATTACCGCCTCGAGCCGATGAGCGTGACGTTCGCCCTCGTGCCCGACGAGACCAAGGCGGTCGCCGAGCGGTTCGCGAAGGATTGCCGGACCATCGCAACGGCTCAGGATTGATGCGCGGCCCGCGGCGATGCGGGCCGAAGGAGTGAACCATGATCAGCACGATGACCCGCTACCAGATGTTGCAGACCAACACGGCGCTGACCAAGACGCTCACCCAGAACGACGCGATGGTCAAGCGCGACACCGAGTACTACCTGGCGAACATCTCGAAGGTGAAGACCATCGACGATTTCATGAAGGATTACCGCCTGTACAGCTATGCCATGAAGGCCTATGGCCTCGAGGACATGATCTACGCCAAGGCCTTCGTCAAGAAGGTGCTCACCGAAGGGATCACGGATACCAAGAGCATGGCGAACAAGATGACGGACTCGCGCTACAAGGAGTTCGCCGCCGCCTTCGACTTCGCCGCCAAGGGCGACAAGGCGACGTCCCAGGCGAGCGCCACCACGAAAGCCGTCAGCCGGTACTACGAGTATACGCTCGAGAAGAAGGAAGGCGAGCAGAACGAGGGGGTGCGGATCGCTCTCTATTTCAAACGCAAGGCGTCCAGCATCACCACCACCATGGGGCTTCTGGGCGACAAAGCGATTCTGAAGTTCGTGCAGACCACGTTCAACATCCCGACCGGCGCCTCCAAGGCGGATCTCGACCTGCAGGTCCGCAACCTGGAGAAGCACATCAACGTCAAGGACCTCCAGGATCCCAAGAAGGTCGACAAGCTGATCCAGCGCTTCTCCGCCATGTACGACATGAACAATGTCAGCGCGGCCACGGCGGCTCCAGTCCTGACCCTGTTCTCGGAGCCCGCGGAAGCGGGCGTCAGCGTCGACCTGATGATGAGCATCTCGAAGCTCAGGCTCGGCGGCTTCTGATCATCCCTTCGCGACGACGACATCGACGATGGTCCGTTCCGAGAGCGGCACCGCATCGGTGGGCGCGTTCACCACGAACACGCCGCTGCAGATTGTCGTGAGCTTGCGCACCGGCGCGTGGTGCTTGTCGGCGCCGATCAGGTAGTTGACCGTGTAATAGGGCTCGCCGCCCACATAGGCGGTCTGCCGGCTCTCGAAGATGTAGCCGATCTGGGTCGGGCTGATCCTGTAGACGGTCCGCGGCGGCCCCCAGGCGGCGATGCGCGCCGAAATGGGTTTGCCGATATAATCCGAGCACGACAGGGCGAGCGTTTCCTGGGTCGTTGGCACGCAGCCGCCGGCGCCGATGGCCGCCGCGAGGGTCACGAAGAGCGCTCTCACACCAATCTCCCAGAAATTCGAAATCGCTTCTGCGCCTGATTATAGGCGCGACCCGGCGCAACCGAAGCTCTTCCTGGGATTGTAGTAAATCCCGAGAGCACGGCGTCAGGTTCGGGCAAGCTCGCGATGCCATAGAGAAGGGGTTACCTCCGAAGGATGAGGAGAGATCCGTGGCTGTCATTCTCGTGCCGGTTGTCGCGGCATCCCTGGTCGGGCTGATCGGGACGCCCGTCGTTCGCCTCATGGTTTCGTCGAAGAGAACGAGGCACTGGGCAAGACATCGCAGCCTCGCGCAGAGCCGCTCTTGAATGATACGACGGCTTGAAGAATGGGAGCGCCGATCCTGCGGCGTCGGTCATCGTTGAAGCCGCCGTCAGCGATCGCATTCATCGCGCATCTGCGCGACGTCATCCTTGCCGAATGTGCGCCGCGGGGTCGAAGCGGCTCGGTTGAATTGAAGTCGCGCGAATACTGATCTTCCCTCTACGTTCAGAGAGGTCGGCAGCACGATCCGCGGCCGAATGCTTGCCCTGTTGCTGGAAGTCAACACTGGCGGATCCTTCGTGATCTTGCGACGAGTTCGCGCTTGCGCCGAGCGCCTGCGGCTGACAGCTTTATTCAAAAGAACAATGCTGAACAGGTGCGGGGCATGTGCGGGAATTCTCTCAGGATACTGGCGAGGTGCAGTCGACGCCTCGATCGCCTCCTCGCTTCGGCGAGTGTTGCTGCCGCCCTGTCCGTCATGGCCGGCGCCGCCGCGCCGGCTCTCGCACTCCCGCAATGGGCCACGCGCGGGTCCGGCGATGCTCTGGCCTCGGTGGGAGCGGCCGGTCCGACGCCGGCCTGGCTGGCATTCTGCGCACAGCAGCCGCAGGAATGCGCGCACAATCCCTCCGAGCCCGACACGATCGTTCTCGACCAGTCGACCTGGAAGACCATCGTCGACGTGAACGAGCAGGTGAACAAGGAGATCCTGCCGGTCACGGATCAGGATCACTGGGGCGTGGCGGATCGCTGGGACTTTCCCGATGACGGACTCGGCGATTGCGAGGACATCCAGTTGCTGAAGCGCCGGCGCCTCACCCAGGCCGGCCTGCCGCAGCGGGCCCTGCGCATGACCGTGGTGATCGACGAGATCGGTGCCGGCCACGCGGTCATGATGGTGCGCACGGATCGCGGCGACTACATCCTCGACAACAAGCGCAACGCCGTCCTGTCCTGGCAGGAGACGGGCTACCGCTATGTGAAGCGGGAAGGCTCCGACAGCGCGGCCTGGGTCTGGCTCGGAAACCAGGCGGCACCCACGGTGACGGCGGCCAAGTAGTCGCGAGACAGCGCAAGCGCGCCACCGCATGCGAACGAAGCCGCGCGCCGGATTTCCTCCCGGTCTCGGCTGCGGCGCTAGCTCGACGCGCGCGATCCGGGCGATTGCGTGATCATGGTCTCGGTGGTCAGCACCACCCAGCCGGCATCGGACCGTTCGATGGACAGGACCTGACCGATCCCGGGCAGGGTCATTCCGGGCGTCACCCACCAGAGGCCTTCCGGGCCCTCGATCAGGGCCGACCCGCCGGTGGCGCGGTGGATCACGTAGCGCTGGAACTGGACCCGCCTGTCGGCGCTCTGCGCGGCCGCGTCGCCCTTGTGGCCGGCCGAGAGCTCGACATCCTTCCGGGTCAGGGAGCCGGTCGTCGCGGGGTTCGGATCGGCGGGGCGCGTCACGCTCGCGGCAACGGCCCGTCCGACCGCATTGTCCGTCACGGCCGTCTTGATGTAGGTGTAGCCGTCGCTGAAGTTCAGCGCATAGACCGGCAGGCCGATCGCCGACAGGGTGAGGGCGAGGCCCAGGCACATCACGATCCGGTCGCCCACCGCTTCGCGGGCGCGGATCGATTCCTCGATCCGCTGGACCTTGCGCTCCCGCTGCTCGGCCGTGGAGACAGGGCCCTTGACGGTTCCGGCTCTGGCTACCTGCTCCAATACCTTGTCGAACCGAATGCCCATGGGACCCGCCACGTTGAGAATCGCGTGGAATCATTCCTATGGGGTTATGCTTAACATTCCGTCACCTGACGCAGAGAAACTTGGCCGTATTCCCCTGAGGAACAAGAACAAGCCTCGCGCAAGCATCGGCAGCATACCATGGCGTGATTTCAAGGATGTTGCAGCGGCCTGGGCCGATCGGGGTGATCATGAAGATTAGAACGAAGATTTTCGCGCTCGTCGCGGCGTTGAGCTTGGTCGCCGTCCTGACGGCGGCCGTCGGCATCAGCACGCTGCAGACCTACAACCAGGCCGTGGACGACGTCCGGCTCGCGGCCACCCGGGCCCTCTACGGGGAGCGCCTCAACCGGCTGGTGACCCATGTGGTCATGGAGGCTCGGGGCATCTACGCGTCGAAGGACACGGCCGAGGCGCGCAAGTTCGGCGACGGGCTCGCCGCGACCCTCAAGGACATGGACACCCTCCTGAAGGAGTGGGAGCCCATCGTGCCCGGCGACGGCAAGGCCCTGTTCGACGCCGTGGTCAAGGATGCGGCGGAGTTCAAGGCGTTCCGCACCGAGACGGTCCGCCTGGGCGCCGAGGTCTCGCCGACCGCCGCGAACGCGCAGGGCAACACCGATGCCAACCGGGCCAACCGGAAGGCCTTCCAGGTCAGCATCGACGCCCTGACCAAGCGCGGCAGCGAAGAGATCGAGGCGGTCAACCGGCGCGCGGCCGAGCTCTACGACCAGCGCCTGATGCTGCTCGTGTCGATCGCGCTCGCCGGCACCGTGATCGCGCTGCTCATCGGATGGCTCGTCGGACACCGGCAGATCGCCCAGCCCCTGCGGCGCGTGACCGAGGCCATTCAGCGCCTCGCCTCGGGTGACTACAACCTACCGCAGGCCAAGGCGAGCCGGGACGAGATCGGCGACATCTGGAAGGCCACGCAGGTCTTCGCCGGCGCCATGCAGGAGGCCGAGACCCTTCGTCATGCGCAGGCCGAAACCGAGAAGCAGGCCGTCGAGCGCCGCCGGATCGAGATGATGTCGCTCGCCCAGAGCTTCGAGGGCAGCGTCGGCGGCCTCGTCCAGCACCTCACCGTGGCGGCCCAGCAGATGGAGGCGACCGCGCGCTCGATGGCCTCGACCGCGCAGCAGACCAACCAGCAATCGAACTCGGTGGCGGCCGCCGCCGAGGAAACCTCCAGCAACGTGCAGGCCGTCGCGGCCGCGGCGGAGCAGCTCGCCGCCTCATCCAGCGAGATCGGCTCGCAGGTGTCGCAGACGTCGGTCGCGGCCGCCCGGGCCGTGGAGAACGCCCGCAAGACCAACCAGCTCGTGCAGACCCTGGCGGACGGCGCGCAGAAGATCGGCGAGGTCGTGGCCCTGATCAACACGATCGCGAGCCAGACCAACCTGCTGGCGCTCAACGCCACCATCGAGGCGGCCCGCGCGGGCGAGGCCGGCAAGGGCTTCGCCGTGGTGGCCTCCGAGGTGAAGGAGCTCGCCAACCAGACCTCGCGGGCCACCGAGGACATCACGGCCTATATCCATCAGATCCAGCAATCGACCCGGGATGCGGTCGACGCCATCCGGGACATCGGCCACACCATCGAGGAGGTGCACCAGATCGCCACGAGCGTGGCGGCCGCCGTCGAGGAGCAGCAGGCCGCCACGCAGGAGATCGCGCGCAATGTCAGCGAGGCCGCGAGGGGCACGCAGGACGTGAGCGAGAGCATCGTCCAGGTCCAGGGTGCCGCCACCCATGCGGGCTCGGCCGCCTCCCAGGTGCTCGCCGCGGCCGGCGAGCTGGCCTCCAACTCGACGGCCCTGAGCCGGGAGGTCGAAGGCTTTCTCCAGGGCGTGCGCGCCGCCTGAAGGCGGACGGCAGCTCTCACCTGGAACCCATCAGAGGGCACGGCGCATCGACGCCGTGCCCTCTTTTCGTGGGAGGTCAGGCCGTCTTCGGAACGGGCGGAGCCGCGCCGTCGGCGGCCTCGCCGGGCAGGCCTGGACGCTGGGCACGGGCGGCCTGGGCCTTCTCGGCCGCGGCCAGCGCATGAGACACCAGGGCGGCAGGGGAGAAGGGCTTGGCCAGGAAGGCCGCGCCCGGCGGCAGGTCGTTGGCCCGCGGCCACTCGCGGCCCGACGTGATGAGGATTCCCGTCGAGGGCCAGTTCCGGTGGATCTCCCAGGCCAGATCGTAGCCGTTCATGCCTGGCGGCATTTCCACGTCCGAGAGCACCAGGTCCACGCCGACCTCCGCCTGCATGACCCTCAGGGCCTCCTGGGCGTCGGCCGCCTCGATCACGCGGAAATGCGCCTCCATGAGAATGTCGGCCGCCACCAGCCGCACCAGCGGCTCGTCTTCCACGAGGAGAATGACGCCTAAGGGTTTCGGATCAGACACGGGACCGATGGGGCAAGGAGGAGGGCCAAAAAAACGAAACGTGGCCATTGATAGACGGTTCCGTCTGCCAAGGCCAGCCGGTCGGGGCGAGATCCCGGCCTGACGCAGGAGAACCCTTGAGCAGGAGAACCCTTCGGTCAGACGCACGTTGTTGGCGTATTGTATCGCGTCAGGGGCAAGAATGAACGCTGGATCCGTCACGGCTCTTCCACGCCGGACACCCCCCGCCATCCTCGTGGTCGAAGGCGATGCGCGCATCCGCTGCCTGGTCAGCGATGAACTGCGCGGCTCGGGCTTCAAGGTTCTGGAGGCGGGTTCCGCCGAAGAGGCCCTCACGGTGCTCGATGCGGTCCGGATCGAGCTTCTCTTCGTAGCCCTCGATCTGCCGGGATCCGACAACGGCGCCGAAACGGCCCGGCTTCTCGGCGCCCGGCAGACGGCCATGAGGATCATCCTCGCCTCTGCCGAAGGAGACCGCTCCGGGACCCCCGGTCCGGACGGCCCGGATCTGGGCGATCTCGGGCCTCTCATCCGCAAGCCGTATCATGCGTCCCAGGTCGTCGGCCTCGTCATGCGCAGCCTCAACTGGCCCGACCCACCCTGAAGAGGGGCCCGTGGAACAAAGGCAAAAGCTCGGCGGTTAGCACGCCGTGAGCACTCTTTCGACCAACATCACGGCCGAGGCCGATTCCTCCCTCCAGACCGTTCTCGTCGTGGAGGACGAGGTTCTGATCCGCCTCGTCATCGCCGATTACCTGCGCGAATGCGGCTACCGGGTCCATGAGGCGGTGAGCGCCGAAGAGGCGATGGTGATCCTCCAGTCACCCGAGGTGTCGGTCGACGTGGTGTTCAGCGACGTCGAGATGACCGGGTCCATGGACGGCTTCGGGCTGGCGCGGTGGGTCCGCGCCAACAAGCCGGGCACGCAGGTGATCCTCACCTCGGGGGCGGAGCGATCGGCCGACATCGCCGCGACGCTCTGCGAAGCGGGCCCCTTGCTGAAGAAGCCCTATCCGTCGCAGGACGTGGTCGATCGGATCCGGCAGCTCACGGCGAAGGCGAAGCGGGCTTGAGAGCTCTCAGACGGGTTCGAAACGCTCACGCTCATGTGACGTAAGGGAACTCGATCGGAACAGACCCGTTTCCTGGAGCATGAAACCGCATCGCCGAATCGTGAAACATCCGGTCGTTCTCCTCGTGGAAGACGAGCCGCTCGTTCGCCTCACGCAGGTCGACATTCTGCGAGAGGCGGAGTTCTGGGTCGTCGAGGCGCAGGACGCCGACGAAGCCTTCGAGCTGCTGAAGACGCGCCCCGACATTTCCGTCGTCCTCACGGATGTGGACATGCCGGGCTCCATCGACGGCTTCGAGTTCGCGCGTCTGGTTCGCCAGGGCTGGCCCGAGGTGGGCGTGCTGGTGATCTCCGGCAAGACCGCCCCCGAACCCGGCGACCTGCCGCCCAATGCCACGTTCCTCCACAAGCCGATCATGCCGGACGATCTGGTGGCGGCGCTCACGCAAGCGATGGCCGCGACACCCAAGAGCAGCGTCGCGCAGGGATCTTGAGGCCTGCCTCACCGGGGCGTCATGGCTGCCCAACCTGTCGGACGTACGGTCACACCGCCCCATCATGGCCGGGCTCGTCCCGGCCATCCCGATGCGGCGAGGCGCAGCGTTCGAGACGATCGGGATCACCGGGACAAGCCCGGTGATGACCTGGTAAGTGTCCATCAAGCGCGCAGCGGCTCGGGCTGGCGGCGATCGATGACCTGTGACTCGTTCGCGATACGCTCCCACATCCGATCGACATCGGATCGGACCTGGTGGATCGCCGCTTCCTTGACCGGGCCGTAGCCGCGGATGTCCATCGGGGCTTTCGCGATCGCCAGCAGCTCGGCGAAATGGGCAGGGCCGAGGCGTGCGAGGATCCGGTCGACCTGTTCTTCGTACCAGCCGATCAGGGCCCGCTCCGTGCGCCGCTCGGCCGTGTAGCCGAAGATGTCGAGGGGCGTGCCGCGGAGCACCTTCATCCTGGCGAGAACGGACATCGGCGTCTGGATCCAGGGGCCGAAGCTGCGCTTCTTCGGGCGGCCGCGGGCGTCACGCTTCGACGGCAGGAGCGGCGGCGCCAGATGGTAATGCACCGTGAAGTCGCCCTCGAATTGCTGCTTCAGCCCGTCGAGGAACCCTGTCTCCATGTGGAGGCGCGCGACCTCGTACTCGTCCTTGTAGGCCATGAGCTTGAAGAGCGAGCGTGCCACCGCGTCGGTCAGCGTGTCGGACCCAAGCGCGCCTTCAGCCTTGCGCACCCGCGCCACCACGGCCTCGAAGCGCGCCGCATAGGCGGCGTTCTGGTAACCGGTCAGGAACGCGACCCGCCGCGCGATCACCTCATCGAGGGTCTCGCCCTCGTCCGGCGTGTCGCCGACCGCCTGGCGCACCACATCCGGATCGGCGCTCAGGAGGCGGCCCCAGGCGAAGGCCTGCCGGTTGCGCTCGACGGTCACGCCGTTGAGCTCGATGGCGCGCGACAACGCTGCGAGCGAGACCGGCACCAGGCCCTGCTGCCAGGCGAAGCCGAGCATCATCACGTTGGCATAGACCATGTCGCCGAGCAGCGTTTCGGCGAGCGCATTGGCGTCGAGGCTCGCGAGGTTGCCGGTCCCGATCGCCCGCTCGATGGCGCGCAGGCGCGTGCGGCCGGCAAGATCCGCATCGCGGAAGCGCACCACGTCGCCGGTCGGCATCTCGGCAATGTTGACCACGGCCCGCGTGCCCTGGCGATAGGTGCCCGATGCCTTGGGCGAGGAGCTGACCACGAGATCGCAGCCGATCAGGGCGTCGGCCGCACCCTGGTCGATGCGCACCTGGTGGAGCGCATCGGGGCTCGCTGCGAGGCGCACATAGCTCAGCACGGGCCCGAACTTCTGCGCGAAGCCCGTGAAGTCGAGCACCGACACGCCGCGCCCCTCGAGATGGGCCGCCATGCTGATGAGCGCCCCGACGGTGACGACGCCGGTGCCGCCGACGCCGGTGACCAGAAGGTCGAAGGGCCGCGTGAGATCGGGCAGGGCAGGGGACGGCAGCGCTGCCGCGCGCGTGACCGCGTCGAAGCCGCTCGCGGTCTTGGCACGGCGCGTGGCGCCCTCCACGGTCACGAAACTGGGGCAGAAGCCCTCCAGGCACGAGAAGTCCTTGTTGCAGGTGGAGAGATTGATTTTGCGCTTGCGCCCGAACGGCGTCTCCTTCGGCTCGACGCTCAGGCAGTTGGACGCGACCGAGCAATCGCCGCAGCCTTCGCAGACGAGATCGTTGATGACCGCGAAGCGCTTCGGGTCGTCCATCTGTCCGCGCTTGCGGCGGCGGCGCTTTTCGGTCGCGCAGGTCTGCTCGTAGATCAGCACCGTGACGCCCGGGATCTCGCGCAGCTCCTTCTGCACCGCATCGAGATCCTCGCGCGGGTGGATCGTCACGCCCTTCGGCAGATCCGTCGGCACGAACTTCCCGGGCTGGTCCGACACCAGAGCGATGCGCTGCACGCCCTCCGCGCGAACGCTGTGGGCGATGGCATGGACGCTCACCGGCCCGTCGACCGGCTGGCCGCCCGTCATGGCGACCGCATCGTTGAACAGGATCTTGTAGGTGATGTTGGCGCCCGCCGCGATCGCCTGCCGGATCGCCATGGAGCCCGAATGGTAATAGGTGCCCTCGCCGAGATTCTGGAAGATGTGGCCCTGGCCGGTGAACCGGGACGAGGCCGCCCAGTTGACGCCCTCGCCGCCCATCTGGATCAGCGACGAGGTTTCGCGGTCCATCCAGCTCGCCATGAAGTGGCAGCCGATGCCGGCGAGCGCCTTCGAGCCTTCCGGCACCCGGGTCGAGGTGTTGTGCGGGCAGCCGGAGCAGAAATAGGGCGTGCGGGTCGCGCCCGGCACGGCGATGACGCGTTCCGGCTCCGGCGTCAGGGCGGCGGCGCGCTGCGCGAGGTCGAGATCGGGAAAGATCCGATCGAGGCGCCTCGCCAGGACGCCCGCGAGGAACCGCGGCGACAATTCGCCGGTCCACGGGATGAGCCGTTCGCCGGTCTCGTCGTGCTTGCCGACCATCCGCTCGGGCTTCGAGCCGGGATAGTCGTAAAAATACTCCTTGAACTGGCTTTCGATGATGCCGCGCTTCTCCTCGATCACGAGGATCTCGCGCTTGCCCTTCACGAACTCCATGGCGTCGTGCAGGGCGAGCGGCCACACCATGCCGACCTTGTAGATGTCGATGCCGTGCGCCCGGCAGGCGGCCTCGTCGAGCCCAATGAGCCGCAGCGCCTCCATCAGGTCGAGATGCGCCTTGCCGGCCGTGACGATGCCGTAGGAGGCGTCCGGGATGTCGTAGATGCGCCGGTCGATGGGATTGGCCTTGGCGAAGGCGTAGACGGCGTGCTTCTTCGCCTCCATGCGCTCCTCGATCTGCGGTCCGGGCAGATCCGGCCAGCGGTAATGCAGGCCGCCGGGCGGGGGCGTGAAGTCGGGCTCGACGAAATGGCGCGGGGGATGCAGGTCCACGGATAGGCCCGATTCCACGATCTCCGACACGGCCTTGAACCCGACCCACATGCCGGAGTATCGGCTGAGCGCATAGCCGTACTCGCCGAATTCGAGATATTCGGCGACGCTCGCCGGATGCAGCGTCGGCATGAACCAGCTCATGAAGGCGACATCGGACTGGTGCGGCATCGACGAGGACACGCAGCCATGGTCGTCGCCGGCGATCACCAGCACGCCGCCATGGGGCGACGAGCCATAGGCGTTGCCGTGCTTGAGCGCATCGCCCGACCGGTCGACGCCCGGGCCCTTGCCGTACCAGAGGCCGAACACGCCCTGGACCTGCCGGTCGGGATTGGTCTCGACCTGCTGCGAGCCGAGGACGGCGGTGGCCGCGAGGTCCTCGTTGACCGCGGGCAGGAACTCGATCCGGTGCTCCTTCAGCTGATCCTTCACCCGCCAGAGCTCGAGATCGACGCCGCCGAGCGGCGACCCGCGGTAGCCGGACACGAACCCGGCGGTGTCGAGCCCGGCGGCCCTGTCGCGCCTCGCCTGGTCGAGCACGATGCGGACGATCGCCTGCGTGCCGGTCAGGAAGACCCGGCCCCGTTCGCGGCTGTACCGGTCGGCGAGCCGGTAGGAATCGAGTGAGGAAGCGTCGTCCATGGGCTTGATCCCGGTAAAGGAGCGCCGTCAGCCGGCCTCTCCAGGATAATCCCGAACGGCTGGTAGGTGTTTCCTATTCTTTCCTGCTTGCGGCGTGTTCGTGGTAGAAAGGACGCCAGACGTCATGATTATTGGAAAAACCTACCGGGAACGCACAAGCCCATGATCGAGAAACAGGACGAACACATTCTGGCGCAGCTGCAGAGGGAGGGGCGCACTACGAACCAGCAGCTGGCGGACGATGTCGGCATGTCCACCTCGGCCTGCTGGCGGCGGGTGCGGACGCTCGAGGAGACCGGCGTGATCACGGGCTATGCCGCTCTGGTGGACCGGGAAAAGGCCGGCTTCGCCACCTCGGCCATCCTGCACGTGTCCCTCGAGCGGCATGACGCCAAATTCGTCGACGAATTTGTTTCACGTGTAACAGCGCGCGCCGAAGTCCTCGAGTGCTTCGCCACCACGGGCGACGCCGATTATCACCTGCGCGTCGTCGTGCGCGACATGCACGCCTACAACGAATTCCTGGACCAGTTCATGTTCCGGCTGCCCGGGATCCGCACGGTGCGCACCAACGTGGTCCTGAAGGAGATCAAGACCAGCGTGGCGCTGCCGTTTTGACAGGCTGGCTCACAAAGAGAGCAGCAACATCCTCACGTCATCACCGGCCTTGTGCCGGTGATCCCGATCATGAAGAACGGCGCGCTCGAGACAAGCGGGATGGCCGGGGCAAGCCCGGCCATGACGGCGAGGGAAGGCCATGAGAAGCCCTCTCACGATAGGTGACAGGCGGGCCGCTACCTGCCCTCGGCCAGCAACGCATAGGCGAGCTGCGCCATCGCCACGGGCCGCGCATCGCCGTCGGCCGTGAGCGTCACGCTGCCGAACGCCATGGTGCGCCCGAGGCGAACGACTTTCGCGTCCGCCAGCACGTCGGCCTGCGCGGCGGGCCTGAGGAAGTGCATGGTCTGGTCGACCGTCGTCATGGGGCGATAGGCGCCTGCGGCCGAGGAGACCGCGAACACCATGGCGGTGTCGGCCAGGCTCATGAGGGCCTGTCCGCAGACCACGCCGTTGTCGCGGCAGAGCTTTTCCGAGAACCGCATGCGCAGGACGGCGCCGTCCGGGCCGAGGCTTTCGATGGAGAGGTCGAGCGCCTGCACCCAGGAGGCGAAGACGTTTCCGAGCATCGCCTCGGCGGTGGCTCGATCGAACATGCGTGGATTCCCCGCTGATGGTGTTTGGAAGTTCCGCCTATGGGTAGAACGTCGCTCCCGAGGCGGCCCGGCTCACGAGCCCGTCCGCCGGATCCCATCCGGGCCCGTCCCGTTCGGCGCGTTCCTGCACGGTGTCGAGGATCGGCCCGAGCCCGACGGTGTCGGCCTCGAACAGGGGGCCGCCGCGCCAGGCCGGATAGCCATAGCCGTGCATCATCACCACGTCCACGTCGAGCGGACGCTCGACGATGCGCTCGTCCAGGATCTTGCAGGCTTCGTTGACGATGGCCGCCCGGATGCGGGACTGGATCTCCTCCGCGGGAACCGAACGTCGCGTCAGCCCGCGCCGCCGCGAGGCCTCCTCGACGAGCTCCGTGACGAAGGGGTCGACCTGCCGCTTGCCGCCCGTGTAGCGATACCAGCCCGCACCGGTCTTGCGCCCGAAGCGGCCCGCCTCGCAGAGCCGGTCGGCGATGTCCACATAGCGCTCGCGCGGATCGCGGGTGGGCGCCAGCCGCTTGCGCCGCGCCCAGGCGATGTCGAGGCCGGCGAGGTCGGATACAGCGAACGGGCCCATCGGGAACCCGAACGCTTCCAGCGCCGCATCGACCTCGTGCGGCAGGGCGCCTTCTTCGAGGAGGTACTCGGCCTGCAGACGATAGCGCGACAGGATGCGGTTGCCGACGAAGCCGTCGCAGACCCGGCACACGACCGGGATCTTGCGCAGGCGCTTGGCGAGGCTGAGGCCCGTGGCGATGACGTCGGGGGCGGTTCGGTCGGTCCGGACGATCTCGAGGAGCTTCATCACGTTGGCAGGGCTGAAGAAATGCAGGCCCACCACGTCGGCCGGCCGGGACGTGGCAGCGGCTATCAGATTGATGTCAAGGTAACTGGTATTTGTTGCCAATACCGTTCCAGGGGGGAGAATCGCATCGAGATCCCGGAAAAGCACCCGTTTGACGTCCAAATCCTCGAACACGGCCTCGATGACGAGATCCCGATCCGATAGGGAGCTGATACCAACCGCGTACCCGATGGTCCGGAGGCGCTCGTCGCGTGCGGCGGCCGTGATCCGACCGCTTGCAACCTGCTTGTCGTAGACCTCCGTGATCCGCGCCTGACCGGCCGCCAATGCCTGTTCGCCGGTCTCGACGACCTTGACGTCGAAGCCCGCATCCGCGAACGCGATGGCGATGCCCGATCCCATCGTTCCGGCGCCCACGATCCCGATCTTCTGGACCGGGCGGGGCTCAATGGAGTCGAGGCCGGGGAGACGCGTGACCTCCCGCTCGGCGAAAAAGGCATGCCGCAGGGCGGCCGACTGCCTGGACGCGCGCAGTTCCAGGAACGTCTCGCGCTCCCGCGCCATGCCGTCCTGAAGAGGCAGGCTTGCGGACAGCAGAACGAGTTCGGCGGCTCTGCCCGGCGCTTCGGCGCCTCTGGCTTTCCGGCGGACGTCCGCGCCCCCTTCAGAAGCCGCCTCGGCATTCATCGCATCGACATTCAGCTCACCGGTGCGTCGCAGCGGCTGATCGATCAGTTCTCGAGCAAGCTCCATCGCATCCCGGCGCAGGTCGCCGGAGGAGAGGCGATCGATCAGGCCGAGACGCAGCGCTTCCGCGGCTTTGACGGTCCGCCCGCTCGTCACGAGATCGAGGGCCGCTTCCAGCCCGACCAGCCGCGGCAGGCGTTGCGTGCCGCCGGCTCCCGGAACCAGCCCGAGCTTGACCTCCGGCAGGCCGAAGCCTGCACCCGGATCGGCCACACGGGCATGGCAGGCGAGCGCGATCTCGCAGCCTCCGCCAAGGGCCGTTCCGTGAACAGCGGCAACGACCGGCTTGGAGCAGGCTTCGATGGCGTTGATGACATCGGGCAGGTGGGGCTCTTGTGGAGGCTGACCGAACTCGCGGATGTCGGCTCCGGCCACGAAGGTACGGCCGGCGCAGGCGATCACCGCGGCCGAGATCTGCGGGTCGCGGTCGACCTCCCGAATCGCCGCGAGCAGGCCTGCTCTCACGGCCTGAGACGTGGCATTGACTGGAGGATTATCGATCTCGATCACGGCCACGGGAGCGTTCCGGACAAGCCTGACCGGTCCAGCGTCATTGGCTGAGGCCATATCCGTCATGGACGCACCGCGTTCATCGTGAGGAGCTCATAGGTCGCGACCGGTTCACCCTTGTCCGTCATGATCTCAACGTCCCAGCGCACCTCGCCGTACTGCTCGTTACGCGGCGACTTCGATTTTGTCGTCAGCCGGACCTTGATGGTTTCGCCCGGCTGCACGGGTTTGATGAAACGTAAGGAGTCGAGACCGTAATTTGCAAGCACGGGCCCGAGGTCCGGATCGACGAAGAGGCCTGCCGCAAAGGACAATAGGAGATAGCCGTGGGCCACTCGACCGGGGAAGAACGGATGGTTCTTCGTCGCTTCCTCGCTCATATGGGCATAGAAGGTGTCGCCGGTGAACTCCGCGAAGTGCTCGATATCCTCAAGCGTGATCGTGCGCTCCTTGGAGACGAAGGTCTGACCGATGGCGAGGTCCTCGAAATAGAAGCGGAAAGGATGCCGGCTTTCTTCGATGGTCGGGGCACCCTTGATCCAGCTCTGCGTCACCCGTGAGAGCATGGCGGGAGAGCCCTGCAGGGCGGTGCGCTGCATGTAATGATGCACACCGCGCATGCCGCCGAGTTCCTCGCCGCCGCCGGCACGTCCTGGTCCGCCATGAACCATGTGTGGCATCGGGGAGCCATGGCCGGTCTGCTCCTTGGCACAGTCCCGGTCGATCAGCACGAGACGACCATGGAAGGCGCCGACCCCGAAGACGAGATCGGCCGCCGTGGTAGAATCATAGGTGTAGAGGGACGCTACGAGGCTGCCGTCGCCCCGATTGGCCAGGGCTACCGCCTGATCGAGGCCGTCATAGCCCATCACGGTGCAAACGGGACCGAAAGCTTCAACGCTGTGCACGTTGGTGGCCCGGATCGGGTCCGGGCAATGGAGCACGAGAGGCGGGATGAAGGCGCCGCGTTCGCGGTCCGCGCCCTCGACGTCGAAATTATCCGGATTGCCAACGACGATATCCGCTTCTGTTCGCAGCTTTGCCACCTGAGCCAGCACGTCCCGACGTTGGCCCAGACCGACGACCGGCCCCATGCGGACGCTCTCGAGTTCCGGGTTGCCAACCTTGATCTTGGCGAGCCGCTCTCCCAGAGCTTCGATCACGGCGGACACATGCGCATTGGGAGCAATGGCGCGGCGGATGGCCGTGCATTTCTGTCCTGCCTTGACGGTCATCTCCTTCGCCACTTCCTTGATGAAGAGGTCGAATTCCGGCGTTCCCGGCCCGGCGTCAGGCGCAAGAATGGCCGCATTGAGCGAATCGCGCTCGGCGATGAAGCGGACGGACTCGCGCGCAATGACGGGATGCCGCTGCAGTTTCTGGGCCGTATCGGCGGAGCCGGTGAAGGACACGACATCCTGACAGGTCAGATGATCGAAGAGATCGCCCGTGGAGCCGACGATGCATTGGAGCGCCCCGTCGGGAAGGATGCGGGATTCCGTGATCATGCGCACCAGCGCATGGGCCACATAGGACGTGATCGTCGCGGGCTTGGTCACAACCGGGACGCCGGCCAGGATGGCGGGCGCGAGCTTTTCGAGCATGCCCCAGCAGGGGAAGTTGAAGGCGTTGATGTGAACGGCAACGCCATGGAGGGGCGTCATCACGTGCTGACCGACGAAGCTGCCGCCCTTTGAAAGGGCTTCGACATTTCCATCCAGCAGGAAGGTGGTGTTGGGCAGTTCGCGACGGCCCTTGGAGGCATAGACGAAGAGGGTGCCGATGCCGCCATCCACGTCGATGAGGTTGTCGGACCGTGTGGTGCCTGTCTGGTAGGAGAGCTGATAAAGCCGGTCCTTGCGTTCTGATAGATGAATGGCAAGACGTTTCAGAAGTTCTGCACGCTGATGGAAGGTGAGCTTCCTCAGGTTGGGCCCGCCAACCTGGCGGGCATAGGCCAGCACCTCGCCCATGTCGAGGCCGCCGCTGGCGACCTGTGCCACCACGTTGCCGGTGACGGCGCTGTGAATATCGGCCAGTTCCTGACCGGGCGACATCCAACTTCCACGAACGAAGCTCTCAAGTCTCATTGGGACACCTTGGAATGATGAACGAGCGGCCGCATTGGCATCGCCGCGCCTTTCCGGCATTATTGACCGACCGGTCGGTTAGTCAAGGAATTTTGGGGATCTATTGATCGCCCGGGTGGCTCGACAGGAATGCGCCAGTCTGAGTAGGTGAAGGCCGGACGGGCGGAGGCGGCTCCGGCTCCCCGGCCCAGATAACCGGAGTACACTTGCATGATCGCGGTCGTAGAGGCTCTGCTGGACAGGTTTCACGAGCGGACGCCGATCCGGGCGGGCTCGCTCATCGTGACCGTGTTCGGGGATGCCGTGGTGCCCCGGGGCGGGGTGCTGTCCCTGGCATCCCTGCACGAGATCATGCGGGCCTTCCGCATCAGCGACACGCTCGTCCGGACGGCCCTGTCCCGCCTCGTCTCCGAGGGCTGGTTCGAGCGCTGGAAGGTGGGGCGCAACAGCTATTACCGGCTGACGCCGCAGGGCCAGGAGGCTTTCGCCGAGGCCACGCGGCGGATCTATGCCGACCCACCCCATGAGTGGCAGGGATCGTTCGATCTCCTCCTGCTCGAGAACGCGCAGGACCGCAATGCGCTGAGGAGCGAATTATCAGCCGCAGGTTATGGCCCGCTCGGGCCCGATCTCCTGATGGCTGCGGCACCGGCGGCCAAGGTCGGCCCCTTCCTGAGACTGGCCGCGACCCCGGCCGATCTGCCCACTGCCCGGCGGCTGGTCGAGAAGGCATGGCCCTTGGTGGAGATCGAAGCGCGCTACAGACGGTTCATCGACACCTATGCGGGCACCCTCGGCGCCCTGGAACGGGGCGCGGGGTTCACGAATCTCGACGCCCTTCTCGTGCGTATTCTCCTGATCCATGATTACCGCAGGGCGGTCCTGAAGGATCCGCTGCTGCCGTCGCAGCTCCTTCCCAGGCCCTGGGCCGGGACAGGGGCGCGGTCCCTCTGCGGCACGATCTACCGCACCCTGCTTCCGGCCGCCGAGCGCTGGATTGACACCCATGCCCAGAACGACCTGGGACCACTCCCCGCGGTCGACGAGACCTTCGGGCAGCGCTTCGCGACGGCGGAGCCGGCCGCGGAACTGAGGATCGGCTGAAGAAAGTGTTACAAAAATTTCTTGATTAATCTGTTTTATGTGACATATTAAAGAGGTCCGCGGAAAGCCGGAGAGGCATGCCGCCTGCGCGCCATGATCAGCGCGGCGCGGAAGGGCTGCTCCGGCAGGCGAGGCTCGATTCCGTCCAATCCGGCCCGGTCTTGGGCAGGGCGGCCGGACGAGAGCCCGGCAGGATTGAACGTCAGGGAGAAGCGCCATGTACGCACAGATGGTGAAAACAGGCGTCGAGCACATCCGGTCCAAGGACGAGATGTCTCCGGAGGAGCGTGCCTTCCAGGACCGCATCGATGCCGACATCAAGATCGAGCCGAAGGAGTGGATGCCGGAGGCTTATCGCAAGACCCTGATCCGGCAGATCTCCCAGCACGCTCACTCCGAAATCATAGGGATGCAGCCCGAGGGTAACTGGATCACCCGGGCGCCGACCCTCGAGCGCAAGGCCATCCTGCTCGCCAAGGTGCAGGACGAGGCCGGCCACGGCCTTTATCTCTACTGCGCCGCCGAGACCCTTGGCGTGAGCCGCGACGAGCTCCTGGAGCAGCTCAACAGCGGCAAGGCCAAGTATTCCAGCATCTTCAACTATCCGACGCTCACCTGGGCCGACATCGGGGCCATCGGCTGGCTCGTGGACGGAGCCGCAATCATGAACCAAGTGCCGCTGCAGCGCTGCTCCTACGGGCCTTATTCCCGCGCCATGATCCGCATCTGCAAGGAAGAGAGCTTCCATCAGCGGCAGGGCTACGACGCGATGACCAAGCTTGCCCGCGGCACGCCCGAGCAGAAGCAGATGGCGCAGGACGCGCTGAACCGCTGGTGGTGGCCGTCGCTGATGATGTTCGGACCCTCCGACGCGGAATCGGTCCACAGCGCGCAATCGATGCGCTGGAAGATCAAGATCAACTCGAACGACGAGCTGCGCCAGAAATTCGTCGATCAGACGGTGCCGCAGGCCGAGTATCTCGGTCTCACCGTTCCGGATCCTGATCTCAAGTGGAACGCGGAGCGCGGCCACTACGATTTCGGCGCGATCGACTGGGACGAGTTCTATCAGGTCATCGCCGGCAACGGACCCTGCAACCGCCAGCGCCTGCGCACGCGCGTGAAGGCCTACGAAGAGGGACAATGGGTGCGCGATGCGGCGGACGCCTATGCGGCCAAGAAGGCCGCGCGGGCGCACGGCAAGGCGGCTGCTTAGGCGGGAGGGGAGAGAGACAATGACCGACAAGAAGGGATGGCCTCTCTGGGAGGTGTTCATCCGCAGCCAGCATGGATTGGCCCACCGGCACGTGGGCAGCCTGCATGCGCCCGATGCCGAGATGGCGATCATGAACGCGCGCGACGTCTATACACGCCGCAACGAGGGCGTCAGCATCTGGGTCGTGAAGGCGTCCGATATTGCGGCGAGCTCGCCCGGCGACAAGGGGCCGCTGTTCGATCCCGCCAACAGCAAGGTCTATCGCCACCCGACTTTCTACGAGATCCCCGAAGAGCTGGGGCATATGTGATGACCGCGCAGGACGCTCTCGTCGAGTATCTGCTGCGGCTGGGCGACAATGCCCTGATCTTGGGCCACCGTCTCTCCGAATGGTGCGGCCATTCGCCGGCGCTCGAGGAGGATCTGGCGCTCTCCAACGTCGCTCTCGACCTGATCGGACAGACGCAGCTCTGGCTCAACCTCGCGGGTGAGATCGAGGGCAGGGGACGCGATGCCGACAAGCTCGCCTATCTGCGCGACGCGCGCGACTTCCGCAATGTGCTTCTGGTCGAGCAGCCGAACGGCGACTTCGCCGCCACGATGGCCCGGCAGTTCTATTTCGATGCCTGGCACTATCTGCTGCTGCGCGGGCTGACCGGCTCGACGGAGCCTCGTATCGCCGAGATCGCCGCCAAGGGCCTCAAGGAGGTCACCTATCACCTGGAGCGGAGCCAGGAATGGGTTCTGCGCCTTGGCGACGGCACGGAGGAAAGTCATCGCCGGATGCAGAACGCCGTCGACGATCTGTGGATGTATACCGGCGAGCTGTTCGAGGCTGACGAGATCGACCAGGCCATGGTCCGGAACGGCCTTGCGCCCGACGTCGCGACGCTGCACGAGCCCTGGCTCGGTCTCGTTCGCGCGACGATCGGGGAGGCGACGCTCACGCTGCCGCAGGCCGGCTGGGCGCAGAAAGGCGGCAAGCGCGGCGTTCATTCCGAGCATCTCGGCTACATCCTGGCCGATCTCCAGTTCCTGCAGCGGGCCTATCCCAACGCGACGTGGTGAGGAGCGCAGGATCGATGATGGACAGCCTGACGCGGCCGGACCCGAACCAGATCAGAGACTGGCTGGGCGACGTTCCAGACCCGGAGGTGCCGGCGGTCTCCGTCATGGATCTCGGCATCGTGCGCGACGTGCAATGGCAGGATGAAGATCTCGTCGTCGCCATCACGCCGACCTATTCGGGCTGTCCTGCCACGAGCGTCATCGCGTTCGAGATTGAAGCGGCTCTGCGCGCGCGCGGGATCGACCGCCTGCGGATCGAGCGGCGCCTGTCGCCGCCCTGGACCACGGACTGGATCACCCCGCAGGGCCGCCGGCGGCTGGAGGCTTATGGCATCGCCCCCCCGGCGGAGAACGCAGGTGGTCCGTCGCCCTTCGACCGCTTCCTGCGCAAGCCTTTGACCATCGCGTGCCCGCGCTGCCGATCCGAGAACACCGACCGGGTGAGCGAGTTCGGCTCGACGCCGTGCAAGGCACAATACCGGTGCCGCGACTGCCTCGAGCCTTTCGACTACTTCAAGTGCATTTGAAAAGACCGGATGCTCCATGACGAAGTTCTACCCCGTCACCGTTGCCGACGTGCGGCGCGAAACCCGCGACGCCATCGTGCTCACTCTCGACGTGCCGGACGAGCATAAGGAGGCGTTCCGCTTCTCGCCGGGCCAGTACCTGACCCTGCGGACCACGATCGACGGCGACGAGGTGCGGCGGTCCTATTCCATCTGTGCGACGCCGATGGAGGGTCGGCTCCGGGTCGGCATCAAGAAGATCGCCGGCGGAGCCTTCTCGAGCTGGGCCAGCGAGCAGCTCGCGCCCGGGCAGGTCATCGAGGCGATGCCGCCCATGGGCAATTTCTTCGTGCCTCTCGACGAGACCCGCAGGCGCCACTTCGTGGGCTTCGCCGCGGGCAGCGGGATCACGCCGCTTCTGAGCATCATCAAGACCACGCTCGTCGCCGAGCCGAATTCGTCCTTCACCCTGTTCTACGGCAATCGCGCATCGGGTTCGATCATGTTCCGCGAGGAGCTCGAGGATCTCAAGAACGAGCATCTCGATCGCTTCAGCCTCATCCACATCCTCAGCCGCGAGCAGCAGGACATTGACCTCTTCAACGGACGGCTGACCAAGGAGAAGTGCGACCAGCTGCTCGACCATTGGATCGACGCATCGTCCATCGACACCGCCTTCATCTGCGGGCCGCAGGACATGATGCTCGGCATCGCGCAGAGCCTCGAGGAGCACGGGCTCGACAAGCGCCAGATCAAGTTCGAACTTTTCGCCACCGCGACGCCGAGCCGACGCCAGCGCAGACCCGAGGAGGCGGCAGCGGAAGACAAGAGGAACCTATGCGAGGCCACCATCGTCATCGACGGACGCGCCCGCACCCTGTCCTTCGAGAAGGGCACCGCATCGGTGCTCGATGCCGCAACGGCCGAGGGGCTGGAGCTGCCCTATGCCTGCAAGGGCGGCGTCTGCTCCACCTGCCGGGCAATGCTGGTCGAGGGCGAGGTGGACATGGACGCGAACTTCGCTCTCGAGGATTACGAGATCGCGCGGGGCTACATTCTGACCTGCCAGAGCTATCCGGTGAGCGACCGGATTCTGGTCGATTTCGACAAGTGACGCCGCAAGAGGCGGGGAGGGTGGTCCCATGGTTGATGAAGAAAGCCTCGTCGCCTTCTTGGCCGGCGGCGGCCGCCTGAGCGCTCCCGACAACGTGACGCCTCGCTATCGCGGCGAACTCATGCGCCTGATGGCGATCTTCGTCGATTCCGAGATGGCGGGCGCCTCGGGCTTCGCCGATTGCATCAACCTGGCTCCGGGGCTCAAGGAGCGGATCATCGCGACACGCATCGTCTTCGACAAGTTCGACCACGCGCGTCAGGTCCTGGCCCTGATGGAGCAGTTCGGGGCCGACACGGGGCAATATGTAGGAGCTCATCCCTGGGCGTCCCGTCTCGACCGCAGCGTCAATCTGGCCACGAGGCGCATTGCCGGAGACATGCGCCTCAACGTGTTCCATTACCCGATCAACGGCTGGGTCGATGCGGTGGTGATGAACTGCCTGATGGGGCGGGCCACCGTGGTGCAGCTCGACGAATTGACACGCGGCTCCTACCAGCCGCTCGCCGACGTCCTTGCCGAGATCCTTCCTGTAGAGAGGCGCCACGCGGAACTGGGGGAACAGGGATTGCAGGCGGCTCTCGAGAGAGGCCACGACAGGATCGATGCTCAGGCCTCCGTCAACTACTGGTATCCGCGCGTGGCCGACACCTTCGGCAGCAGCGCGTCGGATCATTTCTCCCAGCATCGCAGGTACGGATTGCGCCAGAAGGGCCGGGAGGAGCTGATGGCGCAGTGGCAGAGCCACGTTCATCCGATGCTTTCGCGCTTCGGGCTCGAAGTTCCGGGCCATGGGTCGCGCGAGATCGGCGATCAGGTCTCGCTCCAGTAATCGTTTGACCATCGGGCCGGATGATGGACCGGGCTTTCCACGGACGCGGTGTCCGGTTCGCTGCGGGACGCCGAACCCTGGTGCCCCATCTTCCCGCGCGGTTTCGGTTTTAGGAGTCTTCTATTCCGCCGCGCTGATGCGCCGGGACGCGGCCGCGGGCTCGGCCTGGAGATTGCGGGTTCCATCCACGATGAGCCGGGACACCAGCGCTGCATAATCTGCACGGGTGATCTCGCCGGTGCTCTTGAACCATAGATAATGCCAGTTGATCATGCCGAAGAGGGACATGGTCACAGGCTTGAGCAGCTTGGTTCCCTTGAGCTGCGGCGCAACGCCCGCCACCGCATCGGAGAAGATCTTGACCAGGTCCCGCTCCACCGCCTTGAGCTCGGCCTGGCGGTCGGTCGGGAGCAGGCGCATGCCGTTGATCTGCACGTTGTGCTGGGCGTCGGCATCGCGATAGGCCTCGAGCAGCGCCGCCACCAGCTCTCTCAAGCGGTCATCCGCAGCAAGGTCCGGGCGGTCGGCCGCCTCTACGACCTCGAGCAGTTCTTCGAGGTGGAAGCGGATGACGTCGAAGAGCAGCGCTTCCTTGTCCTTGTAGTAGTGGTACAGGTTGGCTTTGGAGACCCCGCAGGCCTCTGCGATCTTGCTCATCGAGGCACGGTCGTAGCCGTGCTCGGCAAAGAGTTCGGCCGAGCGATCGAGGATCGCGCGGCGCTTGTCGTCGTAATCGGTGGCACGGGTACGGGCCATGGGGTTCTTCTATTCCTTCGGTCTGCGGTCGATCACGCGCCGCGCCTTGCCGAGCGAGCGCTCGATTCCTTCCGGGTCGAGGACATTGACCTGAGCCGTGATGCCGATGGTGTCCTTGATCGCCTGGGTCAGGCGGTCGGCGGCGGCTTTCCGCGTTTCCGGATAATCGGCATCCGGCCGGATCTCGGCCCTGATCTCCATCTGGTCCATCCGGCCCTCGCGGGTCAGGATGATCTGGTAATGTCCCGACAGGGTCGGGATGGCGAGGAGCTTCTCCTCGATCTGGGTCGGGAACACGTTGACGCCCCGGATGATCATCATGTCGTCCGTGCGGCCGGTGACCTTCTCCATGCGGCGCATGGTGCGCGCCGTGCCGGGCAGCAGGCGCGTCAGGTCCCGGGTGCGATAGCGGATGACGGGCATCGCCTCCTTGGTCAGGGAGGTGAAGACGAGCTCGCCTTCCTCGCCGTCCGGCAGGACTTCGCCCGTCACCGGGTTGATCACCTCGGGATAGAAATGATCCTCCCAGATGTGCAGTCCGTCCTTGCTCTCCACGCATTCGCAGGCAACGCCCGGCCCCATGACCTCGGACAGGCCATAGATGTCGACCGCATGGATGTCGAAGGCCTCTTCGATCTCGGTCCGCATGGCGTTGGTCCATGGCTCGGCGCCGAAGATCCCGACCTTCAGCGAGGATTGCCGCGGATCGAGGCCCTGCTTCTTGAACTCGTCGAGGATCGCCAGCATGTAGGACGGCGTGACCATGATGATGTCGGGCTGGAAGTCCTGGATGAGTTGCACCTGGCGCTCGGTCATGCCGCCGGACATCGGGATCACCATGCAGCCGAGGCGCTCGGCGCCGTAATGCGCGCCCAGTCCTCCGGTGAAGAGGCCGTAGCCGTAGGCCACGTGCACCTTCATGCCGGGACGCCCGCCGCTCGCCCGGATGGATCGCGCCACCACGTCCGCCCAGGTGTCGATGTCGCGCTTGGTGTAGCCGACCACGGTGGGCTTGCCGGTGGTGCCCGACGAGCCGTGCACGCGGGCGATCTGGTCCTGCGGAACGGCGAACATGCCGAAGGGATAATTGTCCCGCAGGTCGGCCTTGGTGGTGAACGGGAACTTGGAGAGATCGCCTAGATCCCTGAAATCGTCCGGATGAACGCCTGCCGCGTCGAACTTCGCCCTGTAGTGCGGCACGTTCTCGTAGGCATGGCGCAGGGACCAGGCGAGACGCTCGCGCTGCCAGGCGGCCAACTCATCCCGCGACGCCAGTTCGAGGCGATCGAGCTGGGTCGCCTGGGGCTTGAGTTCGGACAGCTTGCGGTGCGGGATCTGAAGCAAGGGAACCTCCCATTCGTTCGTTCTTATGGGGTCTTTTCGGTGTCATCCGACGCGAGAAGCGTGCCCGCGATCGTGCGCGAGTGCCCGCGGAATTCGGCCACCGTTTCGCCCTGGCCGTTGCGGACGGTCACGTCGTAGATCCCCGAGCGGCCCGAACGGTGGCGCTCGACCGCATGGGCCGTGAGCGTGTCGCCCCGCCGGCCCGGCTGGAGGAACGTCACGGCGCATTGCTGGGCGACCGTGCGCTGGTCGTAGGTGTTGCAGGCGAACGCGAAGGCCGAGTCGGCGAGGGTGAAGATGAAGCCGCCGTGGCAGATGCCATGCCCGTTCGTCATGTCGGGGCGGATCGCCATGGACAGGACGGCCTCGCCGGGCGACACGCGCTCGACCCTCATCCCGAGCCCTTGGCTCGCCTGGTCCTCGGCCCACATGGCGTCGGCGCAGGCTGAAGCGAGGTCGTGGGCGGCACGTCCTGCGCGGGTCGATCCAGCGTCCATCATGCCCTCCCGGTGAATTTCGGCTGCCGCTTCTCGAAGAACGCCGTGACGCCCTCGATGTAGTCGGGCGTGCGGCCCGCCTGTCCCTGGAGATCGCGCTCCAGATCGAGCTGGCTGTCGAGATCGCGGGTCTCGGAGGCATCGAGCGCCTGCTTGATCAGACCGAGCCCGACGGTCGGCTGAACGGCGAAGTGGGCGGCAAGGCGATGGGCCTCGTCCATCAGGGCGCCGTCCTCGACCGCCTTCCAGATCATCCCCCAGGCCTCCGCCTGCTCGGCCGGAACAGGTTCGGCCAGGAGAGCGAGCGCGCGGGCGCGCGCCGGACCGACGAGGCGCGGCAGAAACCAGGTTCCTCCGGAATCGGGCACGAGGCCGAGCTTCGCGAAGGCCTGGATGAATTTGGCCGAACGCGCTGCCAGGACGATGTCGCAGGCGAGTGCGAGGTTGGCTCCGGCGCCCGCCGCGACGCCGTTGACCGCGCAGATGACCGGCATCCGCAGAGCGCGCAGCTTGCGCACGAGCGGGTTGTAGAGGCGCTCCAGGGTGGAGGAGAGATCCGGAACCTGGCCGGGGCTGAAAACCCGGTCCGACAGATCCTGTCCGGCGCAGAAGCCGCGTCCTGCTCCTGTCAGGACGAGAGCCCGGCAGGCCTCGTCCGCTTCGGCATCGAGAAGGGCCGACATCAGGGCCGCATGCATCGCCTCGTTGAAGGAGTTCAGACGATCGGCCCTGTTGAGGGTGATCACCCGATAACCCTCCCGGCGCTCCGTGATGACGAGATCGTTCTCCACCATGGCCCTCCCGAACATTCGCTGATGGCAAGCGGGTGGTCTTGCGACTTGTTTACTATTGACCAACCGTCCGGTCAATTATATTGATGGAACAAACAGCGTCAATAAGCCAACACTCGGCCCTTTACGGAGCGAAACGGGATGGCAGGTTTCGACGGCCGCCAGGATGCACGCGCACAGCAACGCCAGCGTTGCGCAGTCCTGTCCCATTGCTCCGTTCCCGCGATGACCGGCAGGCTCCCGGCAGCCTGACCCCTTGCGCAACAACAAAATCGGTAAACGACAAAGAACCTCGGAGGAAACACATGAACGCGAAGGCAACTCACAAGATCCTGCTGGCCACCTCTGTCATGGGCCTTGCTCTGTCTCATGGCGCGCTCGCGCAGGACACCGTCAAGATCGGATCCGTTCTCTCGGTCACCGGGCCGTCGTCCTTCCTGGGTGAGCCCGAGGACAAGACGCTCAAGCTCTACGTCGACAAGATCAATGCGGCCGGCGGCATCGCGGGCAAGAAGATCGAGCTCGTGATCTACGACGACGGTGGCGACGCCAACAAGGCACGCACCTTTGCGACCCGCCTCATCGAGGACGACGAGGTGATCGCCATGGTGGGCGGCACGACGACCGGCAGCACCATGGCGATGATCCCGGTCTTCGAAGACGCGAAAGTCCCGTTCATCTCGCTCGCCGGCGCCATCGAGGTCATCGACCCCGTGCGCAAGTTCGTCTTCAAGACGCCGCATACCGACAAGATGGCCTGCGAGAAGATCTTCGAGGATCTGAAGAAGCGCAATCTCACCAAGATCGGCATGATCTCCGGCACGGACGGCTTCGGAGCGTCCATGCGCGCGCAATGCGTCAAGGTCGCGCCGAATTACGGCATGCAGATCCTCATCGACGAGAATTACGGCCCTCGCGACAGCGACATGACCGCCCAGCTCACCAAGATCAAGAACACGGCCGGCGTGCAGGCGGTGGTCAATCCGGGCTTCGGCCAGGGGCCGGCCATCGTGACCCGCAACTATGCGCAGCTCGGCATGACGAGCATCCCGTTCTACCAGAGTCACGGCGTAGCCTCGAAGAGCTTCATCGATCTGGCGGGCCCGGCGGCCGAGGGCGTCCGTCTGCCGGCCGCCGCGCTCCTCGTCGGCGACAAGCTGCCCGAGAGCGATCCGCAGAAGAAGGTGGTGACCGAGTACAGGCAGGCCTACGAGGGTGCCACGAAGCAGCCCGTCTCGACCTTCGGCGGCCATGCCTATGACGGCCTCTTCATCCTGGTCGAGGCCATGAAGCGCGCGAACTCGACCGACCCTCAGAAGATCCGTGACGAGATCGAGAAGACCAAGGGCTTCGTCGGTACAGGCGGCATCGTGAACATGTCCGCCACCGACCATCTCGGCCTCGACCTCTCGGCGTTCCGCATGCTCGAGATCAAGGGCGGCGACTGGAACCTGGTCGCCTCCGGAAGCTGATCCCACGCTGCAACCGATCGGACAGGAGGCTGCCGGTCAGCCTCCTGTCCGGCAACCTGAAGGTCGCGGGGCTGCATCATGGCCGAGTTCCTCCAGTTCCTCATCTCCGGTCTGACGGTGGGAGCCGTCTACGCGCTGGTCGCACTCGGCTTCACGCTGATCTACAACGCCTCGGGCGTGGTGAACTTCGCCCAGGGCGAGTTCGTCATGCTAGGCGGCATGGTGACGGTGTTCGCGTCGGCCGCCGGAGTGCCGCTGCCGCTGGCGGCCCTGGTCGCCATCGCGGCCGCCGTGGCAATCGGGCTCCTGCTCCACCGCTTCGCCATCGAGCCTGCGCGCGGAGCGTCGGCCGTGACGCTCATCATCATCACCATCGGCGCATCGATCCTGCTGCGCGGCGTCGCGGCGATCGTCTTCGACAAGCAGTTTCACAAGCTCCCCGCCTTCACGGGCGACACGCCGGTCGACGTGCTGGGGGCCGCCGTGCAGCCGCAGAGCTTCTGGGTGCTCGGCGGAACGGCCGTCGTCGTCCTGGCGCTCTACGTCTTTCTCGAACATACGCTCGTCGGCAAGGCCGTGCTGGCCACGGCGGCCAACCGTCTGGCCGCGCGGCTCGTCGGGATCAACACGACCACCATCATGGCGCTCGCCTTCGGCGGCTCCGCGGCCATCGGGGCGATCGCCGGCATCCTGGTCACGCCGATCACCCTGACGAGCTATGATGTGGGAACGCTGCTGGCCCTGAAGGGCTTTGCCGCCGCCATGCTGGGCGGCATGGGCAATCCGGTCGGTGCCGTGGTCGGCGGGCTCCTGCTCGGCCTGCTGGAGGCCTTTGGCGCGGGCTATCTCAGCTCGACCTACAAGGATGCCTTCGCGTTCCTGGTCATCCTCATCGTCCTGTTCGCGGCGCCCCAGGGCCTGTTCGGACGCCGGGTCGTGGAGAGGGTGTGAGCATGCGTGCACTCGTGAACCAGCGATTCGTCACCCTGCTCATCCTGGCCGTCGTGATCGCCATTCTCCCGTTCGTCTTTCCGTCGAGCTACTATTTCCGCGTCGCCTCGCTCGTCTGGGTCTCGGCGCTCGCGGCCATCGGGCTCAACATCCTCATGGGACAGGCGGGTCAGGTCAGCCTCGGTCACGCGGCGTTCTTCGGGATCGGCGCCTATGCGGTCGCCATCGGACCGACGCATCTCGGCATTCCCCCCTGGGCGGCGCTTCTCATCGGGGCGGTCCTCTCCGGCGTTCTGGCTTATCTTGTGGGGCGTCCCATCCTGCGCCTCAAAGGGCATTATCTGGCCATCGCCACCCTGGGGCTCGGGGTTCTCGTGGCGCTCGTCATCACGACCGAAAGCCGCTGGACCGGCGGCCCGGACGGCATGCCCGTCGAGCGGCTCACCCTGTTCGGCTGGCGGGTCAGCGGATCCTACACCTGGTACTGGGTGACCGGGGGGCTCCTGCTGGTCGGGACCTGGATCGCCCTCAACCTCGACGAGACGCCGACCGGGCGAGCCTTCCGCGCCCTGCACGACAGCGAGATCGCCGCGCAGGTGGTCGGCGTGGACGTGGCGCGCTTCAAGCTGCAGGCCTTCGTGATCGCCGCAATCTATGCATCCCTCGCCGGATCCGCGCTGGCCTTCATGAACGGGTTCATCAACCCGGATCAGGCGGGCTTCCTGCATTCGGTGGAGCTTGTGACGATCGTGGTGCTCGGCGGGCTCGGATCCGTGGTGGGGAGCATCGTGGGCGCCGCCGTGCTCGTCACGCTCCCGCAGGCTCTCACCGTCTTCCAGGAATACGAGCATCTTCTGCTCGGTCTCATCATCATCGTGGCGATGATCTTCATGCGCAACGGGATCGTCCCGAGCCTCTCGAACCTGCTTCTCCGGAGGGCGCGCTCATGAGCATCCTGAAGGCGACGGATGTGGGCATCTCCTTCGGCGGCGTGAAGGCCGTCGACGGCGTGAGCTTCTCGGTCAGCCCCGGCCAGATCGTGTCCATCATCGGGCCGAACGGGGCAGGGAAGACGACCTTGTTCAATATCGTGTCCGGTGTCTACGTGGCGAGCCGCGGGTCGATCCATCTCGCCGACGAGGACGTGACCGGGCTTGCGCCGCACAAGCTGGCGGCGCGCGGCTTGTCCCGCACCTTCCAGAACCTGCAGATCTTCCAGCGCATGACCGCCTGCGAGAACGTGATGGTAGGCCGTCACCTGCGGGAAAGGTGCAGCCTTCTGCCGGCTCTGTTCAGAACCCCTTCCGTCACGCGTCAGAACCGTGAGACGCGGGCCGCGGCACTCGCGCTCCTGGCCGATGTCGGTTTGAAGGATGTGGCGGACACCTCGGCAGGCTCGCTGCCCTACGGCGCCTGCAAGCGCCTCGAGATCGCCCGTGCGCTCGCCGCCGAACCGCGCGTGCTACTTCTCGACGAGCCGGCCGCCGGCTGCAACGCGGTGGAGACCGAGGAGATCGACCATCTCATCAAACAGGTTGCCGATCGGGGCGTGGCCGTCGTTCTCGTCGAGCACGACATGAAGCTCGTGATGAAGATCTCCGACAGGATCCTCGTGCTGGAGCGCGGCCGTCCGCTCGCCGAGGGAACGCCGCGGGAGGTACGCGATGATCCACGGGTCCTTGAGGCTTATCTGGGGCAGCACGGCGCACGGGAGGCCGCCCGTGCTTGAGGTGCGGGATCTGCGCAGCGCCTATGGGCGCATCGAGGTGCTCAAGGGCATCAGCCTCGAGGTCCGTTCGGGTGAGATCGTTGCGCTCGTCGGCTCGAACGGCGCGGGCAAGACCACGCTGCTGCGCACGCTGTCCGGCGTTCAGCCGATGACCGGCGGCGAAATCCGCTTCAAGGACCAACGGATCGACCGGCTGCCGCCGCACCGAAGAGTCGGGCTCGGCATCACGCAATCGCCAGAAGGCCGACAGGTGTTCGGCCCCCTGACCGTGGAGGACAACCTGCGCCTCGGTGCCTATCGTCGTCGAGACCGGGAGATCGACCAGGACCGCGATCGCATCTTCGCCATGTTCCCGGTTCTGGCCGAAAAGCGGCACCTTCTGGCCGGAGGCTTGTCGGGCGGTCAGCAGCAGATGCTGGCGATCGGCCGCGCGCTCATGGGCCGGCCGAGTCTTCTGCTTCTGGATGAGCCGTCTCTCGGTCTGTCGCCGCTTCTGGTCGACCAGATCCTCGATGCCATCGTGTCTCTCAAGAACGACGGCATCACGGTTCTTCTCGTCGAGCAGAATGCCAGTGCGGCTTTGGCCATCGCCGACAGGGGCTATGTGCTGGAGACCGGCAAGGTCGCCTACAGCGGGGCGGGCGCGGCCCTGCTGGCCGATCCACAGGTCAAGGCCGCCTATCTCGGCATCGCGTGATCAGACCGCTTCGCCCTGCGTCCGATTCAGGCTCTGCCGGGCGAGGGCGAGAGCCTCCTGCAGCACGGCGTGGTCGCCGATGTGATTGGCCAGGATCAGAACGAGGGCGCTGTTGAGAGCTGCGCTGTCCTCATCCGACAATCCCCGATGAGATTCGATCAGCGCACGATAGGCGCGGTCCGGATCGGGGAAGCGGCTGTCGGTCATGAGCGAGGTCATGCGCGATCCCCCTCCGATCCTCTGAGGCGGCGGGAGGCGCGCTCGATCTGTGATCTCGCCGGATGACGCCAGCGTGCCGCGAGATGCTGGTCCGGTCGCACGAGATAGGTGCTTCCGGGCGTCGAGTCGAAACGTCGGGCGAAATAGCCCTGCGCATCGATGAGGTCGTCCCCGATGACGAGCACGCGCTCGCCTGCGGGCTGCGGGGCACCGTCGGGCACATGGATGACGGTCTCTTCGCTGCCCAGTGCTTCGAGCAGCCAGACAGGCTGGCCGCTGCGGGTCCGCATCGGGGCATCGGGCAGGGGAGCGCCGAGGCGGGCGGACCCGGACCAGGTCTCACGATCCGGCGTCGACAGAGGCGTCTCATAGGTCGAGGGCAGCGACAGCCGGCCAGAATTCACCATTCGCTTGGCAAAGGGGGTGTGGCGCGCGAGAGCAAGGGTCGCATCGCGAAAGCGCCGTTCCTGCGCCGAGCGCGGGGCGATGAAGTCGGTCGAGCGGGTCGAATGACCGATGTTCTCGTCGGCGGCCGCCGAACGTTCGATGTCGTAGGTGTCGATCAGGCGCTCCGGGGCCTCGCCCCTGACGACGAGCGCCAGCTTCCAGGCGAGGTTCTCCGCATCCTGAATGCCGGAATTCGCGCCGCGCGCGCCGAAGGGGGATACTTGGTGGGCGGCGTCGCCGGCAAAAACCACGCGTCCATGAACGAAGCGCTCCAGTCGGCGGCATTGGAACGTGTAGACCGACACCCATTCGAGCGTGAAGTTCTCATGCCCCAGCATCTGCCGAAGGCGCGGCATGACGCGCTCGGGCGTCTGTTCCGCTTTCGCGTCCGCATCGGGGCCGAGCTGCAGGTCGATGCGCCAGACATCGTCCGGCTGCTTGTGAAGGAGGGCCGAGCGGCCGTCATGGAAGGGCGGGTCGAACCAGAACCAGCGCTCGGGCGGAAAGTCGCCCTTCATCCTCACGTCGGCGATGAGAAAGCGATCCTCGAAGACCTCGCCCCGGAAATCCAGGCCGAGCATCCCGCGCAGGGCCGAGCGGGCGCCGTCCGCCGCCACCACCCAATCGGCCTCGAGATCATAGGCACCTTCCGGCGTCTCGATGGTGAGCGTCACGCCGTCGTTGCGGCGTTGGAGGCCGATGACCTTGTTGCGCCAGCGGATGTCGAGATCGGGCAGGTCTGCGGCACGCTCGACGAGCGCATGCTCGAGATAATACTGCTGAAGATTGATGAAGGCCGGCATCTTGTGCCCATCCTCGGGCAGCAGGTCGAAGGCATAGAGCTGGTCGTTGCGCTGGAACACCTTGCCGAGCTTCCAGGTCACGCCTCTCTCGAGACATGGCTCGGCGACGCCGAGCCGGTCGAGGATCTCGAGCGTGCGCTTGGCGTAGCAGATCCCGCGGGATCCCTCGCCGATCCGGTCTGCATCGTCGAGAAGCACCACGGGCACGCCGCGTTGCGCCAGGTCGATGGCCGTGCAAAGGCCCACGGGACCCGCGCCGACCACGATGACCGCATGCCGGGCAGGGGACGGGCGATCCTGATCCGCGCTACGGCGATAGCCGAACTGGAAGAGTGTCTTGCGGCTGTTCATCGCGGCTTCCTCCCGTTCGTCAGAGACTAGCCTTGCAGGGCCGCCCACATCTCCCGGTCGCGCTCCGCCGTCCAGATGACGGGATGATCGATGCCGGAAGCTTCGTCGAAGGCCCGCGAGACATTGAAGGGCAGGCAATGCTCGTAGATGGCGAAGCTTCCGAACTTCGGGTCCATCACGTCGCGCGTCGCCGCGAAGGTCTCCTTGAGAGAGCGTCCACGCGCCACCGACAATTCGGCGGCGCCATAGAGCGTGCCCACGAAGTCGCGCGTCATCGCCGCCGCCTCGCGCACCGCCTGCCCGCCCTGCAGCGCATCGCCCCGACCCGGGGCGATCGCCTTTGGTTGGAAGTCGAGGATCGAATCCAATGTCTGCGGCCACTCGCGCAGGTAAGCGTCGCCGCAATAGCAGGCGGAGTGGTACTCCACGAGATCGCCGGTGAACATCACCTCCGCGTCCGGCACCCAGGCCACGATATCGCCCGCCGTGTGGCCGGCACCGAGATGGAACAGCTTGACCTCGCGCTTGCCGAGAAAAACCGACATGCCGCTCTCGAAGGTGAGCGTCGGCCAGGTCAGACCGGGCGGGATGCTGCTCTCGCCGCGGAACAGGCGCGGGAAGCGGCCGATTTCGGACGCCTTGTCCTGCTCGCCGCGCTCGACGATCAGATCGTAGGTGGTGGTCGAAGCGATGATGCCCTGCGCCTCGTAAGCCGAGGCTCCGAGCACGCGCACGGCATGGTAGTGCGAGAGCACCACGTACTTGATCGGCTTGTCGGTGACGGTGCGTACGCGGGCGATCACGTCCTCGGCCATGGCCGGCGTGGCCTGCGCGTCGATGACGATGCAGCCGTCGTCGCCGACGATGATGCCTGAATTGGGATCGCCCTCGGCCGTGTAGGCATAGAGATCCGGGCCGATCTCCGTGAACGATACCGTCTTGGCGGCGGTGTCGCTTGTCGAGGCGAAAGCCTTATCGGCCATGGCGATTCTCCCTGTCCTGGAACGCAGCTCATGCCGTCGTCTTCAACGTCGAAGGTAACGGCCGGCGCCTTTGACCGACAGGGTAATGGCGATCCCGCGACCGTCAAGGTCGCGACCGTGGTTTGGCTCAGCGGATGTTGAAGCGCAGCGGCACGGTGAAGGTCGATTGCGGGATGAAGTCCGGAATGGGCGGCAGGGACGAACCGGGGCTCGCCGCAGCAAGCGCAGCCTGATCCAGCGCCGGATGGCCTGCACCCCGCACCAAGGACGCGCTGACGATTCGACCGGACCGATCCATGGTGAAGCGCACGGTTGCAACGCCCGTCACGCCCTGGCTGCGCGCGACGTCCGGATAGCGCAGGCGATTGCGCAGCGAGGCCACGAGGCTGGCCAGGTAGCGATTGCGTGCGGTCGGATCCGCGGAGGCCGCCTGGCCGCCCGTATCCTCGCGCGAGGCTGAAGCCTGGCCCTGGCGGGCATCGGAGGGAAGCGGCTTCGGTTCCGCAACGGTTCGGCGCGGAGGAGGCTTGCGCTCCACCGGCTTCGGCAGGGGCTTCTTCTCCGGCTTGGGCGGCGCAGGCGTCTCGAGCGGCTTGGCGACCACCGTGTCGGGGGGCGGCAGGATGACGGCCTCGGTCCGCGCGGTCTCCTGTTCGACCGGAACCGCTTCCACCGGAACCGCTTCGGTCGCGTCCTGAGGCTGGGCTTCGGCGATTTCCTCGGGCGGCGGCTCCTCGACGCTTTCCGTCTCGACCGGCAGGGCTTCGGTTTCGGCGGGAGGCACCTCCTGGGAATGTTCGAGCGATGGCGCGACCAACACGAGTTCTTCCATGGCGGGCGCGAGATCGATCGTGATCTCCTGCTCCCCGGGCGGCTTCTCCGCATCGGATGGCCACAGAGTCACGGCGGTCAGCGCCGCCCCGTGCAGCAGGAGCGCCGCGAGAAAGGCGATCCCGAGCCGGTTCGGCTCCTGCATCGGTCTGAGAATGTGTGCGGACATCGGGCTTGCTGCGGATCCTAGGGAGACGGTGATCCGCTCGGGGCCTGCGCGATCAAGGATACTTTGCTGAAGCCCGCGGCGTTGATCTGGCCCATGATCTCGATGATGCGCCCATAAGGAACGGCCTTGTCGCCACGGACGAGGACGACCTGGCTCGGATCCACGCCGGCGAGCTGCCGCAGGCGCGGCATCATGGTCTCGGGAGCGAGCGGCTCCTTGTCGAGGAACGGCTGGCCCTGCGCGTCGATGGTGACCACGACCGGCTGCTTCGGCTGCGACACCTTCGGGGCTGCCGTCTTCGGCAGCTGCACGGGCACGCCGACGGTCATCAGCGGTGCCGCCACCATGAAGATGATGAGCAGAACGAGCATCACATCCACCAGCGGCGTGACGTTGATCTCCGACAGGGGAGCGGACCCGAACTCGTCGTCCGTATCCTGCGCCCGGATTGGCCCCATGCCCATTATTCGGCAGCCTCCGCCCGAACGTGGGACTTGCGGTCGCGGGCGAGCCGGTCGCCGAGCGCCGTGATGCCGGCCGCGAAGGATTGCTGCAGGCGTCCGAGATCGGTCGTCAGTTTGTTGTAGGCCATGACGGCCGGAATGGCGGCCACGAGACCGATGGCGGTTGCAAACAACGCCTCGGCGATGCCCGGCGCCACGACGGAGAGGCTCGTGTCCTGGCTGGCGGCGATGGCCGAGAAGGAGTTCATGATGCCCCAGACCGTTCCGAACAGGCCGATGAACGGTGCCGCGGAGCCGATCGTGGCGAGGAACGGCAATCCAACCTGAAGCTGGCGCATGTCGACGGACAGGGCAGCCCGCATGGCCCGTTCGATGCGCTCCCGCCGGTCGGCGCGGCTCTCGGAGACGTCCTGATCGCGCCACGCCTCGTGACCGGCCGCGACGATCCGGCCCGTCGCCCCGGGCATCTGCGGATGAAGCCTATCACCCGAGCGCGCCGCAGCTTCGAAAGCGCGGGCCTGACGACGGATGCTTCCGAAGCGAAGGAGCTTCTCGATGACGATGGTCCAGCAGCCGAGGGAGGCCAGGACGAGCAGGATCATGACGCTTTTGACGATCGGATCGGCTTGCAGAAACAGGCCGAGGAAGGACATGTCATGCGTTGCGGCAGGCATGATCTCATTCATGAGGGCAATCTCACTTCACGAAGGATACGGCGTCGATCTTGGAGGCCGTCTCGATTCCGGACAGGCATTCCTCGCGCGCGCTGGTCGCGCCTTCGCAGGTCAGGACGTCGTTGAGCAGAACACGTCCGAAGCGCGAACAGGTCAGTCCCGGAAAGTCGAAGAGCTTGATGAGGGTTTTGCGGCGAGGCACCGGACCCACTTCCACCGCCAGCCTCTTGGCTGCCACGCCATCCGTATCCAGCGCGAAGAGATCGAGCTTCAGAGATTTCCAGCCCTCGCCCTTTTGATTGTCGATGAGAAAGTAGGTCCGGCAGTTCTCCCCCGATGCTTCGATCTTGTTCAACTCGATCCGCAAGGGGCTTGAAGCCGACGCATTGTCCTGGGCGAGCGCCATCCCGCTGAAAGGCAGGAGCAGAGCCAAGCAGGCGAAGACGCTTCCTGCTGCAAACCCAGGCTCATTCCATGTGCTCATGCCCATGAACTCATTCTCCTCATGCTGGCGAGCGACCGCCGGACGTGATGCGCAGCTCCGGATCCTTCAGCGAAAGAGCTGAACGAACGCACTTGCCTTCGGCAGATCGAACGAGTGCCCGAGACCGGGAGAATTCCCGCAGGGGCGTCCGATGAGATATCTGAAAGAATTGAGATTGATCAAGGGCTTAGCCAAAAATCAGAGGTGTTCTAAAACACCCGCTACAGCCTTGAGATCGGGGTGGTATTCGCTTCCTTAAAAGTGCTTCAAAGTAATTTTCTTCCGATTTGCCGCGCCATTCGGCGGTTGGCGGGACCTTGGCCCGGCTTCATCTTAGGCGGCCGCCCGCCGCACGAAGCTCGGCCGTTTTCGTTTGGATTTCACGAAAAGACCATTTTGCATGAAGAAGAGGAAGAAGAGAGAGCATGCCCTTGATTCAGGAGAACCTGCTTGAGCTTCAACGGTCACGACAAGCCCTTTCCCACCTGGTATCCCTATGCATTCGTGGGTGCGCTGGCAGCGATTGGCGCGGCGTTCTACGTGCTCGGCTAAGCCCACCCGATTATCGATTGGCCGTCCCTTGCTGCCGATGGCGATGCTCGACGTCCTAAAAACGGCCGATGCGCGTAGTTCGACTGCATGCCGGGATGGGGCGGCACGGGCTCCAGCACTGCATCCCAAAGCGAAGCGAGGCGGTACATCCGCGCCCCGTTCGCATTTGGGAGAGTGTCGATCCGGCGAGGGATCAGCGGGAAGATCATCGCCCGGTGATGGTTAACAACGGGTTAACGGGCCTCCCGAGGAACGATGTGTCGCACTCGCCGCCCGTCCGGGATCATCGGACGGTCGGCGCTGCGCTTACATCGTTGCGCCGACCTGCCACGGGACGAACTCGAGATCGCCGTAGCCGAGATCCTCCGACTTCGTGTGCTCCCCGGAGGCGACCCGGAGCAGGATCTCGAAGATTTCCTGGCCCTTCGTTTCCAGGGACACGCCGTCGAGAACATCGCCGCAATTGATGTCCATGTCGTCGAGCATGCGACGGTAGATGTCGGAATTGGTGGCGAGCTTCAGGGACGGCACGGGCTTGCAGCCGAATGCCGAGCCGCGGCCGGTCGTGAAGGCGATCAGGTTCGCGCCGCCGGCCACTTGGCCGGTCGCCGCAACAGGATCATAGCCGGGCGTATCCATGTAGACGAAGCCGTGGTCCTTCACGGGTTCGGCGTATTCGTAGACAGCCCGAAGGGTCGAGCGTCCGCCCTTCGCGGCGGCGCCCAGGGATTTCTCAAGGATCGTCGTCAATCCGCCGGCCTTGTTGCCGGGTGAGGGATTGTTGTTCATCTCGCCGCCGTTGCGGGCCGTGTAATCCTCCCACCATCTGATCCGCGACACGAGCTTCTCGCCGATGTCCGGGGTGGCGGCCCGCCGGGTCAGAAGATGCTCAGCACCGTAGATTTCAGGGGTTTCCGACAGGATCGACGTTCCGCCATGACGGACCAGCAGATCGGACGCGACACCCAGCGCCGGGTTGGCGGTGAGGGCTGAATAGCCGTCGGAACCGCCGCATTGAAGGGCCAGCACCAGTTCCGATGCGGGGCGCGTCTCCCGCTGAGCCCGAGCGACGATCGGGAGCATGTCCTTCACGGCCTCGACGATGGCCTGCACGGTGCGCCTCGTGCCGCCCGTCTCCTGAATGGTGAGGGTGCGGAAGGTTTCGCTTTCTGTAAGGCCGTATTCCTGCTTCATCCTGCCGATCTGAAACACCTCGCAGCCGAGACCGACCATGATGACGCCGGCGAAGTTGGGGTGGCTGGCATAACCCCATTGCGTACGACGCAGGATGTCGAACCCTTCGCCGTAGGCGGCGTGGCCGCAACCCGTCCCGTGAACGATCGCAACGACGCCGTCGATGCCGGGATAGTCGCGAAGAAGACCTGAGCGCTCGACTTCGGCGGCTGCGAAGCGTGCGACGGACGCGGAGCAATTCACCGATGTCAGAATGCCGATATAGTTCCGCGTGCCCGTTCGACCGGACGCGCGGCGGTACCCCTGGAAGGTGGCGCGCAGTCCGGGCGCAAGCAGATCGTCTTCCCGGGCATCTGCGCTGAAGGCGTAGTCCCGCTCGAAGTCGTGCAGACCGACATTGTGCTCGTGCACCCATTCGCCGGGCGCGATGTGGGTCTTGGCGAAGCCGATGATCTGGCCGAACTTGCGGATCGGCTCGCCTTCCCGGATCGGCTGCGCGGCCATCTTGTGGCCGCGCAGGATACGTTCGCGGGCCGTCAGTCCAGCCGCGCTCGCGCCCTGGTTCACGAGGTCGATGGCGATGACCACATTGTCATCGGGCGAGAGGCGGATGGTGCGGGGAGTGCTCATGAGTATCTCAATAATCGGTTAGGAATGTCTATCGAACGATCCACTATCGTCCCAAACCCATTTTCTGCGGGAGCCAAAGCGTCAGTTCCGGAATATAGGTGATCGCGATCAGCGCGAGCATCAAGGGGACGAGCCAGGGAAGGATCGCCACCGTGGTGCGCTCGACCGACAACCTGGAGACCCGCGCCAGAACGAAGAGCACCATGCCGAGAGGCGGATGGAGCAGGCCGATCATCAGATTGAGCGTCATGATAAGGCCGAAATGGATCGGGTCGATGCCAAGCTTGAGCACGATCGGCAGTAGGATCGGAACAAGGATCGTGATCGCCGCGATGGTGTCGATAAAGCAGCCGACGAACAGGATGAGGATGTTGGCAAGCAGCAGGAACACCCACTTGTTCTGCGTGAAGCCCAGGATCGCATCCGAGAGGATCTGCGCCGCCTGGCTGACCGTCAGAAGCCATGCGAAGATCGACGCCGCCGTGACGATGAAGAGAACCGATGCTGTCGTTTCGATGGTGTCGAAGGTCGCTTTGGCCAGGCTCCTGAACGTCATGGAGCGATAGCGGACGAGGCCCAAGAACAGCGACCAGATGACGGCAGCGACAGCCGCCTCCGTCGGGGTGAAAAGGCCGAGCGTCATGCCGCCGATCAGGATGACCGGCGCCATCAGGGCCATCACGGCCGAGAAGTCGAAATACCAGTCGAGGGCGAGCAGGACAGCGAGGGCGATCCCAATGGAGACGTTGGCGGAAAGTCCGGCCTGGATCATCAGCCAGACGGCGACCGGAAAGGCCAGAACGATGACGACCTCGATGGTGGCATTGCCCAGTTGAGCCCATGAGAAGGGAGTATCTGCGCCCCATCCGTTCCGATAGGCGAAGTAGGCTACGGTCCCCATCATCAGCAGGGTCATCACGATGCCCGGAATGAGGCCTCCCAGGAAGAGGGCACCGATAGAGACATTGGCCATCATCCCGTAGATCACGAACGGCAAGGAAGGTGGGATGATCGGCCCGAGGGTCGCAGATGCCGCCGTGACGCCGACGGCGAACTCCGTCGAATAGCCATGATCCTTCATGGCCTTGATCTCGATCGTGCCAAGGCCGGCCGCATCGGCGATGGCCGTCCCGGACATGCCCGAGAAGATCACCGATCCGATGATGTTCACTTGTCCGAGGCCGCCCTTCATCCACCCGACGAGGGCAACCGCAAACGAGTAGATGCGGCCCGTGACGCCGGCGATGTTCATGAGGTTGCCGGCCAGAATGAAGAACGGAACGGCCAGAAGCGGAAAGCTCTCGACGCCGGCAATCATGCGTTGCGCAACAATGACGTCCGGCACCGTGCCGCTGGCGAGGATATAGAGCAGGGACGCGACGGCCATGGAGATGGCCACGGGCAGGCCGAGGACCATCAGAACGAGGAAAGAACCGATCAGGATGAGCATTATGTTTCCGCCACCAAGGGTGCATCGAATGCTTCGGGCCGCTCGAGCACGGAATAGCCACGGCGCCAGTTGGCGACAGCAACCTGAACGGAGCGGAAGAACATCAGGACGAACCCGATGAAGACAAAGGCGTAGCTGAGGTTTTTCGGGAGAGCGATGGTCGTCATCTGCTCGTCGCCGATGATGCTCATGAAGCGCCAGACCAGGAGGGCGCCATAAGCGAAGAAGGCGACGCGGATGACGTCGATCAGGGTTGCCAGCACGCGGGCGAGACCGGGTGATAGATAGCGATAGAGGAAGTCGACCTGGATGTGGCGGCTCATGCGCACGCACATGGCCGACCCGATGAAGACGAGAGCGACCAGGAGATTGGTCGCGATCTCCTCCGTCCAGGCGAAGGAATCGTTCAGCACGTAGCGTGTGAAGAATTGAACGAAAACCGCGAGCGACATCGCCCAGAACAGGGCTAAAGACAGCCAGTCCTCGAAGGCATAGCCCGATAGATCGACCGGTGCGTGCTCGCTCTCGTCGAAAGTCTGCGCCAGCTCCTCGGCGCTGACCTGGGTGTGAACCTCAGTCGTCATGTCTCAGTGAGCCTCGTTCCTGGAGGTCAGAAGTGATCCCTGCCGGGGCGGGCGGTGGGATCCTTGAACGGCGGAAAGGCGGGCCGCCGGAGACGGCCCGCCCGAAACCTCAAAGACCTTCCGACTTCAAGGCCTGGATCTTGTCGTAGTCGGCCTTGCGATAGCCCAAGGATTCCAGGGTGACGTTCTTCATCACGGCTTCCTTGAACTCGTCCTTGTTGACCTCGGTGATCGTCAAACCCTTCTGCTTGAAAGTCTCGATCAGTTCCTTCTCCTTCGCCTGGATTTCCCCCGAGGCGCGGACGGCCGCTTCCTGGGCGACTGTAGCGAAGATCTTCTTGTCCTCGTCCGAGAGCTTTGCCCAGAGCTGCTTGGAGACGATCGTCGCAAGATGATCGACGATATGGCCGGTCAGCACGATGTTCTTCTGGACCTCGTAGAACTTCTTCGCCTCGATCGTCGTCAGCGGGTTCTCCTGCGCGTCGACCGTGCCGTTCTGAAGGGCCAGGTAGACCTCCGCGAAGGCGATGGGCGAAGTATTGGCGCCGCAGGAGCGCGGCATGGCCAAGTAGGCGGGGGCATCGGGCACGCGGATCTTGAGACCCTTCATTTCGGCACAGGTCTTGAAGGGCTTGTTCGTGGAACTGTGGCGCACGCCATAATAGGTGAGGGCCAGCATCTGGTGCCCTGTCTTTTCAGCGTAGCCGGCGCTGAGCTCCTTGAAGACGTCGCTCTTCGCGAAGGCGAGCAGGTGGGCGGAGTCGCGGAAGATGTAGGGATAATACCCAATGCCGATCGGCGGATAGCTGCGTGCGGCGAAGCTTGGACCGGAGATGATCATGTCGACCGTGCCGAGCGACAGGCCCTGATTGATGTCGCTCTCCTTGCCGAGCTGCGATGCTGGATAGACGTCGATCTGATAGCGGTTGTTGGTGCGCTTCGCGATCTCCTGTGCCGCCCACACCGACTGGGTGTGGAAGGGCTCCGAGGTTTCGTAGACGTGAGCCCATTTCAGCTTCGTCTGGGCATTCGCCGGCAAGGTGGGAAGAATGGCGGCTGCGGCTGCGACGAGGCCGAACGCAAGGCGGCGGGTCAGAAATGGCATAGGCGTTTCTCCGAATGCCGGCTCTGTGGCCGGTTGAAACATGATCACGAGCGGTGCCGCTCGTAGGAGCTATCCGACGAGACGGTGGCGTCCGCTCAACGGTTCGGCTAACATGTTAGGCAAATGGACGCCGTGGACAAGAGAAAAAGTTATGTTTTCCTTGCTCCCCTCGAGCGAGGGAGCCGAGGCCATACGACGGATCTGGTGGAGCGCTCCTTGCGCTCGGCCATCGTGGCGCTCGACTTCGCCCCTGGCGAGTTCATCGACAAAGGTGCCGTCTGCAGCGCGCTCAGGGTGTCCCGGTTCCCGGTTTCGGAGGCGCTGACACGCCTGGCCGCGGAGGGGCTCGTCGAGATCCTGCCTCAGCGCGGGTCGAGAGCGGCGCGCATCCGTCTGGCGGAAATCAGGGAATCCATGCTGATCCGTCAGGCTCTGGAAGGCATGGTGGCGGAGAATGCCGCACGGCATCTGTCCTGTCATGACATCGAGGCCCTGCGCGGCAACCTGGAGGCGCAGCAGGAGGCCGTCTTGAGGGGAGATCGTCCGGGCTTCCACGTGCTGGATCTCGAATTCCATACGATTCTCGTCGAAGGGCTCAAGCTGCCGCGGGTGGCCGCCGTGATCGACGCCTCCCGGGCGAACATCGATCGTGTGCGCCGTCTTCTCTCCTCGCCCCGCCGGCATATCGTGACCCTTGCCGAACATTGGGAAATTTTCCGGGCTCTCGAGGCCCACGATGCGCCGGCCGCGCGCCGGGCCATGGAGGCGCACCTGGAGGCCGTCGTTGAGGAGTTGGGCCGATTCTCCGTCGAGCACGCGGAGGTGTTCGTGGAGGCTTGAAACCGTCTCGCAGTCCAAGGTGCCGATCCGGTGCCTGCGACCTGCCGCGGACACGCAGCCGGTCCTGCTCCGGGCGCCACTTCACCGGCAACGCTCTGCGGTATATAAGGGGCAGATTGCTTGCTCGATGCCCGACGAAGGGGCCAGGACGATCGTTCCGCAACCCGAGGCCCGATGGCCTTCCGTCCGCTGGTGGATGCCTGCGACCAGCGCCGCACCGCGTGCCGACTACAGGTTTGCGGCGACGCCGTCCGTTTTCGCCTCAAGGAGTGGAAGCCATGAGCACAGCGGCTTATCCGCAAGCAGGACCGGATCGCTCGGCTGGTCCACCGCAGGTCGAGGCGTTCTTCGATCAACGGACCTGCAGCATCCAGTATATCGTGGCCGATCCTGCAACGGGACGCTGCGCTCTCGTCGATCCCGTTCTCGACTATGACGAGAAGTCGGGATCGATCGCGACCGCGTCGGCCGATGCACTGCTGGCTCACGTGAGCGAGAAGGGCCTCACCGTCGATTGGATCCTCGATACGCATCCCCATGCAGATCACATGTCGGCCGCGGGCTATCTCAAGGACAGGACAGGGGCAAGGACGGCCATCGGAGAGCGGATCGTCGACGTGCAGCGGCTCTGGAAGGAGATCTACAACCTGAAGGAGTTTGCGGCCGACGGCTCGCAATGGGATCGCCTGCTCGCCGACGACGAGGTCTTTCAGATCGGAGACATGGATGCGCGAGTGATGTTCTCTCCAGGTCACACCCTCGCATCCATCACCTATGTCGTCGGGGATGCCGCCTTCATCCACGATACGCTCTTCATGCCGGATTTCGGCACGGCCCGGTGCGACTTCCCCGGCGGGGATGCAAGAGCCTTATGGCACACCATCCGGCGCATCCTGTCGCTGCCGGACGAGACCCGCCTGTTCTCGGGCCACGATTACAGCCCGGGAGGCCGGGACCCTGCCTGGGAAAGCACCGTCGCCAGCCAAAAGGCTTCCAACATCCACCTCGTCCGGGCTCGCACGGAGGACGCGTTCGTCGCCATGCGCCAGGCACGGGATGCCAAGCTGCCGATGCCGAAGCTGATCCTGCATGCCCTGCAGGTGAACATGGCAGGAGGACGGCTGCCGGCCCCCGAGAGCAATGGAATGCGCTATCTCAAGATTCCGCTCGATGGGCTTGCCGATGCCGTCTGGGAGTGACTTCGCCCCGTAGGCGGCGGAATGGCCACGGCCCGGAGTAGATCCGTTCCGGTCTGACGGCCTCCACTCGAGATCTGCGCTCTTCGCACGCCCGTCCCGGTGCTATAATGGGTTTCGCCCTGTAACGTTCTGACAAGAGCGCAAGCCTCCAGAACCGACCGGTGTCATCCGAGGGGGCCGAGGGAGCGCCGTCATGCTGCCGCAGAACGATCCTGCGCCTGTCCAGGCCCTGCGCCCGCCCGTCGAGGCGCCAGCTTTTCCCAGCACCTCCAGCGAGTTCGTCACCGTTATGGCGCATTACCACCGCGCCGAGATCGCCCGCATGGCCGGGTGGCGCGATCGGATCGACCGAACGACCAACTGGGCCATTACCGTGGTGGCCGCCATGCTGTCGGTCTCGCTCTCCACGCCAACGGCCCACCATGGGGTGCTGATCTTCGCCATGGTGCTTGTCCTGCTGCTCCTGGTGATCGAGGCGCGCCGCTATCGCTTCTTCGACGTCTATCGCAATCGCGTGCGCCGGATGGAGCGCAACTACTTCGCCCAGATCTTCTCGCCCGAGGAGGGAACCACGGCCGACTGGGTCCAGAAGCTGGGCGACGACCTCAGGCGCCCCCTGTTCCTGACGAGCACCAGCCAAGCCCTCTCACGCCGCCTCCGCCGGAATTACTGCTGGATGTTCCTGATCCTGCTGTTCGCCTGGATCGTCAAAACCACCTTCATCAGAATGCAGGAAAATGCCGTCGACGCCCACCTCGTCACGTCGATGGAAGAATGGGTCCGGAATGCGGCGATCGGGCCGGTTCCCGGATGGGCGGTGATCGCCGCTCTGGCGATCTTCTATGGCTGGATTCTCTACGCCACGTTGCGCAAGCAGACAGGGGAAGGAGAGCTGGCCTTCGGCAACGTTCATGTCTGAGGCCCAGTTCATGTCTGAGACCCAAGGCTCGACGAGGAGTGGAGAAGATTGGATGTGCCGAAAGCGGAGTTCGGGAGTATAATGTTCCCGGGGCATCGGCTCGCAGGCTGACCGAGGTGGTTGCCATGAAGGCCATTCTGGTTCCGGTTGAGCAGCACAGCTTCATTCGCTCGGTCCTTGACGCCGCCCTCCTGGTGGCCGGCCGCTTCGGGAGCCATGTGGAAGGCCTGGCGCTCGGTCCCGACATTCCTGACGTCATCGCGTTCGATGTCCCGGTCGGATGGACGATCCTGAGCGAAAAGGAGCAGCGTGAGCTGGTGGAGCGCGCGCGCCACCTTTTCGAGGAGTTCATGCTCTCCTGCGCGGTGCCACGAAAGACGGAGGTGCCGGAGGAGGCCTCCTGTGGATGGATCGGCCCGCAGCTGTTTGGAGACAGCTACATCGGGAATTTCGGCAGGGTGTTCGATCTGATCGTCCTTGGTCGCCCGGGGGCAAGCGACGAGCCGCCGCGACTGGCTACCCTCGAGGCTGCCCTGTTCGAGGGAGGGCGGCCGGTGCTGATGGTTCCGCCCTCGACTCCGGCATCAATCGGCGAGACCATCGTGATTGCCTGGAACGGCAGTACGGAGACGGCTCGAACCGTGGCGCTCGCAATGCCTCTTCTGGCGAAGGCCGATCGCGTCGTCGTTCTGACCCTGGACGGATGGGGCGTGGATGGGCCGAGCGGCGCGGAACTGGCGCTTCGCCTCCAGCGGAACGGCGTCCGGGCCGAGACGGCGGCACGCAGGCTGAACACGCGCGCTCCCGGCGAAGCCATCCTGGAGGACGCGGCCTCGTTCCATGCGGACCTGCTCGTCAAGGGAGCCTATACCCAGAGCCGCCTCAGGCAGATGATTTTCGGCGGAGCCACCAGCCATATCATTGCCCACGCGGGTTTGCCGGTCCTGATGGCCCATTAGCGGGGCCATGGTCGCCTGCAGCGATCGACGGCGGTCGTCGTCGCGGGAGTTGTCCAGAATGGCTCCCTTGCGTTTGGGGTTGTGCTCGTCTGCGAAAGATGGAGGCATTCATGTATGTCGTCATCCGGAAATTCAGGAACATGCGCTCCGTGCCCGAAGCAGCTCGACGCGCCGAGAGCGGGATCGGCCAGATCCTGCGGCAGTCTCCTGGCTTTCAGCAGTATCATGTCTTCGATTGCGGCAACGGCATCGGCGGCTCGGTGACGCTGTTCGACAGCCGCGAGGCCGCGCTTGCGGCCAATGAGAAGGCTCTGACGTGGATCCATGCGAGTCTGGCCGATCTGATTCAAGGCGAGCCTGAAATCACGGCGGGCGAAGTTCTGGCGACCGTGAAGCCGTAACGGCCCGGCAGATTGGTCGGCGCTTCCGGAGCCTGTCGATAACCGGTCTCACCCTCTTTTGAAACGGCTCAGCCTATGGCCGAATGGTGTTTCGTTCCTAGTTCTCTCGGGAGGAGAACGAAAGACCATGACCGATTACGGACCGCTGACCCTTCACGTGCCCGAACCAGCCGTTCGACCCGGGGGGACACCCGACTTCTCGAATGTGAGGATCCCGAAAGCCGGCGCCGTCCCCCGGCCCGAGATCGACGTGGATCCGGAATCCATCCGCGATCTCGCCTTCTCCATCATCAGGGTCCTCAATCGCGCCGGAGAGGCGGTCGGCCCCTGGGCCGGGCTCCTGAGCGACGAGGAACTCATCGAGGGCATGCGCAACATGATGACGCTGCGCACCTTCGATGCCCGCATGCTGATCGCCCAGAGGCAGGGAAAGACATCCTTCTACATGCAGCATCTGGGCGAGGAGGCCATCAGCTCTGCCTTCCGCAAGGCGCTCCTGCCGGGGGACATGAACTTTCCGACCTATCGGCAGGCAGGCCTCCTGATCGCGGGCGGCTACTCGATGGTCGACATGATGTGTCAGGTCTATTCGAATTCCCGCGATCCCCTGAAGGGACGCCAGTTGCCCGTCATGTACTCCTCCAAGGAGCACGGGTTCTTCACGATCTCGGGCAATCTGGCCACGCAGTACGTTCAGGCGGTCGGCTGGGCGATGGCCTCGGCCATCCAGAACGATACCAAGATCGCCGCGGCCTGGATCGGCGACGGCTCGACGGCGGAGTCGGACTTCCATGCGGCGCTCGTCTTCGCGTCCACCTACAAGGCCCCAGTCATCCTCAACATCGTCAACAATCAATGGGCGATCTCCACCTTCCAGGGCATCGCCCGGGGTGGGGCGGGGACGTTCGCCGCCCGTGGCCTGGGTTTCGGCATTCCGTCTCTTCGGGTCGACGGCAACGATTATCTCGCCGTCTATGCGGTGGCGAAATGGGCCGCCGAGCGGGCGCGGCGCAATCTCGGCCCGACGCTCGTCGAATACGTCACCTATCGGGTCGGCGCCCACTCGACGTCCGACGATCCCTCGGCCTATCGTCCCAAGACGGAGTCCGATGCCTGGCCCCTCGGCGATCCGGTCATCCGGCTGAAAAACCATCTGATCCTGCGCGGGGCCTGGTCGGAGGAGCGCCACAAGCAGGCGGAGGCCGAGATCCTCGACACGGTGATCACCGCGCAGAAGGAAGCAGAGAGCTACGGCACGCTCCACGCCGGCGCCAAGCCCTCGGCGCGCGAGATGTTCGATGGCGTCTATGCCGAGATGCCGCCGCATCTGCGCCGTCAGCGCCAGCAGGCAGGAGTCTGAGCCATGGCGCGCATGACGATGATCGAAGCCATCCGCGACGCGATGGACGTGATGATGGCGCGCGATGAGCGCGTGGTCGTCTTCGGCGAGGATGTCGGCTATTTCGGCGGCGTCTTCCGCTGCACCGCCGGGCTCCAGCAGAAATACGGGAAGACGCGCTGCTTCGACGCGCCGATCAGCGAGGCCGGCATCGTCGGAACGGCGATCGGCATGGCGACCTACGGCCTGCATCCGTGCATCGAAATCCAATTCGCCGATTACATGTATCCGGCCTATGACCAGATCGTGTCCGAGGCGGCCCGGCTGCGCTATCGCTCGAATGGCGAATTCACCTGTCCGCTGGTGATCCGCATGCCGACCGGCGGCGGCATTTTCGGCGGACAGACCCACAGCCAGAGCCCCGAAGCCCTGTTCACCCACGTGGCGGGGTTGAAGACAGTGGTGCCGTCCAATCCCTATGACGCCAAGGGCCTTCTCATCGCGGCCATCGAGGATCCGGACCCGGTGATCTTCCTGGAGCCGAAACGTCTCTACAACGGCCCTTTCGACGGTCACCACGACCGTCCTGTGACGCCATGGTCGAAGCACGACCTGAGCGAAGTCCCGAGCGGCCATTTCAGCCTGCCGCTCGGCAAGGCTTCCATCGTGCGCGAAGGCGCCACCGTCACCGTGCTGGCCTATGGAACAATGGTCTATGTGGCGCAGGCCGCTGCCGCCGAGGCCGGGATCGATGCGGAAATCATCGATTTGCGGACGCTGATCCCGCTCGACATGGAAACGATCGCGGCATCCGTCCGGAAGACGGGCCGCTGCGTGGTGGTCCACGAGGCGACGCTGACGTCCGGCTTCGGAGCAGAGCTGGCAGCTCTCGTTCAGGAGGCCTGCTTCTTCCATCTGGAGGCTCCCGTCGCGCGGGTCACCGGGTGGGACACGCCTTACCCGCATGCTCAGGAATGGGATTACTTCCCGGGGCCGGCCCGTGTCGGACGCGCCCTCGTCGAGACGATGGAGGCCTGACATGGGCGAGCACCTGATCAAAATGCCCGATGTCGGCGAAGGGATCGCCGAGGCCGAACTCGTCGAGTGGCACGTCAAGGTCGGCGACCTCGTCCGCGAGGATGCCGTGCTCGCGGCGGTGATGACCGACAAGGCCACTGTGGAAATTCCCTCTCCCGTTGACGGCGAGGTGTTGTGGCTCGGAGCCGAGATCGGCGATGTGGTCGCCATCGGTTCCCCTCTGATCCGCTTGAAGGTCGAGGGGGAGGAGCGCGCGTCTTCCGAGAGCAGCCCGCCGGAGAAGGCCGCCGAGGCGCCCGCTCGGACTGGGGAGATCGAAGCCCAGGCAGACGGCGCCGTCAAAGTTCCGGAAGCCATCGTCGAACGGCAGGCTCGCAGCACGCCGCCACAACCGGTGGAACGGCCGCCGGCACCGCCGGCGAGGATGCATCGCGCCCCGGCGATGCGCCCCGAGGGCGAGAGGCCGGTCGCATCGCCGGCCGTCCGGTTGCGCGCGAGCGAGGCTGGCGTCGATCTCCGGCAGGTTCCGGGTTCCGGTCCTGCGGGTCGGATCACCCATGAGGATCTCGATGCCTTCCTGACCCATGGCCGTCAGGTTTCCAAGGCACCGGGGCTCGCGCAGAACACGGGCGTCGAGCACATCAAGGTCATTGGGCTGCGGCGCAAGATCGCCGAGAAGATGGCGCTTGCGAAATCGCGCATCCCGCACATCACCTATGTGGAAGAGGTCGACGTGACGGCGCTCGAGGATCTGCGATCTTCGCTCAATGCGAACCGGCGGGGTGACCGGCCGAAGCTGACCCTTCTTCCCTTCCTGATGCGCGCGATGGTCAAGGCCATTGCCGAGCAGCCGCATCTGAATGCTATCTACGACGACGACGCGGGCGTCGTCCACCAGCATGGCGGCGTGCATATCGGCATTGCGACGCAGACAGGTTCCGGCCTCATGGTGCCGGTGGTGAAGCATGCGGAAGCCCGCGATCTCTGGGATTGCGCCACCGAGCTGAACCGTCTGGCCGAGGCGGCGAAGTCGGGCCTCGCGAGCCGTGAGGAGCTGAGCGGATCGACGATCACCATCACGTCGCTCGGCGCCATGGGTGGGATCGTCACGACGCCGGTGATCAATTATCCGGAGGTCGCGATCGTAGGGGTCAACAAGATGGTGGTGCGGCCGGTCTGGGATGGCTCCACCTTCATTCCCCGCAAAATGATGAACCTGTCCTCCAGCTTCGATCACCGGATCATCGATGGCTGGGACGCGGCCGTTTTCGTGCAGCGCATCAAGGCGCTTCTGGAGACGCCCGCCATGATCTTCGTGGAGACCTGAGACCGATGAAGGACATTTCCTGCAAGCTTCTGGTCATCGGGGCCGGACCCGGCGGCTATGTCTGCGCCATACGGGCCGGTCAACTGGGGATCGACACGGTCATCGTCGACGCGGGCAAGCCCGGCGGAACCTGTCTGAATGTCGGGTGCATTCCCTCGAAGGCGCTCATCCATGCGGCGGAGGAGTACGACAGGATCGTCCATCTTTCGAACGGTCGCAATTCCCTCGGGATCAGAGCGACGAAACCGGAACTCGATCTCGCTCAGACAATCGCCTGGAAGGACGGCATCGTCGGGCGGCTCAACAGCGGGGTATCGGGCCTTCTCAAGAAGGCGAAGGTGAAGATCGTTCAGGGACATGCACGCTTTCGCGACGGCAAGACGATCGAGGTCGAGACGGAAACGGGCCGGCAGATCGTCCGCGCCGAGACCGTCGTGATCGCAACGGGGTCTGCCCCCGTCGCATTGCCGAACCTGCCGTTCGGAGGAGCCGTGATCTCCTCCACGGAGGCGTTGGCACTGACTTCGGTTCCGGAGCGCCTTGTCGTGGTCGGGGGCGGCTATATCGGCCTGGAGCTCGGCACCGCCTTCGCCAAGATGGGAGCGAAGGTCACCGTCGTCGAGGCTCAAGGCCGCATCCTGCCGCAATACGACGCCGAGTTGACGCGTCCCGTGTCCAAGAGGCTGCAGGCTCTCGGCATCGACGTGATGACCGGGGCCAAGGCCAAAGGCTTGGCCAAGGCCGGCAGCACCCTGCTGGTCGAGGCGGAGGACGGATCCGAGACGTCGCTTACCGCAGACAGGGTCCTCGTCACGGTCGGGCGACGGCCCGTGACGCAGGGCTGGGGACTGGACGAGCTCGTCCTCGACATGGACGGGCCCTTCATCCGCATCGACGAGCGGTGCCGGACATCCATGCGCGGGATCTATGCCATCGGCGACGTGACCGGGGAGCCGATGCTGGCTCATCGCGCCATGGGGCAGGGCGAGATGGTGGCCGAGATCATCGCCGGTCATAAGCGCGTCTGGGACAAGCGCAGTATTCCTGCCGTGTGCTTCACCGACCCCGAGATCGTGACCGTCGGCCTGTCACCGGAAGACGCTCGTCGAACGGGGATCGAGATCACGATCGGTCAGTTTCCGTTCTCGGCCAATGGTCGGGCGATGACCAAGATGGGTGAGGATGGATTCGTGCGGGTCGTTGCTCGCCTGGACAATCATCTGGTCCTCGGCATACAGGCCGTCGGTCATGGCGTCTCCGAACTGGCGGCAGCTTTCGGCCTCGCGGTTGAAATGGGCGCGCGCCTCGAAGACATCGCCGGCACGATCCATGCTCATCCGACCCAGGGCGAGGCGTTCCAGGAGGCGGCTCTCAAGGCGCTCGGACAGGAGCTTCACATCTGATCCGGTCCCGCGCTTCCGCGCGACCGAGCGGGGACGACCCGGTAGGCTTCCAGAACGCCTTTCCCTTTGATCGGCACCGGGCCCAGGGGGGAGGCGTCGATCCGGGTCTTCACCTGTTCCCATGCGGCTGCGCTGACATTGATGCTGGCGCTCGTGCCGTAGGCCGCCAGGCGAGCCGCGACGTTGACCGTGTCGCCCCAGATGTCGAAGCTGAATTTCTGACGGCCCACGACGCCGGCCACCACGGGGCCGACATGGATGCCCACCCGCACGTCCCACGGAATCGGCAGACGGGATGCTGACGCGATGGTCGAGGCCGCGCATGCGATGCTGGACATCACCGGGTCCGGGTTGGACAGGAGAAGGCCAGCGGTGGCGAGAAGGCCGTCGCCGACCGTCTTGATCTTCTCGAGGCCATGTTCCGCCGCATTGTCCTCAAAGGCAGTGGCGAAGACGTGAAGGTTGGCGACGATCTCCTCGGGAGCGAGGAGGTCGCAATAGGCCGTGAAGCCCACCACGTCCGCGAAGAGCACGACGACGTTCTCATGCCGGCGCGGCGTGACGCTCTGAACGCTTTCGAGTTCCTCCACCGCCTGCGCCGGAAGGATGGCATGGAGAAGCGCCTCGGCTCGGGACCGCTGCCGCTCGATCTCCTTGAGGTAGCTCAATTCCTGATCGTGCAGCCTCTTCTTCTCCAGGCAGGCGCCGACCCTGGCCCGCAGGAGCGCCGGATTGAAGGGCTTCGGCAGGTAATCCTCCGCTCCGAGCTCGATGCAGCGGACGACGCTCTCGAACTCGGACAGGGCCGAGATCATCAACACAGGGATATCGCGGGTCGCGGGATTGGATTTCAGGTGCTTGAGAACCTCGTATCCGTTCAACTCGGGCATCATGATATCGAGGAGAATGAGGTCGAACCGCTCCTCAGCGACCCTGTCGAGGGCCTCGCGCCCGTTCTCGGCGGTGACCACGTCCGCCCAGCCTTCCCGCTGCAGGCGCCGCGTCAGTGTGTACCGGTTGTCCTCGTTGTCATCGACGACCAGGATACGAACGCCAGTATCGATCATGGTGCCGTCCGATCCTGCAGAAGGCTGTCGATCTTCGCCAGGAGCCTCTCGAATGCGATCGGCTTCGCGTCGTATTCGTCGCAGCCTGCCGCCAGGGCCCGTTCTCTGTCTCCTGGCATCGTATGGGCGGAGAGTGCGATGATCGGAATTCGCCGGGTGTCGGGTGCTCCCTTCAACAGACGGGCGGCGCTCCAGCCGTCGAGGGACGGCAGGCCGAGATCCATCAGGATGAGATCGGGCTTTTCCCGACGGGCCGTCTCGACACCCTGCTCGCCGTCGCGGGCAACGAGAACGTCGAAGCCATGCCGCTTCAGGCGCTGAGACAGCATGTACACATTGTCCTCGTTGTCCTCGACATACAGAATCCGGATCATGCTCGCTCCCGATGCCCGGCATGTCCAGGCCGCATGCAATCGGCGATGACCTCCCGCAGGCTGGACAGCACCTCATCCTTTCCGCCGAGCCGCTTGCGCAGGATTTTACGGATGCCGCCGCTGAGGCGGCGGTGGTCGTCGTCGCTGAGATCCGCGGCCGTCAGCACGATCAAGGGGAGATGGCGGGTTTTCTCGTCTCGGCGAATTTCGTCGACGAATTCGAACCCGTCCATCTCGGGCATCATCAGGTCGAGAAGGACGATATCCGGACCCACGACGGGAAGCCTTTCCAGGGCGACCCTTCCATTCTCCGCCTCGGCCGTTTCCCATCCATCCTCCCGGAGGATGCGCGTCAGCCAGCCGCGGGTCTGGGCATCGTCCTCGATGACCAGGACACGCGGGTTCGCATGCTCGGGACGGCATGACGCAAGCGCCTTCAGGAGGCACTCCCGGTTGACCGGCTTCGTCAGATAGGCTGCGGCGCCAAGCGCGTAACCGCGGTTCTCTTCATCCACGATGGTGACCATGATGACGGGGATGTCCCTCAACGCGACATCCCGCTTCAACTCCTGAAGAGTGCTCCAGCCATCGGGATCCGCCATCAGCACGTCGAGCGTGATGACCGAGGGTCGAAAGTCCCGGGCCAGTTCGATTCCCCGACGACCGCTTTCGGCCGTTACGACCTCGAAGCCCTCCCGCGTCAGGAGCTGCCTCAGGATGTCGCGCGACGTGTCCTCGTCGTCGATGACCAGCGCGCGCTGCCCGCGTCCGACCGGGCGGGTGCCGATCGGCAGACGCTTCATGTCGGACCGCAGGCTGCGCATGCCTGGGGGACTTCGTCCAGCCGGCAGGGTGACGCTGAAGGTGCTTCCGCTCCCCGGGGAGCTGCGAACGGTGATATCCCCGCCCATGATCCGGCAGAGCCGGCGACTAATGGCGAGGCCCAGCCCGGTTCCTCCGTACTTCCGGGTGATCGAGCTGTCGGCTTGCGTGAATTCCTGGAAGAGATTGGCGCATTGAGCCTCCGTCAGGCCGATTCCCGTGTCGTGAACGGAAAGAACCACCTGGTCGCCGCCTGGACCGGTCTCGCGCCCGGCACGGAGAGTGACCGTTCCGCTCCTGGTGAACTTGCAGGCATTGCTCAGAAGATTGAGAACGACCTGACGGATTCGAACGGGGTCGGCATGGATGCTGCCGAGGTCCGCCGCGAGTTCGGTGACGAGACGGTTCTCGTTCTTGGCCGCAAGGGTCTCGGCCGTTCGAGCCGCGTCCTCCAACAGGCAGCCGAGCTCGATCTCCTCCGTATGGAGCTCGAGCTTGCCGGACTCGATCTTGGCGAGATCGAGAATCTCGTTGATGAGAGCCAGAAGATGCGCCCCGGCGTGGTGAATCCGGTCCAGCGGCTCGATCATGGCCGTCTCGCCCGTCTCCACCGCATCTTCCTTCAGCATCTCGGTGATCCCGATGATGGCGTTGAGCGGCGTTCTCAGCTCATGACTCATGTTGGTGAGGAACTGGCTCTTGGCCCGGGTCGCCGCCATGGCTTGGTCGCGGGCCAGTTCGAGCTGCGCCGCATGTCGCTTGACCTCGGTGACATCCGTATAGACGGCAACGGTTCCGCCGCCGGCGATCCTGCGCTCGCTGACCTGGATCCAGCGGTCGCCCTCCCGGTGCTGCACTTCGGCCACGACCGGATTCCGGTGGCGGGCCAGTCGCTCGACCACCCAGGGGTCGATCCGTCCTCGCGCCTCCTTGATGAGCCCGAGCTCCGCGGCACGCCGGATCACCGTCTCGAACGATGTCCCGGGGGCCATGGGGACGTTCGTCGCGGGATAGAGAAGCTCCTGATAGCGGCTGTTGCACAGGACGAGGCGGTCATCGGCATCGTAGAGCGCAAAGCCCTCATTGATGCTCTCGATGGCGTCGATCAGACGCTGCCGGGCGTTGGCGACCTCGCGCAGGTTCTTCTCCTCGACCTCGATCGCCGTGTCGCGGAAGACGGCGAGCGCCTTGGCCATCTGTCCGATCTCGTCGCCGCTGTCGCCCGGCAGGGGAGCCCGCAGGTTGCCGCCGGCGATCGCCAGCATGCTGTCGCTCAGATTGCGCAGGCGTGCGACGAGGTTGCGGTCGACATAGAGCCAGACGATGAGAAGCGAGCTGAGGAGGCTCAACGCGACCACGCCGCGCAGCACGTTGTTGCCGACGCGCTGCGCCGTCAGCGCCTCCCGGCTGGCCGCCTGGATATCCAGCCGGGCCGCGGTGACGAGACCGTCGACGGCCTGGGTGAGCTGGGACGACAGGCCGGCGTTTTCCTGCAGGAGGCGCTCGGCATCCTCGATCAGGCCGAGTTCGGTCCTTCGCGCGGACAGTAGGCTGTCCGGTCCCTCGACGAGCTTGGCGAAGTCGGCGATGCGCTGCTCGAAGCGCGCGCGAAGGCGGGGATCCGCCAGGTCGGTGGAGATCTGGCGCAGGGCTGAGAGCGAGCGGTTCAAGGGGAAGCCGAGAACCGCGATGTCGGCCGCGTTGTCCGTCAAGGAGGCCTTGAGCAGGCCATCGCCGATCGCGGCGAATTCGAGCTGCGCCTTCTGCATCAGCAGATCGTCGGCGATCTCCTGAATGACCACCGCGGGAGGCTGCGGGGCCCCTTGTGTCGGTTGTTCGCGCCGTGAGGCGGCGAACTTGGAATCCAGCACGACGAGAGCCGGAGCAACCAGACGCTGCGCTGCGACTGTGGCGTTGGAAAGACGCCGCAGGAGCGCGTCCTTGTGCGTCGAGACGACGATCCGGCCGGCGACGAGGCCGGCGAGTGCCGTGAGATTGCGACGGAGCCGCTCGACGGCTGGCTCCATGGTGGTCCCTGTCGCGGGGTCGACATCGCTCTTGATCTCGGCGAGCAGAGCCTCGAGACGGTCGACCTCGGCCGTGATCGAGGCCGAGATCTCCCGGTACTGCATCTGTGAGCGCGCGCTCAGCAGAGTGGGGGCCGCCGCGACGATCCGTTCGGCCTGTCGGGACAAATCGAGAGCCGTGATGGCCGAGGGCACGCGCTGCTCCGTGATGCGCTCGATCACGAAGGCCATTTGGCGGAAGGCGTAGGTGCCCGCCGCGGCCGCCAGTAGCGCGAAGGCGCTGATTCCGAGAAACGCAAGAAGGAGGCGCCAACGGACGCTCAGCCAGACGGGCATGATGGTAAGGGCATCGCCCCTCCCTTACTCCAGGGGAACATACCGGTCGCTCCGCCAGATGAACCATTCGAAACCGGGCTGCCGGACATCGCCTTTGTCGTCGAATCCGACCCGGCCGAGGATCGTATCGAACTCGTTGCCGCGCAGGGCATCGATGACGGTCTTGGTTTCCGTGGATGCTGCCCTCATGACCGCTTGGGCCCAGGCCTGCACGGCGCCGTAACTGTAGAGCGTGTAGCCTTCGGGTTCGAAGCCCTGTCGGCGGAAGCGCTCCACCACCGGTGCGGCCACGGGGCTGCGCCGCGGATCCCGGAAGGACGTGAAGAGGGTGCCCGTGCCGGCTTCTCCCGTGACCTGCACGAAGGCTTCGCTGGCGATCCCGTCCCCGGATACCAGTTGCAACCGATAGCCGTCCTCGCGTGCGCCTCGGATGAGCAATGCGGCTTCACGGTAGTAGCCGCCGAAATAGGCGACCTCGATCCCGGCGGCCCGCAATTTCGCGATCAGCGGAGAGTAATCGTTCTGTCCGGGGACGAGGGTCTCGAATACCGTCTCCATGACGCCATGCCTGTGGAGCTGGCGGCTCGTTTCTTCGGCGAGGCCCTTGCCGTAGACGGAATCGTCGTGGACGATGGCGATCTTGCCGCTTTTCCAGCGCGCGGCGAGGAAGTCGCCGGCGATTGCGCCCTGCTGATCGTCGCGCCCGCAAATCCGGAAGGTATTGGTTCTCCCCTCTTCGGTGAGGCGCGGATTGGTCGAGGCGGGGGTCATCTGGATGATGCCGGCCCGCGCATAGATCGCGGCGGCCGGGATGGATGCGCCCGAGCACTGATGTCCGACGACAAACGACACCTTGGCGGCAACAAGGCGCTGTGCGGCGGCGATCGCTTGCGCGCTGTCGCATGCATCATCAACGGAGATGAGCTTGATCTGCTGGCCGAGAAGGCCACCCGCGGCGTTGATGTCGGCGATCGCCATCTCGACGCCCTGCTGCTGCTGCTCCCCCTGATAGGCGTTGGGGCCCGTCAGTGCGCCCGCCATGCCAATCAGGATTTCTCCATGAGCTGCGGCAGCGCACAGGGTGCAAACGACGACGATGGAAAGACCCCGCAGCAGCCCTCTCATGGCGACCCTCCAACCCGGGAGCATCTTTGGAGTGTCGGCGGCTGACGGCGAGAGACAAGGTTACGTCAAGGCGGGGTTTGGCTTCTAGAAAGTCCTGACGGACCCGGCATCCTCCGCGAACCAAGAACGCCTTCCACCGGCAGCATCAAGTTACGCTCCAGTTTGCATATTAGACGATCTGTCCACGAGGGTCGATGCCATTCACCGTCTGCCAAAGGAGGTAAGCGAGAAGGATTGCATGGCGGCGGCTCTATCTAGGCACCGCGAGCCGCGCGGCAATTCCCCGCAAGAGGTAAATCACACAATAGAAACATCCAAGCAAATCCCATGATAAAACTTGATGTAGTTCCGACAGACGCGAGCTTGCTTTGAGTAATTGACGGCCATAACTCGCCGTGCCAGCATTCATTATTATAACGAATAACAATCCAGAACAGCTTCCATCGGGAGGATGCAATGCAGTTGAGGCAGCTTTCGCTAGTGTCTGCGGCAGTTTGGATTGCGGGCACGGGTCTGGCATTGGCACAGGGCCAGACCCTGACAATCGCGACGGTCAACAATGCGGACATGATCATCATGCAGCGTCTGTCGCCCAAATGGGAGCAGGCGACGGGCAACAAGCTGAACTGGGTGGTGCTCGAGGAGAACGTGCTGCGCCAGCGTGCGACCACCGATATCGCCACCAAGGGCGGGCAGTTCGACATCATCACGATCGGTTCCTATGAGGCCCCGATTTGGGGCAAACAGAACTGGCTTGTTCCCCTGAATGATCTCGGCGCTGATTATGATTACGCCGATATCATTCCGTCGGTGATGAACGGCCTGTCCTACAACGGCAAGCTTTATGCCGTGCCGTTCTATGCCGAAAGCTCGTTCACCTTCTACCGAAAAGATCTGTTCGATCAGGCCGGCATCAAGATGCCCGACAAGCCCACCTACGACCAGATCGCGGAATATGCCGCCAAGCTCACCGACAAGTCGAAGGAGCAGTACGGGTTCTGCCAGCGCGGAAAGCCCGGCTGGGGCGAGAACATGGCCTTCATCGGCCCCATGGTGAATGCCTTCGGCGGGCGCTGGTTCAACGAGAAGTGGGAGCCACAGCTGACGACGGAGCCGTGGAAGAACGCGATCAACTACTACGTCAAGAACATGCGGGAATATGGCCCTCCGGGCGCGACGGCGAACGGGCATAACGAGAACCGGGCGCTGTTTGCCACCGGTCATTGCGCCATGTGGGTCGATGCCACGTCGGCTGCGGGCTACATCTACAACCCGAAGGAAAGCCAGGTGGCGGACAAGACCGCCTTCACGGCTGCCCCGGTGGAGGTCACGAGCAACGGATCGGGCTGGTTCTGGGCATGGGCGCTCGGCATCCCGGCATCCTCGAAGAAGGTCGATGCCGCCAAATCCTTCGTGAAATGGGCGACGTCCAAGGAGTACATCACGCTGGTGGGCAGCGAGGCCGGCTGGGTCGCAGCCCCTCCCGGAACGCGCAAGTCGACCTATGACAACCCGGAGTACCAGAAGGCGGCACCCTTCGCGAAGGTCGTGTACGACGCGATCGTCAATGCCGACTTGACCAAGCCGACCAAGGATCCCGTGCCCTATATCGGCATCCAGTATGTGGCCATTCCCGAGTTCCAGGGCATCGGCACGGCGGTCGGGCAGCAGATCGCGGCCGCCTTGGCCGGCCAGACAACCGTGGAGCAGGCCCTTGAAACGGCGCAGCGCTCGACCGAGCGCACGATGAAGCAGGCAGGCTACCCCAAATAAGCTGATCGCCATGCAATCGGCGGGCCCCTGGTCCGCCGGTTGCTCTCCAGCCGCGAGGATCGCAATGGCGAGCACCACCACGACCGTCTCCGTTACCGGCGCCACGGCTCCTGCCGGGAGACGCAGCCAGCGCAACGTCAAAACCCTTCCGCTGATTGCCCCGTCCGTGATCATCCTGTTCCTCTGGATGATCGTGCCGCTGGTGATGACGCTCTGGTTCTCGTTCCAGTACTACAACCTTCTTGACCCGTCGGTTGGCGGATTTGCGGGCTTCGAGAACTACACCTTCCTGCTCACCGATCCGTCCCTCTGGACGGCGATGGCGAATACCCTCTTTCTCGTCTTCTGGGTGCTTGTGATCACGGTCGGACTCGGCACGCTGCTGGCGGTGCTGTTCGACCAGGAATTCTACGGCCGGAGCATTGCCAGACTGCTCGCCATCGCGCCGTTCTTCGTCATGCCGACGGTGAGCGCCCTGATCTGGAAGAACATGCTGATGCACCCGGTCAACGGGCTCTTCGCATTCTTCGCTCGCTCACTGGGCCTGCCGGCCATCGATTTCTTCGGCAGCTTCCCGCTGACCTCCGTCATCATCATCGTCGCATGGCAATGGCTGCCCTTCGCCCTGCTGATCCTGCTCACGGCGATCCAATCCCTCGACAGCGAGCAGAAGGAGGCCGCGCGCATGGACGGCGCAGGTCCCTTCTCGATGTTCTTCTTCATCATCCTGCCCCATCTCGGCCGCGCCATCAGCGTCGTCATCATGATCGAGACCATCTTCCTGCTGTCGGTCTTCGCCGAGATCTACGTCACGACATCGGGCGGCCCCGGGCTTGCCTCGACCAACCTGGCTTTCCTGATCTACCTGCGGGCCCTGCGCGAATACGACGTGGGCGGCGCTTCGGCGGCCGGCGTGATCGCCGTCATCCTGGCCAATATCGTGGCGATCTTCCTGGTCCGGTCGATCGCAAAGAACATCGCCGATTGAGGGTGAGCCATGCATCCCAAAACCCGCGAGAAGCTCATCCTCACAGTCGTCGGATGGCTCGCCGCCGGACTGATCTTCTTCCCGATCTTCTGGATGATCCTGACGAGCTTCAAGCCGGAAGTGGAGGCGATCGCGACGCCGCCCAAACTGTTCTTCACGCCCACGCTTGAGAACTACGTCACCGTCCGCGAGCGGGCCGACTACATTCATTTCGCGATGAACAGCATCATCATTTCCGTGGGCGCGACCCTGCTGGCGACGCTGATCGCCGTTCCGGCCGCCTACGCCATGGCGTTCTTCCCGGGAAAGCGCACGAAGGATCTGCTGCTCTGGATGCTGTCCACCAAGATGATGCCGGCCGTCGGCGTCCTCATCCCGATCTATCTGCTCTTCCGTGACACCGGCGCCATCGACACGCGCTGGGGCCTGATCGTCGTCTACACGCTCATGAACCTGCCGATCGTGGTGTGGATGCTCTACACCTTCTTCAAGGAAGTACCCAAGGACATCCTCGAGGCAGGACGCATGGACGGCGCGAAGCCGAAGCAGGAGGTCTGGATGCTCCTCCTGCCCCTGTCGCTGCCGGGCATCGCATCGACGGCGCTCCTGTCCATTATCCTGTGCTGGAACGAGGCCTTCTGGAGCCTGAATCTCACCACCTCGCAAGCCGCGCCGCTGACGACCTTCATCGCGTCGTTCTCGGCGCCGGAAGGCCTGTTCTGGGCCAAGCTCTCCGCCGCGTCGACGATCGCTATCGCGCCGATCCTGGTCTTCGGCTGGATGAGCCAGCGCCAGCTCGTACGCGGTCTCACCTTCGGCGCGGTCAAGTAAACGGGAAACGCAGCATGTCGACGATCGTCCTGAAAGGCATTGAGAAGAGCTACGGTTCGGTGCAGGTCATCAAGGGGGTCGATCTCTCCATCGACGACCGCGAGTTCTGCGTCTTCGTCGGGCCTTCCGGATGCGGAAAGTCGACGCTTCTCAGGATGATCGCCGGCCTCGAGGAGATCACCGAGGGCGATCTTCTGATCGACGGGCAGAGGGTCAACGACGTGCCGCCGTCCGACCGTGGTCTGGCGATGGTGTTCCAGTCTTATGCTCTCTACCCGCACATGTCGGTTGCAGACAACATGGGGTTCTCGCTGCGGCTTGCCGGCGTGCCCAAGGAGGAGAGGCGCGCCAAGGTGGCGGAGGCCGCGCGCGTCCTGCACCTGGATAAGCTCCTGGACCGCAAGCCGAAGGAATTGTCCGGCGGCCAGCGGCAGCGCGTGGCGATCGGCCGGGCCATCGTGCGCAAGCCGAAGGTCTTTCTCTTCGATGAGCCGCTCTCCAACCTCGATGCGGCCTTGCGCGTCCAGATGCGCATCGAGCTGGCCCGGCTTCACGACGAGCTCGCCGCGACGATGATCTACGTCACCCACGACCAGGTCGAGGCCATGACGATGGCCGACAAGATCGTGGTGCTGCAGGGCGGCGTCGTCGAGCAGGCCGGTACGCCGCTGGAGCTCTATCATCACCCCAGGAACCTGTTCGTGGCAGGCTTCATCGGCAGTCCCAAGATGAATTTCCTGCCCGCAACGGTGACGTCGGTGACGGATGCGGCGACCACGATCCAGCTCGCCGGCGGGGCACCCCTGTCGGTGCCGGTCCGGCCTGGACGCCAGAGGGTCGGCGATGCCGTCACCCTCGGCATCCGCCCGGAGCACATGCGCCTGGCCGGCGAGGGGGAGATCACCGGGGAGGTGATGGTCGTCGAACGCCTCGGCGGCGAAACGTTCCTCTATACTCAGATCAAGGACGGCACGATGCTGATCGTACAAGCGGACGGGGAGATCCCGACCGCCGTGCATGAACGCATCGCGATCAAGCTCGATCCGGCGACCTGCCACCTGTTCGACGGCGACGGACTCGCGCTCGAGCGCGCGCAGAGGCATCCGCTCGCCAATCTGCGTCGGCTGCCGACCCGCAAGGCGAGCTGACGCCTTCCTGCGAGAGGCAGATCATGGCCTCCAGGCAGTTCGATTATATTGTCGTGGGCGGCGGCAGCGCAGGCTGCGTCGTGGCGAGCCGCCTCGTGGCCGAGCACGATGCCCGCGTGCTGCTCGTTGAGGCAGGGCGTCGCCGGGTGAGCCCGATCCTGGCCATGCCGGCGGGTTACATGAAGTTTCTCGCCCGGGACACCTATCTCACGATGCACCACGTGCTCCCCCAGGAGCAGCTCGGCGGCCGCGCTCCCATCGTGCCGCAGGCGAGGGTGCTGGGCGGCGGAAGCGCCGTTAACGCCATGGTCTACATCCGGGGCCAGACCGACGATTACGACGCATGGGACAGAGCCCTGGGCGGCGCCGGGTGGAGCTACAGGGATCTCCTTTCCCATTTCATCCGCCAGGAGGGCAACGATCACCTCGGCGCGCCCTATCACGGGGTGAGCGGTCCGTTGAAGGTGTCCCATCTGGGCCAGCACTGCGCCATGAGCCGCGCCTTCGTGCAGGCGATGCAAGAGATGGGCGTTCCCTTCACGCCCGACTTCAACGGCGCCAAGCAGAACGGCGTCGGGTTCATGCAGCACACGATCGACTGGACCACGCGCCGCCGGTGCAGCGCGGTCGACGCGTTCCTGCGGCCCGTGCTGTCTCACCCGAACCTGACGGTGCTGACGGACGCCACGGTCACCCGTGTTCGGCTCGAAAAGGCGCGGGCGGTCGGCGTGGATCTCGCCGGCGCCCCCGGATGGGAGAGCGCTTTCGCCGACGCGGAGGTGGTCCTCGCGGCCGGCACCTACATGACGCCGAAGCTTCTGATGCTGTCGGGCATCGGCCCGGCCGACGAGCTCTCGCGCCATGGGATCACGGTCTCCGTCGACCTGCCCGGCGTCGGCCGGAACCTGCAGGACCATCATGAAGTCCCCATCGTGGCCACGACCGCGGGGGACTTCGGCTATTTCGGCCAGGATCGCGGCCTCGCGATGCTGAGCAGCGGGCTGCAATTCGTGCTGTTCAAGTCGGGCGCCGTGACGACCACGGGAGTCGAGGCCTGCGCCTTCATCGATCCCGACGGCGGCGACCGGCCGACGATCCAGCTCTATTGCGTTCCGACCGTCTATCTCGATCGCGACGTCTCCGGAGTCGAGCCGACCCATGGCGTGACCATGAACCCTTGTCTGCTGCGGCCGAAGGCGCGCGGTTCGGTGCGGCTTGCATCCGCGGATCCCGCGGTATTGCCGCGGGTGGATCCGCAATTCTTCGGCCACCCCGACGACCTTCGCCTGAGCATTGCGGGATTGCGCTATGCCCGGGAGGTCCTCGCGACGAGCCCCGTCCGGGAAATGGTGGCCCGCGAGATCTTTCCCGGACCGGGCACCGCGTCGGATGCGGATCTTGCCGATCACTGCCGCAGGACCGTGAAGACCAACTACCACCCGGTTGGCACATGTCGCATGGGAACAGACGAAGATCCCCATGCCGTCGTGACGCCGGATCTGTCGGTTCGCGGCATCGCTGGCTTGAGGATCGTCGACGCCTCCATCATGCCGACAATTCCTAGCGGCAACACCAATGCGCCCGTGCTCGCCATTGCCGACAAGGCCGTTGACATCATCACGGGACATCGCGGCATAGTCCGTGACCCGGCGGCCGCTCCCGCAAACCGTATCTCTCCCGTGCCCGATCAGGTCCAACCGTCATGACCCAGTCCTTGAATCTCGCCAGTCTCCCCCGTCTGTCGTCCGAGGTCGCCACGCCTCGATACGCGCGCGACGAGCTTCGGGCGGGCATCCTGCATATCGGCGTCGGCAACTTCCACCGGGCCCATCAGGCGGTCTACCTGGACGACCTCTTCAATGCCGGGAAAGATCGCGATTGGGCTCTAATCGGCGCGGGCATTCGCGCTGGCGACAGGGCGATGCGGCAGGCGCTGGAGCCTCAGGACTGGCTCACTACGGTGGTGGAACTCGATCCCGGCGCCAACATCGCCCGCGTGACCGGCGCCATGGTGGGGTTCGTGCCCGTGAACGAGGACGGACGTGCCATCGTGGCGGCCCTGGACGATCCGGCCCTGCGCATCGTGTCCCTGACCGTCACGGAGGGCGGCTACTGCATCGATCCGGCGACGGGAGCGTTCAATCCGAACCATCCGGACATCGTCCACGACGCCGCCCACATGGATGCGCCGAAAGGGGTATTCGGTGTTCTCCTGGCTGCGCTCCGGCGCCGCCGCGACCAGGGGCTTGCGCCCTTCACGGTGATGTCGTGCGACAACATCCCCCATAACGGGCAGGTGGCACAGGATGCGGTGGCGGGCCTCGCCGATCTCGTGGACCCGGCGCTCGCCGCCTACGTGCGGGAGCAGGTAGCCTTTCCGAGCAGCATGGTCGACCGGATCACGCCCGCGACGACGGACCGGGAGCGCGCCATCCTGAAGGAGCGGTTCGGGGTTCAGGACAACTGGCCGGTCTTCTGCGAGCCGTTCCGCCAGTGGGTCCTGGAAGACAACTTCCCGACGGGTCGTCCAGCCCTGGAGGAGGTCGGCGTCACGTTCACGCCGCATGTGGCGGCCTTCGAGCTCATGAAGCTTCGGATCCTCAACGGCGGCCATGCCACGATCGCCTATCCGGCAGGACTCCTGGGGATCCATTTCGTGCACGACGCCATGGCCGACCCGCTCGTGCGCGGCTTTCTGGACAAGCTCGAGACGGACGAGATCATCCCCTGCGTGCCGCCGGTGCCCGGAGTCGATCTTCAGGACTATTACGGTCTGATCGCCCGACGCTTCGCCAATCCGGATGTCGGAGACACGATCCCGCGTCTCGCTCAGGACGGTTCCAACCGGCAGCCCAAATTCATTCTTCCCTCCACGCGCGACCGACTGAAGATGGGCAGTGACGTGACGGGACTGGCCCTCGAATCCGCCCTGTGGTGCAGGTACTGTGCCGGAACGACCGATTCAGGCGAGCCTTTCACGCTCGACGATCCCAATGCCGGCCGCCTGACCACCGCGGCTTTGGCCGCGAAGGACGATCCGACGTCGTTTCTCGATCTGCGCGACATCTTCGGCGATGTCGCGGATGCGCCGCAATTCCGCTCGCGCTTCGAAGCGTCTTTGAACAATCTGTGGCGCGACGGCGTCCGCGCCACGCTGCAGCGCTACCTGAACGGCGGCGCCTGAGCCCGGTTCAACCCGGCATGTCGATCTGCACCTTCACGGAAGCGGGCGGCATGGCCTTGGCGAAATCGAACGCCTCGACGCTGTCCTTGAAGGCAAAGCGGTCGGTGATCAGAGGCTTCACGTCGATTCGTCCTGACGCGATCATCGCCACCGCCCGCGGGTAGACATGGGCGTAGCGGAAGATGCTCTCGACTCGGACCTCCTTGACCTGCGCCTTGCTCACATCGAAGGCGAAGGGCTCGAGCGGAATGCCAACCAAAGCCACTTTCCCCCCCGGACAGACGAGGTCGAACATGTCCGCCATGGCGGGCGGGTAGCCCGAGCATTCGAAGATGACGTCCGCTCCCCAGTCGTCGCTCTCGCGCCTGACAGCGGCCAACAGATCCTCGCTTCTCACATTCACCGGGATGACGGGACCGAGCTTGCGGGCCATGTGCAGCTTCGGCTCGTGGATGTCGCTCACGATGACCCGGGAGCAGCCCGCAGCCAAGGCGGCCAGGATCGTCATCATGCCGATCGGTCCCGCTCCGATGACGACAGCCAAGTCGCCGGGTTGGACCTGCACCTTGGTGGCGGCGTGGACCCCCACGGCCAGAGGCTCGACCATGGCGCCTTCGGCGTAGGAGACATGCCCGGGAAGCTTGAACGTGAAATCGGCAGGATGCACGACGGTCGGCCGCAGCACGCCGTGCACAGGCGGTGTTGCCCAGAAGCGAACGGCCGGATCGAGATTGTATTTGCCGAGACGCGTCGCGCGGCTCGTCGGATCGGGAATGCCGGGCTCCATGCAGACGCGATCGCCCGGGCTCAGTTCCGTCACGGCCGATCCGACCTCGACGACCTGTCCTGCCGCCTCATGCCCGAGGATCATCGGCTCCCTGACGACGAACGGCCCGATGGCTCCATGAGTGTAGTAATGCACGTCACTGCCACAGACGCCCACCGTTCGAAGGGCGATCCGCACGTCTCGAGGTCCCAAGGTTTCCTCGAGCGCAATGTCGCGCAAGTGGAGTTCGTCCTTGCGCTCCAGCACCAGCGCTTCCATGACTCACTCTCCTCATCGAGAGGTCATTCTGCCTCATCATGGTCGGAGTGCATAGCGTCTCCGAATGCGTATCCGGCGCTTCGATCGAGTGCGCCAAGATCGCGCGTGCCGCTCTCTCGCGCCGCCTGTGGAACAGGCGCATTCAACCTTCGGCAGGGGTTGTCGCGTGCCGCCATACGAGAGCGATGCAGTGTCTGGTAGGCATCCCATCAGCCATGGCTGCCTAAGCCTGAAGCGGGCTTCCAGCATAGACGGTGGCCTTCAGTCATAACGGGGAGTCTGGAGAACGACCGACAATTCGAGCTGCTGCCTCGAGGGTTCCTGCTCCTTCTGCAGCGTCAAAGGGCCGGCAAGATGAACGGAACATGAATAACGGCGGGATATATACTGTGGGATCAGAACGATGAACGTTTATTCATTCTGTCGGGCTCGCAAATCTTCCCCGACGTTCTGCAAGTTGCTTGGAAACTACTTGTTGGATGATGCGTTATCGGTTGCCGGGTGCGAAGCCCGAACGTTCATTCAGGAGTACGAACATGTCGAAGAAGATCCTTGTTGCCGGTATCGTTCTTGCCTCCCTGGCCCCTGCGGCTGCCTTCGCCCAGTCGGGCGGCGCTGCTGCCGGTGCGGCCACGGGTGCCGTCGGCGGCGCGATCGTCGGTGGTCCGGTCGGCGCTGCCGTGGGCGGCGTGACGGGCGCCATCGTGGGCGGCATCGCCGACCAGCAGCAGCCGGAATTCCGCCAGTACGTGACGACCCAGTCCGTGCCGTCCTACAGCTACAAGGAAGAGGTGCGTGTCGGCGCGACCCTGCCTGAGTCCGGCGTGACCTATTACGAGGTTCCGGCCCAGTACAAGGTGAAGGGCTACAAGTACACGGTGGTGAACAACACCCCGGTGCTGGTCGAGCCGGGCAGCCACAAGATCGTGCAGGTCATCCGCTAACAACCGCTCTTTCCCGAGTGCGGCATGGGCGGCCCATCAGGGCCGCCCTTTTTCTTGGACATGGGCGGCCCCGCCTGGGCTGCCTTTTTTCTTGGAGAGGTGGAAAGCTCTGTCCTGGACGATATCTTGTCCAGCAGGTGGAGCCGTCGACTTCCCATTCGGTCCGAGGGCTCTTCTCACGTGGTCGGGAATAAATCGGCTCGTTCCTTCGTTATGATGCGAAGAGTCCATGCGGAGCAGGAATGCCGGCAGCCATAGGACAGGAACTGGTGGCGCTTCTGCCCCGGCTCAGGCGCTTTGCGCTTGTGCTTTGCCGTTCGCAACCCCTGGCGGATGATCTCGTTCAGGGGGCCTGCGAGCGCGCCCTTGCCAATGCGGGCAGCTGGACGCCGGGGACCAAGTTCGATGCGTGGATGTTCCGCATTCTCCGCAACCACTGGATCGATCACCTCAGACGGATGAAGGCCGAAGGCATGACGGAAGATGTATCCCTGCAGACGCAGCTCATCGGGGATCCGGGAGAGGGGCCTGTCCTGAACAGGCTGGTCCTGTCGCAGGTTCAGCGCGCCATCGACAGCCTGCCGCAGGAGCAAAGGGAGGTTCTCGTTTTGGTCTGCGCCGACGATCTCAGCTACCGGGAGGCTGCCGAGGTCCTGGGGGTTCCCATCGGGACGGTCATGAGCCGGCTCGCACGGGCGCGCAGGCGATTGATGGAGATGACGGACGCCGCCTAAAGCATCGGACCCAAAAGTGGACCCACTTTTGGGATCGGGTCCGATGCTTCGTCATTGATGTGTGCATCGTTGATGCGGAAAACCGGGTCCACTTTTCGCTGACGCGGCCCTCTGGGTCCGCACGATGCACTAGGCGCCGACGAAAGGACCAGGGGAGCGATTGTGATGTCTCAGCTACACCTCAGTGATGAGATCCTGATGGCCTTTGCCGACGGCGAACTCGAGGAACCCACGGCTGCTGCGATCGCCAAGGCGATGGCGGAGGATCCGGTCGTGGCCAGGCGGATCATGGAATTTCAGCAGAGCCGCCGCCTGACCCGGTCGGCCCTCTCGGATGCCCTGTCGCCCGATGTGCCGGCGCACTTGCGGTCCGCCGTTTCGGCCCAGATCAGGGCGTATGAGGCCGCAGCTGGATCGACATCGGGACCGCGCGTCAAGGCGTCGTGGAGCGAACGGCTGAGATCGAACCAGGCGCTCGGGCAATGGGCCCTGGCCGCGTCCGTCGCCGCGATCGCGCTTGCGCTGGGCTACTTTGCGGGGTGGTGGAACAGGCCCGAAGCGCATGGGCTGCTGGCTCAGTTGGACAGCCCCATCCTCCATCGTGAACTGGACAGAACGGGCTCGGGACAGGACGTGGACCTGCCGTTCGGCCGCCTGCGGGTGATCTCGACCTATCGCGTTGCGGACGGGTCCCTGTGCCGTGAATTTCGTCTGCATGCTCCTGCCGAGGCCGCCGAGGCGGTCGCGTGCCGCGATGGCGAGTGGAAGGCGACCTTCGCCCTCGCAACGCCCGTCGGCCAGGACGCGTACGTGCCGAGCGGCGGAGGCGATCCGACGGCGGCGTATCTGCAGACGATCGGGGCGGGTGAGCCTCTTGCCGAGGAGGCGGAGGCCAAGGCTCTCGCCGAGACCTCTCCGTGAGGTCGTTCCGCGAGGGGCAGCCTTCGTGGAGCCCCGGGTACTTGAGAATTTTTCTAGAAAAGGTGGAATAAACCCGCGGGCTCTTCCGTTCTCTGTCCAATCTGGCGAGTGATAGAGGATGAGTATGAGAGTCGCGTACCATCTGGCTTTTGCCGTCTTCTCCGTTGGGACCATTGCAACCCCCACCACGGCGCCGAATGCAACGGGCCCGCTTGCGACGGCCTCGGTCAACCCATCGCACGCCATCCCGGAGGCCGTTCGCACCATTGCGGCTGACCTGTCGGCCCGGCTGGCGGTCGGTCTGGAGCGGTCCCCGACGACCTCCGTCGCCCAAGGAACATCTGTCGGCGACAGCCTGTCCGAGACCGTCGAGCTGCACCCGATTCCGAAGCATGAAACCTATCGTTACGCGATGGTCGATGGCCGCCGCGTGATCGTCGATGCGACATCCCGCAAGATTGTCTACGTCATCCAGTGACGGCTGAGCCTGCATGACCAGAAAACATATTTGGAAAACACATTTGCGCAAAGAAAAGGCGAACACGACATGTCGTTACAAAGCGCCGGCGAAACCCGCTTGACCTATAACGATCGTGCCTGCTCATCGGCGATCGTCTTTCCGGTCTGCACAAATCCGCTGCTTCGCCTCGGTCTGGAAAACGTCCTGTCGGAGGCAGGCTTCATCGTCTGGCACGACATCATCGACGGGTTTTCAAGCCTGCCCCGGATCGAGGACGAGGCGTCCGTACTCTTCATCATCGATGGAAGCAGCTTCACGGACGGCACCATCGACCTAGTGAGACGGCTGAAGGCCCATGCTCCCGATGCACGAATGGTGATGCTGGCCGATTCCTTCGATCCGGGCGTCGTGCACGCCGCGTGGAGCGCAGGAGTGCATGGCTTCTGCCTGTCAAATCAGCGGCAGGATGTGCTGGTCAAGTCGCTCGAACTGGTGATGCTGGGGGAGATCGTCCTTCCGGCCACCATCGTGCTGCCGATCGCACGGCTGGGGCTGAACGACGCCGAGGGCGATGCGGGCGAAGGTCTGGTTCCGATGAGCGTCAATGGCCATCAGAGCCGGAAGCTGTCCAGCCGGGAGGCCCAGATCCTCACCTGCCTGAGGGATGGGGCGCCCAACAAGGTCATCGCCCGCAGGCTGAACCTGTCCGAAGCCACGGTGAAGGTTCACGTCAAGGCGATCCTGAAGAAGATCGGAGCCTGCAATCGCACGCAGGCCGCGCTCTGGGCGGCGCGGTATGTCCGGACGGAGCCGAAGCCTCTGCAGTCCGTCTAGCGCCGCCGGCGCGATGGCCGATGACCCGGCCGAGATCTGCGGCTCCGCCGCCTAGCCTCGGACATAGCCGGGATACTTCGCCCGGATCTCGTCCACGTAGGACAGGGTCCCGGAGAGGTGGTGGCGCAGATGCTCCTGGGCGTCCTCGGGGCATCCATCGGCGATCGCCTGCACGATCAGCCTGTGATGCCGCACGATGTCCTGAGCCTTGCCCGGCGTGGGAAGATGGAGGCGGCGCAGGCGGTCGATATGGCCGCTGCGGCTGCGCACGAGACCCCACAGGTCGTTCATCCTGGCGGCTTCGTAGAGATGCTGGTGGAAGGCCTGGTCGGCCAGGGAGAAGGCTTCGAAATCGGCCGCCTCCATCAGGGCCTGCTGCTGGGCCAGGAAGCCCTGAAGCCTGGCGACGAGCCTGGGGTCGCGGGCGAGCGCCAGGTCGCGGACGATCTCGAGCTCCAGGGAGCGGCGCAGGAAATGGGCCTGCTGGGCGAGCCTCAGGTCGATCGGGCTGACGACGGTCGCATGCTGCGGGAAGATGTCGACGAGTCCGTCCTCCTGGAGCCTCAGGAGCGCATCCCGGATCGGGGTCGAGCTGAGCCCGAATTCCTGCTGCAGGGTAACCCGGTTCAGGACTGTTCCGGGAGCCAGGGCCAGGGAGATGATCATCTCCCGCAGCTGCTCGAAGACCTGGGGGGCGGCCTGCCGGCCACGTTCGAGCCGATCCGTGGCGGGAATCGCGGGTCGTGGAGCGGAAGCGGTGCGGGATGGCGGCATCGGAAGGAACCTGAACTTTCGTCGGCCCTGTCTATACCACACTTGTGCCGAATGCACTAATGCATTAGTGTATGAGCTATCGGCTGATGGGCCGAGCTTGGCCATCGAGGCTCCCGACAAGAGGGGCCCACCATGAGGAAGCACCATGAAGAAGCAGATGAGGCGCCTGTGCGCCGGTATCGCGGCCGCCGTCGGGCTCGCCGCTCTCGCGAATCCGACCCTCGCGCAGCAGAAGAATGAGGTCTCGATCACGCGGCAGCCCGGCATCATCTACCTGCCGACCCACATCATCGAGAAGCAGCACCTCATCGAGAAGCACGCCGCCCGCCTCGGACTGCCCGACCTGAAGACCAAGTGGATCACCTTCAGCGGCGGCGGCGCGCAGACGGACGCGCTCCTGTCGGGTGGCGTCGACATGGTGAATACCGGCGTCGGCAACCTGCTCCTGCTCTGGGACCGGACCAAGGGCGGCGTGAAGGGCATCGTGGCCTCGTCGGCCCTGCCGCTCGCCTTCGTGACGCACGATCCCAAGATCAAGTCGCTGAAGGATTTCGGCCCGGGCGACAAGATCGCCGTGCCGACCGTCAAGGTCTCGACCCAGGCGATCCTGCTCCAGATGGCGAGTGCCAAGGAGTTCGGCGCCGACCAATGGTCGAAGCTCGACGCCAACACGGTGCAGCTCGGCCACCCCGACGCCGTCGTGGCCATGACCAATCCGCAGCACGAGGTGAAGAACCACTTCGCGGCGCCGCCCTTCCAGTACATCGAGATGAAGACCGTTCCCGGTGCCCGCATTATCCTGCAATCGCCCGACATCATCGGCGGGCCGCTCACGCAGGGCCAGTTCTTCACGACCACGAAGTTCGCCGAGGCCAACCCGAAGGTCATCGAGGCGGTCCGGGCCGCGTCGAAGGAGGCGCAGGACTTCATCCGCAGCGACACGAAGGCGGCGGTCGACATCTACAAGGAGATCACTGGCGACAAGACCAGCCCGGACGACCTGCTCGCATGGCTCAAGGAGCCCGGCATGATGGAATGGAACCTCGAGCCGCAGGGCACGATGAAGTTCGCCGACCACCTCTACAAGATCGGCACGCTCAAGACCCAGCCCAAATCCTGGAAGGACTTCTATCTGCCGATCGCGCACGATCTCAACGGCAGCTGACGAATCGCGCCTGGCGCCCGGCGCATAGGCCGGGCGCCCCATCCCTTTTCATGTCAGGTATTGATCGATGTCCGCTCTTCTCGACGTCAGTGGCGTCACGCTGCGCTACAAGACTCCCAGCGTTCTCGTAACGGCGACCGATCGGGTCAGCTTCCAGGTCAACCAGTCGGATCGCTTCGTTCTGCTCGGCCCGTCCGGATGCGGCAAGTCCACGCTCCTCAAGGCGGTCGGCGGCTACCTTAGCCCGAGCGAAGGGCGCATCCGTATCAAGGGTCGCGACGTCACCGAGCCCGGCGCCGACCGCATGATGGTGTTCCAGGAATTCGATCAGCTGCTGCCGTGGAAGACCGTTCTGGAGAACGTGATGTTTCCCCTGCTGGCCGCGCGAAAGCTGCCGCGCAAGGAGGCGGAGGACCGGGCCCGTGCCTATATTGAGAAGGTCAATCTCACGCGCGCCGTCAACTCCTACCCGCACACGCTGTCGGGCGGCATGAAGCAGCGCGTCGCGATCGCCCGCGGCATGGCCATGGAGCCGGACATCCTGCTCATGGACGAGCCCTTCGCAGCCCTCGACGCGCTCACACGGAGGACCTGCCAGGACGAGCTTCTGCAGCTCTGGGAGGACACGAAGTTCACCGTGATGTTCGTGACCCATTCCATCGCGGAAGCGATCAAGATCGGGAACCGCATCCTGCTTCTGTCGCCCCATCCCGGTCGCGTGAAGGCCGAGGTCAACGACGTGGACCGCGTCTCGCCCACGGACGGCAGCGCCGGGCAGCTCGAGAAACACATTCACGAACTTCTGTTCGCCGACGAAGTCGCACATTAGGGATGACGCTCATGAGCCAAGCACAGATCGTGATGCGCGCCGAGACGGCAGCAGCGCAAACGCATACGGGCGAGGTCGAGCGCAGGCTCAGCACCTTCGAGCTGGCCTGGGGAAACGGCTTCGTCCGCAAGACCGTGATCATTATCTTTCTCGGCATCGTCTGGGAGATCTACGGCCGTTACCTGGATAATCCGCTTCTCTTCCCGACCTTGAGCGACACGCTATCGACCATGGTCGACCGGATCGCCGACGGCACGCTCCCGGCGAGGGCCTGGACTTCGCTCAAAGTGCTCCTGATGGGCTACGCGTCCGGCGTCACCATCGCGTCGATCCTGACCATCCTGGCGATCAATACCCGCATCGGCACCGATTTCCTCGAAACGATGACGGCGATGTTCAACCCTCTGCCGGCCATCGCGCTGCTGCCCCTGGCCCTGATCTGGTTCGGCCTCGGCAACGGCAGCCTCGTCTTCATCCTGATCCATTCGGTTCTCTGGGCCGTGGCGCTCAACACCCATTCCGGATTCCTCGGCGTGTCGCAGACCCTGCGGATGGTGGGGCGCAACTACGGCCTGAAAGGGCTGTCCTACGTGTTCAAGATCCTGGTTCCGGCCGCCTTCCCGTCGATCCTGACGGGCCTCAAGATCGGCTGGGCCTTCGCCTGGCGCACGCTGATCGCCGCGGAGCTCGTCTTCGGCGTGTCGTCGGGCCAGGGGGGACTGGGCTGGTTCATCTTCGAGAACCGCAACCTGCTCGACATCCCGTCCGTGTTCGCGGGACTGCTGACCGTGATCATCATCGGTCTGGTGGTCGAGAACCTGATCTTCAGGACCATCGAGCGCAAGACCATCCGGAAGTGGGGCCTGCAGAGCTGAGCTGCCATCGGCTCCGCCCATCCTTCCTCTCAATCGACGAGTGTTCGCACCATGACTGCACGAAAGACGCCTGAGACGCTCAGGAGCGCGCGCTGGTTCGCGCCCGACGACCTGCGGGGCTTCGGTCATCGCTCCCGCATGATGCAGATGGGCTACGCCCCCAAGGATTGGGTCGGCCGCCCCGTCATCGCCATCCTCAACACCTGGTCCGACATCAACCCGTGCCACGCGCATTTCAAGCAGCGCGTCGACGATGTGAAGCGGGGCGTCCTTCAGGCCGGGGGCTTCCCGGTCGAGCTCCCCGGGATCTCGCTGGCCGAGCAATACGTCAAGCCGACCACCATGCTCTACCGCAACATGCTGGCCATGGACGTTGAGGAGCTGCTGCGGTCGCATCCCGTCGACGGCGTCGTCCTGATGGGCGGTTGCGACAAGACCACTCCCGCGCTGCTTCTGGGCGCCACGAGCGCGGGGCTGCCGGCCATCTACCTGCCGGCGGGCCCGATGCTGCGCGGCAACTGGAAGGGCAGGATCCTGGGATCCGGCTCGGATGCCTGGAAGTACTGGGACGAACGCCGGGCCGGCACGATCACGGATGCCGACTGGCTCAACATGGAGGCCGGAATCGCACGCAGCCACGGCACCTGCATGACCATGGGCACGGCCTCGACCATGACGGCGATCGCCGAGGCCATCGGCATGACCCTGCCGGGGGCGTCGTCCATTCCGGCCCCCGACGCCAACCATGTCCGCATGAGCGCCGAATGCGGACGGCGAATCGTGGAGATGGTCTGGGAGGATCTGACCCCTGGCCGGATCCAGACCCGCGAGGCGTTCCTGAATGGCATCGCGGTCGCCATGGCGATGGGCTGCTCGACCAACGCCATCATCCACCTGATCGCCCAGGCGCGGCGGGCCGGTCAGGAGATCGGCCTCGACGATTTCGAGGCGGCCAGCCGCAAGGTGCCGGTCATCGCCAATGTCAGGCCGAGCGGCGACACGTACCTGATGGAGGATTTCTTCTATGCCGGCGGTCTTCCGGCGCTGATGACCCGCATCAGGGATCATCTCCACCTCGATGCCATGACCGTCAGCGGCCGGACCCTGGGCGAGAACATCGCCGGGGCGGAGGTCTACAACGACGACGTCATCCGCGGCGTCGACAACCCGATCTATGCCGAGGGCGCGCTCGCGGTCCTCAAGGGGAACCTCGCTCCCGACGGCTGCGTGATCAAGCCGAGCGCCTGCGATCCGCGCTATCTGAAGCACACGGGGCCTGCTCTCGTGTTCGACGATTATCCCTCCATGAAGGCCGCCATCGACGACGAGAACCTGGACGTGACGGCCGACCACATCCTCATTCTGCGCAACGCAGGCCCGCAGGGAGGGCCCGGCATGCCGGAATGGGGCATGCTGCCGATCCCGAGGAAACTGGTAAAGCAGGGCGTGCGTGACATGCTGCGCCTGTCGGATGCCCGCATGAGCGGCACGAGCTACGGCGCGTGCATCCTACATGTCTCGCCGGAATCCTATATCGGCGGGCCGCTGGCCCTGGTAAAGACCGGCGACATGATTTCGGTGAACGTAGCGGAGCGCACCATCAGCCTCGATGTCCCCGACGAGGAGCTCGAGCGGCGCCGCGCCGCATGGGTCAGGCCCGAGCCGCGCTTCGAGCGCGGTTATGGATGGATGTTCACCCGGCACATCAAGCAGGCGCACGAGGGCTGCGACTTCGACTTCCTGGAGACGAGCTTCGGTGCGCCCACGGGCGAGCCGGCGATCTACTGACAGATGGAGACAATCATGACCACGCTCAAACCGGACACCCGCGAGAAGCTCAAGGCCGTCAGCACGGCGACCCTGTGCACGGCCCTCTTCAAGCGCGGATTGCGCAACCAGTTCATCCAGGACGTTCGCCCGCTCAACCCGAATCTCGGCAACATGGTCGGCGAGGCCTTCACCCTCCGCTACATCCCGGCCCGGGAGGACCTGAACCCGATCGGCGTGTTCCAGGATCGCGCCCACCCGCAGCGCAAGGCCGTCGAGGAGTGCCCGCCCGGCGCCGTCATGGTGATCGACAGCCGCAAGGATGCCCGCGCGGCTTCGGCGGGCGGCATTCTGGTCTCCCGCCTGATGAAGCGCGGAGTCGCCGGCGTGGTGACCGACGGCGGCTTCCGGGACTCGCCCGAGATCGCGCGGCTCGACATCCCGGCCTATCACAACCGCCCCTCGGCGCCGACCAACCTGACCCACCATCAGGCCCTCGACATCAACGTTCCCATCGGATGCGGTGACGTGCCCGTGTGGCCCGGCGACGTCGTGGTGGGCGACGGCGAGGGCGTGGTGGTGATCCCGGCGCATCTGGCCGACGAGATCGCCGCGGAGGCCGTCGAGATGACGGCGTTCGAGGACTTCGTGCAGGAGGAGGTGCTGAAGGGCCGCTCGATCCTGGGCCTCTACCCGCCGACGGATGAGCGGACGCACGGCGACTTCGCAGCCTGGCGCAAGGCGAACGGACGCTGAGCCTGAGGGGCCGGCGCAGGCATCTGGCGCCGGTCTCTTCTTTTGACGGCGGCGGGCTCCGCGCGCTACACGATCAGGACGGTCATTTGCCAGCGGGCCAGGAGGCGGGATGGAGCCGAACAGAATCAAGTCTCTCTGGGCGGACGGGAAGCCCGTCCTGAACGGCTGGCTGTCGATCGCCAATGCCTTCACGGCCGAGATCCTGGCGGAGCAGGGCTACGATTCCCTCACCATCGACCTGCAGCATGGCGTCATCGACTACCAGGCCGCGGTCGGCATGCTGCAGGCCATGCGCTCGAGCGACGTCACGCCCCTGGTGCGTGTGCCGTGGCTCGATCCTGCGGCCATCATGAAGGCGCTCGATGCCGGGGCCTATGGGGTGATCTGCCCCATGATCAACACTCGTGCGCAGGCGGCGGAGCTGGTCTCCTATGTCCGCTATCCGCCGGGCGGAACCCGCAGCCTGGGGCCAACCCGGGCCAATTTCTCGGCCGGGTCGAACTATGCGGGCGAGGCCGACGACAACATGCTCTGTTTCGCGATGATCGAAACGGCGGAGGCCTTCCGCAACCTCGATGAGATCGTCGCGACGCCGGGGCTCGACGGCGTCTATATCGGTCCCGCCGATCTGACTCTCGGGCTCACCGGCAAGCGCTATCCCGTCGGCTTCGACCGCGAGGAGCCGGAGATGGTCGAGGCCATTCAGACCATTCTGGCGAAGGCTCATCAAGCCGGGATCCGTGCGGCGCTCCATTGCGGCTCGCCGGGCTATGCGGCCAAGGCCATCGGCTGGGGCTTCGACCTCGTGACCCTGCCCAATGACGTGCGCCTCCTCGCCACGGCGGCCGGCGCCAGCGTCGCCGAGGCCCGCAGGCTCATGCGGACCTGACGGCCCGTCGTCACATCTCGGGCGGAGCCGCCATGGACGTGAGAAGCGTCTGCGACGCCAGCCGGATCGGCGCGTTCGTCGCGCCGTAGCCCTGGTAGCCGCGCCGTTCGACGATCTCGAAGAAGAACCCGCCCTCGAGGGTTCCGGTATAGACCTGGAAGTATTCGGCCGCGCCCTCCCGGTCATACAGGATGTGGCAGGCGCGCAGCCGCGCGACCTCGTCCGCGGAGAGGTCCGTTCTCACCTCGAGATCGTCATAATAGTTGTCCGGAATGGGCAGGAGATCGACGCCGTTCGCCCTGAGTTGCTCGACCGTCGCGAAGATGTCGTCGGTCGACAGGGCGATGTGCTGGACGCCCGATCCGAAGAGATCGTTCAGGAAACGGGACGACAGCGTGCGCTGGCTCTGGGATGCGTTGAGGATGAACCGCAGCGCGCCGTCGGCGGTCTCGATGGCTTGGCTCTGCACCACGCCGCCGGGATCGATCACCGCCTGAACGGGCGTTTTCCGCACCTCCAGCAGGGAGGTGTAGAACAACAGCCACGTCAGCACCTCCTCGTAATGCATCGATTGCGACACGTGGTCGACCGCCTTTAGGCCAGCTCCTGCGGCGTCATCGGTGTCGACGGCCTGGAAATCCACATCCCAGAGCCGGTCGAGACCGGTCTTGTTGTCGACGAAATACAGAAGGCTTCCGCCGAGGCCGCGCACGGCCGGGATGGTCATCTCGCCCGGACCGACCGGCTGCTGGAACGGCTGATCCAGCAGGGCGACCGCCCGGTCGACCGCCCCCGGAGCGTCGTCGACGCGCAGGGCCAGGGCGCAGACGGCGGTGCCGTGCGTGATGTTGAAGGAATGGGCGAAGCCCTCCTTGTCCGCATTGACCACGATGTTGATCCCGCCCTGTCGCCATCGCGTCACGGCCTTGGAGCGGTGGATGCCGGCCTTCCGGAAGCCGAGCCGGCCCAAGGTGCGCTCGAACTCCACCGCACCCCGTTCGTCGATGGCGAACTCGACGAACTCCACCCCGGAGCAGATGGCCTTCGGCGGCAGCGCCGGCAGATCCGGGGAGGCGGTGCCCGTGCGCCGGCGCAGCTCGTCGAGCATGACGATCAGGGACCTGTGCCCGTCGACCGCGACGCTGCGCGCCGAGCCCGCCCGGAACCGGTCGTTGAAGATCTCCAGGGACAGGAGCCCATTGAAGCCGGTCGCGTTCAGCGCGAGCATGAACTCGTCGACAAGCAGGTCGCCCTGTCCGGGGAAGCACCGGTAATGCCGGCTCCAGGACAGGTAATCCATGGCGAGCCTCGGCGCATCGGCCATCTGCACCAGGAAGATCTTGTCGGCCGGAATGGACCGGATCGCCGCGAGGTCCGTCCCTCGCGCGAGGATATGGAAGGAATCCAGCACGAGCCCGACCGCAGGATGATCGGCCCGGCGGACCACCTCCCAGGCGTCGCGGTAATCATGGATGTGGCGCCCCCAGGAGAGCGCTTCGAACGCGACGCGCACGCCGCGCTTTTCCGCCCGTTCGCCGAGTTCCCGGAAATCGGCGGCCGCCCGCTCGATCCCGCCGAGGGAATCCGGAGAGACGTTGCTGCACACCATGAGGAGATCGCAGCCGAGCTCCTGCATCACGTCGAACTTGCGCTCGGCCCGGGCGAAGACCTTGGAGCGCTGCGGCTCGGGCATGCCTTCGAAGTCGCGGAACGGCTGGAACGTGATCGTCTCGAGCCCATGGCCCTCGACCATGCGCCGCACATCGGCCGGTGTGCCGTTGAAGGACAAGAGATCGTTCTCGAAGATCTCCACGCCCTTGAACCGTGCGGCCGCGATGGCCTCGATCTTTTCGCTGAGGGTCCCGCTCAGGCAAACGGTGGCGATGGCTGTGCGCATGCTCCTCGTCCATGTCCTCTCGGGGCCGGGAGCAGGGCTGATCCCGCCGGCCGCGTCCGATGTCATCTGATGGTGCCGGTGGCGAGGGCGTGTTCGACGCCGCCGGCGACGTGTTGCGTGAGGACTTCGCAGGCCCGCTTCGCGTCCCGCTTCAGGGCGCATTCCATGAGTTGTGCATGCTCCCGTTCCGCGATGTCGCCGCGATAGCTCAAGGCGATCATCTGATAGCGAAGGTACTTGTCGAAGACGGCCGCATGGGTGTCGATCAGCATCTTCGATCCGCAGGCCGAGATCAGCGCCTGGTGGAACTGCCAGTCGTACCGCTTCCACTCCTCGGAATGCGTTCTGTCGCCATGAGCCATCCGCTCCTCCATGCGGGCCAGCCGGTGATGGGCGGCGACGACCCGGCCTTCCCACTCCATGTCGCCGGCCCGGAACGACTGCTCCAGGGCCCGACATTCGAGGAGCTGGCGCAGGGCAGCGATCTCCCGCAGGTTCGCGATCGACACGGGCGCGACCTCGAATCCCTTCTGGCCTTCGGCGACCACCAGACGTTCCGATTGGAGCCGGTTCAGAATTTCCCGGAGCGTGCTGATGCTGGCACCGTAATCGGCCTTCAGCCCGTCGAGCCTCAGCTTCTTGCCGGGCGGAAGGCGACCGAACACGATGTCGGCGCGGACCTTCTGGTAGGCGGTTTCTCCAACTGTCGAAGGCTGTGGAGTTTCCTGTCCGTGATCTGTCATTTCAAGGCCCCGCTCTCCAGGGTGAAGGCCACGCATCCGTTCACATGCCCGGTCAGTACCTGGCAGGCCCGGTCCGCATCGCGTGCAAGGGCGCAGTCGAGCAACGCCTTGTGTTCCTTGGCGGCAATCTCACCACGGAACACGACCGCTACCATCTGGTACCGGAGATACTGGTCGAAAACGCCGCCATAGAGATCAAGCAGGGTCTGAGAAGCGCAGGCCCCAATGAGAGATTGGTGGAACTCCCTATCATATCGTTTCCAGAGCTCCGTGCCGCCCTGATCCCCGGCCAGCATCCGCCGCTCCAGGGAAGCGAGCTTGTGATGGGCGGCGACGACGCGACTCTCCCATTCCAGGTCGCCGGCCGCAAAGGACAGAGGCAGCGCATAGGTTTCAAGGAGAAGCCGCATCGCCGCGACATCCTCGAAACCTTGAGGGGAGACCGGAGCGACCCGAAAGCCGCGCTGGCCTTCGGCGATGACAAGCCCCTCGGACGACAAGCGACTGAGAATCTCGCGCAGGGTGCTGACTCCCGCCCCGTACAGGCTCGAAAGCCGGTCCAGCCGCAGCTTGGTTCCAGGGGAGAGGCGCCCGAAAATAATATCGTCCCGGATTCGGGTATGGGCTTGGTCGGCAATAGACGTTGCCACCAGTTCAATGCTCATTCAGCCACTTCCCCATGATCGAGCCTGAGCTTCCTCCGACAGTGCCGCGTTCTACATGCATTCGAAAATAACTGCTGAAATCCAGATTATCAGAGATTTTCGATATCGACTATTGATTCTTGGTTTCTCAAAGCAGATAGTACGGCAAAGACGCAGACTAATGCGCAACACGAAGAGGAGAGGGAACTATGACATTCACGACCAATCGTCGCTTCCTGGTGGGTGCGTGTGCGGCCCTTTTGGCTTGCGGCATGAGCGGCAGCACCCAGGCTCAGGCCCCGACTAATCTCAGATTCTCGGCGGTCTTCTCGGAGCAGGATATCCGGGCCGAGATGATGAAGCGGTTCGGAGAAGAGATAAAAGCGCAGGGGTTTGCTCTCCAACCGTATTATGGTGGCACCCTGTTCAAGCAGGGAACCGAACTCGTCGCGATGCAACGCGGCAACCTCGAGATGGGCAATATCGCCCCACAGGACATCTCCAACCAGATCCCGGCCTGGTCCATCGTGACATCCGCTTACCTCTTCCGCGACGCCGATCACTTGAAGAAGGTGTTCGCGAGCGATGTTGGCCAGCAGCTCAAAAAAATGGCCTCCGACCAGCTTGGTATTCACATCCTCGGCCCAACTTATTTCGGCGCCAGGCACGTGGGTCTCAAGCCAAGCAAGAAGATCAGCAAGCCTGAGGACCTTGCCGGCATCAAGCTTCGAATGCCTGGAGGCGATGCCTGGCAGTTCCTGGGTCAATCACTCGGTGCAAACCCGACGCCCATGGCCTATGCCGAAGTTTATACAGGGTTGCAGACCGGCGCCATCGACGGTCAGGACAATCCGCTCCCGAACGTACAGAACATGAAGTTCTATGAGGTCATGTCTCAGGTCGCTCTGACCTCGCACCTTGTGGGGTTCGACGTTCTGGCCGTATCCAACAAGGTTTGGAATGCTATGTCGCCTGAAAAGCAGGCAGCCTTCCAGGCCGCTGCCGACAAGGCCATCGAATGGAGCACGCAGGAGCATCTGAAAAAGGAGGCTGAGCTCGCGACGTTCTTCAAGGAAAAGGGCTTGGATGTCTATACACCCGACCTGAAAGCCTTCCGCGAATATGCACAGAAGAAGTACCTGGCGTCCGACCTGGCGAAGGGTTGGCAGCCTGGCATGCTCGACAAGATCAACGCGATGTAGCGAGAACCTGCAGTCGTCGGTGCGCAATCGTCCGGCGACTGCACTTCCCCATCGGCTCGGTGCCTCCTTAGGAAGCGGTGGCTTTCATGACTTTATCCTTGCGATTGCTTGGTGCCTGGCTCGCTCGCCGTGCCGAGAATGTGGCGGCCGCTATGCTGGGTGCGATGTTCCTGGCCTTTCTATTGCAGATCGCATTCCGGTATCTCCTCGGCCTCCCGATCGGATGGACCCATGAGATCAGTGTCGTCCTCTGGATCTGGCTCGTCCTCTGGGGGGCCTCGTTCGTCGTCACCGAACGCGAGGAAATCCGGTTCGATATCATCTACGGTGCAGTCGGTCCCCAGGCCCGCAGGGTCATGTGCGTCATCACCGCCATAGCGCTCATCGCACTGTATCTCATCTCGCTCCCGGCAGTTTTCGACTATGTCACCTTCATGAAGGTAGAAAAGACCAGCTATCTCAAAATCCGGTTCGACTGGTTGTTTTCGATTTATCTCGTTTTCGTCGTTGCAACCATCATCCGCTACATCTGGCTTGCGTGGCAGGCACTGCGCGGCGTCGCGCCGGATGATTTTGATCCCACCAAGGCGAGTTCCGGCGTATGAACCTGACCAGCCCCTTCTCGCTGTCGCTCGTCGCGATCACCGCTCTTGCATTTCTGGGGTTGCCGATCGGGCATTCGATGATTGCAGGGTCGATCTTGTATCTGCTCTTGGCCGGCCAGGACATGGGCACTGCTGCCGAGCAACTCCTCAACGGAATGTACTCCAACTACGTCATTCTCTCTGTTCCTTTATTCATCCTTGCCGCCGAGTTCATGAATATCGGCAGCATGACCGACCGACTCATGGCCTTCTGCAATGCCCTCGTTGGCCGTTTCCGCGGCGGGCTTGCACAGGTCAACATTCTACAGAGCATCATCTTCGCCGGGATGTCGGGATCGGCCATCGCCGATGCTGCCGGCACGGGTCGCATGATGCAGGTCATGATGACCCGGGACGGGCGATACACGCCGAGCTATGCCGCCGCCGTAACGGCAGTATCCTCCGTCATCGGCCCCATCATCCCGCCGTCCATCCCGATGGTGCTGTATGCACTTGTTTCCGATGCCTCCATCGGATTTCTGTTCCTTGGTGGGGTCATCCCGGGATTACTCATGGCGCTGAGCCAGATGATCATTGTCGCCATCACGGCCCGCCGCAAGAACTTCCCGGTCGAAAAACCGGTCCCTCTGCGAAAAATTCCACGCATCACGTGGGAGGCACTTCCATCGCTCATGATGCCAGTCGTTCTCCTCGGCGGCATCTATAGCGGCGTCATGACGCCCACAGAGGCCGCCGCGGTCGCTGCAGCGTATGCCCTTCTCATCTCCGCCGGGCTCTACCGCAGCGTGAGTTGGCGCGATTTCTATCAGTCGCTTGCAGTCAGTGCGCGTACCACGTCGTCGATCGGAATGCTGATCGCAGGCGCGCTCGTTTTCAATTACGTGGTCACTGTCGAAAATATTCCGGAAGGGGTGAAGGCGCTGCTGGCCGGGTGGGACCTCTCCCCGGTCGGATTCCTGATCTTCGTGAACATTCTTCTCCTGCTCCTCGGTTGCGTCCTGGAAGGAACCGCAATCCTGCTCATCGTGGTTCCGGTCTTCATTCCGACGGCTCAGGCTCTCGGCATCGACCTTGTCCATTTCGGGGTCGTGGTCGTCGTCAATATCATGATCGGGCTGATCACCCCGCCGTACGGCTTGCTTCTCTTCATCATGGCGAACATATCAGGCGAGCCCCTGCGGGACATCGTTCGGGACACTCTGCCCTTTTTGTTCGCCATGATCGTCGCCCTGGCCATCCTGACATTCGTTCCTGAAACCGTGCTCTGGCTGCCGCGCCTGTTCGGCTACCAGGGATAAGCCTGCTCCAATCGCGAGAAGCACCTCAATGAGCAAGCCGATCTACATCCTCAATGGGCCCAATCTCAATCGTCTCGGAACGCGAGAACCGGAGATTTATGGGCGCACGACCTTGGATGGAGTCGAGGCCCTGTGCCGGGGCGCCGCAGGCGACCACCCGTTGGTGTTCCGACAGTCCAACCGGGAATATGAGCTTATCGAGTGGGTTCATGAAGCCATCGACGAGGGATGTGGGATCATCATCAATCCGGCGGCCTTCACTTTCACTTCCATGGCGATCATGGACGCCTTGAAGATGTTTCCGGGTCCGATTATCGAGCTTCATATCTCGAACATCCATCGGCGCGAACCGATCTATCACAAATCCTATGTTTCTCCGGTGGCGACCGCTGTTATTGCAGGCTTGGGCACTGACGGCTACCCGACGGCTGTGCGCTCCCTGCTCGCCATGATCTCGAAATCAACGAAGGCTGGTTGAGTTCATGGAGAGCGAAGATCTGATGGAACTGAAGTCTCATGGTGATGAAGGCTTGGGCTCTTGGAAACGACCGTCTGTCCTTGCTGGCCTCGTAGGCACCGGTATTCAGGCGTCGCGAACACCCAGCTTGCACGAGCGGGAAGGGGCACGTCAGGGTTTTCGATACATTTACAAGCTGATTGATTTCGAAGCGCTCGGTCTAGACCATCATTCGCTTCCGGATATCGTGGCCGCTGCCGAACATTTCGGGTTTGCAGGACTCAACATCACCCATCCGTTCAAGCAGGCTGTAATCCCGCTGGTTGGCGAACTGGCACCCGACGCGGCGGCGCTCGGCGCCGTCAACACGGTTGTGCTGAAGGATGGGCATCGCATTGGGCACAATACTGACTGGTGGGGGTTCGCACAAAGCTTTCAGCGCGAACTGCCCGACGTCGAACGCGACCGAGTGGTTCAGTTCGGGGCCGGCGGAGCAGGGGCCGCCGTTGCCCACGCACTTCTGACACTGGGGACAGGTCAGGTAATCGTGATCGATACTGATAGGGCTAGGGCTGATGTTCTCGCGGCAGATTTGTGCAACCGCTTCGGTCCTGAGCGCGCTTTTTCCGGCGTGTCTCCTGCGGAGGCGCTTGCGACTGCTCACGGCGTGGTGAACACGACTCCGCTCGGCATGGCCAAGTATCCTGGCATGGCCTTCTCCGCGGACCTGCTGCATCGCGATTTATGGGTTTCCGACATTGTCTACTTTCCGCTGGAAACGGAATTGCTGCGGCAGGCCCGGGCGCGAGGCTGCCGCACCATGTCTGGTGGAGGAATGGCGGTCTTTCAAGCCGTTGGCGCTTTTCGCCTCTTCACCGGGATTGAACCGGACGCGACTCGAATGCTTCAGCATTTCAGCGAGATGTGAGCCTCGATTGATCATTTCTCCCGGCACTGAGCAGACACGGCAGAAACGGTATGCGATTGGTTCAGGAGGCTAGCCGCTTCTGAGAAAGGTGATTGGATGCCACAAGAGCGGCTTCCACCCTGTTCCGGACATGCAGCTTTTGAAGAATGTTCGTCAGATGATGTTTGATGGTCTTCTCGCTCAATTCGAGTTTGCTGCCAATCTCCTTGTTGCTGCGGCCTTGAGCGAGAATCGACAAGATCTGCTGTTCGCGCGGTGTCAGGTGTGACAGATGACCTGATCCCGTTGCCTCGCTTGTCGCTTCAGGGCCAGTCCGCATGAGCAGCTTCGCCGCGAGACTTGGCGAGATGAAGCACTGTCCTTGGCTCAGCGCCCGCACGGTTTCGGCCAACTCGCCGGCGCTGCTACCTTTCAGCAGGTAGCCCCGCACGCCACGCTTCAAAGCTGCGCGGATATGGTCCTCGGATGCCTCATCAGCAAGAATAAGGATCCGGATTGAGGGATGCTGCTGGAGGATCGACTCGACCGCTCCCATGCTGCAATCCAAAGTGCCGGCATCAACCACGATCACGTGCGGTTGAGACTTCTCCGCCAGGTCGATCGCGTCCCAAATCGAAGCCCCTTGGCCAACGACCTCTATGTCCTCCTGAGTGCGCAGCGCGAGGACTACACCATCCCGAAAGAGAGGGTGCTTGTCGATCACGCCCACCCGAATTCCTGCTGTCATTGGAGCCCCCCAGTTCCAATCTCGGTCGCCGTTTAGAGGTTCGGCGGATATTCTTGAGTTCAGTAGTCTACGTACAGAGCTCTTGCCTGTATTTAGGATATCGATCTTAGATCGGACGTAGCAATATCTACGAAGTGCGAGTGTGCCTTCTTCCAGGCGCTTCAGTGTTATCTCCAAAGGGGTAGGGGCCGTGTCTCCATCGACCGCGCAGCACCTCCGTCCCTTGTAAGAAGCCGAGGTTAAGGATGAGCGCTTGGGGAGCAAATCTCAGGGCGCGATCATCGGCGTGTGAGCGCCAAGCGCCTGAAATCGGCAGATCGGCCTGGAGAAGCCGTCTCTGGAGAGATTGGCACTCAGCGGGTTTCACCCGGTCGCTGATGCTGCTCGAGATATGTCCGCAGCGATTTCCCGACGTCCTCGATATGTGCCCTCAAAAGATCGCAGGCCGCTGTGATCTGCCCGGTCTCGCAGAGATGAAGGAGATCAGCATGCTCTGCCTCTGCGCGCTTCATGCCATCCGTGAGGGAGAGCTGGAGGCGAGTATGCCGGTCGCATTCCTGAAGGAGATTAACCACGATCGCTAATGTACGAGGCTGTTCTGCGTGACGGTACAAAAGCACGTGAAACTGTGTATTCAATTCGCCCCAGCGCCTGACATGGTTCGCCCGGAGTTCAGCGCTGTACTCCTGAAGGATCTGTTTGAGCGTCTTGTAATCATCCTGCGTGAGACGGTTGGCGGACGCCCCTAAAAGTCGCGGCTCAAGCAAGGCTCTGAGCTCAAAAAGCTCCTCGACTTCCTCTGTCGAAAGCTCCGAGACTATGGCTCCCCGGTGAGGGTGAATCTTGACGAGCCCTTCTGCCTCAAGTTGCATCAATGCTTCGCGAATGGGGATTCGGCTCACGCCAAACTCGTTTGCCAAGGCGTCCTGCCGCAGGGGAAATCCGGCCTTGAAATCGCCGTCCAAAATTCGCTCTCGCAGACTTTCTGCTACCGCAGCAGCGATTGTCCGATGCTGAAGGGATTTTTGTGTCGGCTTGGCGACTAATTTTGTTTCAAGGCCCATTGGATCGCCGCTGATGAGGTCAGTGCTCGTGAGTCATCGCCGCTAAAGCAACATACCCCCGTCTGACTTGACAAGGTAGATTTTATACAATCTACAATAATGCCCATCAATGTCCAGTATCGGAGAAGGCGGAATGGCCAAGATCGGATGGGAGGGGGTTTTCCCCGCGGTTACCACTCAGTTTAAATCGAACTACGAGCTGGACCTCGAGGCCACGGCCCAGGTGATAGATGGGTTGATCAGAGACGGTGTCTCCGGGCTGATCGTCTGCGGAACGGTGGGGGAAAACACGTCACTAAGCCGAGCCGAAAAGGTGGCAATCATGGAGACTGCCAAAGGGGTCGCTCGGGGACGAGTTCCGGTGATCGCCGGGATCGCTGAGTTTACGACGGCCTTCGCCTCGGAGGTTGCCAGAGAAGCCGAGCGGGTAGGGCTCGATGGCGTCATGGTCATGCCGGCACTGGTCTATTCCTCCAAGCCGCACGAGACCGCCGCACATTTCCGGGGCGTCGCCAAAGCGACCGACCTACCTGTGATGGTTTATAACAACCCTCCGATCTACAAAAATGACGTGACCCCCGACATCCTGGTCTCTCTCGCCGATTGTGAAACGATCGTCTGCTTCAAAGATTCGTCAGGGGATACCCGCCGGTTTACCGATACGAAGAACATGGTTGGTGATCGCTTCGTTCTGTTCGCCGGTCTTGACGATGTCGTGGTTGAGAGCGTGATGCTCGGCGCTGCCGGCTGGGTCTCCGGCATGTCGAATGCCTTTCCTCAGGAAGGCGAAACCCTGTTCAGGCTGGCAAAGGCGGGTCGCTATGAAGAAGCGAAGGCGCTCTATGAATGGTTCATGCCGCTGCTTCACCTCGACGCTCGTCCGGATCTCGTGCAATGCATCAAGCTCTGTGAGGCAATCATGGGCCGTGGAACGGAACTAACTCGCCCGCCGCGCCTCCCTCTGAACGCCCACGAGCGCGCAGAGGTGGAGGCGATCATGGACAAGGCCCTGAGAAGCCGTCCGACTCTTCCGGACGTCGGCTTGAAATCAGCTGCCTGAGGAAGTCGCGGCGAAGGACTGACGATATCCTTCGCCGCTTCGATGGAAGTTGGCAATATCTCTGATCAGCGAGCGAGCGATGGCGCGTCACACCTTCTTTTGCATTGATGGCCATACCTGCGGCAACCCGGTTCGGGTGGTGTCCGGCGGTAGCATTCCCCAGTTGAAGGGGGAGACGATGTTCGACCGCCGGCAGCATTTCATTGCCGAGTACGATTGGATTCGCACAGGTCTGATGTTCGAACCTCGCGGACACGACATGATGTCCGGCTCGATCCTTTACCCGCCTACGCGCTCCGATTGCGACGTGGGCATTTTGTTCATTGAGACGTCCGGCTGTCTCCCAATGTGTGGGCACGGGACGATCGGGACCGTCACCATTGCGCTTGAGAACGGTTTGATCCATCCCAGGACGCCGGGCCTCCTGCGGCTCGACACGCCGGCAGGGGTGGTCGAGGCGCGCTATGAGCAGAATGGCCCCTTTATCGAACGGGTTCGGATCACCAACATTCCGTCTTTCCTCTATGGCACAGGATACGAGGTCGAGGTGGAAGGGCTCGGTTCTCTAACCATGGACGTCGCTTATGGCGGCAACTTCTACGCCATCGTCGAACCGCAGGCTCTCTACTCCGACTTGGCGGACATCAATCCATCCGATGTCCTGCGCTGGAGCCCCAGGCTGAGGGAAGCCTTCAACGCCCGTTATCGGATTGCGCATCCCGAAAACCCGGAGATCAACCGCCTGACTCATGTTCTGTGGACGGGACGGGCGCAGACGAAGGGCGGAACGGCTCGGAACGCCGTGTTCTATGGCGACAAGGCCATCGATCGATCGCCGTGTGGCACGGGGACATCGGCCCGAATGGCGCATCTCGCGGCGCGGGGGGATCTGAAAGAAAGCGATGAGTTCGTTCATGAGAGCATCATCGGCTCCACCTTCATTGGGCGCGTCGAAGGGCGCACGAAGGTCGGAGACCGCGACGCCATCATTCCCTCCATCGAGGGATGGGCGCGGGTCACAGGCTTCAACACCATCGTCATCGACGATCGCGATCCCTTCGCGCACGGATTCCAGGTTGTGGATCGAACTGTGCGAGCCTGATGCCCCGGTTGTCGGGGCGTGTGTATTCAAGTGAACAGGATGCAGGATGCGGATCGCAATCGTCGGTGCTGGAATCGTCGGCCTAACGGCCGCGCATGCCCTCCTCGACAGAGGTCATCGGGTCACTCTCATTGACCCGGGCAATCAGGCGAGGCGGCCGACGGACGGCAATGCCGGCTGGATTGCCCATACCGACATCATGCCACTCGCGTCGCCGAAAGTCTGGCGGAATCTTCCAGGCTGGCTCGTGGATCCGCTGGGACCCCTTACCATCAGGCCAACCTATCTTCCGGCGCTGATGCCATGGCTCATCCGTTTCGTGCTATCCTCATCGCCCATGCGGATCAAGGCGAGCATGGCGGCCATTCGTGCCATCAACGCGGAAGCGCTACCGTCTTGGAAGGCGCTTCTATCCTCGTTGAATCTGAGCACGCATCTGCGAGAGAACGGAATCATGTCCGTGTGGAGGCGTCAGGAGGCCTTTTTGCGGGCCAGGGATGTCCTCGATCACCAGCGTGAACTCGGCATTGAGATCGATGTGCTTGATGGCAACGATCTCAAGCGACTGGAGCCTGCGCTTCAAAACATCGAAGCTGGTGCTCTCTATCCGGATGCGTGCCACATCTCCGATCCTGCCGATTTGGCGTCCGATCTTATGAGGCTCGTTCAGGAGCGAGGTGCAGTGCGTGTAGTCTCCCGCGCTCTAGCGGTGGAGGCAGAGGACAGCGGAATCCATGTGCGAACGAACGATTCCGAAAGAAGTGTCTCTGCCGACAAGGTTGTCATTGCAGCTGGGATATGGTCACGTCCGATCGCAAGGATGCTGGGAGATAGGATCCCTCTCGACACGGAGCGCGGCTATAATGCCACCTATCCCAAGGGTGCTTTCGGTCTCAACCGTCCGATCATGTTCGAGGGCGAGGGTTTTGTCACCACGCCCCTTGATACCGGTGACAGGGTTGGCGGCGCCGTCGAGTTCGCCGGACTGGACTCCCATCCCAATCATGACCGCACATCGGCGATGATCTCTCGCCTGAAGCGCTTCCTTCCCGACTTCGATGCGACACAAAATGCAAGACTCTGGATGGGCTTTCGGCCGTCCATTCCCGACTCTCTTCCCGTCATCGGCGCATCCAGACGAGACGCCCGCGTGGTCTATGCGTTCGGTCATGGTCATCATGGTCTGACCCAGGCGGCGATCACATCACTGCTGGTCGCAGACTTGGTCGATGGAAGGCCTAGCTCGATCGATCTAAAGCCTTATTCGGCGCAGCGCTTCTGAAGAGGCACATCGTCAGGGCTTCCGCGCAGTCCATAGCAGTCTAGGCGCCGATACCCATCATGCGGTCGGTTGAGGCGTAGTCGGCGTGACAGGGATCTCTGGTGGTGATGTGGGAGGCACTCCGATCGGTTCACCCGGCGGTGGTATATCGCCCGGCGTCGTAGGCGGAACGCCGATAGGTTCGGGCTGAGGAGCCTCTGGCGGAGTAGGGGGGCTCACCGGCGCTGGATTGGGGTCAGACGGCGTCGGTTCGGGGTAAGGCTGGTTGGGCAAAGGAATGGGCATCCAGGCGGCGCTCCACTGTCTGATGCGTTTGTCAGAGTCCGTAAAAGGCAATCACCAGCCAAGCACTAGGTTCCGCTCGCAGGGAATCAAGATCCGGTCAGTCCACGTAAAATGTGATGCTATAGCAATAATCGACGATTTAGGAACGCCTAGATGTCCTTGCCGGGCACATTCCATCTGCAGGCTTAGGGAAGGTTCCAAGCCATGAAGTCGTCCGGTTCTGGTAGAGACGTTCGAAGTTGAACTGATCCACGGAGACGAACTCAGCGCCATTCAACGTCGATCGCTGAGGCGTCAATTTCGGGAAGCAGATTCTACCGTGCCGCTGAAACACGGGCTGCTGACGCAAAGTGCTTGAAAGGCCCTCAGAGCGGCATTGTCGGTTACCGACGACCTCATCCCGGCTTCCTGCAATGCCAAACCGTAGCGCCGGCATAAGGCAGGAGCGCCGATCAGCGTAACATGGTTGTCAGGAGCGCTGAACTCCGCGATCGCCTCCCTCACCTCCGCGCCAATCAACAGGCCCGAAAGGTAATCGCTGATCTCTGCGGGAGATAGTTCTCCACACAGAGCGCCGCTGCGTGCCGAGAAAATGCGCCGCAGGACGTGGCCTCCAATGCAGCGGTCCTGCGCAAGCCTGACACCGCGCAGGAAAGCCTCCTAGCTGTCGATTGATTGTTCCGGAATCAGCTTGCTGACGAGGGAGCTCGACTTCAGCAATGTGGCAATCTCCCCCGACATATAAGTGGCGAAATGTTCGATCCGACCCTTCTTGACGGAGACCCACTTGCTGTGAGCGCCGGGAAGGACGACAAGGCCGCTGTTTAGTCCCATCGCGCCGAAAATCTTGAGTTCCTCGCCTCGCATCATGTCGGGCAGGGGATCGCGTACTGAGACGCCCGGAAGAAACACGAGGGACGGCAAGCCGTCCATAAGCTTTATGACTGCTTGCGCAGCGACGTCATCCAGAGAGGCAGGCGCCTGCGCATAAGGTGTCTCCACCCAGCCATTGCGGCTGGTGATCATGCCGGAGAGATAGATGCGGCTGGCCTTTGTCGTCCAATCTCCGACGATGTCGCGGAGAGTCTTTTCAAAGGCGCCACCACCGATATGGTTGATACCTTTCGCCTCCTGCCGCTCTCCCCGAAGGGACCCGTCATTGGACAAGAGGAAGGCGTGGAAGGTCATCGAGGTCCATTCGATCGCAATGAACATGCTGGATCCCTCTAGTAGGCTGGCTTGACCGGAAACCAGTCTTTGCGCTCCTCGTCGAGGTAGGCGCCCACGATGCTGTCGACCGCATAGCGTCGCACCGCCTCTTCGTCGACCTCGACGCCAAGGCCTGGCGTGTCTGGGACCTGAAAACGTCCGAGCAGCAAAGCAGGAGGAGCGGCGGAAATGTCTCCGCCGAGATAAGCACGTTCCGTATCGATGGCGAGGCTCATGTTGGGGATCGATGCTGCGAGGTGGATGTAGCCCGCCTGGGACAGCGCCAGTTCTGCGCCCGAGTGCAGCGTCACCGGGATTCCGACGGCCTCGCAGATGGCCGCGGCCTTGATCGTCTGCCACAGCCCACCTTCCTCGTGCGGATCGAGCAGCACCACGTCTGCGGCATCGGCACGCACGATGTTGCCGATATCGGACAGAGTGTAGGCACTCTCGTCGAGGGCGATTGGAACCGGCGTCGATCGCCTCAGGAGCGCATGGCCTGCAAGATCATCGAGTTCCAGGGGCTGCTCCACATAGGCCGGGTCGAAGGCTCGCAGCTTTTCCAGTTGCCGCTTGGCGGTGCCGGGTGTCCAGGCGCCGTTCACGTCAAGGCGCAGAGCCCGTGTGCCGATGGCCTCACGGGAGGTCGCTGCCAATTCGATATCGCTCGGCTCGTCGAAGCCAATCTTGACCTTGAAGGTCTCGTAGCCAGCGTCGAGGAACCTTCCGATCCTCTCCTTCAGCTGTTTCACGTCCTTTGTGAACAGATAGGCGGCTGCTTCCACATCCTTGCGCCACCGCCCACCCCAGAGGCTTGACAAGGGAAGCTTCGCCTGCTTGCCGAGAGCATCCCACATGGCCATCTCGAGCGCAGCAACCGCCATCACGGCCGCTCTCTTGTGGTGGTAGTAGCCAGAGCCCAGAACATGCCGGTGCAGGCGCTCCACGTCGGCCACAGGATAGCCTAATCCTACCTTGGCAACGATATCGGCGAACACTGCCGGTACGGTTGTGATCAGCGAGATCGTCTCGCCCCATCCGACGATCCCAGCATCGGTCTCGATCCGGCAGATGAGCCGGGTCGTTCCGATCCTGCGGCCCGACCCCCAAAGAATATTTTCCGTGAACGGGATCCGCACAAGAGCATGGTGAATGGCTGTGATTCTCATTGGGGCGGACCTCTTCAACGAAAGGCGAGTTGACTTGGAACTCGGTTCCAACATAATTCCACCCATCCGGAAGGGTCAATTGGACAAGAGGCTCATCCTTTCGACGGAGCTGTGATGGGACGCATGCAGGCGGAGCTGAGAATCGACGATGAGGTCGAAAGCGGCCCTTCTGGGCCAGTTCCAGGCGTGCAGGCGCTCACGCGAGGCATTCAGCTCATCGAGCTCGTGGCTTCGGCTGCAGTGCCGCCCCGATTTACGGATCTTCTTGACGGCTCCGGCATGCCCAAGGGCACACTGCATCGCATCCTTCAGGCACTTGTTGATGAGCGGCTTCTGAAGCTCGATGGCCGGGATCAGACTTATCGCCTTGGCTCGCGCCTGTTCCAATGGGCACACCGGGTCTGGGACGATTTCGACCTGCGCGGCGCGGCCGAGCCGGAGCTCGAGCGCCTGCGGGACCTCACAGGCGAGACGGTGCGACTCGGAATCCTTGATAGGGATGAGATCCTCTACATCGATCAGCGCGAGGCCCCGCAGCCGGTACGCCTCGGCAACGGCGTCGGAAGCCGAGCCAAACCCTATGCAAGCGGTCTCGGCAAGGCGATCCTTGCGCATCTCTCGCTCGAAATGCGACGCAGGCTCCTGGGTGAGGCAGAGCTGCAGCGCCTGACCCCTCACACGATTGCGGATTTCAACGAACTCCTCAGTCAGCTCGATCTCACCAAGGCTCGCGGTTACGCGGTTTCCATCGACGAGCAGAATATCGGCATCAGCTCAGTGGCCGCGCCCATTCTGGATCATGAGGCCAAGCCATTGGGTGCGATCGGGGTTATCGGCCCGTCCTTCCGGTTGCCGCCCGAGCGCCTCCATGCTCTCGGACGTGACGTCATCGAGGCTGCCCGGCGAATTTCCGGCAATATCGGCGAGGTGGCAATGTCGTTGAATATTAACCCCCGGCCGCTCGGTGCCGACCGGGACGACGTGCGATGCGCCATTCCCGCGAGTCTCTTCCTGGGTGAAGGGCCGCATTGGTCTATTCACGACCAGCAGCTCTACTTCGTCGACATTCTCGCGCCGTCCGTCTGCATTGGCGACCCGATCAAGGGGACTTACCGCTCCTGGCCGATGCCCGAGCTGACGAGCTTCCTGATCCCGCGCAAGGCAGGTGGATTCATTGCCGGCATGCAGAACGAGGTGCGAGCCATCAATCCGGAATCGAACGAGAGCATGGTGCTTGCCCGACCCGAGATCGGCCGTCCGGGGAACCGGTTCAATGATGGAAAGTGCGATCGCCATGGCCGGCTATGGGCCGGTACGCTCGCCATCGACACGACTCCGGGGCAAGGCTCGCTCTGGCGGCTTGATCCCGACGGGAGGGTTCATGAAATGGACCGGGGCTTCCACGTCTCGAATGGCCTAGGCTGGAGCCCCGACGATCGTCTCTTTTATTTCACCGATACCGCGAAGCAGACAATCTACGTCTATGATTTCGACAGTACGACCGGATCCATAGAGAACAGGCGCATTTTCGTGACCGTGCCGGAGAGCGAAGGCAAGCCGGACGGCTTGACCATTGATGGCGAAGGGTTCGTATGGAGCGCACATTGGGACGGCTGGTGCGTCACGCGGTATGATCCGGAAGGGCGTGTGGAGCGCGTCATCAACTTGCCGGTGCCCCGGCCGACCAGCTGCGTATTCGGCGGCGCGGAGATGCACACCCTCTTCGTGACTTCGGCCCGCATTCGCCTGTCTGCGGGACAAATCGCCGATGCTCCGCTGTCGGGCAGCGTTTTTGCCATTGAGACCGGCATCAAGGGGCTACCGGAAAACGTCTTCGGCGGGTGACAGATACTTCAGGGACACGCAATCGATATGGCCAAACTAGAGCTTCATCAGGTCCGGAAGTCGTTCGGAAGTGTCGACGTGCTCAAGGGGATCGACCTGACGGTCGAAGACGGTGAGTTCGCCGCCTTCGTTGGGCCGTCAGGATGTGGCAAGTCCACACTTCTGCGCTTGATCTGCGGTCTCGATGAGATCTCGTCCGGTCAGATGATCATCGACGGTCACGTGGTGAATGACGTGCCTCCGGCCAAGCGCGGGATCGCCATGGTGTTTCAGTCATATGCCCTGTATCCGCACATGACCGTCGCCGACAATATGGGCTATGCCTTGAGACTGGCAGGAACACCGCGCGAGGAGATCCGCCGTCGGGTTGAGGCGGCCGCCCGGGTGCTGCGGATCTCCGAATACGTGGACCGCAAGCCCCGCCAATTGTCGGGCGGCCAACGTCAACGCGTCGCGATCGGTCGTGCCATCGTTCGGGAGCCGAAGATCTTCCTGTTCGACGAGCCCCTCTCCAATCTGGATGCGGCACTCCGGGTCGAGATGCGCATTGAGATTGCGCGCATGAAGGAACGTCTCGGCACCACAATGATCTATGTCACTCACGATCAGATCGAGGCCATGACGCTGGCCGACAAGATCGTAGTGCTCAATGCCGGTAAGGTCGAGCAAATCGGGTCTCCGCTCGATCTTTACAACACCCCGGCCAATCGTTTCGTTGCAGGCTTCATAGGAAGTCCGCGGATGAACTTCTTAATCGTCCAGGGGCACCGCCTCGATGGCGGACGGGTGAGAATGCCCGGCGGGTCCATCTCGTTGAACACGTCGGCGCCTGAAGCTGCCCACGAGATTGGTGTGCGGCCAGAGCATCTTGAACTCTGCGCACCGGGGACCAGCAATGCTCTCGACGGTCGCGTCGCCATGACAGAGCATCTCGGCAGCGATACCTACGCCTATGTGGCACTTGATGGCACCGACGAGATGATTGTCGTTCGTCTCGATGGAGAGCGCCCCATCAGCCAGGGCGAACGGGTAGGCGTCTTGGTCAATCCAGATGCCGTCCATGTCTTCTCGAAAGACGGACGGACGCTGGCTTCCGCAAAGCCGATGGCGAGGAATGCGGCATGAGCCTCCATCCTGAGCTCATCCCACGCGTGACGGTGGATTGCGCCACCTATCCGAGCTTGAGGGAAAAAGGCGTTCTGATTACGGGAGGCGGGTCCGGAATCGGAGCATCCCTGGTTGAGCACTTCTGCGGACAGGGCGCACGCGTTGGCTTCATTGATCTGAGCCAGGACTACGCACATGAGACGGCTCGGCGTGTTGCGGCGGCGACGGGCAACCAGCCGCATTATGAGGCGGCAGATCTGCGCGACATCCGGGCGCTTCGATCTGCCATCAGGTCACTTTCGGAGCGGATCGGGCCAGTTCGGATCCTGATCAATAATGCCGGCAATGACGACCGCATGCCGATCGAAGACGTAACGCCCGAATATTGGGACGAGCGCTTCCAGACCAACCTGCGACACCAGTTCTTTGCCGCGCAGGCCGTGATCGGTGAGATGACCCGGGCAGGGGGCGGCTCCATCATCAATATGGGATCGATCTCCTGGATGCGAGGAGCCTCCGGCCTGATTTTTTATACGACAGCGAAATCTGCCGTGATGGGTTTGACCAAATCGCTCGCGCGAGAGCTCGGCGAGCGCAACATCCGAGTCAATTCCATCGCACCGGGCTGGGTCCTGACAGAGCGCCAGGTCGAGCGGGCAAAGCGCATCTATCAGGGGAAGTTTTCAGAATACCTCGAAGTACAGTGCCTAAAGGAACATCTCTTGCCTCCGGACATCGCCCGGATGGCGCTCTGGCTCGGCGCCGACGACTCGCGTCTCGTTACGGCGCAGATGTTCATCGTCGACGGAGGGGTGGTCTAGCGCACGGCCATCCTCGGTCAAAGCACGTGCGCAGAAATATGGGGCTTTGCTCCGTATCGGGAGGAAGAACGATGAAACGATTCGCACCGGTTGCGTCCGCCGCTATATTGGCAGCGAGTCTCGCTCTATCGGGTCAGGCCGCGAAGGCCGCCGATGTCAGCTTCATGAGCTTCAGCTATGCGGAAGAGGCCGCCAAGCCATCCGTTGACGCATTGCTCAAGGGCTTCGAGGCTCAGACCAAGCTCACGGTCGAGCCCCTGGGCTATGCCTGGGGCGACATGCAGAAGAACATCTTCTTGAGGGCGCGTTCCAAAACTCTGCCGAGTGTCGCTCAACTGTCCGAGCGCTGGCTGCCAAGCTTTGCCAACGTGGCTGGTCTCGTCGATCTGAACGAGGTCTATGGCAAGGACAAGCTGGCTGCGATGTTTGCTCCCGATGCTCTCGCCATGGGACAGGTCGGCTCGAAGCAACTGGCTTTGCCGCTCATCTCCGGTTCCATCGGCCTCATTGCCAACAAGGCGGTGCTGGAGAAGGCCGGCGTCAGCAAGACGCCGACGACTATCGAGGAGTTCCGGAGCGCCCTGGTGGCGGTACGTGACAAAGTACCGAACTCGGTGCCATACACGATGGCAACCAAGAATAACGGCTCGATCCTGCTCGACTTCATGATCTGGACCTGGACCTTCGGTGGTGAAATCATCGACGAACAGGGAAAGGTGAAGATCGGGAACGCGGATGCCGGCAAGCAGGCGCTTGGCTTCATGGTTGGGCTGATGAAAGATCGTCTAGCCGCCCCCGAGATCGATCGACCCGATGCTCGTCGCCTTGTGGCGCAGGGAGCCTCCGCCTTCCTCTTCGATGCACCGCAGGCCAGGACCCACCTGCGCAGCTTCTCCGGCCAGGGGTCGGCCTTCGATGCGAACGTCCTGCCTCTTGCGACGCCGATCGCTATCGCCGGCCTGGAGCCCGCCTCGATTCAGTGGGGTCATCTGCTGGTGCAGTTCTCATCCACCGGCAAGGCCAATGCCGATGCGGCGGCTAGCCAGTTCATTACCTATCTGACGTCCGACGAGGCGCAATCCAAGTTCCCGCTTGAACAGAGCGCTCTTCCTGTCACGAAATCCGCACGCGCCAATCCAAAGGTAGCAGGCGACGCGTTCCTGACGGCTTGGGCAAAGGCTGCAGGCAACCCGCGCCGTAACGAAGTCGGTATTTGGCCGAACGCTGCCGAACTCACGCAGATTATCGGCGAGGAGGTGCAAGGCGCGTTGCTGGGCCAGAAGAGCATCGACGATTCGATCCAGTCGATGCAGAAGCGACTTGAGACATCCATGGCGAATGTCATCAAGCAGAACTGACCGGCATGGCTGGCTGCCTTTGAGGGCAGCCAGTCGCGATTCACACGCATCTCTTTGCACGCGATGATCCTATGACCCTTGCCGCCGAGATCCCATCAAGTCCTGCACCTGCCCAGGTGTCACCGCATGCCGTCCGCGGCGGTCTTAAGGCCGGTCAGCGCCGAGTTGGACTGATGCTCCTCCTTCCGGCGGCGATCGCCTTTGGAGGCATCATCCTCTATCCCTTCCTCCAGGCGCTGGCGCTCTCACTCTTCGAATACACGCTTGAGACGCCCGCACCTCGATTCGACGGCCTGGGGAATTTCACCAAGATCGCCGCAACACCAGACGTATGGCAGGCTTTCCTGACGACTGCCATTTACGTGTTCTTCACAACCGCTGGGACGCTCGTCCTGGGACTCGCATGGGCGCTTATTCTGAACCAGCCCTTCCGCGGCCGTGGGTTCCTGCGCTCCATGTCGCTCCTTCCCTGGGTGTTGCCGAGCACGGTGAGTGCCTTCATCTGGGGTTGGATCTTCAACAGCCGCTACGGGGTGCTGAATGCGTTTCTGCTGGAGATGGGCTTTATCGAGATGCCACAGGCTTGGCTTTCCACCTCAGCCGGAGCCATGGTCGCCGTGATTATCACCAAGATCTGGTTGTCGATCCCGCTCTTCATGGCGTTCTTTCTGGCGGGGTTGCAGAACCTGGATCGGGAGCAGGTTGATGCCGCCCGAGTCGATGGCGCCAATAACTGGGCGATCCTACGCGATCATGTTCTTCCTCACCTTCGTCCGGTGCTGATCGTCGTTGTAGTGCTCGGCGTCATCGGGAACCTGCAGCAATTCGACACGATCTATGCCTTGACCGGGGGCGGACCGGTGCGCGCGACCGCCGTTCTCTCGGTCGAAGTCTACCGTCGCGCCTTTGAACAATGGGATGTCGGCTTGGCGTCGGCAATCGGCGTCCTGTGGGTGGCGACTCTGCTGCCGCCCGCGTTCCTGTATCTGCGTATGCTGGTGAAAGGCGCCTGACATGTTTGATCTTTCCAGCACCGTCTCGAAGGTGGTCTTCAGCCTGACGCTCGCGCTGATCGGCCTGTTTCTGTTCTTTCCGCTCTATTGGCTAGTGATATCCTCTATGAAATCGAACGCTGAGCTTTACAGCGTCGTTCCGACTCCGTTTCCGACGACTCCGACTTTGACGCATTTCGTGACGGCGCTGACGACAGGCAAGCTGCCGATGTATTTGTTCAACAGCCTGATCGCCTCGGGATCGAGTGCGGCCCTCAACACGCTTCTGGCGCTTTACGCGGGCTACAGCGTTGCAAAGTATCGCTTTGCCGGGCGGCAGCCGGCAATGCTCTTCATGCTGTCCGCGCAGATGTTTCCGTTCGGCCTGCTTCTCATCAGCATCTATCCACTGATGAGCGAGGCTGGGCTCCTGGACACCCGTCCTGGTCTAATTCTGAGTTACATCGTTTTTGCCCTGCCCGTATCCACCTATATGCTCTATAGCTATTTCTCGCAGGTGCCCGACGAATTGATCGAAGCTGCGCGGGCGGACGGCGCCAGTGATCTGCGCATCCTCCACACAATCGTCGTCCCGATCTCGATCCCGCCCATCGTGACAGTCTTCCTCTACTCGTTCATGTGGTCATGGAACGATCTTCTCTATTCGATGACACTTATCGTCTCGGACGACAAGCGAACCATCGGGCCCGGCCTGCTGCTCACGTATCTGAACGAAGTCAATTCTGATTGGGGTGGCGCGATGGCAGCATCCTTACTGGCGTCGGCTCCCATCGTGGCGGCTTTCCTTTTCCTCCAGCGATACTTTATCCAGGGCGTTACGGCAGGAGCTGTCAAATGAAGACCCCGCTTTCAGGTGCTTTCCCCGTCCTTGCGACTCCCTTCCGTTCAAATGGCGCTATCGATGAAACGGACTTTCTGTCGATCATCCGCTTTGCACTTGAGAGCGCCGTCGATGGAGTCGTCTATCCGGGTGTGGCCAGCGAAGTGGAGACTCTGAGTGAGGAGGAGCGGCGTAATCAAGTCAATCTTCTCGCCAGAGAAATCAATGGGCGCGTTCCCATCATCATCGGCGGCAGTGATCCCGATCCCGCCGTGGCCGCCCGTCATGTGGCCCATGCGGCGGAGATCGGTGCTGCCGCCGTGATGGTGATGGCTCCGGGGCATCTCGGAAACTCAATCGAAGCCCAGACCGAGTATTTTCAGCAGGTAGCGGCGAATGCCACCGTCCCGCTTATGCTGCAAAACCAGCCCAAGCCAATCGGTGCCGGATTGACGCCAGAGGAAGTGGCGGCCGTAGCGTCTGCCGTCGACATGGTACGGTACATCAAGGAGGAAACGCCACCTTGCGGACAACACCTCACGCGGATTAAGAACGCAGTGGGCGGTTCAGTGGATGCAATATTCGGCGGGGCTGGCGGACGCTATGTCATGGACGAGATGGCCCGCGGCGCAGCCGGCACCATGCCCGCTTGTGAGTTCGCCGACATCCACGCCATGATGATCGGGTCATGGCACCAGGGCGATGTCGCAACCGCGCGGAGGCTGTACTCCGCCTCGCTACCTCTTCTCACTTTTCAGGCGATTTTCCGCATGCATATGACCAAGGAAGTTCTGCGTCGGCGTGGAGTCGTTCGCAACACCTTCGTCCGCGCCAAAGGGCCAAAACTCGACGATGGCGATCGAGCCGAGCTCACTCTCCTGCTTCAGGAAGCATCGCTTCCGTACAAGCATCATCGTCCGGTCTGACCAATCATGAACAAGTCAGTCGATGCCATTGTCCAGGTCGAGACCTACATCATATCGATTCCGCGCGAGGTTCCCTATCTCGGGCCGTTAAAGGATGGAGAGCGCGTCAACGAGCGTGGTTACCTAATCCGCAAAGGCAATCGTACGATCTATCCGTCGACGGATATGACCCTGCTCATCAAAGTAACCGGCGAAAGCGGACACGTGGGGTGGGGGGAATGCTATGGGATCGTAGCACCCGAGGCGACGAAGGCGATCATCGACGATATTCTTGGACCCGTCATCATTGGACGCGACCCGGGCGACGCTGTGGTGATCCACGAGGATCTTTACGACCTCATGCGGGTGAGGGGATTCTTCGGGGGCTACTATGTGGATGCCCTTGCCGGGGTCGATATTGCCCTTTGGGATCTCGCCGGAAAGAATCTGGGCGTTTCCATCTCTACTCTGCTCGGGGGGAGACGGCACTCCACCATCCCGGCCTATGTCTCAGGACTTCCGAGAGCGACCTTGCAGGAGCGCTGTGATCTCGCCGTGGAGTGGGTGGCCAAAGGCTATCGTGGCATCAAGTTTGCGGCGGTCGTGTCCGATGAGGGGATCGTTCAGGAGATGCTCGCATTACGCGAGGCTGTCGGACCCGACATTGACCTGATGGTCGACCTACACTGGAAGTTCGAGAGTTCGGAAGCCATACGCCTGATCCGGCGCCTTGAGGCTTCGAACCTCTACTTCGCCGAAGCCCCATGTCAACCAGAGGATCTCGAAGGGCAGACCAAGGTCGCGAGGAACATTGGCGTGCCCTTGGCTCTCGGAGAGGAATGGCGCACCGTCTATGAGTATCGACCGAGGCTTGAGGCTCGTTGCATGGGCGTCATCCAACCGGAGATTGGCCACACCGGCATCACTGAATTCATCCAGATCGGCCGGATGGCTCAGACCTTCCACATCAACACCATCCCGCATGCATCCATCAGCGTTGGCATCTTCATGGCGGCGAGCCTTGTCACGTCATCGGCTCTCCAGCGCGTTCCCTATCATGAGTACCAGCATTCCGTCTTCGACCGGAACCTCGCCTTTACGAAGGGCGGCATGGGCTGCGCGCGAGGACATTACACAGTGCCGACCGGGCTAGGCCTCGGCGTCGAGCCCGCAGACGCGTTGTTCGATTTCGTAGTTGCCGAGGGGCGCAGCTCTGCGCGCTGATGGAGTTTCCGGCGAAACTGGATCCTATCAGTCCAGGCTAACCTCGAAGCGGACTAAGTCCCTGTTCATGGTGGGGCGCTTCGACTGCCAATTGAAGCGGGTCATGTAGAGGTAGAACGTGCTCCCGACCGTCTGGAAAACCGGCGACGGGCTGTCGTGATCGATGATCGAGGGATAATCGTAATAGGCTTTCTTCTCCGAAGTACCCCATGGCGGCTCGAACGGGGCAAGCAGGAAGGCCGCCGACCAGTTCCGAAGGTCTGGCGAGGTTGCATAATAGATTCCCCCAATATCGTTCACCCGTGTGGACCACACGACCATCCAGAGTTTCCTGGATTCTAGTCGAATCAGGGACCGGATTTTGCCGGTGATGTCACCATTCCCGAGGCGGTCGCATGTGGCTTGAACGGGGTTCCGGCCGTCGGCCGGGTAAGGGTTCGGGGGAGGAACGAAGCGGCCTTCGCCCATCACTTGCCAAGCGGCCACGAGATTGGATCGCGGGGCGCGGAACAGGCAGTTCCCGCGTCCATCCGGCTTTGCGGCGTCTTCCGTCCAGGCGACGAAATAGGCGTGCTCTCCATCGAACACGGTATTTGAGAGCGTGAGGAATCCCGCCGCCTTGGTGCTGGTGTCAAAGCGCTTGTTCGATCCGGCGATAAGGCGCCGGTTGCGGGGCAGCAGCGTGAAGGAGAAGTCCCGCTCATTCGCCTCCAGGGCCACGAGCGAAAGGTACCAGCATTCCGGCCTGCCGGTCCCCTTTGCGCAAAGCCCGTCATGGCGCAGTCCAGAGAATTCCTGGCTCGCCAATCCGAGAACACGGCCACCATCGAGAGGAATGAGGCTTTGGATCCAGAAGCGATCATCGAAGACCGAGGGATCCGCCGATTCCTTACCCTGAGAGACGACGGAACAGCGGGGATGCAGATCGGCAAAACTTGAGCCCTCCAGAACCCTGTTCCGGAAGTGCGCTGCGATCAGGGCAACGGAACCGTCTTGTCGGCGGTAGGCCCTGGCGGGCGAATCTGGGATCATGCGCCAGTCGCAGCGCTGCCGCTCATAGCTATAGACCACCTCGGGCTCGGGAGAGATCCGGAAGCGAAGCGGTTCGCTGGCGATTTCGGCCCTGCTCATCATCAGTAGAAGAAGCACAGGCCACACGAGGGTGTTCCAAAGTCCCATCCTCATCATGAAGTCTTCATCTCAGGTAGCGGCTGCAATCCGTTGCAGGAAGGATGCCGGCTGGAGACTGTTTTCTGTGAGGAAGTCCAGGTACCGCGACGCTGCCTCACTCCGATGCCGGTCATAGGCATCCGGATCGAATCGAATCATCCTCTTCAGGCTGGAGCGGGTGAGCGGCGCAGTCAGGTCGGCTGCGGCGACATGCGGGACGCCCGTGTTCTCGCAGAGCTCCCGAGTTCGAGAATCGATCGTCACCGTCAAGCCCATTCGCTCCGCCTGAAGAGCCAGGGCGACACCATGATACCGGGACCCGACTGTGAGGTCATGCCGGCGCAACGTGTCCATCCAAGCCGGAATGTCATAGAAGGAGCGGACGTAGTTTCGGCACCAAGCTTTGAATTCGTCGAAGGAATAATGCGGAACGGTATGGTTGTGGATCTCCTTCAGCGCATGCGGATCGATCTCGTCGAAGATCTCCCGGGAGACCCGGATCATCTCTCCCATCGATTGAACCACATATTGGCCCGGGTACAGGGGATCCATCATGAGGCCGATCAGCTGATGCTCGATCTCACGTGTCTTCAGCCAAGCTTGATGCCCCGCAGCGATCGAGAGGGAGCGCGGCAGAGAGAGGTCTGACCACTGCTTGTGGATCTTCTGGCCGAGACCCGGATTTGGGTTCGTGAAATAGGAAGGGCAGCCGCCCGCAATCGAGCCACGGATGCCCAGCTTGTCGAGTTGCGACGTGGTGAACGCGCCGCGAGTATAGATGTTTGAGCCGGCCGAGGACGGATTGGAGCGCGCGATGACTTGGGCCCACCGACGGGTCCCATCAGTGAGCTGGATGTCCTGATCGTAGCTGTCAGCTTGAGCACCAAGCCCAATAGCGACAATCGGCAGGCCCGCTTTCTCCAGGTTGTCCGCCATGTTGCCATAATTTGTATGGCGCCCCAATTGATTGGCGCATGGAATGACGATGATGTCGGCATTCTCTTTCAGATTCTCGGCCGAAGCGCTCCAGCTGAAGAACTTGATCGGATTGGAAATGTGGCTGGCGATGGCATAGACGAAAGCCAGATTGCCGTTGTTATGACCAATCCCATTGTAGAGATCCTCGAACGCAGCGTTCGAGTAGAGTCCCAGGGACGGATACTTCCACAGGATCGCGACCCGTAGAGGTTTGGCAGGAGCCTTTGGCCTGGATGCAGGTTGATCAAGAGGCTTGTCTGCAGTCATCACGTCGAGCATATGGAATCCATCCTGGAATCGGGTGTTTGCCGGAGTAAGGCCGGTTAACCGCATATGTTGGGGCAGGTCCGAGCCGGAATTCGGAGGCGCATGGGCAGGGGGGACTCTGCTAAGCGGCTTCCGCTCTGCGCAGCTTCAGGCTGTTCTCCCACGCCAAGGCGTGGCGGATGATCGCCTCAAGATCGTTGAGCTTCGGAGACCAACCCAGGGTCTCGCGGATCCGCTCGGCGCTTGCGATCAGGGTGGCGGGATCGCCGGCGCGTCGCGAAGAAAGGTTCACCGGGAAATCGACGCCGGAGACCTGCTTCGCGGCCTCGACGACTTCGCGCACTGAGTATCCACGGCCGTAGCCGCAGTTGAACACGGTGCTATTGCCGCCTGCATCGAGATAATCGAGTGCGAGCATGTGAGCGTGGGCTAGGTCCGATACGTGAATGTAGTCACGTAGGCATGTGCCGTCAGGCGTGGGATAGTCGGTGCCGAAGATGTCGAGGTGGGATCTCTCGCCGAGAGCCGCTTGGGTCGCGACTTTGATGAGATGGGTTGCCTGGCGTGTGCTTTGCCCGCTGCGGCCCCGAGGATCGGCGCCCGCGACATTGAAATACCGGAGGGCCACGAAACGCATAGGATGTGCACGTGTCACGTCCCTCAGCATCATCTCGGTCATGAGCTTCGATGTGCCATAGGGCGAGACGGGGTTGAGCGGCGCACCCTCGGAAATTGAGCACTCCCTGGCATCGCCATAGACGGCGGCGGTCGAGGAGAAGAGGAACTGCTCGACCCCGCTCTGTACCGCCGCGCTGATGAGCGACCGCGACCTGACCGTGTTGTTCATGTAGTATTTCAGCGGGTCGGTGACGGATTCCGGAACGACGATCGAGCCCGCGAAATGAGCGATCACCTTGATGGAATGCTTGCGAATGATCTGCGAAACGAGAGTCTCGTCACCCACGTCGCCCTTGATGAAGATCGCGGCTGGGTGGACCATCCAGTCGAATCCGGTGCTGAGATCGTCCAGGACGACCACATCCCTTCCGGCATCGGCTAATGCCAGAACCATATGGCTTCCGATATAACCTGCGCCGCCCGTTACCAACACAGCCATGACTGCCCCTCGTTTCTTGCGTGACGTGGAGAGAAGTTGTAGGGATGCCAGAATACGACCGGTACCCCGATGGGACTATCAGGCAGCTTGCAGCTGCCTGAACTCACCCTGCCGCATCACAGGATGCATCTTCGTATCCGCGCCGTTCTCGACCAGGAACTGATGCATCTCGCGGTAAGTGTGATGATAGGCTCGGTTGAATCTGTCGAAGAGCGACTGATCCCAGTAATCCTCGAGCTTGAACTCCTTGCCCGAGAAGACGTCGAAGCTCGGGATCTGATAGGTCTCGGCGAATTCGACCGTACGGCTGTCATAGGTGAAGTAGATCGACGGCACGCCGTTCGCGAGCGCCATCAAGTTGCCATGGAGCCGGTATCCGAGGACTAGATCCTTCTGCTGGACGAGATTCTCATAATCCGCAACTACGTCGGAATAGAACAGCCTCTCCCTATGGAGCTTCTCCATAGTTTCGTCGAGATACCAGTCGTTGACCTGCTTGTCAGCCCGCAGAGCCTTGATCGCCTCTTCCCGCTGCTCCGCCGTGCCGAGAACGATCTTCTTCTCCTCGACTTCGCCCTGCGCCATCAACACCACATCGAATCGGTCCGCTAAGCTTTTCACGAGGTCGCGATGGAACGTCAGGTACTGCTGGATGTCGCGAGCATAGGTGGACGACACCTCGCGACGAACCGTGATGCCCGCCGTCCGGATTTTCTCTAGAGGCGGCAGCCGGATGTTCAAGTCGGGATTGTTCCGGCGGAATGCAGTTGGGCAGCCGACGATGCGGATGTTCTTGATCCCGAGATCCCAGAGGACCTGCGCCGAGTAGGCGCCGCGCACGCCGATGGAGGTGGTGGAATCGGCCATCACGCGAAGGACGGTCTTTGTTTCCTCCGACAACTCGATCTTACCCTTGACCGGCGCCTGGGCACCGATACCCCAGGCGATAACAGGTATTTTGAGTCTCTTGAGAACGTCGACCGCCTGGTCCCAGACCATGTCCTTGTGAACATAGTTCGAGCCTCGCAGGAACACATAATCGTACTCGGCATTGATCCGGTCGATCTGGGTCAGGTCCGGATTGGCAATCTCGAGGGCATCAAGCTTGTCGTAGTTCAGAAGCTTCAGCGAGGAGTCGAAGACGAAAGCGTCCCCGATGTTGTGATAATGATTGATGCTGCGCTGAATATCCTTGTGTCGGTACCAGCGGACATTGTCGTGGTTGTAGACTTCGCCCGAAGGACTGATGACGAGAATGCGCTTCATGATTGTGCCTCCAAATAGTTTCGCCAGTAAGAGACTAAGCCGTCAGCGCGACTGCTGACGAGCTTGTCGTCTTTTTCGCGGCAAGTTCCTGATAAAGATCGAGATGAATCCGGGCGCATTCTTCGTAGTTGATCGGCTGCCCGATGCCCGCGCGCAGGTCGTTCCAAAGCTTCGGGTTCGTCAGCGCCTCGGTCATTCGGTCGACGAGATCTTGTGATGAACCAACGCGAAAGTGCAGCCCATTAACGCCGTCGACGATCTTCTCGGCCATGCCGCCGATATTGCTGCAGATCATGGGGCGTCCGTGATGGAAGGATTCCTGGATCACGATGGGCGAGTTCTCCCACCAGATCGAGGGAATGATGGTCCAGTCGATCGAGCGCATAAGGCGCGGCATCTCGCTGTTCTGGTAGGCCCCGTAGAACCGGACCCGGGATCCGGCGCGCTCCACCAGCTTTCTGATCTTCTCCTGAAATGCTTCCGGCTGTCGCTCCAGGTTCCCACCGAAGATCATCAGCTGGGCATCGTCGCCCCAGACGGCGTCCGGAATGCACGTGACTGCGTCGAGCAGCACATCAACGCCCTTGAATTGTGTGATCTGGCCGAAATAGCCGAACCGGGAGCGCCGGCTTCCCAGTTGGGGCAGGCTTCGCGGCGGCGCGGTTTCGGCAATGTCCAGTCCGTTCTCGATGACGATGAAGCGCGAGCGATCAAGTCCCCAGTCCACATATCGGTCGACGAGAAATTGGCTGGGTGACACGAAGAAGTCGGCCACGTCGAGAAGCCCGCGGATGAAATGCTCGCGACGCAGGAACCGCGCCGGCGAAACTTCCGGAAAGCAGGCATTGCAATCGGACGGCGAGGCCCTGTGGCAGAGTTTCGTCCCTCCGGTCTTCACCATCTGCCCGTGATGGCTGCAGATCGACAGGAATTCATGGAATGTGATGACAATCACGCAATCCGGACGTGCCCGGCGAACGGCATAGATCATCTCGAGACCCAGGCCGATGAAGTGATGGAAGTGAACGACGTCCGGTTTCAAGTCCTTCAGGACACGGAGGAAGTCGCGCTCGATCTCCTCCGTATTCCGGTTTGAAATAAGAAAATGATCGTACTCGTCGGCGTGATAGAGAAACTCGCCTTCAGTCTGCCGGAGGCTCATCAGGGCCGTTCGGCTGTGACGCGCGACCGGGTGCCCGACGCGGGCGAGGAAACGGGATTCGACGTTGCCGATCCGGTTGAGGCCTTTGTGCAGATTGTACGCGGCAATCTCGGCGCCTCCGAGGGAGAAGCTCGGATGACCGTGCGAGACGATAAGTACGCGGGGAGAGGGATTGGACATGCTTTCACTACCTCATATTGTTGATGAGGAGCGACCATTTTCGGTCAAAGCTCCAGCGGTCGATTTTCTGAGCCAAGCGGTGCGCCGGAAAAGCCGAGGGGCCGACATCATTGTCAGCCGAAATCATCTCGACATCTGGGAGCCAGACTGCGGGCGTCCCGCCGAGCCTCATCTTGAGGCAGAGGTCGCGCCCCTTCTCACCGGAACTCAGATAGGAGCGCGTAAAGCCGCCGACTGACGCGATGGATTCGCGCGAGACGATGCAGCACGAGAGCGATCCGGCGATGACTTCCGTCGGTTGCGATCCGCGCACGACATCGCGCGGGTATCCGATATAGCGGTCGACGAGCTTCTGCTCCTCCTGGTCTAGCCAGGTTCCCGCGAAGCGGATGGAATTGTCTTCATAGAGGATCGTGGGGCTGATCAGCGCCTTGCCCCCGCGTTTGCGATAGGCCCGTTCCAGCGACGAGATCCATCCAGCTTGGCGCGGCAGGACGCCAGCGGCGAGGAAGATCAGCGTATCCGCCTTCGTTGCCTGAATAGCGGACTCGAACGCGTCGCAGGCATCCTGCACGCCCGTTGCGCCGATCACCCTGATCTTGATCCCATAGAAGCGCGAGAGCCGTTCCGCTTCCGGAGCTATGCTGTCGAAAGCTTCCAGGGGCGCGGCGACGATGATCGGCATTTCCTTCGTTTCCGCATCGAGCGCGAGCAGCGATAAGGTTACGGCCGCCTCCTCGACATCGATTCCGGCTCCGATCACCAGGGTCCGGCCGGTCTCTGAATCGTTGAAATCGAAGTCGCGAATTTCGATGACGGTCGGCGCGGGTGCGGCCATTGCCTGCATCATGGGGCCGATATGGCGCTCAATGGCGGCTCCGGCCGTTGCCGTCCTCGGGTCGAGGGGTGAGATGAGCCGTTCGAGGGATCGGCGGGACATGCCGCGAAGGGGCATGAGAGGATAGAACGCGACGGTGTCGCCGACGGCCATCTCGAAATAGGCCGGTCCATCGGTGGCTGAGGGAGGACCGGGGACGAAGGCCAAGAAGCCGTGATCGTTGCGGGCCGGGTCGAGACGTCCGGCGAAGAGGCCGTTGTGCTGGAACGCCGATGAGACATCGGAGCGAGGAAGGCGGGTCCAGGTCTCGTCGATCCGCTGCTGGATTGCGCCGGCTCGCAGGGTGAGGGAATCCACGTGGCCTTCCGGATCGAGCATCCAGCCGGCCACCAGCATCCCACCGCCTGGAATCTCGGCCGCCATGTCCATGCCGATGCGAACCGGCAGCTTGAGGTCCGACACGGTATCGCGCCCGTCGAAGCGTTCTCCGGCCCGCCGAAGGGTCAGCATAGTGTCCGGATTTGCATTCGCGTGGACCAGACCGTCCCGGATGTGAGCGGGCACATCCGTCGGGGAGAGGAGAACGCGCCGATCATAGATCTCGAGACTCCGCCACCCGTCACGCCCGCGAAAGAACAGCTTCTTGAGCTTGCCCGGGTCAATCGCGGATGCTCCCGTGTCGAGCAGGCCCACGAAGCCTTTGCCTTTCTCCCCCAGGTCGTTGCGGATGACGGATGCCGATTTGAAGTCGCCGGCCATCAGTCCCTCGTGGGCCGCAAGGACCCGCACCCTGTCGCAAGGCAGATCGGTGGCCCAACCCTGAAGGAAGATTTGGCCCGTATCAATCGAACCGATGACCTCGATCCATCCATCCGTCGCGCCCGCGGCGCCGAGGACCGATATGGCTGCCTCTAGCCGCTTCTGGCTGGATTTCCCGCCGATCAGCGCGTGAATAATGCGGTCGATGACGATCGACGACCGATCACCCGCGTCAGCGGCGATGATAGAGATCAGTGTGCCAAGTGGAACCGCCGGCTTGATCAGAGTGTAGCGGATTGGCGGTCCTCTGCGCCGCATCACCACCGAGCGCAGGCGAACCTTGGCAGCGAGGCGGATCGGCACAATTGAGACGAAACCAATCGCAGCATCCGCGGGCGCATCCCTGCGGTCCCAGCTGACGGTATCAGCCTTCATGGACATCGAAGGATCACCGTTGAGCAACGTTTCGACCTGATCGGTCATAGCGTCGGCCACGCCGGCAATCAGCGCAAGATCGTCGCCGATCGGGGTGACGAGTGCGCTCTCGCCGTCCAGAGGCAAGTCGCGCATATCTAGCGGTTGCGTATTGTAATGCATGGGAGACCTGAAATTCTGTTCGCTATGCGTTTTCGCTCGTGACTTGGGGGGCACTACCAAGGAGGATGACGCAGAAGGACGACAAGCGCCGCGATGGCACTTACGGCGGAAATTCCCCCGAACGCCATCAGGAGAGTGACGGCCCTCTTCATCGGGCGGTCGACGGACGATCCGAGGTCATCGATCTGCTTTCCGAAATCAGCCAGCACCCGGTCGAAGCGCATATGGAAGACTTCGATGTCTGATATCTTCTTGGCGAGGTCGGATTGATTGGCCCGGACAGCGTCGAGAGCGGCCGCGATGCCGTTCTCTTCGCCGACGATCTCGCTGATCTGAGCCGAAGTCCCCCGAAGACTCTCGACAGCCTCGCGCTGCAGAACCTGAGACCGCCTTTGCGCTTCAATCAGAAGGTCGAGGCGGTCGAACACGCGGCTCAGCGGCGCGTTGATCGCAGCCTCGGCAGCGCGCTCGTGCTGGCTCGGAGCCTGCAGGACGAGTTCCTCGCCGGTCGAGGGCGCGATCGCCACCACAGCGAGGCCGGCCGTGTCCTGACCGACGCTGTCTGGCAACTCGACTTCGAAGGCGTGTCCGCCGTCGCCGATCCCGTTGCGGCGCAGATCGACGCGGGGCATGTCGGCCGTGGCCGACGCGATACTCCCGCCATTCAGCGTGATCCGAATGAGGAGACGCTCCGTCGGGTGAGTGCGATTCCAGACCCACCCGTAGAGGCGCCGTCCTTCGATGGCATCGACGCGGCCCTGGAGCTGTGAAGCCACTGGAACGGCCACTGCGTCTCTTGACTGTGCTGTGCTCATGCGGCGTTCGCCTTCAGTTCGATGATATCGGCACCTTTGAGGAGGCTGCGATAGAGAGTGAGGTGGCGTTCCGCGACGACCGCCATGTCGGCCGGCTGGTTGATCCCCGCCACCAGTGTCTCCCAAAGACCTGGTGTCTCTATGGCCTGCTGCATGGTGCGCGCGAGCAGGGATGGGTCGTCGGGACGGACATGCAGACCGTCGATCCCATCTCTGACGGCTTCCGCCATTCCCCCAATGCTGCTCGTGATGACGGGGCGTCGATGGGCGAACGCCTCCTGGATCACCAGAGGAGCGTTCTCCCACCAGACCGACGGCACCACCACCCAGTCGACGGAAGCCATGAGGTCAGGAATGTCCTCACGTCCATAAGGCCCGAGCCTCAGAACCTGAGGCTCTGTCGCGTTAAGAAGGTTATCGACCGTCGTGACGAACTCTTTGGCCTGAAAAGGAGCGCCACCATGCAGGCGGAGCTCAAAATCGCCGACGCCATCCGCGATGAGACGCTGTGCCGCCTTGAGGAGGACGGAAATGCCCTTCCAGGGATTGAGGTTGCCGAAATACCCGAATACGGACCGCCTGCCCGAGGAAGCTGCCCGATGGGCGGAGGGAACGACGGCGGGCCGACCGTTCGGAATGACCTCGATCAAGCCGGACGGTAGTCCCCAACTCACAAAGCGCTCTTTGAGGAAGCGGCTGGGAGCAACGAACCTGTGAACCTGGTCGAGATGAGTCCGAATATACAGCTCGCGTAGAAGAAACCGATCCGCCGGGACATTCGGGAAACACCCGTTGCAGCGATTGGGCGTCGCATGGTCGCATCGTTCCTTCCCTGTGGTTCGCATCATCAGCCCGTCATGGGCGCAGATCGGATAGTAGTCGTGGAGCGTCATGACGATGCGAGCGTTTGGGAGAATTCGGCGCACCAGCGCGATGAACTCCACACCCATGAGCAGAACATGATGGATGTGAACGATGTCAGGACGGAAGTCCTCAAGCAGGCTGACGAGATGAGGCACGACGCCGTATGCATCGACCTGGCTTAAATTGAACTGGTCGAAATGCCCGCACCACATGACGACTTCGTCCGGAGCCCCTCCAGGCGACTGGAAGCTCGTTCCCGGCCTTTGGCCACGATGGAGATTGTTCGTGGCCGCCAGGAACAGCGCTTCGACGTCAGGAAGCGAGCGGTACTCACGGAAGAGATCATGAGCGAGGATTTCCGTCCCGCCGGGATGAAAATCCGGATGATTGTGGGCAACGACCAGAACGCGTGTTGTCACGTGATCTACTCCGGCTTCACGGCGATGATGACATCCTGATAGTGATCGCTCACCCTACCACGCCAATGGCCGAGGCTCAGGCGGCGGATCTGAAGGCCGGCCTTCGTGAGAATGTTCTCAATGATTCCCGCATCGAAGCCGATGGCCCCGAGTGGCGCCAAAGGATCGCCGTACCATGTGCCGGGTGTCTCCCCACGGGTGAATCGCGGACGGGCCGTCGGCCTGTCCGGGTCTCCTGCGGCGACCACGAAGGCGGTCAGGAACAGGCGTCCGCCGGGTCTCAGCAGGCGCATGACCTCACGCGCGTAAGCGGAAATCTCCTCTTCCGGGAGATGAGTTGCAACGGACACCATCGTGACGAAGTCGAACTTCGCTTCGGAGAACGGCAGGACGATCTCATGTCCAGCGATTGCCCCGCCTGGGTTGTATAATTCATGAGCGACATCCACGCGGCAGAATCGGAAGTGCGGGTAGGATGCCGTGATATTCTGCACGCACCACTCGATTCCCGCATTGACGGGATCGATGCCCTCATAGAGAGCTGTCTCGGGATCGAGGTATTGCGTCAGCGGAACGGCCATTCGCCCGATGCCGCATCCGATGTCAAGCACTGACTCGGACGGCTGAAGCTCGCCGATCCGAATGAAGTGGCCGAGATATTCGACGCCGATCGCACGGTAATCACCATCACCCACGAAGACGTTCTCAGGCGGCGGAGCCGGCAAAGAATCGTTGAGCGCAATTTCTTCCATCAAGCTCTTGATGCTCAAGTTCACATCGGGAATGAGCTTCGGTGCACGCGAGGTGTTCGTGAGATCGAACTGCGCATTCATATGGCGGCATTCCTTATTTTGCGGGGGCGTCCGGTCTGCATTGCGGCAATCATGACATCGCGCCAACGCTCGGTATGAAGAGCGCAATTGTACTGCCAGGCGATCCCGCGCATGTACTCGGAGTTAAGAGACATCGACTTCCGTTCGAGATGGTAAAGCTCGATGTCGGGGGCGTATGCGATCTTGCGCTCCGTCATGGTGATTTTGAGGCAGAGATCGCTGTCTTCGTAATCTCCGACCACATAATCCTCCGTGAAGCCCCCGACGGATTCAAACAATGCTCTCGTAGTGACGAGGCAGGCGCCGGTTACGGCGGGGACGACGCGCTCCTCGCAGGCTGGAGCATAGTCGCGCGGCATGCCCTTGTGAAAATGCTGGTTGAGCCAGTAACCACGATGATCCTGCGAGAAGTACATGCCGGCGTGCTGGATGGATCCGTCCTCGAACAAAAGCTTCGGTCCGACGGCGCCGATACGGCGGCGACCGTTCAGCCGCGACGCCATCGCTTCCAGCCATCCCGGAGAAACCGGGATGATGTCAGAGTTGACCAGCGCCAGAACGTCGCCTCGCGCAACAGACACGCCCACATTGTTGGCGCGGGCATATCCGCCGTTCCTCTCCATGACCACGAGAATAACGGGAAGGCCATAAATAAGATGGAGGCCGCCCAGGAGATGTTCGACCTCCTGAGCCTGTTCGGGAGAGTCGAGCACATATACCAGCTCCGCATTTGCGCGAATCCATGGGTCGGTTGCGAAGGCGGCAATCTGGAAGCGAAGAAACTCCAGATTCCGGTAAAGCGGAATGATCATCGACGCTTTCGGACATCGGTGAGAGAAGCCGATTCTTCGGATTGTGTGGCGCCCGATCTGGTTGCCGACCTGTGCGTGAAGATCGGCGATGGCCGGTCGGAGAACCTGCATGAGGATGGACTGATCGACGTGCTGCGCCGGAATGGCCCGCAAAGCCGTCGCGCGAGCCTGAGCGGGATCTGCAGGCTGAGGATGTGGAACGAGAGAATGACGGGCGCCCGATTTCAGGCGAAGATGAAAGCGTGGTTGCAGGTTCTGCTCCGCTCCCCTTCCGGTGGGCGCTAGAACAGCGAAGCCCGTAGCCGTAAGACGGGATCCTTTCGTCGGCCCTGCGACTTCCACGGGAAAGGTGAACAGGGCTTTCGTCAGATCTAGAGGTTCGATCTCAGGTCCGCTGGCTTCGATGCCTGCGAACAGGTTCACCGGATCACGGTACCAACCGGTCACCAGAGTGCCTGCGGATGTCGCCAGCGCGGAGACGATCTCGGCCGATGGGGCAGTGAGGTTGCCCGAAAGTCGGCGAGGGCGCAAAGGAAACCGCAACTGCAGCTCGAGCGCATAAGCGGACCCCGCCGCCGAGCGTTTGGCAATTTCCCTCAGCACGTGCTCACGCAGGCCGGGCGCTGCATGCGCCCGCTCGTGGAACCAGCGTTCGATGGAGGGAAGGCGGGCCTCCGGCCTGAGCAGGCGGCGGATGGATAGGCCTCCAGGGCCGAGCAGAACCAGGAGAGTATCCTCGGCAGGAATGCGCGCGCGATCAATCAGGAGATGGATGACATCCCGCCCAGCCTTCCCATCTGGGATCCTGTGAGGACTGGCAAGGATACGCGTCGGTCCGTTCCTGCCGAACGTATAGATCGCGTCGATCTTGCCGAAGCCCGCAACGACCGATGTCCGCGTCAGGACAAAATCATCGGCAACCTGCGCAATGGCGACAGCCGGTCCGGGTGTCGGAGCCATCTGGGAGACAAGGTCGCCGAGAAGATCGATGAAGGCCTTCTCCCGGCGGAGGTGAAACATCGCACCCCACACGTTGAACAGCGCGGATGCGAGGGCTACTCGACCATGGCTGTCAAGTCCGCCGATCATGCTGTCGGCGTCGGCAGAGGAAAACACGGCATCGTCACCGATGGAGACAATCGTTCCAAGCCTAGGCGTTTCGAGGCGCAGATCCTTATTTGCCGCTTCGCCGACCGGGCGCCGGAACACCAAGAAGAGGCGTTCTCCGCCGCCGGACAAGGAGAGACGAAGCGATGCGGAAGGCCAAATGTCTTGGCCGTCGCATCTAGGGTTCGAAGGTGAACACTGATCGATGTGCGGCATGTCCCAGGTGAGCAGAACAACGTCTCGCCCGAGAGATGCCACCTTCAGGGAGGCAAAGTCATCGGCCGGTGATGTGAGCATGGCAAGATTCGCCATCGCGTCCTGTCTCCATTTGGTTTGATGGGATGCCGCAGAAGACTCCGCGACATCCGCTCTTCAGGAGAGAAGCGGATTAGTGAACCGAGAAATAATCGCTCGGGTTGCTGTTGATGTCGTCGGCATTCACGTTCACGAGAGTGATCGTATCGCCATTTCCGAGATCGACAATCGTATTGCTGCCGACCTGGTGAACACGGCTGGCAAGATCGTCTGCCGATGCAATGTCTGTTCCGTTGATCCCTTTGGAGATCTGCAGGATGTCCTGACCGGCTTTGAAGTCGAGAACGACATCATTGCCGCCGCCGCCACTGAAGACGAATGTATCGCCGCCAGCGCCACCGTGGAGAATGTCGTCGCCAGCGCCGCCATCCAAGATCTCATTCCCGGATCCGCCGCGCAGAATGTCGTCACCAGCGCCGCCCTGGAGGATGTCGTCGCCTGAGCCGCCTTCGAGAACATCGCTCCCGTCGCCGCCACGCAGGATATCGTTGCCGTTGCCGCCCCGAAGATAATCGTCTCCGGCGCCGCCGAGCAGAATATCGTCGCTGTTGCCGCCTAACAGGATGTCGCTTCCGGCATCGCCTTGAAGCACATCAGCCCCAACGCCGCCAAACAGAACGTCATCATCGGTGCCACCAGAGATCCAATCGTCTCCAGATCCGCCGAAGAGAACATCGGCTCCGTCGCCGCCGGAGATGGCGTCACTGTCGCCACCGCCGAGGATCAAGTCATCGCCGCCATGTCCGAAGATCACGTCTGCACCGGAGGTGCCATGCAAGGAATCGCTTGAGGCTCCACCACCAATAGTCGCCATGTCTCTCATCCTTATTGTCAGCACCGGGCAAGCTGCGATTCGCCCGGTCGCGTGTTCGAGCCAAAATGAAGCGCTTTGTGCGCGAGGAGATTTCCGGGAAGTGCTTGTGTCGAGAGTGTCCCGGCAGGCATTAAGTAAGACAATAAGTAGTTGTTGTAAATGCCAAAGTATAAGTTTGGAGTTACGGGAAATTATAGTTAGACATGGTTCAATTTTGTTTGTGTGTTATTTGATTATATATATTGATATGTTGTATTTTAATTCGAAATTCGAACTATCGTTCGGGTGGGATCGGATGCCGCCTCGCGGCAGGAATGCGCCGAGTATTGGCGGTGCCGAATGCCTTCTGATTACTCTTCCCGGAAGGCCCGGTCGAAGCTCTCCGTGATCGGGGCCAACAGGTAATCGATGGCGCGTCTCGGCTTGTTGATAATCAGAACCTCGGCCGGCATCCCGGGGTAGAGAGTCGTCTTAGAGTTCGCCTTGAGACTTCCCGGTTCGATTTCAGCGCGTGCGACGAAGTAGGCGTAGTTGTTGCGTTCGTCCATCTGCTGGTCGGCTGAAAGATAAGTCAGTTTTCCCGCGAGGGGCGGAGTGCTGCGGCTGTTATAGGCGGTCAGCCGGATTTGAACCGGTGCGCCGACGCGGACAGAATCGACATCACGTAGGCCGATTTTCGCCTCGACGATCAATGGCTCATTTTCCGGAACGATGTCGAGGATGGGCTGCCCAGCGCCGATAACGCTGCCCAGGGTATGGGAGCGGATATTCGTCACGATGCCTCTCTCAGGGGAGACGATCTCGACACGCCGTAAAATATCGGTGGCAGCGTCTATTCGTCCAACTGTATCAGCCAATTCGAGCTGCGCGGTCTGGATGTCCGAAGCGACCTGCTGCTGAAAGTCGTTGCCGAGGGAAAGGATCTCCAGTTCCGCCGCCGCCCTGGCTTGTTCGGCCTTCGCCCTACGGGACGCCAGTTCGCCGGCATCGCCCTGGAGCTGACTTTCTCGCGTCTGCATTTCCGTAAGGCGCGGACGCGGCGCATAGCCCTTCTCGACGAGGCTTGCGATGGCCCTGAGCTCCCGGTCGAGCAGTTCCGATTGTCGAGTATTCGCGTCGGTCTGAGACTTCACGGCCTGGATTTCCGCCACCTGCTGCTCGATAGTCTTGCGCTGGATGTCGACGCGGCGATCGAACATCTCACGCCTGGCCTTGAAGAATTTCCGCTCAGCCTTCAGGATCTCCTCTGCCGTCGGCCCTCCGGCTTGGAGCAGGTTCTCGGGAAAGGTGAGATCATCCAACCCGGACTGCTCGGCCCGAAGGCGCACAAGCCGAGCCTCAAGGCCGATCCGCCTGGAGCGCAATTGCTCTAACTCGGCCTTTGCCCGCGTATCGTCGAGACGAAGGAGCGGCTGCCCGGCCTGCACGATCTCTCCCTCGCGGGCAAGCAGCGTTTTGAGAATCCCGCCTTCGAGATGGCTGATGGTCTTGCGCTTGGAATCGACGACGACAGTGGCCGCCGCAATCGCAGCACTGTCGAGATGGGCTGAGAAGGCCCAGGTGGTGAGGCCGCCGAGACCAAGGAAGATGGTCGCCAAGCCTGCGATCACCGGTCCACGATAGGAGGGCTCGCCAGGATCGCGACCCCGGAAGCGGTCTTTCGCCGGTTCAATATCCACGGCCATGTATGTCGCGGGGCGCGATGTCGTCTGCTCCATAGTTTGCGAACGCTTTTTCATGCGCTTCCTTTCACTGCGGCAATCGGCTTCTCGCCGGGAGTGATTGCGCTGACGACCGAAGTTCGTGGGCCGAATTGGCTGATCCTGCCCTCCTGCAGAACCATGAGCTTGTCGGCGGCCTGCATGACGGAGGGCCGGTGTGCGATCAGGATGATGATCGACCCATCCGCGCGTAGGGCCTCGATGGTCCGCAAGAGAGCGCGTTCGCCGTCGGTGTCGAGATTGGAGTTTGGTTCGTCGAGGACGACCAAGCGCGGCCTGCCGTACACTGCCCGCGCCAGCCCGATCCGCTGACGCTGGCCGCCGGAGAGGGCATGGCCGCCATCCCCCAATACGGTATCGTACCCGAGAGGTAGGCGGCCGATCATTTCATGAACGTCCGCGAGGCGGGCGGCTTCCAGCACCATACGGGGGTCGGCTTCCCGCATCCGGGCGATGTTGTCCCGGATCGTCCCGTCAAGAAGCGACACGCTCTGTGGCAAATAACCTACCATGTCGCCGAATGAACTACGTTCCCAGAGATAAACGTTGTTGCCGTCGAGATAGACGCCGCCGGATGTCGGCTTGATCACCCCGATGAGCGTGCGGGCAAGCGTGGACTTGCCAGCTGCCGAGGGACCGACGATACCGAGCACCTCGCCCGGCGACAGGCTGAACGAGAGCCCCTTGAGCACAGGTACATCGGAACCGGGAGGGGCATAGACCAGTCGGTCGACCGTGAGTTCGCCTTGGGTGCGCGGCGTCGGCTTGGATTCTCGCTTAGGGGCTCGATGCTCGAGAAGCTCTTTCACATTCTTCCAGGCTGAAATGGCAAGCACCCATTGCCGCCAGCCATCGACCATCGAGTCGAAGGGCAGAAGCATGCGACCCATGATAATGCTTGAGGCCACCATCGACCCTGGGCTGACTTCCTGTTGGATGACCAGGATTGCGCCGACCGATAGAACCGCGATCTGCATGACATAGCGGCAGGTCCGAGTGAACGATGCCATGGCGCGGCTCCGGCGTGTCACCACATCGAGAAGGTCCTGCGTGTGCAATTGGGATTGCCGCCAACGCTCCGAGAGGGCTGGAAGCATTCCCATGGCTTCGACCGCCTCGGCATGACGGAGGGTGCCGCCGATTTCACTGATGTTCTGCATGGAGGACTCATTGGCGCGCTTCATGGCTCTGCGCGTCAGGAAATCGGACAAAAGGCTGAGAGAGATGATGATAACCGCCGAAGTCAATGCCACCAGGCCATAAAGCCAATGGAGAGCAAACAGGACGGCAAGGAAGATTGGCGCCCAAAATGCCTCCAGCGGGACACTGATGGCGTTCCCAACGATGAATGACCGGATGTCGTTGAGGTCACGGATCGCTTGACTGGACTTGGAGATGCCCTTCGTCACGGACGCAGATATGGCGGCCTCCAGGACGGGAAGGTTCAGCTTTCTGATCAGCTTGCTCGCCATGACCTGATAGGTGAGGGCACGCACATAATCGAGGATGCAGTAGATGGCTAGGCCTATGACGGAAACGACAATCAGCATGACCAGCGTGTCCGTGCTTTGACTGTTCACGACACGGTCATGGACTTGCAGCATGAACAGAGGAACCGTCAGCTGAAGCACGTTGATGATCGCACTCAGGGCGCCCGCATAGGCGATGCCGCTTGCAAATGCTCTGCGCCCTTGGTGGAGGGTATCGGCGGCTTCTGGATGGGCCATTTTCGTCATGCAGAAGTGACTCCAAAAGAGGCAATGATGCGGCAGATCTCAATTTTGCCTAAAAGTTATTCGAGGGAATTTATGAATCACCGATGGCAGAACGTCTACCCATAAAGTATGATTCGCCTAACAATAAAAAAGCTAAGGCCGAGGAAACGACAATACGGGCTAGCAGTTTATCCAGCTTATTTCTTGGATATGCTGCCAATGCCAGGAGAAATATTAAATTAGTTCGAATTTCGAACTAATTTAATTAATGGATAACGGGGTATAATGTGCAAAATATATCAAATTCCTTGCCTTGGATTGTCGCTCACGATGAAGCGGAGTCCAAATTTCCGACAACGCTGCATACTCTGCACCGGAGGAGCGGTGAGCCAGTGAGCCGCACGGAAGGTCCTCAGGCTCCTCAGGCAGAGCCAACGGGTATCACCCATATCGAGATCGTGAGGGTCATCGAGAGATTGCATAGGCGTTCGCTCGACCTCGTGCGTGCCGATCTGATCGAAGCCGGCATCGACGACCTGAGTCCGTCCCAGGTGATGATGCTGTTCACCATCGGATCGAACGAGTTGTCGGTTCGCGACTTGATCGAGCGTGGCTATTATCTTGGTTCGAACGCGTCCTACAGTCTGAAGCGGCTCGTCGAAGCCGAATACGTCATTCGCACAGCATCGGAGCGGGATCGCCGGTCCGCTCGCATCCGCTTGTCGGAAAAAGGGCGAGCATTGTGCGATCTGATCAGGCGGAACGACAAAGCCTATCAGCAGCTTGTGGCGCGCAACGAGGCGGAGATGCGTGATCTGGAAACCACATTCAGGACGCTGAAACGCATCGAGCAGACATGGAGCAACGCGGTTCGTTATCGCGATATGGGCTCGGATGACTGAACCGAGTTCCTTGCATTCGTGCTCTCACCATGAAGCGATCTGGAAGCTATGCGCAGCTCTTTGGCAGAGTGGGCGTCCACCCGGCTCGATGCGTGGCGTTCCGGTAACTCATTGAAGGACACTTCGGCCGACGATGAGTGGCTGAGGGCGCAGCTCTGCTTGGAGAAACGGATGAGCGACGGCGACAGGCAAAGTGTTGGAGAAAGGTGATCATGTGACGTTGCAAGAACCGATTGGAACTCAAACAATCCGCATTCAGAATTCGGACCATCTCATTTTTGAGCAGGATTCTGATCGAAAGAAGCTGCTGATCGTTTTTGCTTATATCAACCAGAAGCTCGGAACGCGGTCACATTCTAGTTTCCTGCGCAATGTCGATTGTAAGAAGCTCTTCTTGAATCCGGGTTTGAACGATTGGTACCAGACAGGCGTCCCAGGAGTCGCCTCTTCCTATTCGGGACTTCTTGCGTTCCTCCAGAATGTGAAATCGAGTTTCGTCGACCACGAAATCCTGTGCCTTGGACACTCGATGGGAGGCTTCCCCGCATTGGGCATTGGAGTCAGCATCGGGGCCGACCGCATCTTGGCCTCTGCGCCGGAGTTCATCCTGAACACTCCAGACAGTTTGAGTATTCGCCATTTAGAGGGCAAGCTGATCGAATGTGGAGATTTAACTCCCGTCCTGTCCTCAAATTCCAAGAGCATGATCACGGTCGTGGTTGGCAACCAGAATGCATTTGACATGCGCGTCGCGCGCCGACTGGGCGAGTTTCCGCATACCAGAACCATCGAACTGGAAACGGGACACAATACCTTTCCCTATTTAAGGGATGTCGGGAAGCTTGGGGCAGTGTTGGAGGCGTTTGTTGAGGGTGAAGCTATCCGACCCGTCGTTGAGGGCATATGATGCCCAGCTCACTCTGCCTCTTCATCGGTCCTTCGGCTGGAGGATATGCCGCGTGATGATGTCTTTGAGCTGCTGCACATCCCGTGCTTCGAGCGCTTTGATCATTTCATGATGCTCTCGACTTGATTGCTCAACGCGTGCCCGCGTGCTCCATTGCCCAGCCAAGGCCGAGGACGTCCGGCTGCGGAGGTCAGTTACGAGACTGAATAGCTCGGGGTTGGAGCACAGGCTGAGCAAGTCGCGATGAAAAGCAAGATTTGCTTCATATTGATCCAGGATTGTTCCGTTCAGGATCATTTCGTCGAATCTACACGCCTGCGCATCGATCCGCATGATGGCATCAGGGGTCGCGTTGGCCACGATACTGTCGACAGCGGCCGTTTCAAGAATTATGCGGAGCTCGAGAATATGGGCGGTCTGGTCGCTGTCCGGTAGAACAACATGGTACCCGCGATTGGGGACGTGCTGCACCAATCGCTTCTGAGCAAGATAATCGAGAGCACGCCGAATATCGGATCGCCCGCATCTGTAACGGTGTTCCAGATCGATCTGCTTCAGCCACGACCCGGGGGCGAAGGTGCCAGCTCGGACATCGCGCGCGATCAGGTCGGCCACGCTCATCCATTCCGTCTTCAAAGGTGCATCCGTTCAGGTTGTTGCAAGTCAGTTACATATTTTTGAGAGGCGCTGCTTCTTCTTTAGGCAGAAAGTCCAGCTACTGCAAAATTGTTCGCTTGACCTTCCTTGCGCAGAGACAAAAGCCATGCATGATATTGGTACCAATTTTGGCGAATATCTGTCTGGCAGAGCTGATATGTCAGCTACTGCTTCAGGCGGAGTGCTCAGAGAAGAGGTCCGCCCGTGCCTGGCAAGAACGTCTCCGAGGTTTGGGACCTCATCGAAGCTAAACGAGATACCTTTTTCGAACTTAGCGATCGCATATGGGACATGCCCGAACTCAACTTTGAAGAGCGTCGTTCCTGTGCCGAGCACATCGCCGTTCTTGAACAGCAGGGATTTCGGACCACCCGGAACATCGCCGGTATCCCGACGGCCGTCATGGGCGAGGCGGGCGAAGGTGGGCCCGTCATCGCTATTCTGGGCGAGTATGATGCTCTGCCGGGCCTCAGCCAAGTCGCAGGCTTAGCGGAGCAGAAGCCCGTTAGTGAGGGCGGCAACGGACATGGGTGCGGGCACAACCTGCTCGGAAGTGGTTCGTTGATGGCTGCTACGGCTGTGAAGGATTATCTGGAGGCGAACGGCCTGAAGGGGCGCATTCGCTATTACGGCTGCCCGGCCGAGGAAGGTGGGTCCGCTAAGGGCTTCATGGTGCGGGCAGGAGTATTTGACGACGTTGACATCGCCATCTCCTGGCACCCGGCACCCTTTGCAGGTGTGAACAACCCGATTTCGCTGGCCTGCAACGAGATCAATTTTCACTTCAGCGGACGAGCCTCCCATGCGGCAGCGTCGCCACATCTCGGGCGAAGCGCACTTGATGCCGTGGAACTTATGAACGTTGGCGTGAACTACATGCGCGAGCATATGCCGAGCACGGCGCGCATCCATTATGCCATCACAGACACCGGAGGTTCGGCGCCGAACGTCGTGCAGGCCAACGCGACGGTGCGTTATCTGATTCGTGCCCGTGAACTGCCGGAGATGCAGGGATTGCTTCGCCGGGTGAAGAAGATTGCTGAAGGCGCGGCACTCATGACTGAGACGACGGTCTGCAGCGAGATCGTCAGCGGCGATGCTAATCTCGTCGGTAATACGCCGCTCGAGCAGCTGATGCACCAGAATCTGGAGCGTCTCGGGCCGCCCGTCTTCGACGAGCAGGACAATGCCTTCGCGGCCGAGATTCAAAAAACGCTGACCGATGAAGACATCAAATCCTCCTTTGCGCGCTTTGGACTAAAGCCCCGCATGGGAGCTCCTCTCTGCGACACGATCTTCCCACCCGGCAGCGGTGATGGAACGTTGGTAGGATCAACTGATGTTGGAACTGTCAGCTGGGTGGTTCCGACTGTTCAAATGCGCGGCGCCACTTACGCCATAGGGACGCCTGGCCACTCCTGGCAGCTCGTGGCGCAAGGAAAAGCGCCTGCGGCCCATAAGGGAATGGAACATGCGGCCAAGGTCATGGCCGGAACGGCGGTCGATCTCTTCCTCACCCCATCGCTGATCGCCGCGGCAAAGGCTGACCTGCGTGAGCGACTGGCTGGTACGCCCTTCGTGAACCCGATTCCGGATGACGTGAATCCGCCTGTCGGCGCAATGGAGGCTGAAACCTCGGCATGATTGATCGTGGCTGCTCCCAGCCCCAGTCCGTTCGTTCCAGCACAGTCCGCATCCCTACTGTTAACAAAGGAAAGACCATGAAGATCATCGGCAAGATTTTGGCGTTCGCGCTCACCGGCGCGACGATTGTCCTCGGGACAGATGCGATGGCGCAGGACAAGACCTGGACGAAGGTTCGGATCGCTACGGAGGGGGCCTTCGCGCCTTGGAATTTCACGAAGCCCGATGGATCGCTCGATGGGTTTGAGATCGAGCTTTACCAGGATCTGTGCAGGCGTATGAAAGTCGAATGCACGATCGAGGCCCAGTCCTTCGATGGCATCATTCCGGCGCTGAACGCCGGAAAGTTCGATGCTATCATGGCCGGCATGTCGGCGACCGCCAAACGCGAAGAGGTCATGGCCTTCACTCAGCCCTATGGCACCACCGGTCAGACCTTTGCCGTTCTCAAGTCGAGTCCACTTGCAACCATGCCCCTGAACGGCAAGATCTTTTCGTTGGCAACCAATGAGGCCGGTGCTGCCGCCGCGGTGGAAGAACTCAAGCCGATCCTGAAAGGCAAGACAATCGGCGTTCAGGGATCCTCGATTGCGGCGAATTTCCTCGATAAATACTTGAAGGGGACTGCCGAGATCCGGGAATACAAGACCACTGAGCAGCATGACCTCGACCTCACGGCCGGGCGCATCGATGCGATCATGGCGTCGACTGCGTATCTGTCCGGAGCTGCCGCCAAGGTCGGCAATGAGGAGATGACGCTTGTGGGGCCGCGGTTCCAGGGTGGCATGCTCGGGCGCGGCAGCTCGGTCGGCCTCCGCAAGAGTGATCCGGAGCTGAAGTCCATGTTTGACAAGGCCATTACCGAAGCGAAGGCGGATGGAACGATCGAAAAGCTCTCAATGAAGTATTTCGGCTTCGACGTCACGCCTCGTTGAAAGCGTCAGGGGCGGCGTGGTCTCAAAGGCCAATGCCTTCCCGACGATGTGCCGCTTTAAACCCAGATCAACGCACCCGGAAAATTTGCTCGAGCCGCTCCAACACGGTCAGGAGCGGCTCGGCTTCCGTTCCGAGATCGTCCAGAACGCGGCGTTCGAACGCCACCGCCTTTGGGACGATGTCGCGATAAGCCTTCTGGCCATCAACCGTGAGGGTCAGGATTTCCTCCCGTCTGTCCTCCTCACTGCCGCGGCGCTTGAGCCACCGTCTCTCCTCCAGAGTCCGGACAGCCCGGCTCACTTTCGTCTTGTGCATGGACGAGTGTCGACCGATCTCCTTGGCGCTGAGCTCGTCGAACTGCCCAAGCGTGGCCAGCACCCGCCATTCCGGGATCGTTAGGTCGTAGTGCGGGCCATAGATGGAGCGGAAATCCTGCGAAATCGCAGAAGCGAGGCGGTTGAGGCGATAAGGCAGAAACTGCTCGAGCTGAAGTTTGGCCATGGCGTTGTTGGTTACAAAATTGACAGTTACAATCGTGACCAATTGTGGAGGTCACGTTCATGAATGTCCAGAATCCGTCTTTGCGGAACGAGATGGCCGATCGGCTGGAGAGCGCCATTCAGCCGGGCTACATGTCAGGCTTCGGCAACGGCTTTGAGACAGAGGCGCTACCCGGGGCTCTTCCCATCGGCCGCAACTCCCCTCAGAAATGCTCCTACGGCCTCTATGCCGAGCAGCTGTCCGGGTCGCCCTTTACAGCGCCTCGCACTACAAACGAGCGCTCTTGGCTGTACCGGATCCGACCAACTGTGACCCACTGGGGAGAGTTCCGGAAGGCGGAGATCGGTCTGTGGCGCACGGCGCCTGCCGTCGAGGTTGAGGTGCCGATCGCGCCCATGCGCTGGAGTCCGATCCCATTGCCGGCTGAGAGCGTATCCTTTCTGGAGGGCGTCCACACCATCACCACGGCGGGTGATGCCGGTTCTCAGGCGGGGATGGGTGCGCATGTCTACCTGATCACCCGGTCCATGGTGGACGAATATTTCTATAATGCCGATGGCGAGATGCTGTTCGTGCCGCAGCAGGGCGGCATCCGCCTGTGGACCGAGTTCGGCATTATCGACATTGAACCGGGCGAGATTGCAGTGATCCCTCGAGGCGTGAAGATCCGGGTCGAGCTCACGACCGGACCGGCTCGGGGATATTTCTGTGAGAATTACGGTGGCGCATTCACCTTGCCGGAGCGCGGGCCGATCGGCGCCAACTGCTTGGCCAACCCTCGCGACTTCCTCACGCCCGTGGCGGCCTATGAGGATAAGGACGCACCATCCAAGATGTACGTGAAGTGGGGAGGGGCACTCTGGGCTGCAGACATGGACCACTCGCCGCTCGACGTGGTGGCTTGGCACGGCAACTACGCCCCTTACAAGTATAATCTCCGGCGCTACTCGCCCGTAGGGCCCGTGCTGTACGACCATGCTGATCCGTCGATTTTCACGGTCTTGACTTCACCGTCCGAGACGCCGGGTACGGCCAACATCGACTTTGTGATTTTCCCGGATCGCTGGCTGGTGGCGGAAAACACTTTCCGCCCGCCATGGTACCACATGAACGTGATGAGCGAGTTCATGGGCCTGATCTACGGCGTTTATGATGCGAAGACTGGAGGAGGCTTCATGCCGGGCGGAATCTCACTCCACAATATGATGCTGCCGCATGGGCCGGACGTCGACGCGTTCGAGAAGGCGAGCAACGTAGAACTCAAACCGCATCGGCTGGAAGGCACGATGGCGTTCATGTTCGAGACACGCTTCCCACAGAAGGTGACTGCCTTTGCCGCCGGTAGTGAGGCTCTGCAGAAGGACTATGCCGCTTACGGGCATAAGCTGCAGAAGCACTTCAACCCGAACCAGCGGTAAGGTATCGTGCCTCACTGGCTTCGGGCTCGTGACGGAGTTGGACGGTCTCGTGCATTCTCCTGTCTAACGGGCACACGCCCGTCTTGAGGACATCTGCTCCGGGGCGAGGAGACGATCGCCGACAGTCTCGTTGCTCCGACCGTGGGCGGGAATGTCCCCACGGTCGGCTCCAACATCACAATCTCATCGGCCATTGACCCTGCGATCATCGCCAGGCTCAAAGCGTCTGTCACGGCTGAGGCGGCCTCCCTTGTCATCCAGTGTGCCTGCATCATCGGCGCCACGCCCGCGAACCTGCATCACCTCCATGCGATCATCTGCCCCGCGGGTGCGTGTACGTGTTTGATGCTGCTCCCTTGTTCGGTCTATCGACGACATTGCGGCTCTCGCGCCATCATCCGCCCCATGGCCGCGTCGCTCGCCGCCCTGTGCGCGAGGACCCCCTTGATCGCCTCTGTCACGTTCCGCGCCTCTTCCACCATTGTCTCCGCCGCGGCCCCCGCGTCCGCCATCGCCATCGGAACGTCCGCCTCGGTCATCGCCGCCCTGACCTCCACGACCATCGTGGTCGCTGCCTCCGCGATTGCCTCCATGATCATCACCTCCGCGGCTTCCGCCGTGATCATCACCGCCACGGGCGAGCGCTGGTGATAACGTTGCGTGTATGACCACGGCCGGTATGGCAGCGGTCAACGACGCCAGAACTGTCCCAAGAGCCAGAATGCTCGTCTTTGTCGCAACTCGCTTCAACATCGTCTCTCTCCCTTCATCCGAAGCGCAACAAGCGCTGGTGAGAGACAGCATGGGTGAAGCTAGACATACAAACCTGACAGGGCATGTCAGCGAAATATCAGGTTGGATATGCTAAGCTGAGGAACTTTGGATGTTCCTATGATCCGGCGCCACTTCCTCGTCTTCATTGTTGCGGCCTTGACTGCTGCCGCTGTGCAGACCAGTCACCCAACGATCACGTTCGCAAAAGATGGCGGTGGGGGCGGAGGCGGTGATGGAGGAGGACACGGCAGCGGAGATAACAGCGGCCGGGGCAGCGACAACAGTGGCTCTGGCAATAGGTCAAGCGGAGAAGGTCAAGGTCGTGGTGGAGATGACAGTTCTGGTCGTGGGCGCGGTCGTGGGAGTGACGACGACGAAATCTCTACGTCACGCGGCTGGGGCAGCACCTCCCCCGAGAGTGCCAGGGAGGCGGTCTCGCAGGGGTGGGCCCTTGCTTTGAGTACTGTGCTTCCCATGGTCTCGCGAGCTGTTCCGGGTCAGGTTTTGGAGGTTGATCTGCGCCAATCCTGGACTGGTGAATGGCGTTATGAATTCCTCATTCTCACGCGCGACCGTCGGTATCAGGAGGTCGTCGTCGATGCACGGAACAGCCGGATCCTGCAAATCAGGAGACGCTGATGAGAATACTTCTCGTCGAAGATGAGGCGGCTATCGCCCGGGACATCCATCATGCTTTGGCTGAAACTGGATATGTAGTCGACATCGCCCGGGATGGCGAGGAAGCATGGTTCCGGGCATCGACCGAGGAATACGATGCGCTGATCCTCGATCTCGGACTGCCGAAGCTCAACGGCCTATCTGTGGTACGGCGATTGCGAGAGGAGGCCAGCACAGTTCCAATCCTGGTTTTGACGGCCCGAGGATCATGGCTTCAACGAGTTGAGGGCATCGACGCTGGAGCCGATGATTATCTGACGAAACCCTTCGAGATGGAGGAGCTCCTGGCCCGATTGGCTGCGCTGCTGCGGCGGGTGGGGCGCCACGTTACACCTCTTATTGAAATTGGCGCTCTGCATATCGACACGCGGCGTTTGAGAGTCCTGCTCAACGGCAGGGCGATCGAGCTATCACCGCTTGAGTTCCGCTTGCTCAGATACTTGGCCCATAACCGAGATCGCGTCGTCACTCAGGGTGAGCTCGTCGAGCATGTATATGGCTCGGACGAGCCGGAGAGTAATGCCGTTGAGGCCCTCGTGGCTCGCCTGCGCCGCAAAATTGGAGCGAAAGCGATCGGAACCCGGCGCGGTCACGGATACATCATGGAGACGCCCGCGTTATGACACGAAATTCGATAAGGCTCCGGCTCCTGTTCGTCGCCGTCATGTCGATCGTCGCAACGATTGCGGTCGCAGGAGCATCCCTCGTCTTCTTCTTCGAGCGACAGATTCTCCGGTATGTCGAGCAGGACCTTAACATTCACTGGACGGAACTGGCAACGGCTTTCGGTGCAGGAGGCGAGGACCAGATCAGAGAGAAGCTGACGGACCCGCGCTATCACCAACCCTATGGCGGAGCTTATTGGCAGGTCTCCGAGGGTGGACGAGCGATCGTGCGGTCGCGTTCGCTATGGGATAAGGAGCTTCCAACGAATGGACATCGAGAGCGCGGTGAACACGACCGCGCATTCGAGGTTGAGGGGCCCGACGGCTCTGAACTCTACATCATTGAACGAGAGGTCGCGACCGATGGCCCGCAGGGCCCACGTCGTGTGAGTCTCGCCGTCGCCCTCGATCACGATCAGATCGTAGAGCTGCGTCAGGCTTTTGGATGGGATGTGACGCGGGTCCTCATCCCGATTGCCGCTGTGCTTGTGCTGTTCGCCTGGCTTCAGCTCTGGCTGGGGTTGCGTCCGCTAAGGTCCGTTGGACAGGAGCTGAATGCAGTTCGGACCGGCCAGATCCGGCGTATGACGCGACCCTTTCCCGACGAGCTGTCCCCGCTTGTCGATAGCATCAACAATCTCCTTGACCGTCAGGAAGATCTCGTCCGCAAAGCGCGCGACCGCGCCGGCGCGCTGGCTCACGGCTTGAAAACGCCTTTGACAATATTGGGCGGTGAGGTGCGGCGCCTCGAGCAGGCGGGGCTTCAAGAGGCCGCCGAATGCATGCAGGACCAGCTTCGATTGATCTACACGCATGTGGAGCGCGAACTCGCACGGGTTCGCACGAGCGGCGCGCCGGCCGCCTGTGGGGCGTATACGCAGGTCGAGCCGACCGTTGCTCGTCTTCTGCGATTGATGCAGCACATGCCGAGAGGTGAGCGGCTGATGTGGCAAACCGATATCCCAGGCGATGTGGCCATCGATATGGATCCTCACGATTTCGGTGAGGTCATGGGTAATCTGCTCGACAACGCGCGCAAATGGGCAAATGCATGTGTCGCCATCCAGGTAGAAAGATTAAACGATAGGGCAAGGATCAGCGTCACGGATGATGGCCCTGGCTTCTCCGGCAAAGGACAGGGGCAAAGACCTGAGAGGGGCGTTCCAGGGCGGTTGGAGCCAGGTTCAAGCGGAATTGGCCTCGGCATCGTGGAGGATATCCTGAATGAGTACGGAATCGATGCGGAGATTGAAAGCAACGGACACTGCCGCGTCGTCTTCGACGTTCCGTTGTGCCGCCCAGGGCAAGTTGAAAATGCACCAAGGAGTGTAATGCCTACGAATTCCTGAAGCGCTGCCGGGAGGGGCGGCATCCGATGTAGCGATGCTCTGAGTGCGTGGACGACTTTCTTCCAGAAGGACACCATGACGCGTCGCCATGAAGCAATGCACCGAACCGGTTCACGGGCAGCATCCGTTGTTCTTTCCCTCGGAGCGGCCTTCTTGTCACGCCAGTTATAAGCGCGGGCGAAAGCGGAAATTCCGGAGGAAGTAGCGCCGTAGGAGACGGTAGTAACATCCAACAGGGTGAGCGCAGCGGGTCCGGCTCGATCAACATGGCAAGGTTTCCGAGGGGACAAGTCTGAAGGGCCTTGAAGGGACGGCGCCCTCTACCAGCGAGATTGCTGCACTATGACGGCGAGACGATTTTCTCAGGGCGTCCAGCGCCGTACGCGCGCCGCTCCACGAATGGGAACGATTCGAGAGGCGGAATAGACATGGACGAATATGGGCCGCTTAGAAGAGCCTCGTCAGCCGCGGGGATCAGCAGCCAAGATACCTAATCGTAAGATTTCGTTCCGGTAGGAATGAACGGTCGAAAGAGCTATCATTCCTTGGAACACAAAGGTTCGGCTGTGTACCAGTCTCGGGACGGCGCCAGTGTTTTCGACATCTGGGTCGACGCCGCCGAGGCGTCGGAGAGCCGCGCTGACCCTGAAGCAGCCGTTGTCTTTCCAGACAAAGACCTCCTTTTTAATGCGGAATTCAGGCGATCTGGAACCGATCTTCTGCTGGCGAGGCATGACGCTAAAGCAGTCATTCTCGATTATTTCAGCGGGGACAGACGCCTGAACATCACGACCCCCGAAGGAGCGAGCCTGACGGCACAGACGATCGAGTTGCTGGCAGGGGCCGATCTGCCAGGACAATATGCCCAGCTCTCGGGTACTCCTGCTGGTCGCACGCCGATCGGGCGGGTCGAGAAGGTGTCGGGAACGGCGACGGTTCTGCGAAATGGTGTGTCGGTCGACCTGCAGGTCGGCGACACGGTCGCAAAAGGTGACGTCGTCCAAACGGGAACGGCGTCCTCATTGACGATCAAATTCAACGACGGGGCGGTCTTCAATCTGTCTGCCAGCGCCCGGATGGTGCTGAACGACATGATCTACGCTGCGGATTCGAGTTCGAATTCGGCGCTGTTCACCCTCGTGCAAGGTCTGATCGGGTTTGTTGCGGGTCGGATCGCCAAGACAGGTGATCTCAAGGTCGACACGCCCGTTGCCACCATGGCCATCAGGGGAACCGCCGTACAAGCAGAGGTCGCCGCCGTCAGCGGCGCTACGCGGTTCTCGCTGCTCACTGAGCCGGACGGAACGGTCGGCTCCTTCCTCCTGCTCGACAAAGTTAACCCATCGCAGGTGATCACCGCGATGTCGGACGCCCGCACGTCGACGCTTCTGACCCCTGTTTCCGGCTCTGAACCGCGAATGACGCAGATCGCGAAAACAGGCGACGACATCCGTGGCGAAAGCGACTTCGTCCGGGATCTCTTTCAGGTGTTCTCCCAGGAGCAGCGACAGAGGAGGGGCAGCAGCGATTTCGAGGACGCGCCGATCGTTCCGGTGAACCTGCCCCAACCGGTCGAAACACCCGACCCATCGCAGTTCAGCGTCATCACCCCTTCCGGCACGGGGCGCGCAACGCCCTCCAACCTGATCATTCCGGCGATCATAACGGCTCCTGCCGAAGTTCTCGGCGAGGCAATCGAGGATGGGCCGCTTGCCCGGCTCGGCGCATTGCCCGACACTCTGATCCGGGAAGCGGCGGGGCTGCCGGTCTTGATCGTACCAACCGGGCTGCCTGCGGGCGTGCGATATCTCGCCGGTTCGCGGAGTTTTTCCCTCAATCCGTCGCACCCAGCCTACCAGCACCTGGGAGAAGGCGAATTCCAAGTCGTCACCGTCGACTACGTCCTGCAGATCGACGAAAACGTCCGCATTCCCGCTTCGGTGTCTTGGACCGTCATTGGTCGCAACGACGCTCCGAATGCTGTGAGCGACCGCATTCTCGATGTTGCGGAGCTCGGGCGACGGGTCTTGGCTGTGCGCGAGAACGACCGTGATGTGGATGGCAATAAGATCCATATCACGAGCTGGACTGCTCCGCTCGAGGGCTCGGTCTTCCGGAACCCGTCCGGAGATCTCGTTTTCGATCCGGGAACGGAATTCCAGGCGCTCAGCGCGGGTGAGACCGCGACGGTGACATTCACCTACACGATCTCCGACGCGAAGGGAGGGAGCGATACGGCGGACGTCACCGTGCAGGTCCACGGCACGGGAACGTTTTCGTCGCCCCATGTGTCGGCTTCGAGCGGTGGCTCCCTCGGGTTCAACAACCAGCCGGTCTCTCTCACCATCGATGCGCCGTCGGCAACGACGACAGCAACAGCGGACCTCGATCTCGTCGTCAGTCTGGGACCGGTTCTGCAGCCACAAATGAATGTCCTTTACCTCGTCGATATCTCGGGCAGTACGTCGGGTCTGTTTGAGGGAGCGCCGGTCGGCGATCTGAATGGCGACGGGCGCGCCGATACGGTTCTGGATGCTGAAATCGCCAGTTTGATCGCGCTGACCGAGCGGATCAGAGGATTGGGGTTTTCCCCAGCTGACGTCACGGTGACAGTGATCCCGTTCAATGGCAGCGCCGACCCGGCCGAAGCCTCGGCTGGAGGAACCGTGAACGCCATGACGTTCAGCCTCGGGAGCATAGGCGAAGGCGCGATTGCGAGCCATCTGAGAGGGTTGAACGCAGGAGGCGGCACGAATTTCGCAGACGCGCTGCGGGCAGCCAACGAACGGCTGCAGGATTTGGACCAGGGAGGAGAGAAAAACTTTCTGTACTTCCTCTCCGACGGCAACGGGCAAGGCGCGTTCAATGCGGAACTCGCCACTCTGAACGACGTCCATGAGGCGAGGATCACAGCCCTTGGCGTTGGCGCCAGTGCAAACCTTTCCCAGCTGAACGTGATCGACAATACGGGCGGGGCCTCGCGCCTGACGGCGCCAGATCAGATCGATGTCTCCGCCCTCGGAGCACCGCTCCCGAGCGGGGTCGTCAGCGATCTCGACGTCTTCGTGAACGGAATCGAAGTTCCGGAGTTTGGTCCCGAAGACCTCGTCGCGACATCGAGCGGGTTTGTCCTCGACGCCTCGGTCGGAGGCCTGAGACGGTTGGCAGGCGATGGGAACACGGTGTCTGCCATTGTCACTTTCGCCAGCGGCGAGGTCCTGACGACGGAGTTGACGATCGCGGGTGCTCTCCCTCGTTCGACGGACCTCATCCTGTGAGGGACTCATGACCCGACCGACATGTCTCTTCATTCCCTTCTGCAAGCTGTCTGGCACAAGCATCCAAGGAAGCGGGACCGTCCGATGGATCCGTAGCTCCACGGATCCAGCCCAGTGACCGTGATCCTCAAAAAGCTGCGGCGCCTCGGGATCGGGCGGATCGTCAGCCTGCTGCTTCTCGTCAGCCTTCTGGCCTTGCGGGTCTGGGATCCCGGCCCGGTGGAGGCGCTGCGCCAGAAATCCTTCGATATCTATCAGCTCATGCATCCTCGCACCGAACGCAAGGATCTCGTCAGCATCATCGATATCGACGAGCAGAGTCTGAGGATTCTGGGACAATGGCCCTGGCCTCGCACGGTCATGGCCGAGATGATCTCGAAGATCGTGGCACTCGGCGGAGAGGTCATCGGATTCGACGTGCTTTTTCCCGAAGAGGATCGCAGCTCTCCGGGCGTTGCGGCGAAAACTTTTCAGGGACTGGACGATGCCACGATGGAGAGGCTTCGGCGTCTCCCCGGCAACGATGCGATTTTTGCCGAGGCGATACGCGACGCGAAGGTCGTTCTCGGACAGTCGGGCTATCGCGTATCGGGAGCGGCGCTGAGCGCCCGGCCAGCCAGCCAGGCGCCGATCGCCACGCTGGGCCCGGATCCACGCGCATTCCTGGTGGATTTCCCGCAGCTTCTGCGCAACCTGCCCATCCTGGACGATGCAGCGCAGGGGCATGGCCTTTTCTCGATCAGCCCGGAAGGGGATGGAACAGTCCGCCGCGTTCCGGTCGTCGCCGTGGCGAACCAAACCGTGGTTCCGTCGCTGTCTCTCGAAATGCTGCGGGTTGCCACGGGAGCCGGAGGCATCCTCGTCAAGACGGATCTGAGCGGCGTGCGAAGCGTCAGCGTGCAGGATTTCGAGATCCCGACCGATGGCAAGGGACGGATCTGGATTCATTTCTCGGCTCCCGATCTGAGCAAGTACATCTCCGCCATCGACCTGCTGGAAGGCCGTGTTCCGGCCGACCGGATCGCTGGAAAGATGGTGCTGATCGGGACCTCGGCGGCCGGGCTGCTCGATCTCAAGGTGACGCCGGTCCATCCGGCGCTTCCCGGAGTCGAACTGCACGCGCAACTGCTCGAGAGCGCTCTGACGCGATCGACCCTGAGCCGCCCCAGCTACACGGCCTTCGCCGAAATCCTGCTGGCAGCCCTGCTCGGTCTGACGGTCATCGGGTTGGCGCCCACGGTGAGCGCCGGGCCGCTCTTCGTGCTCGGCGGCCTGATCGCGGCCCTGATCCTGGGCATGTCGTGGTACTGCTTCTCGTATCTCGATCTTCTGATCGACTACACGTTCCCGCTGACCTCGAGCTTCCTCGTCTATGCCGTCCTGGTATGCACGAACTACATGACCGTGTCGGCGGATCGCCGCTGGATCAGGTCGGCCTTCAGCCAATACATCTCCCCCGATCTCGTCGAGCAGCTGGCGCATTCGCCCGAGCGGCTGAAGCTCGGTGGCGAGCAGCGCGAGCTCACCGTGCTGTTCTCCGACATCCGCGGCTTCACGGCCATCTCGGAGGCGTACAAGGACGATCCGCAGGGATTGACCGCTCTGATCAATCGCCTCTTCACGCCCCTGACCAAGGACATCGTGAAGCATCGGGGAACCATCGACAAATATATGGGCGATGCCATCATGGCGTTCTGGAACGCCCCGCTCGACGACATCTCCCATGAAGCGCATGCCTGCGAGGCCGCTCTCACCATGCAGGAGAGCCTCGAGATTCTGAACGAGGAGCGCCGGCGGGAGGCCGACCCGACGCAGTGGGTCGCGCCGCTCCGGATCGGGATCGGCCTGAACACGGGTGTCTGCGTGGTCGGCAATTTCGGCTCCGACCTGCACTTCAACTATTCCGTCCTGGGCGACACGGTCAATCTGGCATCCCGCCTGGAGGGGCTGACGAAGCAGTACGGCGTCTCGATCATCGTCGGGGAGAAGACCGCCCAGGCGGTGCGCTCGCGGTTTGCCGTTCTCGAACTGGATCATCTGCAGGTCCGCGGAAAGCAGGAGCCCGAGCGCATCTTCGCGCTGCTCGGACGGGCCGACATGGCCTCGGATCCCGACTTCGTCGGCCTGCTGGAGCGGAACGACGCGATGCTCGCGGCCTATCGGGCCAGGGAATGGTCGCAGGCCCTCGAGACGATCCTGCTCGGTCGGGAGACCGGCAAGGTTTTCGGGCTCGACGACTACCACGACTTCTACATAAAGCGAATCCGGCATCAGATCGAGGCTCCCGCATCGTCCAAATGACCTTGAGCATCCGTTCCGATGCTCCTGCCTTTTCCGATGCTCCTGCCTGTTTTGAAGAGCGCGTCGTTCGAGCGGACCCGAAGGGCCGCGTCAGCGAAAACCGGATCCACGTTTCCGCACGATGCGCTAGCCTTGATCAGGTCTTCTGCGGCGTGGCCTCCGGCGCTACCTCGCTGCGGACGAGCTGATCGCGCTGGGCGAGATCCGGAAACCAGAACCGCCAGAGCCCTGCGAGCATGAGGGTCCCGATGCCCCCGATCACGACGGCGGGCGAGGCCCCCACGAGCCAGGCGAGCGTTCCCGACTCGAACTCGCCGAGCTCGTTCGACGCGCCGATGAACACCGTGTTGACGGCGGCCACGCGCCCGCGCAGATCGTCCGGCGTCTCCGCCTGGACGAGGGTCTGGCGCACCACGACGCTGACCATGTCGGCCGCCCCCAGGATGGCGAGCAGCACCAGGGTCAGGCCGAAGCTCGTGGACAGGCCGAACCCCACGGTCGCGAGGCCGAAGACGCCGACCGCCTGCAGCATGCGCAGGCCCGCCCGGCGCGACAGGAGCGACGAATGGGCCAGGACCACCGCCATGATGACGGCCCCGACCGCCGGCATGGATCGCAGGAGGCCGAGCCCCCAGGGGCCCACATGGAACACGTCGCGGGCGAAGATCGGCATCAGGGCCGTGGCCCCGCCGAGGAGGACGGCGAAGAGGTCCAGGGAGATCGCCCCGAGGAGAAGCGGCCGCGTGCGCAGGAAGACGAGGCCCGCCACGAGGCGGGACCAGGTCACCGGCTCCCGCTTGGCGTCGGCCGGGCGCAGGCGCAGGGCCGCCACGAGCAGGGCGGCGAGCCCGAAGCACACGGTCGATCCCATGAACGGCGCCGTCGGATGGACCGCGTACAGGATGCCCCCGACCGCCGGGCCGCTGATGGTGGCCACCTGCTGGACCGAGGAGTTCCAGGCGATCGCGTTGGCGAGGTCGCCGGACGGCACGAGGCCCGGCACGATGGCCTGGGCGGCGGGATTGCCGAAGGCCCGGGCGGCCCCGAAGGCCACCAGGAGACCGTAGATCGGCCAGAGCGCCGGCACGCCCGCCTGCACTTGCGTGAGCAGGCCCAGCGAGGTCAGCATCATGGCCGAGAAGACCAGCATGAGGATCCAGCGCCGGCTGTACCGGTCGGCCACGAGGCCGGTCACGAGCACGAGGGCCATGGTGGGCAGGAACGACGCGAGCCCGACCAGGCCGAGGTTGAGCGCGCTGCCGCTGGCATCGTAGACCAGCCAGGCGACCGCGACCGTCTGGACCTGCACGGCCAGCGCCATGGCGAACCGGGCCGCGCAGAACAGCCGGAAATCCCTGTGGCGGAAGGCCGCCCAGCCTTTGGATGCCATGTCGCTCGTCCCTCGTTCCCCGGCCGATCCCGCGGGCGCTTCTGTAGACCATTTTTGGGCCGAGCGGAGCGTTTCGCCGGCAAAAAATTGCCGCACGGCAGGAGAAGGCACGGCGGGCCGCGTTGCGCCTCCTCCTGCCGGACCGGGAACGACGCCCCGGTCGCCGTCGTGGGCCCCGTGCCGGTGCTTCCGGTCATGCGGGGCGCGGCTGTTCGATCGGGGCCGGCGGGACACGCCCGGCCAGGATGCAGCCTGGTCGGCCCGTCGGCGGGTTCGTCACCGCCGCAGAGCCGCCTTCGCGGCCTCCCGCTGCTTGTGCCAGTACCCCCGATACTGGTCGAGTTCGTAGAGGACCGCATCGGCGAAGAGATGGCGCTGCTGCAGATAGCACGGCGGCCCATACCCGCCCTGGCAGCTTTCGTTCTTCTGACACGTGCGCCTGCGGCAGATGCTGTGCGCCATGAGCAGATCGGACAGGCGGCGCAGGGTGTCGTCGTAGTCGGGCATGTTGAACAGGGGGATGTCGCTGTCCTGGATCATGATGGGTCTCTCGGCAATGATGGTGGTGAGGAATGGCTGCAAGGAATGGATAAAGAGGCGTGCGCACAGGCACGGGTCTTCGGCCCGGGGCCGGACAGGCCCCGGGTTTGAAGGCAGTCGAGGGTGGCGCGAGTGGCGGCCCGGCTCGATGCTATGGGTGGGATGGAAGAGCAGGACCGCCCCTCGCGCACGGTTCTTTTCAGGCGGACCAGCTGGACGGAGCCCAAGGTCGGCCTCCTGCGCGCCCAGGTTTGCGAAGCCTGTCGCAGGACCGTGCCGGTTCCCTCCGCTGCGAACGCCTCGAGCGCGCCCCTCGTCGGAACCGATCTGAGTAATGATATAGCTCAGGTTAGGAGGATTGTCAAGAACGAAATAAGAACATCATCGCATCGTCTCGAACTCTCCGTCTCATGCTCATCCTCCGCACGTCATCACCGGGCTTGTCCCGGTGATCCCGATGGCACGAAACGCCGCGCTTCACATGATCGGGATGGCCGGGACAAGCCCGGCCATGACGTCGGGGGTGGAATGACGGAGGGTGGCCAGGACAGGCGGGGGGGCGCCAAGACGGGAGAGGGCGCCAAGACGAGCGGGGATGCCATGACGCGGAGGGTGGCCGGCACCGGCCGGGGATGAGAGAACCCGCCCGTTCGCATGCGGGGAATGAGCCCGGTGCCCGAAGGCCTTGACCGGAAGGGCTTGAGCATCCTGGACCAGGGCCGATGGGGGCGATCCAGGAGGGCATCGGCCTGCCGGCAGGCTCGACCGGGTCAGGAACGCGTTCCGGGCCGGCGGTCCTGGAATGGCAACGAGATTGCAATTTGGCAAAGTCCAGCTTGCAAATGCGTATGATGTCTCGCACCGGCAGGCGACGGCTCGTGATTGCTATCGGCAGGACCCGTCAAGAGACAGGCAGGCCGCGTTCCGGCTCTGCGTTTTTCTTATGAAAAGCAAGGCGTTCCGCCCGATCACGCCGGCACGGGACTGCAACTTCAGGGTCTATTTTCCTGGCTTCAGAATGGAATCAGACAACCTCTGATAGGGACGGGCCTGCGACAATCGGCAACCAGAGAGCGATTAAGCATTTTTGCGTAACAGCGTTGCCTTTCTGGTTCCCTCGGATATGTTACGTAATATTAATTCATTTCTAAGGAGCCCGTCGGCTCCGACACGGTTGCGTAGCGGTCCAGGCAAGGGGGACATGATCATGAACAAGCCCGTTTTCGAGAACGTCATCGGCGATCGAATCGACGTCGGCAATGTGCTTGACGACACGCTCGCCGGCGGTGCGGCAGCGTACATGGCCGCACCCGACATGGCTCCCCCCCTGGACGACCACCCGAGCCGGGCGCCGGGTCTCGCGCTGCCGCAGGATGAGAAGGACGGTCGGCGCTCGATGGAGGCTCCCGCGACGCTTAAGGAAGACGATAAGGCGGCGCACGCGATCGAGCGGCTGACGCCGCTCGTGAAATCCGAGCCCGTGCTGGAGGATCGCTTCTCCAGCGACAGGCTCTCGAATGAGGCAGTTCAGCGGAACTCATCCGCTCTCGCCAATGCAATTAATCATCAGGAGCATGGGGCCGGCGGCACGGCGGCGAAGGCTGCTGAGACATCGCACGCCAAGGGGAAGGCTGCAACTCTTTCTGATCAGCCATCGTTCCTCGCATCCGACAAGTCTGCCGATAGCGCAGGGCCTGTGATGACCTTCTCGTCGATTTATCTTCAAGGCAAGGACGATCCCAACGATCCCGACTCGATTGACTTGCGTGGAATTGCATTTTCCGTGCGCGCCGATCTGTTGGCCGGAAACGACACGATCTGGGCCGGCGGAGCCGGGGACGCTTCCATCGACGGCGGCGCTGGCAATGACATGATCTATGGCCGGTTTTTCTCAAACATAGACGACGGTCAATACGGCGACAACTACTCTGGAGGTACGGGTATCGACACTGTCGACTTCTCGCTATGGGGAAGCGAAAAAACGCCGGTCGCATGACCTTCAACGGGCAAACAGGCCAAGGCTTTTGGCTTGCATCGGGACTCGGCGGTCCATACGCTCACGTGGCTGCGGATATCGAGAAGATCATCGGCACCAATCGTGATCAGAAAAATCAAGGAGGCAATGATCAGTTCTGGATCGAGACGCAGTACGATTCAGCACAAAAGTCCTGGCAGTGGTTCGGAATGGCCGGAAGCGACGATCTCAAGGCCGGACTCGGCAACGATACGCTCGACGGCGGATGGGACGCGGACGGATTGCAGGGCGGGGACGGCGACGATGTGCTTTTCGCCAGTCAAGGTTTCAATGACAACGTCCGAGACGTCCTGTGGGGCGGCAGCGGGAATGACCGACTGGAAGGCAATTCCAACGATCTCCTGTTTGGCGGCGACGGCAATGACACACTCATAGGTGGCTGGGCCTTCTATGGCGATTACACCTACACGTCAGCCGCTGGCGCGCGGTTCACCTTCACTTACAGTACCTCAGTTAACCTAAACGTGAACCTCACCACCCGCAAGGTGACGGACGGTACCTATACGGACACCCTGATCGACATCTGGCAAGTCAGCACGGGCAACGGCAGTGACACTCTGACTGCCGACAGTTCCAGCGCCTGGTTCAATGGTGGCGGCGGGGACGACAAGTTCTATGGCGGCGCCGGAAACGATACGCTGATTGGCGGATCCGGTTTTGACTTCTTCTACGGCTCCGCGGGCTCCGACCTGATCGACGGTGACGTTGACGGCGGCGTCGTCGACTACGTTTCGCTGGGTGGTTCGGTCAAGATCAATCTCGCCACCCAGAAAGCCGTCAAAACGATCGGCAGCACGACCGCCACTGACGACGTCAAGAATATCGACCACGCGCAGGGAACGAACCAGTCGGACGAAATTCTGGGTAATGCCAACGCCAATCATCTTCTCGGCGCAGATGGAGACGATTACCTCTTCGGCGACAAAGGCAATGACAGCCTCGAAGGGGGTGAGGGAAAGGACAAGTTGTCGGGTGGTGATCACAACGATTCCCTCTACGGCGGCAACGGCGATGATCAGCTGTTCGGGGACGTCGGCATCGATTCCATGGTTGGCGGCAATGGCGACGACGAGTACTGGGTGGACAATGACGGCGATGTCGTGGTCGAGGTCATCACCGGAGGCGCGAAGGATCTCATCCACACCACGATCGATTACAATCTGGGCGCCAAGGCCGGTTTTGTCGAGAACCTGAAGGCGGAGGGAACCGCGAACGTCAAGCTGACCGGCAATGCCGGCAACAACATCCTGACAGGCAATAGCGGAAACAACGAATTCGAAGGCGGCGGCGGCGTCGACACGATGATCGGCGGCCTCGGCGACGACACCTACCATATCCGCAATATCGACGACGATCCCCGCGAATTCCGGACGACGATCGAAGGGGCCCACGATACGGCCTATATCTATGTCGCCAATTTCGACGGCCGGAAGCTCGCGAATATCGAGCATGTCTTTACAAGAGGCGCTGGCAGCGTCGATTACGGGCCGGACAAGCCCGTCGTCATCAGGGGATCCTCGTCCATCGACGAGAACCTCACCGGGTTCGTCGCGCAGGTCTGGGCGAGGGATCCCGACAATGTCGGCGGGCCGCTGAAATATGAGCTCCTGACGCATCAGGACAAGTTCAGCATCGATCCCGACAGCGGCGACATCGCGCTCAAGACGAAAATCGACTTCGAAGATCCGTTCTCCGGCCTTCTCACCGACGGGCAGGGCAGGAAGTACTTCGTCGTCGACGTCCGGGCGGTCGAAACCTCCGGGGGAAAATACAGCTCCCAGGAGAGCTTTAAGATCTACATCAACGGCGTGGACGAGGCGCCGAGTGCTCCGCAATATTCCGGCAAGCCGACCTTCCTCGAAAACAAGCCCATTGCCGGATCTCTGGTGACGTTGGGCGGCGCCTTGGATCCCGAGCAAGGGAACGTGGTTACTTATGCGCTCGCGACGGATGCCGACGCCAATCCCGGCGGGCTCTTCGTCGTCAGTGCCAATGGCGCAATCACCTTGGCGCAGCCTAACGGATCGCTCGACTACGAGGCGAGCTCAATCGTCAAGGACGGGGCCGAGCGCTACTTCATCGTCAAGGTCGTGGCAAAGGACCCGGCCGGCAATCAGTCGGCCGTCACGCCGGTCAAGATCTATGTCACGAACGACGATGAAGAGCCGTCCATCCCGAGCTATTCCGGCAAGCCGACGGTGGTCGAGAACACCGTCCCGACCCAGCCCATCGTCCAATTGAGCAGCGTCGATCCGGAAGGCGATCCGGTCACTTTCTCCCTGGCACAGGTGCCCGACGCCAATCCGAACAATCGCTTCCTGGTGAGTGCGGACGGCAAGATCACCTTGGCGCCGAACGTCACGCTCGATTACGAGGCTGCCGATCTCAACGAGGATCCCTTTGATGGCGGCAAGTACTACGTCGTCAGGGTGGTCGCCTCGGACGGCAAAAATCATGGGTCTTCGATCAAGGATGTCCGGATCTATGTCTCGCCCGTCGATGAAGCGCCGAGCATCCCGAATGACCCCGGCCCCCAGACTTGGGCGGAAGGGACCGGCCCGGGTGTCACCCTGGCGCAGGTTCGGGGATCGATCGATCCGGAGCAGATGAACGTCAATTATCATCTCTCGAGCGCGGGCGATGCCAATCCCGGCAACCGGTTCCAGGTCAGCCTCGATGGCAAGATCACCTTGGCGCCCACCAAGACCCTGGACTACGAGGCGGCCGATCTGCGTCAGGATACGCCCAACGGCCCCAAATACTACATCGTCAAGGTCGTGGCCAAGGACCCGGCCGGAAATTCCTCGGCCGAGAGGCTGGTGAAGATCTTCGTCACCAACGTGGACGAAGCGCCGAACGCGCCGACCCCGGGACTGTCCGCGTCATGGACCGAGAACGTCGTGCCGTCGGCCGCGCTGTTGACCGTGACGGGATCCGTGGATCCCGAGAATGCGGCCGTGTCCTATGATTTCGACACGGCGGCCGACGCGAATCCGGGCGGGCTCTTCGTTATCGCGGCAGATGGCAAGATCACGCTGAATCCCACCAAGACGCTCGACTACGAGGCGCAGGAGCTGAAGGACGACAAGGACGGGAAGGGCAAGTACTACGCCCTGAAGGTGGTCGCCAAGGACCAGTCCGGACATGCCAGCACCCCCACCATCGTGAAGATCTACGTCACCGACGATAACGACCTGCCGACCGGAATCCAGTTCAAGGACGCACCGCCCGAGGTCGTCATCGGCATGGGAGCCGGTTCGCCCATCATCCGTGCGGAGGCGATCGACCCCGACCGGAACAACGGCAACAACAACAGCAACTTCCTCAAGAACAGGTACAAGTTCGCGGACGGCTCTCTGGAGTTCGGGAAGTTCAAGATCAATGCCGAGACCGGCGAGATCACCTTGAAGGAGGCATTGACGCCGCTCGATGCCCATCAGCACACCCTGACGGTCATCACCTACGACGAAGGTCAGCCGGCTGCGTTCGTCACGGCAACCTATCAGTTCACGGTCCAGAGCGCTTCCTCGCCCTATATCTGGACTCAGGATCCTGAAACGGACGTGGCCGACAACGGCATCGCCTCGCCGTTCACGAGCATCATGGTGTCGGATGCCAACCGGGCCGGGCTTTACCTGGAGATCCGGTTCGATCCGACCGAGGGCAGACTCGACCTCAGCGAACTGTCGATCATGTATGATGCGTGGGAATACGATGAGGCTGCTGGCGTCCTGAAGCTCAAGGGGTCGATGCAGGACATCATCTCCGCCCTGCCTCACGTGCGGTTCAACCCTAACGATCGTCCGGATGGCGAGGTCGGGAACTCCTTGAAGACCACGTTCCATATGGCTCTGGTCGATGAAGCCACAGGGGCCGAGATCGCCACCAACGACACCGTGGCGGTGAATTCCATCGTCGCGAACCGCGATCCCACGATCAGCGGCGGCGGCGACGACCTGTCCATCGCCGACAACGAAACCGTCAATCTCGTGACGCCTTTCACGAACGTCACGATCGGCGATACCAACGCCAACGACTTCATCACCGTGACCATCACGGCCGGCGGCGATCACGGCGGCGCCTTCATCGATGCGAATGGCAACATCTTCACCGGGACTTACACGTTCGGGGGCTCTGTCCAGGACGTTCTCGATGCCGTGCGGGCGCTGAAGTTCAATCCGACCGACCGGCATGGGGTCGCGGCCGGTACGACCGATGTCGTCACGTTCGAGATCAAAGTCCAGGATAACGCCGGCGCCCTCGTCTCGTACGACCCGAACATCACGGTCAAGTCCGTGGTCGCCAACCGCGCGCCGGATCTGATCGGTTGGGCAGGCGGCATGATCCCGATGGTCAACGACGACATCGGCGCGTACCAGTTCATCGGCCAGCTGAGTGCCTATGACGACAACGGGGACCCCATCGTCGAATACGTGCTGGACGAGGATCTGGCGGACAAGTTCTACATCATGCGGGAGGGTGACGTTTGGAACGTCTATGTCAAGGACGCCCTCGACTTCGCCAACGCTCCGCATGAGGGGAATGGCCTCAAGTGGTACGAGATCAAGGTCAAGGCTTCCGACGGCCGTGCCTGGTCCACGCCCCAGGTGCTGCAGATCTTCGTTCAGGATGTGGACAACATCGCTCCGGTGATCCTGGTCGATCCGAATGGCAAGACCGAATGGCCCGTGGAAGACAGCGACACCGTCGCGCCCTTCCAGGATCTGACCTTCTTCGATGAGGACGATGCCTCGATCCTCGTGAACATCACTCTGAATACCCTCAATGGCGGTGCATTCATTTGTCCGGACGATGACGACTTCCCGGACCTTACGATCTTCAAGACCGACGAGAATGTCACGGTGATCGGCAACCAGGCCCTCATCACCGCCTACATCAAGCTCCTGGCCTTCAATCCCGCGAACAATCTCGGACCATTGGGTTCCGTGGTTCCGATCGACTTCTCCGTCACGGCTCAAGACGAGAGCACCTACACGACGAGGCATGTGACGGTGAACGCGACTGTCACGGGCGGCCCCGACGACGTGGCGCCGACGATCATCGTCGACCCGCTGAGAGCCGTGACGAAGACGACCGACTGGGCGGCGGATCCCGTGAACCCGTTCCTTGGGGTCACGCTCGAGGACACCGACAGCGGCAGCGAAATCCTGACGCTGAAGATCAGCTTCGACAGCCGCGAAGGTCTCCTGAACGGCGATGCGCCCGGCATCGGCGGAACGTTCGTCAAGGACGATGCGGCTCATCGCATCACCTGGACGTTCGAAGGCACGCTGACGGCCCTCCGCGTCATCCTGGGCCAGCTCACCTTCAACGCATCGGAGCAACCCGCTCAGAGCCCGGTTCCGATCATCACGACCTTCACCATCACGCTGGACGACCACCACCACGCCTTCCCGGCCGCCAACCAGGACGTGAAGGTCGAGACCACGGTGACGGGGCCGCCGGCGGGGGACGAGGCGCCGACGATCGGCGGCCTTCCGGCGGCGGCCATCGAGGCCACGGCCAACTCGGGCACGGTGGCGCCGTTCGGTTCGGTGACGATCGGCAACGAGGTCGGCCAGGCCACCACCGCGACGATCACGTTCCTGAACATCCTGGGCGAACTCACCGGCAACGGCCTGACCCCGGGGGGCGTGGACGGTAACGGCATCGTCACCTACACGGTGACGGGCACGGATGCGATCAACCTGCAGGCCCTGCTGCGCGGGCTGAGCTTCAATCCGCGTCAATTGGCCATGGGGGCGTCCGAGAACGTCGTCTTCACCGTGAAGGTGACGGACAGCGGCCATCCCACGGCCAATGTCGATCAGACCGGCACGGTGACCGTGCACTCGGCGGCCGGCAACGAGGATCCGGGCGACGACGTGCCGACGATCGGGGGCCTGGGCACTGTCGATGCCGATGCGAACTCGGGCACGGTGGCGCCGTTCGGCTCGGTGCTCATCGACAACGATGACGGCCAATGGACCATGGCGACGATCACGTTCCGGGAAGACCTGGGCGACCTCGTCGGCGACCATCTGATCTTGGTGGGCACGGACGGCAATGGCATCTCTACCTACACGGTGACGGGCACTGATGCGGCCGACCTGCAGACTAAGCTGCGGGCCCTGAGCTTCGATCCGCGCCCGCTGAATGCCGGCCAGTTCGAGGACATCGCCTTCAACGTGACGCTGACGGACTTCACGCACCCGACGGACGGCCTGGGCCAGAGCGGCACGGCGACCGTGCACTCGGTGGCCGCGGGGGGACCGAATACGGCGCCGACTGGCATCGTACTATCCCAGAATATCGTCCGCGAGTTCTCCGAAAGCTTGATCACTCCGGTCGGAGAAATCACGGTTGTGGACCCCGGCGACACAGGTCCGTGGGACGTCCAAATGATAGACAATGCGGATGGACGCTTTGCTCTCGAAGGCAGCCGCACGACCGGCTGGCGCATTATCGTGGCTGACGGCCTGAAGCTCGATTTCGAGCAGGACGTCAGCCACCTGATCACCTTGAAGGTTACCGACTCGAACGGTGCTACCTCCGAATTGATCGAGGTGAGGATCTTCGTGGAGAACATGCTGTTCGAGTCCGTAGTCGGCAACGATGACGCCAACACCATCATCGGCGGTGGTCAAGACGACAACCTGTCCGGCGGCGGCGGCGACGACATCCTGCACGGCGGCGGCGGCGCGGATGTGCTGAACGGCGGTGACGGCGCGGATACCTTCGTATTCGACGCTCCTCTCGATCCGCTCAACCCTGTCGATATCCAGGATTTCGATCCGACGCAGGACAGGATCCAGTTGAGCAGCGCGATCTTCCAGGAGTTGATTGCTGGACTAGACGGGACAGTCGATCCCCTCGTGTTCTACGCGGGTTCGGATCCGGTTGGGGACTTCCAGCTGCTGTACGACGAGACGTCAGGGGCATTGGTATACGATCCGGACGGATTCAGCGGGGAGGCGGCGCCCTCAATCGTGATCGCCATTCTTTCCAACGTTCCGTCGGGATTTCAGCTGACTCATGAGCACTTCATCATCATCTGATTAAGGGCAGGCGGCCCCCGGCCGCCTGCCCTTAATGGCGTTCTTTACTCAAATTAGCTAATAGTATAGCGTTTCCTTAGACGTTATACCGTGTAGTAAGATCCCGCTCATAAACCGGCTTTCCAAGAGGTTCCTATGACCGCCCTGACTTTTACTTCAGCCCCCTCCACCGGCGACGGCAATCCGCAGCAGAGCGGCCTGAACAACGTGCTGATCAACGAAAACATCCTCGATGGTACGACCATCGGATATGTCAAGATCGATCCGGCATTCACTTACAATTGGGATGTGCAGGGCACCACGACCCTGAACTGGGGCGGGGCCTACGACTTTGAACGGGTCATCGACCCGATCGGGCAACCTGCCGGCACATACCTGCGAATCTTCGTCGCTACAGGCAAAGGCGGCGACGTCATTTTCGACAGGGAGGGGGGCGACTTTACCCATGAGATCGCCATTTCCGGCGGCACTGCCAGCGAGCCCCGAAAGGATGTCGGGTCTTCTGTCGTGACGATGCGTAACGTTGCCGAGGCTCCGACGAAGCTGGGAATTACCACCTTTGGAGGTGTCAATGGCGGGGATACCACTCCGGCCACTCCTCCGGCTGGATATCCATCGGTCGAACATTCCACCGGTATTATCGGTCAGCTGGTTTCAGAAGATGAAGACGGCACGAGCAATGCGCTCACTCACACATACAAGTTCGTGAATTCCTCGACCTCAGACGGGTTGACCAGCAGCGACGGCGTCTTCAAGATCGAATCCTTCTTAAACCAATTCAACCAAGTAAGATGGCGTGTCGTCATCAACAATGCTTCGTTGTACGACTACGATTCGCTTCCTGACAACGCCAAGTACTTCCAGCATACGATCCGGGCGATCGATGATACCAATCTCACGTTCGATCGACAGTTCCGCTTCGTGGTCACCAACAATACGGCGGACGATGTTCCGAAGGTTCAGTTCGCCCCGTCAACGGTGAACATCTCCCAACAGGAAGGAACCTCCTCGACGGCGGGCGACTGGACGACGTACACGTATGATTTGGTGCGCGATATCGCGACCGGCGGCAACTCGATCGTGACCTGGTCGATCAACGGCACGGGGATCGATACCGGCGACTTCGAGGCCCTGGCGGGGACGGCGACTTTCGTGGGCAACGCACTGACCACGCAACTCGTGGTGAAGGTGCGCAAGGATTCGGGCTTCGAAGCGGACGAGAACTTCACGATCACGCTGGGAACGACAGGCAACACCAATGCCTCGATCGGCACGAAGAACACCGCCACCGGTACCATCGAGAACGACGATACCCAGATTGCGGCTCCGACGATCACGGGGGTTCGGCAGCAGGTTGACGGGGAGTCGACGGGAACGATCAAGCCGTTTGAGAACAACCTGGCGGTCGCCTATGCCAACAACACCGACGCGCTGACGGTCGAGGTGTCGTTCGCGCTGGCCAACGGCACCTTCGGCACGGTCAACGGGGTAAACCCGTCGGATAGCGGCACCACGCGCACCTACACGTTCACCGGCCTGACCCGGGATCAGCTGAACACCATCCTGTCCGGCATGCAGTTCAACCCGACGGACAGTTTCAGCACGGCGGCAAACACGGTGTTCACCGTGCAGGTCAAGCCCGCAGCGGCGAACCAGTGGTCGGATGGCGGCACCGTGACGGTGGCGGCGGACTTCAACGACAACGCCACGGGAACCATCCCGACCACGAACGTGGCGGCGACGGCCAACACGGCCATGAACCCGTTCACCGGCATCACGGTGACGGACGAGGAGAACGACGCGGTCACGCTGACGATCTCGTTTGCCGCCGGCGGGACCTGGGTGGTGCCGGCGAGCACGACCGGTCCGAACGCCGTGAACGTGACCGACAATGGGGCCACCACGGGCACGCGCATCCTCACCTTCACCGGCAAGGCCGTCGACGTGGCGAGCCTGATCGATACGGTGCAGTACACGCCGGCCGCGGCCGGCACCAAGGCGTTCACGGTGAGCGTGATCGATGCCTTCAGCGGTGCCGGCCAGCACGGCACGGTGGCCGTAGGCTCGGGATCGTTCAACGTCGTGGCGGCGGCGGCGAACACGCCGCCTCCCAGTCCGGCCGGCCCTGCGAGTGTCGACGAGCGCTCGCCCGACAGCACGCTCGTGCACACCATGGCCCTCAAAGACCTCGACGGCGATACGATCACCTACACCTTCGCCGATGCGCTGGATGCCGCCCACACGATCAGCCAGGACGGGAAGTTCCGGATCGTGGGCAACACGATCGTCGTCAACGGGACGCTGTCCGAAGTGGGAGGGGACACGCCCCTGCCGGCCTATGCGGTCGTCGCCACGGACGGCGCTCCGAACGGCACTGTCACGGGCAACGTGTCCATCACGGTGAAGAACGTGCCCGTCCTGTCGATCGCGGCCCCGGCGTCCGCGGCAGTCACGGAGAGTGACAGCGGAACGGTGGAGTACCGTTTCACGGTGAGACGCGAGTCGATCGGACGGGAGTCAACGGTGAAGTGGACGGTCGCGACAGGTGCCGGCATCGACGCCAGCGACTTCGATGCGCTCCAGGGCACCCTCACCTTCGACGCGGATGACGAGTTCCAGGACATCGTCCTGCTTGTCAAGGGCGACCGGATCGCCGAACTGAACGAAACCTTCACGGTCACCCTGTCGGAGCCGACAGGGGCCGCCATCAACCAGAATGCCAAGAGCGCCATGGGCACCATCACCAACGACGATCACGCGCCGACCCTGGTCATCGACCCCGGCGAGGACTACTTCCACGGACCGACCGGGACGGCGATCGCCGGCGTTCTCGCGGGCGTCAACCTGGACGACCTCGACGGGGCCGGCGAGCAGCTCACGCTCACGGTGTCCTTCCTGAACGCGAACGGCTCGTTCGATGCGGGCATGACCGACGGCACCTCCAACGGTGTCGTGGTGGCCGATAACGGCACCAATCCCGGCGGCTTCCGGCAGTTCACCCTGGTCGGCACCGCCGCCGATATCGAGAACTTCCTGGCGGCGCGGAGCTTCAAGCCTTCCATCGCGAACGCCAACACGTCGTTCTCCTTCACGCTGACCGACGGGGCTAACCCCAGAGCCTTCGGCGACAAGATCACCGTTCTCGGCGAGTTCCCAGGCAACCAGGCGCCGGATCGACCGAGCGTCCTGGCCACAATCCACGAGAGCAAGGCTCCCGGCTTGGTCGTGGGGACGATGGACGACCTCGACCCCGAGGGCAAGATTATCGATTATCAGTTCTTCGGAGCTCAGGCCAATTCGGACGGGAAGATCAGCGGTGACGGCCGGTTCGAGATCGTCGGCAACAAGATCGTCGTCAGGGACCTCTCCATGGTCGGGCAGCAGACCTACGTGCTTTTGGCCTCCGACGGGACCTATACCGTTCAGGGCAGCGCCACGATCACCGTCAAGGACAACCTCGGCCCGAAAATCAACTCCATCGCTCATTCTGGCAGCGGTCAGGCGGGAGCTGGCGCCGAGGCGGGGATGATCCTGGTCCAGGAGACCGCCGGTGCCGTGGAGATCGGCTCGGTGACGGCGTCCGACCAGGACGCCGCTATAGACGGCCGGACGCTCTCCTATTCCCTGGAGAACACCTATAACGGCCTGTTCACGATCGACGCCGCCGGCAAGATCCGGATCGCCGACGCCAGCAAGCTGCCGGTCAACGGCGACACGCCATACGCCTTGAAGGTCCGGGTCTCCGACGGAACCGACATGACGGAGCAGACGGTCACCGTGAAGGTGAAGGAGACGTCTACAAACCAAGCTCCCACCAACCTGTCGCTGACCATCCCGAACAACGCGGTGAAGGAGTTCACCGCCGTCGGTCAGGAAGTCGGCACGCTCTCGGCGACCGATGCGGATGGAGATACGCTCACCTACAAGCTGCTCGACACCGCCGGCGGCCGGTTCGACATCAAGGGCAACAAGCTCGTGCTGGCGGGACCGGGCGTCAACTTCGAGGACATGGCGTCCCACCAGATCAAGGTCGAGGTGAGCGACGGCAAGGTCACGACCCAGCAGGTCTTCACCGTCAAGGTCGAGGACCAGACCGACCTGACCAAGCGCGGCACGAAGAAGGCCGAGACGCTGAAAGGTCGCGCCCTCGACGACAATCTGAAAGGCGGCTCCGGCAATGCCAAGGACACCATCAAGGGGCTGGCCGGTGACGACAAGCTCTACGGCGAGGGCGGCAACGACTCGCTTCTAGGCGGCGACGGCATCGACAGCCTCTTCGGCGGCGCGGGCAACGACACCCTGAAGGGCGAGAACGGCCGCGATACCCTCACGGGCGATGCCGGCAACGACAACCTCTTCGGCGGCCGCGACAACGACAAGCTCTTTGGCGGCGCGGGCAACGATGTCATCAAGGGCGAGGACGGCGACGACATGCTCTTCGGCGAGGCCGGCAACGACAAGCTCTATGGCGGCGCGGGCAACGATGCCTTCGTGTTCACCAAGAAGCCCAGCAAGTCGGCCAATCTCGACCAGGTCGTGGATTTCAAGTCCGGTCAGGACAAGGTCTTCCTCGACAATGCCGTGTTCAAGAAGCTCGGCGTGCTCGGCACGATGGAAGCGCCCTTGAAGCTCGACGCGACCATGTTCAAAGCCAACAAGGCCACGGACAAGAACGATTATCTGGTCTACAAGAAGGGCGTGCTGTATTACGACGCCAACGGATCGGGCAAAGGAGGCGAGGTCGAGATCGCGAAGATCAAGAGCCTCAAGGCCGCTGATATCTTCATCATCTGACGGGCTGCTCCGGCGGCGCCTTTCACCCCGGCAGGGCAACCTGCCGGGGATTTTCGTTGGTCCGCCGGCACGATGCCGGCTCCGTTCATCTCCGCTTGTGGATCGAGCCCGTGACGTTCCTGACGGGTCGGGACGCCCGGGGTGAAACGGCAGTCCATGCCGGAGGGCCCGCCGGCGCATCGCACGGCTTGCCGCCGCGCCCGAGGCGGCGTATGAAACGTGATAATATTGATAAGAGGCGCTTCATCATGGCCAATCGCGATCCGGACTCGAACACCTATACCCTCCTTCCGGGAGAGCTGAATTTCGCTCTGGCGCCGCAGGACGGCGACGCCGACGTGATCGGCAACGGCCTCGACAACATCCTGACCGGCAACGACGGCAAAAACCTCCTGGTCGGCCTCGCCGGCGACGACACGCTCGACGGCGGCACCGGCGCCGATACCTTGCGGGGCGGCCTCGGCGACGATGTCTACCGTCTCGCAGGCGGCGACGACGCGATCGAAGGCGAGGATGCCGCGAATGGCGGCGGTGACGACACCATCCTGTCGGACTCAACGATCGACCTGGAAGACTATCCCGACATCGAAAACCTGACCCTGGAGGGCGCGGCCGACCTCGACGGCTTCGGCAATGCCCTCGGCAACACCATCCTGGGCAATGACGGCAGCAATACCCTCGACGGGCGCGACGGCGACGACAGCCTCGCCGGCGGCCTGGACGACGACCATCTGATCGGCGGCGACGGGAACGACACCCTCGACGGCGGCGACGGTGACGACCAGCTCGATGGCGGCGCCGGCAACGACACCTATCTCGTCGACGGCAGCGAGTTTATCAACGAAGGTGCCGACGAAGGCAACGACACCGTGATCGTCACGGTCAATATGGACTATACGATCCTCGGAACCCAGATCGAGAACATCGTGCTGACGGCCGGAGGGTCGGCGAGCGGCAACGATCTCGACAATCATCTCCTCGGCAGCGACCTCGACGACAATCTCAGCGGCGGCAAGGGCAACGACACACTCGTCGGCGGACTGGGAGACGATGTTCTCACGGGTGGAGAAGGGAACGACACCTACTACGTCGACAGCGATCTCGATACCGTCATCGAGCAGGCCGGCGAGGGTAACGATACCGTTATCGTCACTGGCGACATCGACTACACGCTCGTTGGAACGCAGATCGAGAACCTCGTCTTGACCCGGGGAGGATCCGCGACAGGCAACGATCTCGCCAACCGCCTGACCGGGGGCGACAACAGCAACGACGGTCTTGATGGCGGGAAGGGGGACGACACGCTCGACGGCGGTGGCGGGGCCGATGGCCTGACCGGCGGGGAGGGCAATGACACCTATTATGTCGACATCGATCTCGACTTCGTTTCGGAGCTGGCCAATCAGGGCTACGACAGGATCTACTCGCGGGCCAGCCTCAACTTGAGCATGCAGGGCGCCAACGTGGAGTATCTGGAACTCCTCGGCTCCGCCAATCTCAAAGCGACCGGAGACGGTCTCGCCAATGAGATCGTCGGCAACAGCGGCAGCAACAGCCTCTCCGGACTTGACGGCAACGACACGCTGAAAGGCGGGCTCGGCAGCGACACCCTGGATGGCGGCGCGGGGGCTGACGATCTCAAGGGCGGCCAGGGCGACGACACCTACACCATCGATGACCAGGACAGCGTGCACGAGGAGGCGGGCGAAGGCCGGGACACGGTCCGGGTCGGCTTCGCGGTCTATAGGCTCACGGACAATGTCGAGGACATGACCTTCACCGGCGCGGGCAACTTCGCCGGCACCGGCAACGATCAGCACAACTTCATCCGGGGCGGCGCCGGCAACGACACGCTCGCGGGAGGAAACGGGGACGATTCCCTCCACGGCGGCGCCGGCGCGGACCGCATGGACGGCGGGGCCGGCAGCGATCTCTACTGGGTCGACAACAAGGCCGACGTGATCGTCGATTCCGGCGTGGGCTTCGACCGGGTTCTCGCATCGGCCGATTACACGCTCGGGGCCAACCTGGAATACCTCGCCTTCGAAGGCAGCGGCAATTTCTCCGGTACCGGCAACGAGCTCGACAACACCCTCTACGGCAATACCGGGGCCAACACCCTGGACGGCGGCGCGGGGCGCGACCAGATCGACGGCGGCGAAGGGGCGGACCGCCTGCTCGGCGGCGCCGGGGACGACACGATCAGCGACTGGAAGGGCGACGACGTGATCGACGGGGGCGCCGGCAAGGACGATCTGCGCGGCGGCGTCGGCAACGACACCTATCTGGTCGATGGGCTCGACCTGGTGACGGAACTCGCCGGCCAGGGCATCGATACGGTGACGGCATCGGAAAGCTTCGCGCTCGGCGCGTCCGCGGAAGTCGAAATCCTGATGGCGAAAGCCGGCACGAACGCCATCAACCTCACCGGGAGCGACACCGCCAATGCGGTCTCGGGCAACTACGGCGCCAACGCGCTGTCCGGCATGGGCGGGGACGATGTCCTGACCGGCCATCTCGGCAGCGACACCCTCTCGGGCGGCCTCGGCAGTGACCGCCTTGCCGGCGGGATCGGCAAGGATGTCCTGCAGGGCGATGCGGGTGCGGACAGCTTCGTCTTCGACAGCCGCATCACGAAGGCGGATGCCGACAAGATCGTCGCGTACAATCCCGCCGATGACCGGATCTTGATCGAGAACGCCCTGGTGAAAGCCAACAAGGTCCTTTACAAGGCGGTCGGCAAGGGCACGGAGGCAAAGCCCGCCGCCCTGGCGAAGAAATTCTTCACGATCGGCTCGAAGGCAAAGGACAAGGATGACTTCTTCATTTTGAACACCAAGAAGTTCACCCTGTCCTACGATGCCGACGGCAGCGGCTCCAAGGCGGCTGTCGTGATCGCGACCTTCGACAAGAATGCGATGAAGAAATTCATCCACAAGGAGCTGTTCTTCATCTGAGGAGCCTGTCTCGCGGAGCGGGAGTCGGAGAGTGGCGCTGGCGATCGGCGCGGACGTCCGTCAGAACCGGATCCGGCGTCCTGCGTCTGCCGATGCGCCCCCCGATGCAATCTCACGCATCGGCGGTGCTGTCGAATCGCGCTCGACGAGGCAACAGGCGAGCTCCGTGCGGCGGACGACCCGCTCGCCGTGCGTCGCGAGTTCGACCAGCATGTCGACGGCCGTTTCGCCCAGCTCGCGGGCGGGAATGTGCATGGTGGTCAGCCGCGGCGTGAGCAGGTCCGAGATCGGCAGATCGTCCATGCCCATGATCGACATCTCGTCCGGGCATGCTATCTGGCGGGCCGTGAGAGCCGAGAGGGCGCCGAGTGCAAGGCTGTCGGCGGCGCACAGGAGCGCCGTCACATCGAGGGCGCCTCTGTCGAGACGCTCGCCGATGGCCTGTTCGGCGCATTCGGGGGTCCAGTCCTCGACGTCGATCACGTTCTCGTCCGGGCACGGCAGGCCATGTTCGGCGAGAGCGTCGCGCCAGCCTTCCAGACGCCGCCGGATGGTGGTGCGGCCGGGGCGCATGACGAAGCCGATGCGCTGGTGACCCAGGCCGATCAGATAATCGCAGGCCATGCGCGAGGCGGAGCGATTGCAGGGGCTGACGCTGGAGATGCGCATGAGGGGATCGTCCCCGTTGATGAGAACCGCAGGCTTCCCGCTCTCCTGGATGCGCTCCATCACCTGCATGTCGTCGATCGTGAGCAGGAGAGCGCCCAGGATGCTCTGGCTGTCGAGCACATCCCGGAGCGGAGCGTGGTTCTCGTCGGAGTCCGGCAGAGGCACCAGGGAGATCTCGATCTCCTTCGCCGTCGCGGCCGCCTTCAATCCCTCGAGCACATGCCAGGTGAACTGCGTACGCCGGTAATCCGTCATGGCGGCCGTGCTGGCAAAGACCGCGATACGCGCGCCCTGTATTCTGTTGGGAAGCGGATATCGAGCCCTCCTGGCGGCGTCGAGGATCCGCTCGCGGATGTCGTCCCGAACGCCTTTCTGGCCGGTCAGGGCACGCGACACGGTGCTAATGGAGACGTTGCACGCAAGGGCGATGTCGCCCAGCCGGGTGCGGCCCGGAGTCTTCGAAGGCAAGGTTGGTTTCTTCGACATGAGAGCGATGCTGCAAAAAATTTTCATGTTGCGCAATCTCCGGCGCTCATGAAAAATCCCACGAACGACAAGCCGATGCCTGGGAGGCAGTGCACATGAGGGACAGAATGCGTCCCAGCCGCGACGCCGCCACGTTCCATGAGGCTCATCGTGGCCGCTCGTTGGCTGGTGACATCCGCTCCAGCAGCCGGACAAGTCAGCCGGTCAGCCGAGCTGATCGGCTGCCCCGGAAACGGAGCCCGGGTCTCACGCTGCCGTGTCGGGCGCGCGTGGCGGGCAGACTGGGGTAAGGGCAGTCATGGCAAGCGAGACGTATCTGACCCATCCTCTGACGACCGGCCGGACTGTCGGCCATTGGCAGCTCGGCGACGTGCACGAGGAGCGGTACGACGTTCCGGACCGTACCATGAAAGGGAAGATGGACGCCTTCTTCTTCCTGACCAAGGACCGGAACTTCATCCCTCATCAATATGCCTGCCGGACGGATTTCATCGAAGCTTATCGCGGCAAGACCCCGCAGCCCGTCACGCACTTCGCGCCGACGCGGGTCTGGCTGCCGTTCGGCTCTCCCCGGGTCGACCTGTCGGGATTCTGGTTCAGGGCCACGCGGGTCGAATGCTGGGCCCGGACCACGATCGAGTCCCCACGTGATCAAACGGCGCGATTCAGCTTCGCCACCTGCGGCGGTGCCTTCCTTGAGGTCAATGGACGCCGTGTGGCGGAGCTTGCCCGGTACCAGCGCAATTTCGAGGAGCGCGTCGAGATCGACATTGCCCTCAAGACAGGCCGGAACGAGCTGCGGGTCTGGTTCGCCGACCTCTGCGAGCGGGATGCCCGCTATTACTTCAGTCTCGAGCTGGTATCCGGCGAGGGTCTGTCGGTCGGATTGCCGATCGCCGTCGATGAGGCGCGCGCGGCCGCCGTGGAGAGCATGCTGGAGGGCATGCGCTTCGAGAGGCCGTCTTATGGACGGGGCGAGGTCGCCATCGTGTTCGATCATGCCGCGACCTATCCGCTCGACGTGCGGGTCGCGGTGCGCGGCGACTTCATGTCCACGGAAGATACGCTCGCGTTCGACAAGGCGCTGCCGGCCGGCGCGGCTCGGATCGCTATCGCCGATACGAGCGAACTCCCGGCCGATTTCCGGCATTTCGACATCACCCTGCGCGACGGCTCCTTTGCGGCAACGCGGGTGCTGGGCGTCGAGATCTGCCACCTCGACCGGCAGCCGCCCGCGTCTCCCGACATCGGGGTCAGGGCGCGGGCCGTGCTCGACCACGTGTCGGAGCGCGGGGAGCGCGATATGGTGGCCGTGCTGGCGCGCCTCGCGCTCGACCGGGGCGGGCCGGACACGGACCGCATCATCGAGTCCTGCCTGCCCATCGTCGGCGATTGCCACGATTGCGCGGACTTCCTGCTGGTGCCGCTCCTCTGGTCCCGCATGGCCTGGCCGGAGCGGATCGCTTCGGACACGCGGGCCGGCATGGACGACGTGATCCTGCGCTTCCGCTACTGGATGGACGAGCCCGGCAACGACGTGATGTGGTACTTCAGTGAGAACCACGCGCTGCTGTTCCACACGGCTTGCCATCTCGCGGGCTCGCTGTTTCCGGATGCGACCTTCACACGGTCCGGGCGCAGGGGCCGCGAGCAGGCGGAGATCGGCCGGCAGAGGCTCGTCGAATGGCTGACCCATTTCGAGGCCTGCGAGATGGCCGAATGGAATTCGGCGCCGTACTTCCCCATCGACCTGAAGGGCCTGTGCGCGCTCTACGCCCTCTCGCCCGACGCCGGCATCCGGGAGCGGTCCGGCGCCGCCATCCGGCGCCTGCTCGAGATCATGGCCCTGTCGAGCCATCATGGCATGATGACCGCCTCGCAGGGCCGCAGCTATGAGCACACGCTGCGCCCCGGGCGCACGCTCGAACTCTCGGGCATCTCCTATCTCGCCTTCGGGCAGGGTTCGCTCGGCCGCCGCTTCCATGCCGTGCCTCAGCTCGCCCTGTGCTTCGCCGAGCATGGCCTCACGATCGACCCGCGCCTGGCCGCATTCTCCGATCATCGGAGCGCCGGAGCGTATGAATGGCGCTACAAGCAGGGCGAGAACGGCATCGCGTCCCTCTATCACTTCAAGTCGAAGGATTACGCGCTGGGCAGCATCGCGGCCTATCGCTGGGGCGAGTGGGGCTATCAGGAGACCGTTCTGCATCTTCGCCTCGGGGAAACTCCGGAAGCCCAGATCTGGATCAACCATCCCGGCGAGGTGATCCACAGCGGTTACGGCCGCCCGTCCTATTGGGGCGGCTGCGGAACGGTGCCGCGCGTGCATCAGTTCCGCTCCCTGGCGCTCGTGGACTTCGCCGCGCATCCGGCCCAGCCGGACTTCACCCATGCCTGGCTGCCGGAAGCCGAGATGGATGAGGTGATCCACCTGGGCAACCGAATCCTGGTGCGCTCCGGTGAAGGGCTCTGCCTCATCGTCGCGAGTGGCCCCTTGGAACGGGTCGCGACGGGCCCGACGGCCGGATGCGAAGTGCGCCTTCCGGGATATGCGGGCCGCTGGATCGTGCGCCTGTCGGACATCGCGACCGAGGCTAGCCTGGCCGCCTTCGGCGAGCGCTTCGCAAACCTCTCCGCCGAGGAGCGCAGCGATGGCGTCATTCTGGTCCAGGATCCCGATTTCGGCCCTGTGGGGTGTCATCCCGACGGGGCGGTGAAGACGCCCAAGGAAACCATCGATCCGAAGACCTGGACCTTGTCCGGGACCCTGACGGTTTTTCCGGAAGGAGCGCACGTGCCGCTGCCTTCCCAACAGACCAAACAAGAGCAACGCGAGATTGCCTGAACCAAGAATTCATCATGGGAGGAAAGTGATGAAACAACTGAAACACCTGGCCTTCGGTGCCCTCGCGCTCGCATTGAGCGCCTCCATCGCGCAAGCGGCCACCGAAGTGCGCATCATGTGGTACTCGGACGGCAACGAGGGCGAGGTCCTGCAGGACCTCGTCAAGCGCTTCGAATCCCAGAATCCCGATATCAAGGTCGTGGTCGACAACGTTGCGTTCGGCGTCATCAAGGATCAGCTGCCCGTTCAGCTCGAAGCCGGGCGCGGACCCGATATCGTGCGCGTGGTGGAGCTGAAGTCGCAGGCCAAGCACTGGCTCGATCTGCGCCCGCACCTAAAGGATGCCGCGACCTTCGAAAAGAACTTCAGCAACACCCTCGACTGGATGCGCGAGGACGGCAGCCAGGCGCTGCCCGGCTTCATGACCCAGCTCACCATCACGGGCCCGCTCGTGAACACCACGCTGTTCGAGCAGGCGGGCGTGCCCGTTCCCGGTTCGAAGGCGACCTGGGACGAGTGGGCGGCGGCCGCCAAGAAGGTGGCCGACAGCCAGAAGATCCCGATCGCGCTGGCGTTCGACCGTTCGGGCCACCGCTTCATGGGACCGGCCATCTCCATGGGCGCGAAGGTGATCGGCCCTGACGGCAAGCCCGCCGTCGTGGACGAGGGCTTCAAGGCCATGGCCCAGCGCATCGCCGACTGGCACAAGAACGGCATCATGCCGCGCGAGATCTGGGGCGGCGTCGCCGGAACGACCTACAAGGGCGCCAATGAGGAGTTCGTGAACGGCCAGGTTGCGGTCTACTTCTCCGGCTCCTGGCAGGTCGCCCAGTTCTCCCAGAAGATCAAGGACGCGTTCGACTGGTCGGCGGCCCCCGAGCCCTGCGGGCCTGCCGCCTGCACGGGCATGCCGGGCGGCGCCGGCCTCGTGGCCGTGAAGTACACGCAGAACCCGAAGGAGGTGGCCCGGGTCGTCGAATATCTCGCGAGCGAGCCCGTGGTGCGCGAGTTCTCCGAACGCACCCTGTTCCTGCCGGCGCATCAGGGCGTCGCGGCCAAGGGCGTCGACTTCAAGTCGAGCGATCCGAACGTGAAGAAGTCGCTCGACATCTTCCTCAACGCGACCCAGACCGCCGATCCGCTCGCCCTGAAGATGCAGAGTTATAAATGGTCGGGCACGATCTACGCGGCTGTCATCAGCCGTCTCGGTCAGGTGGTCGCCGGCGAGACGCAACTCTCCGACGCTTATGCCCGCATCGAGGACGACATCAAGCAGAAGGTTGCGGAAGCGTCGCGCTAGCCGAGGGCACGCGCGATGAGCATCACCACCCAGGTGTCGGGAGGGCGGGCGGCCGGCCTGTCCTCCATGCTCGCCTTGCCCTTCCGCGTCCTGATGGGAGCCCTCAACGCTCCCATGAGTGCCGTTCAGCGTCGGTTCGGCATCGGCGGCATGGGGGCCGTTTTCCTGGCCCCGAACATGCTGATCTTCGGCGTCTTCGTGCTCATTCCCGTCGCCATCAACCTCGCCTATTCCCTGACCGGCGGAACCGCCATCTTCTTCGAAGGCCGCTACTTCGTCGGTCTCGACCAGTACAAGACGCTGCTCACCTGCGGGGACTATACCGTCCCGGCCACCTGCCTGCAGGATGCCTTCTGGCAGAGCCTGCACAACACGGCGCTTTTCGTCGTACTGCAGGTCACGCTGCTCGTGCTCGCCTCCCTGGCGACGGCGCTTGTCCTCAACCGCGAGATGCGCGCCCGGGGCTTCTGGCGCGGCGTCTTCTTCTTTCCCGTCCTGCTCTCGCCGGTGGTCGTCGGCCTGATCTGGAAATGGATCCTGCAGCGCGACGGGCTGCTCAATGCGCTTCTCCTGGACCTCGGCTTCGAGCGCACCCTCTGGCTGGCCGAGCGGAACTGGGCCATGTTCTGGGCCATCTTCGTGTCCGTCTGGGCCCATCTCGGCTTCTATGCGCTCATCCTGCTCGCCGGTCTCCAGGCCATTCCGCGCGATCTCTACGAGGCTGCCATGATGGACGGTACCGGCCGCATGCGCACCTTCCGGCGCATCACCCTGCCGCTCCTGTGGCCGAATCTCCTCGTCGTCATCATCCTGGCCCTCATCAAGGCCGTGCAGATCTTCGACGAGGCCTTCGTGCTCACCGGCGGCGGCCCGGGCACCAGCACCATGTTCATCACCCAGTACATCTATGAGACAGGCTTCGCCCACGTGCTGCGCAATCTCGGGCTCGCATCGGCGGCCTCGATCCTCATGGGGATCGTCCTTGTCGCTCTCACGGCCCTGCAGCTCCTGGCGTCGAACAGGCGCGCCCGGAAGGAGGCCGCATGAACGCCCTGGCCACCTTCCTCCTGCGCCGGCGCGGAGGCGCCGGCTGGCACTGGACCGACGTGCTGGCCACTGTCTGGCTCGGCCTTGGTCTCGTCCTGATGTTCGGCCCGGTCCTGTGGCTTGCGGTCTCGTCCTTCAAGACACCCGCGAACCTGGCCGAGTTCCCGCCTACCTTCATGCCGCTCGACGCCCAGGTAGTCCGGGTTCAAGGCTATGAGCAGCCGCTGCCGCTCTTTCGCGTGATCCTCGACGACGGCAGCGCGACTATCCTCGCTCAAGTGCGGCGCGTCGGCATCATGGCCCAGATGGTCGATCCGCAGAACCCGGGTCCCGTCATCCGCGTGCCGATCGACAGGAGAACGCCCGTGCGGGAGATCAAATTCGCTACGGCGAACTATGCCGAACCGCTGCAGCAATTCGACTTCCTGCGCTATTTCCGGAACTCGCTCTTCGTCACGGTCATGGCGACGCTCATCACGCTCGTGGTGAATTCCATGGCGGCTTTCGCCTTGTCGAAATACGAGTTCAAGGGGCGCACGGCGGTGCTCGGCATCATCCTCGCAACCCTGATGGTGCCTTTGTCGGTCATCGTCGTTCCGCTCTATCTCGTGGTGAACTCGCTCAACCTGTTCGACACGCTCTGGGGCGTGATCCTGCCGACGGTGGCGACGCCCACCGGTGTCTTCCTGCTGCGGCAGTACATGCTCACGATTCCCGACGAGCTGATCGACGCGGCCCGCATGGACAAGGCGTCCGAGTGGCAGATCTACTGGCGTATCGTCCTGCCGCTGGCCGCGCCCGCCCTGGCCGTCCTGGCGATCTTCTCGGTCATGTGGCGCTGGAACGACTTCCTGTGGCCCTTGATCGTCCTCTCGCGCAAGGAGCATTACACCCTGCAGGTCGGTCTCAACGCGTTCTCGGGCGAGCTGAACGTGCAATGGCACTACGTGCTTGCCATGACGGTCCTGTCGATCGTCCCGGTCGCCCTGATCTTCCTGTTCCTTCAACGCTACATCACCGCGGGCATCGCGAATACCGGCCTGAAGTAGGGTCGAGCAACACTGGAAAGAGCCCATCGTGAGCCATCTCGTTCTGCGCCAGGTCGCCAAGGAGTTCGGATCCGTTCGCGTCCTGCACGGAATCGACCTCGAAGTCAGGGACGGCGAATTCGTGGTCTTCGTCGGACCGTCCGGCTGCGGCAAGTCCACGCTTCTGCGCACCATCGCGGGACTCGAGCGCGCGAGCTCGGGCGAGATCAAGCTCGACGACCGGATCGTCAACGACGTGTCGGCGGCCGACCGGGGGCTCGCCATGGTGTTCCAGTCCTATGCGCTCTACCCGCACATGAGCGTGCGGCAGAATCTCGCCTTCGGGCTTGAGAACAGCCGCATGCCGAGGGACGAGATCGAGAGACGCGTGATGGAGGCGGCCCGGATGCTGCTGATCGAGCCGCTCCTGCACCGCAAGCCGCGCCAGCTGTCCGGCGGACAGCGCCAGCGCGTTGCGATCGGCCGCGCCATCGTGCGCCGCCCCGGGATCTTCCTTCTCGACGAGCCCCTGTCGAACCTCGATGCGGAGCTGCGCGTGGTGATGCGCGCCGAACTCGCCGCCCTTCACAAGCGGCTCAACGCCACGATGATCTACGTCACCCATGACCAGACCGAGGCGATGACGCTCGCCGACCGCATCGTCGTCCTGCGCGACGGGCGGATCGAGCAGGTCGGAACGCCGCTCGAGCTCTACAACAATCCCGCCAACCGGTTCGTCGCGGGTTTCATCGGCTCTCCCCGCATGAACTTCATCGAGGCCGAGGCCGTTCCGCTGGAGGGCGGCACGGGCGTGCAGGTGAATGGCCGTCCGCAGAAGCTGCCACACCTCGACGTAGCGCCGGGTTCCAAAATCGCGATCGGCATTCGCCCTCATGCCGCCACGGTGACCGATGTCGATCAGGGAGTGATCGCGCTCGAACTGTCCCTCGTCGAGCAGCTCGGGGCAGAGACCATCCTGCACGGCAGGACGGACGAGGGCGAAATCTTCACGGTCTCGGCACCTGGCCAGCGGCGCTATGCCATCGGCGAACGCATCGGGGTCGCGCTGCCGCCCGATGCGCTTCATGTGTTCGATGCGCAGGGAAACGCCCTGCAGCGGGGCTGAACCAGCGATCAGGTCCGCTCGGGCGACTATGATACGTTGTTCGCTTGGGGAAAGTACGATTCCTGCGCTTTTCCGACAGGCTTTACGCTCCTCCGATTTCTGCCGCGGACGATCCACGACATTCTCTCCTGGTCATCCGGGAAAGCGATCCGCTGTCCCGAACTGAGGCGGCCACGAGCACCATGCATCCTACGCGAGAAACCATGTCCTGCCATCAAAGCAGCGTCCACCGGCCAAAAGGAATGCTTCCGCGCCTCGCCCCCGACTGGACCCAGGGGCTTTTCCACTCCAAGACCATGAACGCGAGCCGGCCTCATTCCGCCCGTTTTCATGTCATCCGCGGCCGCATTCTCCTTGGTCTTGGCCAGCACGACCGAGCGATCAGAGATTTCCGGCGTGCCATTCGGCTCGACTGGCGGTACGAGCGGGCCGTGTTCTGGCTCGACAAGGCAAGCCGCACCATCCCAAGCGCCGTCGAGACCGGCTCTCTCACATAGGCGTCAGGGGATAGAGAAAGGCCGTAGGGGCACATCATCCTTGATGCGTTGCAATGCTGTCAGGAGCCAGGACAGCGCCAAGATAATTCATCCTGATCTGTATGGAGATCAGGATGCGCTGAGACTTTACGCACTCAGGAATGTCCGGGCATCCGCACCGTTCACCCCGGCCTCCGCCATGATGCGCCGGGCGAGTTCGGCTGCGGACGGCCGGAGGCGACTTGGCGTACGGTCGAGCCAGTACGATACGGGATTGACGACCATCCGTGAATCCACCGCCGCGACACGCCCGGTGCGCAAGGCATCGCCCGCCAGGGGAGGGCGGGCCAGCGCGATGCCGAGGCCGTGGGCGGCGGCATCGAGCACGAGGTTGTAATCTTCGAAGCGGCGATCCTGTGGGCGAGGGCGGTAATCCATCCCCTGCGCGGCAAACCACGCCCGCCATGCGGAAGCATCGGAATCATGGACCAGCGGATAATCCAGAAGCCGTTCCGGAGCTCCGGCACCGAGTGCGCCTGCCAGAGCCGGTGACGCGATCGGGAAGCACTGCTCCTCGAACAGGCGCACGGACATCCGTCCGGGGAGGATGCCGCGCCCGCAGCGGATCGCCAGATCGATTCCCTCGGCTTCGAGGTCGATGTTGCGGTGCTCCACCACGAACTCGATGCGCAGGGACGGGTCGCCGTCCTCGAAGGCCTTCAGGCGCGGCATCAGCCAGAGGCTGCTGACCGACGGGATCGACGTCAGACGGACGATGGCCGCGCCGCGCCGCTCGATCCAGCGGTCGGAGCTGTCCGCGATCAGCGCGAAGGCCTCGCTCGTCCGCTGGTGGAGGCGCTGCCCCTGCGGCGTCAGGGCGACGCCGCGCGCCTGCCGGTCGAACAGCCGTTCTCCCAGCCAATGCTCAAGCTTGGCCACTTGGCGGCTGATGGCGCCATGGGTGAGGTGGAGATCGTTCGCCGCGGCCGAGAAGCTGCCGAGCCGGGCTGCGGCCTCGAAGGCCCGCAGGGCATCAAGCGGTGGCAAGGGCGTCGAGCTATGACTCATGCTCACAGCTGACAGTTGAATTGTTCGATTGTCAATCAGCTCGGATCGACGAATTCTCGGGCTCGCCATTTCCATCGCGAGTGTCCCATGAGCATCGGTGCCGTCCATCCCTCCAAACCCCTATCCTCCGACCACGTGACGGTCGCTGCGGTGATCGTCACGATCCTCGCCTGGGCGTCGGCCTTCCCGGCCATCCGGGCAGGCCTGCAGGCCTTCGGCCCCATCGAGCTCGGCGCCCTGCGGTTTGCGATCGCAGCTCTGCCGGCCGCTCTCTTCCTCGTCCTCACCCGTCCGGGCTGGCCGACACCGGCCGACTTCGTCCGCCTGGCAGCCGGCGGGCTTCTGTTCGTGGCGCTCTATACGGGGCTTCTCAACATAGGCGAGATGACCGTCTCGGCTGGAGCGGCAAGCTTCATCATCAACACGAACCCCATCATGACGGCCGCGCTGGCGATGCTCGTCCTGGGAGAGCGGTTCAGCGCCGGAGCCTGGGTCGGGACGGCGGTATCGTTCGCCGGCATCGGGCTCATCGCTCTTGGGGAAGGCGACGGAATGCGCCTCGAGACCGGAGCCCTGCTCATCCTCGGCGCGGCGCTCTGCAACTCGGTGACCACGGTCGTGCAGAAGCCGCTCTTTGCCCGGCATAAGCCGCTTACGGTCTCGGCATGGAACATGGTGCTCGGCGCATTGGTCCTCGCCCCGTGGCTCCCGAGTGGCGCCGGCCAGTTCATCGTCGCGCCTTCGTCGGGGATCATGGCGGTCATCTATCTCGGCGTTGTCCCGAGCCTCATCGCGTACGGCACCTGGGCGATCGCCCTGTCGCGCCTGCCGGCGAGCCGCGCGTCGAACTTCATGTACTGCGTGCCGCCGGTCGCGACTCTTCTGGGCTTTGTCTGGCTCGGCGAGGCCCCGACCCTGCTCGGGGCCGTCGGCGGCGTAATGGCGCTCGCAGGCGTCGCCGTTGTCAACTGGCGGCGATAGGAGAGACGGGAAAGCAGAGAGCTGCGGTCATTCGGTTGATAGGCAGCAGAAAGAGCGTCGTCGCGCTATGCAGCGCGACGACGCTCTTCTTCAGTCGGGTATTCAAGCGAGTGCTGGCGCACTCGCCGGGAGCAGTGCGCGCCATTGTGACTCCTGCATCGCGATCAGTGATGTCCGAGTCGCGGCGAATCCGGTATTCATTCACGTCCCGTGCCGCTTGCGAAGCTGCGGCCCATCACGATGGCTCCCATCAAGATGTCAAAAGGCGATCTCATGAATGCCAACGCAAATCTCATCACTGAGCGGCCGACCTTCGTCACCCATCTCGAGTGTTCGTGGACCGGCGAGATCTACGAGGCGGACAAGCCGCACAATCTGTCCCGTGCCGGCAAGCCCCTGCTGGTCCGCTACGATCTTAAGGGTGTACGCGCCGCTCTGAGCAAGGACGAGCTGTCCCAGCGCCCGAACGATCTGTGGCGGTGGCGCGAGCTTCTGCCGGTACGCCGCGCCGCGGACATCGTGAGCCTCGGAGAAACGACCACTCCGCTCGTTCCTCTTGCACGGTCCAAGGTCGGTGGAGGCGGGGAGGTGCTCGTGAAGGACGAGGGCCGTCTTCCCACGGGATCGTTCAAGGCCCGTGGCCTCGTGATGGCCGTGTCTATGGCCAAGGCTTTCGGGATCGGGCATCTGGCGATGCCGAGCAACGGCAATGCCGGAGCGGCGCTTGCCGCCTATGCCAGTCGCGCGGGCATGCGCGCCACCGTCTTCTGCCCGGAGGATACGCCGGAGATCAATCTATCCGAGATCGCCCTCCAGGGAGCCTCCGTCTATCGCGTCAACGGCCTGATCGACGATTGCGGAAAGCTCGTTGCGCAGGGCCGCGAGACGACAGGATGGTTCGACGTCTCGACGCTCAAAGAGCCCTACCGGATCGAGGGCAAGAAGACGATGGGGCTGGAGCTTGCGGAACAGCTCGGCTGGGAGCTTCCCGACGTGATCTTCTATCCCACGGGTGGCGGCACCGGCCTGATCGGTATGTGGAAGGCTTTCGACGAGCTGGAGGCTATCGGCTTCATCGGCAGCAAGCGTCCGCGCATGGTTGCCGTTCAGGCGGAAGGCTGCGCTCCGATGGTCCGGGCCTTCGAAGACGGCACGGAGACGGCCACGCGCTGGGAGAATGCCCACACGCTCGCATGGGGAATTCGCGTGCCGCAGGCCGTGGGCGACTTTCTCATTCTACGCGCGGTGAGGGACAGCGGTGGTTTCGCCATGGCGGTCTCGGACGAGGCCATCACGGACGCGGTCGCATCCGTCGCGCGCGACGACGGCCTCCTGCTGAGCCCGGAAGGAGGCGCAACCGTTGTGGCCTATCGACAGGCGCTCACCGACGGCCGGGTGCGCAGGGATGAGCGTGTCGTGCTGTTCAATTGCGCGACCGGTCTGAAATATCCCCTGCCGCCGATGCACGCGTCTCTCGACCGCACCAAGCCGATCGATTTCGCCAAGCTCGCATGAGTGTCCCCCGTCGCGAGACGGCAATGATCCACTCCGACAGCGTGGTCTTCAACAAGGCTCACCCACGGCCGGTGAGCCTTAGAATTTTATGCTGCTCCGAATAGGATCCATAGAACGGTCTCGACGCGTGCCGGGCCATGATGAGAACGATCTTCTGAATTTCACTCATTGCCTCGAAGATGCTGTCCGTTTGACTGCGCGACCTGTAAATTGAAGGGAGATGGCAGCAGGTACAGACGACACCATGTCTCAGGGACATTCGCGCTCACCGCGCAAGATGATTCTCGGAATACTTGTGTTCTGGCTCGCCGTCGGAGCAGCCGTCGCCGGCAGGGTTGCCTATTTCGATCAGATCACCGCGACTGCCACGGCAAGGCCGCTCTGACGGAGCCTCCAGCCGCTTTTCAGTGATTCAACACTGCGCGAACAAACTGTTCGTTGGCGGGGGAGAGCGGCTTCTGCGCGTGGGAAGCGTTGAGCGACCGCTCCTGGATGTCGTTCGGTGCGGCAACGGATGCCCCGATGGCGATGATCAATGGACCGTCCTCGGGCAGATCGATGCCGCGCGCCACATTCCCGATCGTCGAATGCACGCTGTCCTGATCGTCTCGCGACACGTTGCTGATGGCCACGACCGGCGTGTCGGACGGAAGGCCGCTCTCGACCATCCGGGTCGCCAGCTTGGATGCCGTGCGCCGGCCCATATAGACGACCGTCGTCGCAAGAGGGTCCGCCAGGGCTGCAAGATTCAGGCTCTCGGGTAGATCCCCATGCCGGTCATGCGCGGTGATGAACTGCACCCGTTGAGCATGATCGCGATGGGTCAGAGAAGCGTTGAGTGAGGCCGCCGCTGCGCTCGCGGTCGTGATGCCGGGAACGACCCGAACCGGAACGCCGGCTTCCCGGCAGGCCGCGACCTCCTCGCCGGTGCGGCCGAAGATGGCGGGATCCCCGCCCTTGAGACGAACGACGCGCTCGCCTGCAAGCGCCAGATCGACGATGAGGGCGTTGATGTCGTCCTGGCGGCATGATGCGCCATGGCCCTCCTTGCCGACATGGACCCGGCGGGCCTCCCGGCGCGCCAGTTCGAGGATGGCCGGCGTGACAAGGCGGTCGTAGACGATCACGTCGGCCGCCTGCAGCTCGCGCATCGCCTTCAGGGTCAGGAGTTCGGGATCGCCCGGACCCGCGCCGACGATGACAACCTCACCTGGTCCTCGCCTCTCCGATCCTTCTTCGCCAAGCTCGCGTGCGAGGCGATCCAAAGTCCCGTTTCGGTCTTGCGATCCGTTCGCGAATGCGACATCGACGAACTGCTCCCAGAACCGACGTCGACCCGACTTCGACGGGACGATGTCCCGCAGGCGATCACGGAAGGCCTTTGCAGCCTGCGCCCACGCGCCGAGCGAGGGAGGCAGAACCGCCTCGATGCGGCGACGAATGGCCTGGCCCAGGATGGGAGCCGCGCCATCGGTCGATATGGACACGACGACCGGAGCGCGATTGACGATGGTGCCGAACTGGAAATCGCAGAAGGCCGGTTTGTCGACGACGTTGACGAGCGCGCCGTGCCGGCGCGCCGCTTCGGCGAAGTTTGCGGCGTCCTGCCGGTCCTCGATGTCCGCGATCGCGACAGAGACTCCGGCGAGATCCGCCTCACGCCACGAACGTCGCATCAGGGTGAGGCGCGTCGGATCGTTTCGAACGACGGAGCGAAGCTCAGGCGAGGGGTTCTCCGCAACGATCCTGACGGTGCCGCCGGCTGCCGCGAGGAGTTCGGCCTTCCAGGCGATGCCGTCCGATCCTCCAACGACAAGAATCGAGCGCCCGGCGAGATCGACGAAGAGCGGCAGCTTCGGCAGGGCGTTGAGGCGTGCGGGACGCCGATCGTCGGCGCGAGCGGGCACGCTCATTCCGCCGCCTCGGCCAGAGGGCCCGTGTTGGCGTGAAAATCGCGACCGTTGCCCGTTGCGGCCACGATCCCGGCGCGGATGACGAAATCCCCGAACCTCTCGGCGACCTTTCGGCCATGGGCGTAGGCCGCGAAGAGCGGGTCGAGAGCGGCGATGATCTCGTCGTGCTGCAGGTCGGCCGCATAGAGCTTCGAGAGGCGGGACCCGTCGAAGGCGCCGCCGAGATAGAGATTGTACCGACCCGGGCCTTTGCCCACGAGGCCGATCTCCGCGATATACGGGCGGGCGCAGCCATTGGGGCAACCGGTCATGCGGATCGTGATCTCGTCCTCGGCGAGGCCGCGAAGGCTGAGGCGCTCCTCGAGCGCCGTCACGAGCGAGGGCAGGTAGCGCTCGCTCTCGGCCAGCGCCAGACCGCAGGTCGGCAGGGCCACGCAGGCCATCGCGTTGCGCCGCAGCGCCGTGGCATGGCTCGTCAGGCCATGATCCTCGACGAGCGCTTCGATCTGCGCGCGCTTCCCCGGTGAGACATTGGCCACGATCACGTTCTGGTTCGCCGTGAGGCGGAACTCGCCGTCGTGGATCTCGGCGATCCGACGGAAGCCCGTCAGGAGGGAAGGGCCGCCCGGAATGTCGCGCAGACGGCCGTTCTCGATGAAGAGCGTCAAGTGGGAGCGGCCGTCTTCGCCCTCGACCCACCCGTAGCGATCGCCGTTGTTGTCGAACCGGAAAGGCTGCGGCTTGCCCAGGGCTTTGCCGATGCGACGCTCGACCTCGGCGCGGAACGCGTCGAGGCCCCGATCCTCGATGGTGTACTTGAGGCGCGCATGCTTGCGGAGCGTGCGGTCGCCCCAGTCGCGCTGCACCGTCACCACAGCCTCCGCCACGGCAAGGGCGTCTTCGGGCCGGCAGAAGCCCAGCACGTCGGCCGTGCGGGGATAGGTGTCCTCCTCACCGTGGGTCATGCCCATGCCGCCGCCGACCGTCACGTTCCAGCCCTTGACCTCGCCCTTCTTGCCGAGGATCGCGATGAAGCCGAGATCCTGTGCGAAGATGTCGACCTCGTTCGACGGCGGAACCGCCACCACCGTCTTGAACTTCCGCGGCAGGTAGGTCCGACCGTAGACGGGTTCGATGACCTCTTCTCCGCCGACGACCTTCTCCCCGTCGAGCCAGATCTCCCGATAGGCCGGCGTTTGCGGCAGGAGATGCTCGGAGATCGACCGGGCGAGATCAAGGGCCGCCGCGTGGGCGCGGGACTGATGCGGATTGGTCGAGGCCAGCACGTTGCGGTTGACGTCGCCGCAGGCGGCGAGCGTATCGAGAAGGGCCGCGTCGATGGCCTTCATGGTTGCCTTCAGGTTCGACTTGATCACGCCATGGAACTGGAACGTCTGCCGGGTCGTCAGGCGCAACGTTCCATTGGCGTAATCCTGGGCGATCCGATCGAGCTGCAGCCACTGGGCCGGCGTGCAGACGCCGCCCGGTATGCGCAGGCGGATCATGAACGAAAAGGCCTTCTCGAGCTTCTTCTTCGTCCGCTCGGCCCGCAGATCCCGGTCGTCCTGCAGATACATGCCGTGGAACTTGACCAGCTGCTGGTCGTCTTCGGTGATTGCCCCGGTGACGATGTCGGTGAGGCCTTCCGCGAGCGTCCCGCGCAGATAGCCGCTTGCCTCTTTGATGCGCTCGTTGCGCGAGAGTTCCTTGGACATCGTTCGTGCTTCTCAATAAACGTCTTGGTGATAGCGCCGGCCGCGCTCGAGTTCCGTGACGGCGTGTTCGGCCGCCTCGGGGGAAAGGGCCTTCACGTCGGCGAAGGCTGCAACGAGGGCGGCGCGAACATCCTTCGCCATCGCCTTGGCGTCGCCGCAGACATAGACCTGCGCACCGTTGTCCAGCCAGTCGACGAGGTCGCGGCGCTGCTCCCAGAGGCGGTGCTGCACATATACCTTCTGTGGCGTGTCGCGCGAGAAGGCGAGGTCGAGCCGGGCGAGCGATCCGTCCCTCAGGGCATCCTGCCATTCCAGCTGATAGAGGAAATCGTGCGTGTAGCGCCGGTCGCCGAAGAACAGCCAGGATCTGCCGCCTGCTCCAAGGGCACGCCGTTCCTGCACGAAGGCGCGGAAGGGAGCAATGCCGGTTCCCGGGCCGATCATGATGATGTCGGTGGAAGGCTCTGGCAGCCGGAAATGCTTGTTGGGCTTTAGGCGAACGCGGGCGGCCGCGCCCGCCTTGAGGCGGTCCGCCACGAAGGTCGACGCGACACCCCGGCGCACGCGCCCATGGGCTTCATAGCGGACAGCTGCGATGAGAAGATGCGCCTCGTCGCCGACCTCCCTGCGCGAGGACGCGATGGAATAGGCCCGCGGCGGGAGAGGCCGGGTGAGCGCCGTGAGTTGCTGGGCGGTCAGCGTGACGGGGTAGGCTTCGACGAGATCGATGAACTGGCGTCCGTCGATCCAGGAGCGCGCCTGTCCCTCATCCAGGAGCCTGCGGAGCTCCGCATGGCCGGTCTCGGCCGCGAAGGTTTCGAGGGTCTTGACCGCGAGGGTCGTGATGTCGCGCTCGGTCGTCAATGTGGTGCGCAAGCTGTCATCGGCCTGCAGTCCTGTCGCCGCGAGAACGGCGTCCACGAGGGCCGGGTCGTTCTCGGGAAACAGCTCGAGCGCGTCGCCGGGCTCATAAGCCGGCGCGGCGCCGTCGAAGCCGAGCGCCAGGTGAATCGTCTCCTTGTCGGAGCGCGAGGAACTCAGGTTGACATGCTCGATCACCTCGCCGATCACGGCATCCCGGCTCGGCTCGACGCTGACGCGGGGGCCGAAATCGACCGACACCACGTTGCCCGAACTCTCCTGGGCCGGACTCTCCTGGGCCGGTGCGAAGGCTGCGAGCGTGGTCTTGATCCAGGCCGCGGCGGGCGCCTCGAAATCCAGGTCGCAATCGACCCTGTCTGCCGCGCGTACGGCGCCGAGTTCGGCCAGCCGCGCATCGAGGGCTTTGCCGACGCCGCAGAATTCCGCATAGGCGGTGTCGCCCAGCGCCAGGACGGCGAAGCTCGTACCTTCGAGACGAGGCGCCGATGGTCCCATGAGAGCCGCATAGGCCCGGGCAGCACGCCCCGGCGGCTCGCCTTCGCCCCAGGTGGCGGCGATCACCACCAGCTTTCCGTGCTGCGGCAGGTCGGCCACGTCGAGATCGGCGAAATCGACGATCTTCGGCTTGAAGCCGTCCTTGCGGGCGAGCTTCGCCACGTCCTGGGCCAGCCGCTCCGCATTGCCCGACTCGCTGGCGAAGAGGATCGTGAGCGGCTCTGACGCACGGGCAGGTGCATCCACCCGGGGGAGGGGCGCCTGACCCGCATCGATCCCGGCCAGGAAGCCCGCGAGCCATGCGCGCTGAATGGGAGAAGCGGCGCTCAGGACGCGATCGAGGCTGAGCCGGTCGTCGTCCCCGAAGGGCGCGGTTTGAGGCAGAAGAGCAAATGCTGACATGGCTTCAGTTTCGCGCTCAGCTCTGGATGAAGTCAATGAAACGTTCTTTTTAAAGAACCAGTTCCGGAAGAAAATTCTTTTGTCTCGGCTGGCCCGCGGAGAAGAGAATTCTGCGGAACCCGGGGCTTGGCTAGAAAGGGGTAGGTGCGCACCCGGCTCGGGACCGTGTCAGGCCTCAGGCCGTGATCTCGATCGGCAGTGCCGTCGTGGACTTCACCCGTTCGACGCTGAAGCGCGAACTGACGTTCTTCAAGGGGACGATGCCGATCAAACGCTTGTAGAACAGGTCGTAGGCCTTGACGTCCGGAACGACCACCCGCAGCAGGTAATCCACGTCCCCGGCCATGCGGTGGAACTCGACCACCTCACTCATGGTCGAGATCGTCGTTGCGAAGCGCTCCAAGGATTCCTGCGTGTGGTCGCCGGCCTCGACGCAGACGAAGACCGTCAGGCCAAGCCCGAGCTTCTCCGGGTCCAGAAGGGCCACCCGGCGTTGAATCACCCCCTGGGCTTCGAGGCGCTGGATGCGTTTCCAGCACGGAGTTTGGGAGAGGCCGACCCGGTGGCCGATGTCAGCGACAGAAAGTGTGCCATCTTGCTGAAGAAGATCTAAAATTTTTCGGTCGATGCGGTCCATCTCTGCATCCCGTACTTCGATGAATATTGCTCCCCTCGCTTTTCACGTTTCAGGGAAAAATATTCTCTTCTTGCGACGTCCTGGCCGAGACGGCGAGCGGTCCGCGCCCCGGTTCAGTACAGCCTGACCTTGACACCGTTCGTTATTAAGAACAAGTTCGATTTTGCGCTTTGGAGAATTTGACGATGGATATGGGCTCAGGAGGCGTGCAGGCCGACGCTTTGGCCCGCGCCATGAAAGAAGTGGGCCTCGCGGAACGCCTTGCCCTCGCGTCGCGTGCGATCAACGGCCGGCTGGTCTTCACGACCAGCTTCGGTCTTGAAGACCAGGCGATCACCCATGCGATCTTCAGGGCGGGTCTCGACATTCACATCGAGCTCGTGACTCTCGACACCGGCCGGCTGTTTCCCGAGACCTATGACCTCTGGGCGCAGACGGAGGAGCGCTACGGGCGTCGGATCAACGCGGTCAGTCCCGACTGTTCCGACCTGGAGGCCCTGGTGGCCCGCCAGGGCGTCAACGGTTTCCGTCACTCGGTCGAGGCCCGGAAAGCCTGCTGCGACATCCGCAAGGTCGAGCCCCTGGGCCGGGCTCTCGCTGGGGCGGCCGGATGGGTCACGGGTCTTCGCGCCGAACAATCCGCCTTTCGCGCGGCCGTGCCGCTGGCCTTGCAGGACGAAGGGTATCGCCTGATCAAGCTCAATCCCCTGGCGGATTGGAGCCGACAGGACCTCGTCCGCTATGTCACCGACAACGCCGTTCCTTACAATCCGCTGCACGACCAGGGATACCCATCCATCGGCTGCGCACCCTGCACCCGGGCGGTTCGTCTCGGCGAGCCCGAGCGTGCAGGCCGCTGGTGGTGGGAGCAGGAGGCCAAGAAGGAATGTGGCCTGCATCTCGTGCCGACCCAGAGAATTCAGGAGCATTCCCATGATCGGCGGGCGTGACGCGGGAGATGTGCGCTACGCAAAGCGGTCCGAGCCTCAAGGGGCTCTGTCCGAGGGCAAGGGGCTGCGGTCGGACTTGACCCATCTCGACCGCCTTGAAGCGGAAAGCATCTACATCATGCGCGAGGCCGTCGCCGAAAGCGACAATCCCGTCATGCTGTATTCCATCGGCAAGGACTCTTCGGTCCTGCTGCACCTTGCTCTCAAGGCGTTCTATCCGGCAAGGCTGCCGTTTCCCCTTCTGCATGTGGACACGACCTGGAAGTTTCGCGAAATGATCGCTTTCCGGGACCGACGCGCGCGCGAACTCGGGATTGATCTTCTGGTGCACACCAATCAGGACGGTCTTGCCCGCAACATCGGTCCGATCAGCCATGGCTCGGAAGTGCATACCGACGTCATGAAAACCCAGGCGCTCAAGCAGGCGCTCGAGCAGTACGAGTTCGATGCCGCGTTCGGCGGCGCCCGTCGCGACGAGGAGAAGTCGCGAGCCAAGGAACGGGTGTTCTCGCTGCGCAACGCCCATCACCGCTGGGATCCCAAGCGCCAGCGGCCCGAGCCCTGGCAGCTCTATAACGGACGCAAGCGCCGAGGCGAGAGCCTGCGCGTCTTTCCACTCTCCAATTGGACTGAGCTCGACATCTGGCTCTACATCCACCGGGAGAACATCCCCATCGTTCCGCTCTATTTTGCCGCCGAGCGTCCGGTTGTGGAGCGGGACGGCATGCTCATCCTCGTGGATGATGAAAGATTGCCGCTTCATCCGGGCGAGCGGCCGCAACTGCGGTCCGTGCGGTTCAGGACGCTCGGCTGCTACCCCCTGACCGGGGCCGTGGAGAGCACCGCGTCCACTCTCCCCGACATCATTCGCGAGACGCTCGAGGCGCGGACGTCCGAACGCCATGGACGCGCCATCGACAAGGACACCGCGGCGTCCATGGAACGCAAGAAGCAAGAGGGCTACTTCTGATGTCGGTTCATCTCGAACCCGAGAGTTTCAAGCTGGAGGATTATCTCGCGGCGCATGAGCGCAAGAGCCTGTTGCGGTTCATCACCTGCGGCTCCGTCGACGATGGAAAGTCCACGCTGATCGGCCGCCTGCTGTACGAGTCCAAGCGTTTGTTCGACGACCAGCTCGCAACGCTCGAGCGCGACTCGCGCAGGCACGGAACGCAGGATGGCGGCATCGACTTTGCCCTTCTGGTCGATGGGCTGGCCAGTGAACGCGAGCAGGGCATCACCATCGATGTCGCCTATCGCTTCTTCTCGACAGACCAGCGGAGCTTCATCGTGGCCGACACTCCCGGCCATGAGCAATACACGCGCAACATGGCCACGGGTGCGTCGACGGCCGATGTCGCCATCCTGCTCATCGATGCGCGCAAGGGCATCACGCGCCAGACGCGCCGCCACGCCCTTCTCGTGTCGATGCTCGGGATCCGTCACGTGGCCCTGGCGATCAACAAGATGGATCTCGTGGCGTGGTCCAGGGAGAAATTCGACCAGATCGGAGCGGAGTTCCGGGCCTTCGCGGTCAATCTGGGCTTCGATCGGATCGACGCCATCCCGGTATCGGCTCTCAACGGCGACAACGTGGTCGAACCGTCGTCACAGGCCGGCTGGTACGAGGGGCCGACGCTGCTTGCCTATCTCGAAACCATCGAGGTCGAGCAGAAGGCCGATGCGGAGCCGTTCCGCATGCCGGTCCAGTGGGTCAATCGGCCGAGCCCGAACTTCCGCGGGTTCGCCGGCATCGTCACGAGCGGTCGGATCCGGCCGGGATCGCGAGTGCGGATCCTGCCCTCCGGGCTTGAGACTGCCGTTGACCGGATCGTGACGATGGACGGCGACCTGGCCGAGGCGATTACCGGGCAATCCGTCACACTCACCCTGTCCGACGAGGTGGATATCTCCCGAGGAGACGTCATCGCTTCGGTGGAGCGACAGGCGCAGGTTTCCGACAGGATCGAAGCCCGCCTGTTCTGGATGGCCACGGAGCATTTGAAAGAAGGCGATCAGTTTCTTCTGAAGCTCGGGGCAGCGGCCGTGCCCGCGCGGGTCGTGCGCGTGCGGCAGCGAATCGATCTCGCATCGCTCGCCTCCGTGCCCGTGTCGTCGCTCGGGCCCAACGATATCGGCCACGTGGTTCTCGCCCTGGACCAGCCTGTCGCCTTCGACCCGTACGCGCAGAGCCGTCGCACCGGCGGCTTCATCCTCATCGACCGGGAGAGTTTCGACACGGTTGCGATTGGTCTCGTGGATGGCGCCGCTTCGGAACAGCCGGTCAATCTCGACGTGGTCCGGACCAATGCTCCGCTGGCCTGGATCAAGTGGACCGGCGAGCAAAAGCGGCGGAGCGCTCTCAAGGCCATGTCGTGGCGGGTCATCGGATCCGTTGCAACCATCGGTGCCGCGGTCGTCCTGACCCAGGACGTTCGCCTGGCGGCAGCGATCGGCGCGACCGAGGTCGTGACCAAGCTCGTGCTATATTACGGCCACGAGCGCCTGTGGGCCCGCATCCGCTACGGCCTGTCCGTCGCCACCGGGAAGCATGGCGGCGGGCCGCAGAGCTCGAGCGTCAATTAGAGGCGCGATCCTCGCCCCGCACATTCATCATCGTGTCAAATGCCCTGAGCCGTCGGGAGGCCGTGGCCGGGCAAGGTTGAAGGAAGACCCATGAGCGAGCGTTCCCCGCGAAACCGGTCCCTGCATGCGCAGACCCGACTTGTCCATGACGGCACGCTGCGCTCGGATTTCGGCGAGACCTCCGAGGCGCTCTTCCTCACGCAGGGCCACGTCTATGAAAGCGCCGAGGACTGCGAAGCCCGCTTTACCGGGGAGAGTCCCGGGTTTCTCTACGCCCGCTTCTCGAACCCGACCGTCACGATGTTCGAGCAGCGGATGGCCTCCTTCGAAGGCGCTGAAGCCGCGCGCGCGACCGCGACCGGCATGGCCGCCGTGACGGCGGCCCTCATGGGCCTGCTGCAGGCGGGCGACCACATCGTTGCGGCCCGGGCCCTCTTCGGCTCCTGCCGCTATGTCGTGGCCGAACTCCTGCCGCGATTCGGCGTGGCCGCCACTCTGGTCGACGGAACGGATCTCGATGCGTGGCGCAACGCGGTGCGGCCGGAGACGAAAGTGTTTTTCCTGGAAAGCCCGGCCAATCCCACGCTCGAAGTCATCGACATCGAAGCCGTCGCGGGCATCGCCCGCCGGGCCGGAGCGAAATTCGTGGTCGACAACGTGTTCTCATCCCCGATCTGGCAAAAGCCGCTGCGGCTCGGTGCCGATTGCGTGGTGTATTCGGCCACCAAGCATATCGACGGGCAGGGGCGCTGCCTCGGCGGCGTAATTCTTGCCTCCGAGGAGTTCATCCAGACCCACGTTCACACCCTGCTGCGGCAGACCGGCCCGTCGATGTCGCCGTTCAACGCCTGGGTGCTTCTGAAGAGCCTGGAAACGCTGCCCCTGCGGGTGGAGCGCCAGACCCTGACGGCCGCCGCCGTCGCCGATGCCCTGGCGGGACATTCCAAGATCCGCCGCCTGATCTATCCGGGCCGGGCCGATCATCCGCAGGCGGACATCATTGCCCGGCAGATGACGGGCGGCTCGACCCTGATCGCCCTGGAGATCGAAGGAGGCAAGGCCGGGGCCTTCCGCTTCCTGAACGCCCTCGAACTCATCCGGATCTCCAACAATCTCGGCGATGCCAAGAGCCTCATCACCCATCCGGCCACGACGACGCACCAGCGCTTCACACCGGAGGAGAGGGCGGAGATGGGAGTCTCCGAAGGGCTGGTCAGGCTGTCGATTGGCCTTGAGCACGAGGATGACCTGATCGACGATCTGCTGCAGGCGCTCGAGCCGGTTTGATGGTTATCGGACGAGGTCCGGATCCGTGACGACGGGCCTGCTGGAATCCTGCGCCCATTCCGACATCGAGCCGTCGTAGAGCCTGACGTCCGGCCGCCCGAGCAATGCCGAGAGAACGAACCAGTTGGTCGAGGCGAGGTGGCCGGTGTTGCAGTAGCTGATCACCGGTCCGGGCGGTATGTCGCCGAAGAGCCGTTCGAGGTCGGCGAAGGGCCGCAACTGACCCGTGCCCGGCTGGAAGGCCTTCGCCTGATCCAGATGGACGGCGCCCGGCAGGCGGCCGGCGCGGGCGACTTGCGGACTTTTGTCTCGGCCCTCGAACTGCGCCTGCGAGCGCCCGTCGAGAAGTGTCGCTTCGGTTCGCTCAAGGGCCGTCTCGACGGCATCGATCTTGGCTCTCGAGCCTTCGTCGAGCCGGACGGGGTAAGGGGCGCTTTCCGTCGGCACCGCCGGTCCTGTTTCGACTGCATTTCCGCTGTCGTGCCAGGCCCGGTAGCCGCCGTCGAGGATCGAGACCCGCTCATGACCTGCGGTCTTCAAGGTCCAGAAGACCCGGGCCGCCGCACTGAAATCGGATGGAGCCTCTCCGGCCGACACAATGATCGCCTGGCGCTCGGGTGTGAGGCCGATGCGGCTCAGGATGCCGGATAAGTGCGCAATGTCCGGCAGAAGGCCGCCGGCGCCTCCCGCCGCGACACGCCAGCCGTCCGCGGCGTAGTCGCTGTGAACGGCGCCGGGGATGTGCCCCGCCTCGAAGGACGCCCGGCCGCCGCTCTCCGTCGACCGGATATCCACGACCAGGATCGATCGATCGCCGGGACGACCGGTGAGCCATTCGAGAGAGACGAGCGGTGCCGTGGTCATGGTCAGCAGAGGCCGAGAGCAGGGACAGGGATGGGATCAGTTCGCCTTCGGCTGCGGCACGATGCGCAGATAGGGCTTGGGCGCCTTCCAGCCGCCCGGATAGAGTCCCTTGGCCTCCTCGTCCGAGACCGAGCCCGCGATGATGACGTCCTCGCCTTGCTTCCAGTTCGCCGGAGTCGCAACGCGATGCTTTGCCGTGAGCTGGAGGGAGTCGATGACCCGCAGCACCTCGTCGAAGTTGCGGCCCGTGGTCATGGGATAGACCAGGACCAGCTTGATCTTCTTGTCCGGGCCGATGATGAAGACGTTGCGGACCGTCTGGTTGTCGGCGGCCGTCCGCCCCTCCGCCGTGTCGCCTGCTTGGGCCGGCAGCATGCCATAGAGCTTTGAAATCGAGAGGTCCTGGTCGCCGATGATCGGATAATTGACGGCCGCCCCTTGCGTCTCTTCGATGTCGCGCGCCCAGGCCGCGTGCTTCTCGACCGGATCGACGGAAAAGCCGATCACCTTCACGCCGCGTCGGTCGAATTCCGGCTTCAGGCGCGCCACTTCGCCCAATTCGGTGGTGCAGACGGGCGTGAAGTTTTTCGGATGAGAAAACAGTACCGCCCAGGAATCGCCGATCCACTCATGGAAACGGATGGGGCCATCCGTCGTGACCGTTTCGAAGTCAGGGGCGGTCTGTCCGATTTGAAGTGTCATCGCGGGATTCCTTCTGCGCAGTGCATCTGTTGGCTGATCGTCAAGTCTACAAAGCAGGGTGCAGTCTCACTCTTCCGATCCCGTGCGCGCTGCCGATTCGCGGTCGTTCCCAAGAAGCAAGTTACAAACCCTCGCGGAGCCCGGCACGAGAGTCGAAACGACCCCAGTGCCTGACGAGACGGTGCGGGCCAGCCGGTGCATGTTCTCGCGCCCGACTGGCCTGATGGAAGTGTTGTTCCAGCGGGAGCAGGAGTCAATAAAAATGTTCTTTTTAAAGAACAACTTTTTAGGGTAAGATTCATCTCCGGAACGGAGCCTTCGTGGCACAACGTTCTCGAAGAGCGTAGTTTTGGCTCAAACCAGACAAGAAATCGCCGGCTTCCGCAACGGCGGCTGAAATAAGAATGATCGTGCGTTGTGGAGGCACAAACGAGAACGATTTTCCTTCGAATGACTTGCCGGACTGAAATAGATTTCCACGATCAGGCCAGTCCGAGGTGCATCAACGGCATCATTGATCTCGAAATTGAGAAGGGGCCGCCTCGCTCAATTTGACAATCGTTCTTTTTAACGGATAGTTCTTTGCTTCGTTCCAGACAAGCGTCGGTCGGACGTTTCATAGATCGAGCCGCCGCGGTCAAAGCCCAGGAGGGTCACGTGCAAAACAGAGTCTCGCAAGGCAGGTTCTTGAATATCGCCAGTGAGAGCCGACCCTTCCGCCTGCGGTCCGTCGTGGCTGCGCTGGTGATCGGCGGCGCTGGTCTCCTGACCTTGTCCGGCGCGGTGTCGGCGCAGACGCAACTGCTGAACGTGTCCTACGATCCGACCCGTGAGCTTTACCGCGAGATCAATCAGGCCTTCGCGGACGAGTGGAAGGCGCAGACCGGCGAGGCGGTCAATGTCCGCGCGTCGCACGGCGGATCGGGCGCGCAGGCCCGCACGGTGATCGACGGGATCGACGCCGATGTGGTGACGCTCGGCATTCCCTCCGACATCGACGCGATTGCCAAGGCCACCAAGAAGATCCCGACCGACTGGCGCAGCAGGCTGCCCAACAATTCACTGCCCTACACGTCGACCGTCGTCTTCCTGGTCCGCAAGGGGAATCCGAAGGGCATCAAGGACTGGGATGATCTGGTGAAGCCGGGCATTCAGGTCATCACGCCGAATCCGAAGACGTCTGCCGGCGGACGTTGGAATTTCCTCGCCGCCTGGGGCTATTCCCACGCGAAGGACGGGAGCGCCGACAAGGCGAAAGAGTTCGTCACCGCGCTCTACAGGAACGTGCCCGTGCTCGATACCGGGGCGCGCGGATCGACCGTGACCTTCGCGCAGCGCGCGCTCGGGGACGTGCTGCCGGCCTGGGAGAACGAGGCCTTCCTCGTGCTCGACGAGTTCGGTCGCGACAAGTTCGAGATCGTGGTGCCGACCCTGTCGATTCTCGCCGAGCCTCCGGTGGCGCTCGTCGATGCGAACGTGGACGCCAAAGGCACGCGCAAGGTCGCCGAGGGTTACCTCAAGTTCCTCTATTCCGATAAGGCTCAGGCGATCTTCGCCAAGCACCATTACCGTCCGAGCAAGGCCGAGGCGGCCAAGCCTGAGGACCTCGCGGCCCTGCCGAACCTGAAGCTGTTCACAATCGAATCCCTGCAGGGTAACTGGGACGATATCCAGAAGAACAATTTCGACTCGGGCGGGCTCTTCGACCAGATCAGCAAGCGTTGATCCATGCGGTCCGGCACCCTTCTGCCTCTGAAACAAGCGAGCGTGATGCCGGGCTTCGGCATCACGCTCGGCTACACTCTGATCTATCTCAGCCTCCTCGTGCTCCTGCCGCTCGGCGCGCTCATCGCCAAGGCCTCGGGGATCGGCCTGTCCGGCATCGTCGCGGTCGCCGCCGAGCCCCGGGTTGCGACTGCGCTCTGGACGAGCTTCAGCATCTCGCTCGTCGCGGCCGCCGTGGCGTCCCTGTTCGGGCTCCTGGTCGCCTGGGTCCTGACCCGATACGACTTTCCCGGCCGCAGGATCGTCGACGCGATCGTCGATCTGCCTTTCGCCCTTCCGACCGCCGTGGCCGGCATCGCGCTGGCGGCGCTCTACGCGCCGAACGGCTGGGTGGGCTCTTTCCTCGAGCCTCTCGGCCTCAAGGTGGCCTATACGCCTCTCGGCATCTTCGTCGCCCTGGTGTTCATCGGGCTGCCCTTCGCGGTCCGGACGGTTCAGCCCCTGATCGCCGAAAGCGAGCGCGAACTGGAGGAGGCCTCCGCACTGCTGGGGGCGTCCCGGTGGCGGACCGTCTGGAGCATACTTCTCCCGCCGCTCCTCCCCGGCGTACTGACCGGTTTCGCGCTCGCCTTCGCCCGCGCCGTGGGCGAATACGGCTCGGTGATTTTCATCGCGGGGAACCTGCCCTATGTGTCGGAGATCGCCCCGCTGCTGATCGTGATCAAGCTGTCCGAATACGACTATACCGGAGCGACGGTGATCGCGACGATCATGCTGGCGATCTCGTTTGCGGCGCTGCTGGTGATCAACCTGCTTCAAGCCTGGAGCCGGAGGAGGTTCGGTCATGTCTGACGCGAGCGTTGCCCTTCTCGCCCCGCCTTCGTCGTCAGTCCCGGTCGTGACGGAGCGGCGCTGGGTGCGGCGGCTGACCATCGCGGTCGCGCTCATCTTCCTGTTCCTGTTCCTGATCCTTCCGCTCGCCGTCATCTTCGTGGAAGCGTTCCGTCGTGGATGGGCCGGCTACCTCGCGGCCTTCCAGGAGGCGGACGCACAGGCGGCGATCAGGCTCACGCTGACGGTCGCGGCGATCTCCGTTCCGGCGAACGTCGCGTTCGGCCTCGCGGCCTCGTGGGCTATCGCCAAGTTCGAGTTCAAGGGCAAGAGCCTGCTGATCACCCTGATCGACCTGCCGTTCTCCGTCTCGCCGGTCGTCTCCGGCCTCATCTACCTGCTCCTTTTCGGCGCTCAGGGGCTGTGGGGATCATGGATCATGGCGCATGGCATCAAGATCGCCTTCGCGCTGCCGGGCATCGTGCTGGCCACCATCTTCGTGACGTTCCCCTTCGTGGCGCGACAGTTGATCCCGCTCATGCAGGAGCAGGGCACCGCGGACGAGGAGGCCGCCCTGACGCTAGGCGCGAGCGGCTGGCGCACCTTCCTCACCGTGACGCTGCCCAACATCAAATGGGGACTGCTCTACGGCGTCCTGCTCTGCAATGCCCGCGCCATGGGCGAGTTCGGCGCCGTATCCGTCGTCTCGGGGCACATCCGCGGCCTGACCAACACCATCCCGCTCCATGTGGAGATTCTCTACAATGAGTACAACTTCGTTGCGGCCTTTGCCGTCGCCTCGCTCCTCGCTTGCCTCGCCCTCCTCACATTGGCGCTCAAGTCTTTCCTCGAATGGCGTCACGGAGCCGATCTCGCCGGAGGCCCGCATCGCTGATCAGAGCCAGGCCGTGGGCATCCGGGTTGCCGGCGTGACGAAGGCGTTCGCGGGCGCCGCCGCTCTCCACGACGTCGACCTCGCCGTCCGACCCGGAGAACTCCTGGCCCTGCTCGGGCCGTCGGGCTCCGGAAAGACCACGCTCCTGCGCATCATCGCGGGATTGGTGGAGGCGGATCGCGGGCAGGTCTTCTTCGGCGGCTTGGATGCCACCACGCTGCCGGTGCAGAAGCGTCAGGTCGGTTTCGTCTTCCAGCATTATGCTCTGTTCAAGCACATGAGCGTCGCCGACAACATCGCCTACGGGCTGCATGTTCGCACGCGGGCGAACCGCCCGCCCAAGGCCGAGATCCGGCGCCGCACCTCGGAGCTGCTCGATCTGGTTCAGCTGTCCGGCTATGAAAGCCGGTTCCCGGCGCAGCTCTCCGGCGGCCAGCGGCAGCGCGTCGCCCTGGCCCGCGCGCTGGCCGTCGAGCCACGCGTCCTCTTGCTCGACGAGCCCTTCGGCGCCCTCGACGCCAAGGTGCGCAAGGACCTCCGCGCCTGGCTGCGCGACATCCATGAGCGCACCGGAAAGACCACGGTCTTCGTCACGCACGATCAGGACGAGGCCCTCGAGCTGGCGGACCGCGTCGCGGTCCTTAATCAGGGCAGGGTGGAGCAGGTCGGTAGCCCCGACGACATGCAGGATCATCCTGCGACGCCTTTCGTCATGACTTTTCTCGGCCAGGCCGCCCGGTTCCCGGCGGACATCCGCGACGGACGGGTGCTGGTCCATGGAAAGCCTGTGCCGGTCGCTCCTGCGAGATCCGTCGGCGGCTCGTCCCATCTCTATTGCCGTCCCTGGCACCTGAAGCCGACGGCTCCCGGCCAGGGTCACCAGACGGGCACCATCAGCGGGGTTCGACGGCTCGGGTCCATGCGGCGGGTCGAGGTCTCGCACGCCGACGGGGCGAAGCTCGAGGTCGAGGTTCCTCTGGCGACGAGCCTGCGTCAAGGCGAGGAGATCGGTCTCGAGATCCTGGGCGGCGTGCTCTTTCCGGAGCCGTGATGCTCCCGACAGGTGGATCGAAGCGCCGCCATCCGCCACGCCTCATCGCCAGCGCTCACCAGGAACCTGGGCAGATTTGAACCGTTGAAAGGTGGCTGCGGACGGTCGTCGTCCCTGTGGCCGCCATCGCCTCAGCCTGTTCCGTCCTGGCCTGAACGATCGCTTTTCATCTCGAGGAGGCTCAGGGTGAGTGCAAGCCAGTCAAGCGCGCCTCTGCCGGAAACAATTTCCATCACCCTGACGGTCAACGGCGAAGCCCGGCAGCTCGACGTGCTGCCCTGGACGGTTCTGCTCGACCTGCTGCGGGATCATCTCGGCCTGACCGGAACCAAGAAGGGCTGCGATCACGGACAATGCGGAGCCTGCACGGTGATCGTCGACGGCCGGCGGATCAACTCCTGCATGGCCTTCGCGGCCATGAAGGACGGAGCACACATCACCACGGTCGAGGGCTTGGCGAAGGGGGGAGACCTGCATCCCCTGCAGCAGGCTTTCATCGATCACGATGCCTTTCAATGCGGCTACTGCACGCCCGGGCAGATCTGCTCGGGGGTCGCTCTGATCGAGGAGGGGCGGGCGCGCACGCGCGACGAGATCCGCGAGCTCATGAGCGGCAACATCTGCCGCTGCGGGGCCTATACGAACATCGTCGATGCCATCGAACAGGTGATCGGGTTCGACGGGGAGGCCGGGCGATGAACCGTTTTTCCTACCTGCGCGCGTCGAGCGTCGAGCAAGCTGTCCGGGAGGCCGCGGCCGATCCGACGGTCCGCTTCATCGCCGGCGGTACCAATCTCATCGATCTGATGAAGTACAACGTGGAGCGTCCCGAACGGCTGATCGACATCACGCGGCTGCCCCTGGATCAGATCGCCGAGACGGATGGCGGCGGCCTGCGGATCGGCGCCCTGGTGACAAACGACCAGGCCGCCTACGATAAGCGCGTCACGGACCGCTACCCGCTTCTGTCCAGCGCCATCCTGGCCGGAGCATCGCCGCAGCTGCGCAATGCCGCGACGACGGGCGGCAATCTCCTGCAGCGGACCCGCTGCTATTATTTCTACGACCCCGGCACGCCCTGCAACAAGCGCGAGCCGGGCACGGGCTGCCCGGCGATCACGGGCCGCAACCGCATCCACGCCATTCTGGGAACCAGCGAGCACTGCATCGCCACGCATCCGTCCGACATGGCAGTCGCGATGGCGGCCCTGGAGGCCGTAGTCCACGTGACGGGTCCCGACGGCGAGCGGGCGATCCCGGTGTCCGATTTCCACCGCCTGCCGGACGACCGGCCCGAGATCGACACCACCCTGCGGCATGGGGAGATCATCACGTCCGTGGAACTGCCGCCGGCGGATTTCAGCCGCAACTATACCTATCTCAAGCTGCGCGACCGCCTCTCCTATGCTTTCGCGCTCGTCTCCGTCGCGGCTGCCCTCCGCATGGAGGGAGACACCATCGCCGAGGCGAGGCTCGCGCTCGGCGGCGTTGCGCACAAACCCTGGCGCGACCGGGAGGCGGAAGCTCTCCTGCACGGACAACCGGCTACCCGCGATCGCTTCAGCGCGGTTGCCGACCACATCCTGAAGGATGCCAAGGGCCACGAGGACAACGCGTTCAAGATCGATCTCGCCAGACGGGCAATCATTCGCGCCCTCTCGCAGGCTGCGGCCGGAACGCCCCAGTCTCAAACCGACAAGCGGATCCAGTGAGGGCAGGGCCCATGCAGCAGGCAAACGCTTACATCGGCACTCCTCAGAACCGCGTGGACGGCCGCGCCAAGGTCACGGGCGAGGCGAAATACGCGGCGGAATTCGACGCGCCGGACCTCGCCTACGGGATCGTTGTCTCGGGCGCCATTGCCAAGGGGCGGATCGCGTCGATTGACACGTCAGCGGCGCTCGCCGTGCCGGGCGTGCTGCAGGTCTTCACGCACGAGAACCGGCCCCGGACGGCCTGGTTCGACCACAAGTTCCGGGACGAGACGGCGCCCCCAGGATCGCCCTTCCGGCCGCTTTATGACGACAAGGTGATTTATAGCGGCCAGCCAGTCGCCCTCGTCATCGCCGAGTCGTTCGAGCTTGCCGCCCATGCGGCCTCGCTCGTGCGGGTCGCGTACGAGACCGACGCCCACATGACCGATCTCGATCTCCGGCGGAGCGAGGCCTATGTGCCGCCGAAGAAGCGCTCGGGCGTCAAGGCGCCGCCGAGCCCGCGCGGCGATGCCGAAGACGCCTTCGCCCAGGCGCCCGTGAAGGTCCATGCGGAATACCGGGTCGCCATCGAGCACCACAATCCGATGGAGCCTCATGCCTCGACGGTCGTCTACGGAGACGACGGCTCGCTCACCATCCACGACAAGACACAAGGAGCGCAGAACAGCCAGAGCTACGTGTCGAGCGTCTTCGGCCTCTCCAGCGACCAGGTTCGCGTGGTGTCGCCCTTCATCGGCGGAGCCTTCGGATCCGGCCTGCGCCCGCAATACCAGCTGTTCCTGGCCGTCATGGCGGCGCTCGAGCTCAAGCGCTCGGTCCGCGTGGTCCTGACCCGCGACCAGATGTTCACCTTCGGCTACAGGCCCCTGACGATCCAGACGGTCTCGCTGGGAGCCAACCCGGACGGGAAGCTCGTGTCCATCATGCACGATGCCATCCAGACCACCTCCACCTTCGAGGATTATCAGGAGGTCGTCGTGAACTGGGCGAACCTCCTCTACCATTGCGACAACGTCAAGCTGACCTACAAGCTGGCGCAGGTGGATACCTACACGCCCATCGACATGCGTGCTCCTGGAGCGGCCATCGGCGTCGCGGCTATCGAAACCGCCATGGACGAACTGGCCTATGCGGCCGGCATCGATCCCATCGAGCTGCGGCTGCGGAATTACGCCGAGGTGGATGAGGCCGACAAGAAGACCTTCACGAGCAAGGAGCTCAGGGCCTGCTACCAGGTAGGGGCCGAGCGCTTCGGCTGGGCCAAGCGCAACCCCGAGCCCCGCTCCATGCGCGAGGGGCGCGAACTCGTCGGCTGGGGCATGGCGACAGGCGTGTGGGAAGCCATCATGCAGAAGACCGCAGCGCGTGCGGTCCTAACCCTTGACGGCACGCTCGAAGTCGCCACCGCGACCACGGATATCGGCACCGGCACCTACACGATCCTGACCCAGATCGCTGCAGAGACCCTGGGGCTTCCCATGGCGGCGGTGACCGCGAAGATCGGGGACTCCAGCCTGCCGAAATCGCCCGTCCAGGGTGGGTCATGGACGGCCGCCTCCTCGGGCTCGGCGGTGCAGAAGGCCTGCCAGACGATTCGGGAGCAGCTCTTCAAGCATGCCCGTCAGATGGACGACTCGCCTCTGGCCAATTCCAGCCTCGAGCAGGTGACGTTCGCCGACGGGCGGATCCAGCTGATGAGCGACCCGACTGCCTTCGTGACCTTTGCGCAGGCCATGCAGGCCGGCGGCGTCGACAGGATCGAAGCGGAGGAAAAGGCCAGCCCCGGCATGCTGACGAACATGCGCTATTCCGGCTACTCCCATTCTGCCATCTTCGCGGAGGTCAGGGTCGACGAGGAGCTGGGCACCATCCGGGTGACCAGGATCGTCAATGCCGTTGCGGCCGGGACGATCCTCAACCCCAAGACGGCGCGCAGCCAGATCATGGGCGGCGTCGTGTTCGGCATCGGCATGGCGCTGGAAGAGGAATCCATGCTCGACCATGATCTCGGGCGCTTCATGAACCACAATCTTGCCGAGTACCACGTTCCGGTGAATGCGGACATCCACGAGATCGACGTGATCTTCGTGTCCGAGCACGAGGAGAAGCTGAACCCTCTGGGCATCAAGGGCGTGGGCGAAATCGGCGTCGTCGGAACCGCCGCGGCGATCGGAAACGCGATCTTCCATGCCACGGGAAAACGTGTCCGCGAATACCCGATCACCATCGACAAGCTGCTCGGATAGGCTGAGCTGTCCGGTATGTTCGGAACGGCGGATTGCCTTCGGGCCACGGCGTTCTACTTGGAGCCGGCATGATCACGAGCGATGCGGACATCCTGAAGGAAGCCGAAGACTGGAAGCGCTCCGGCCGGGGCGTTGCGGTGGCCACCGTCATCGAGACCTGGGGATCCGCGCCCCGTCCCGTCGGCAGCCATCTCGTCATCGACCATGACGCCAATTTCCTCGGTTCCGTCTCGGGCGGCTGCGTCGAGGGCGCGGTCATCACGGAAGCCATGGATGTGATCGCCGACGGACGGGCCAGGGTGCTGGAGTTCGGGGTCGCGGACGAGACCGCCTGGCAGGTCGGGCTCACCTGCGGCGGGCGCATTCGCATTTATCTCGAGCGAGTTGAGGACGGGTCCGCGGGCCCTGCATGGGGTCATGGCTCGGATCGGGCGCTTCGATGAACCTCGATCTTCTCACGGCCCTGAACAAGGAAGGCGCCGCTCGCCGTGCGGCTGTTCTGATCACGGAGGTGGACACCGGACGTCAGCGCCTCGTCCGCGAGACGGACGTTGCAGGCGATCCCCTGCGCCACCGCCTTGAGGAGCACCTCGACCTTCGCAAGAGCGGCCTCGTTGAGCAGGACGGACGACAGTTCTTTCTGAACGTGCAGGTTCCGTCCATCAAGCTCCTCGTCATCGGGGCGGTTCATGTGGGCCAGGCGCTCGCCCCGATGGCGGCGGGGCTCGACCTTGCCGTCACGATTATCGATCCGCGCAGCGCCTTTGCCACGCCTGAGCGCTTTCCGGGTGTGAACCTGCTGCCGGAATGGCCGGATGACGCTCTGACGCGCATCGGTCTCGACCGCCATACGGCAGTTCTGACGCTCACGCATGATCCGAAGATCGACGATCGTGCCCTTGTGGAGGCCCTCAGGTCCGACTGCTTCTACATCGGTGCGCTCGGGTCGCGGAAGTCCCATGCGCAGCGGCTGGATCGCCTGCGCGCGGGCGGTTTCGGAGAGGAGGATCTTGCCCGCATTCATGGGCCGGTGGGTCTCAACATCGGGGCAGTGTCTCCGGCGGAGATCGCCGTCTCCATCCTGGCCGAGATCATCTCCCTCCTGCGCAGGGAGCGCAGGATCGCGCGCGAGGCCGCGTCGCGATGAACACCATCGCGGCGATCATCCTGGCGGCGGGACGCGGAACGCGGTTCGGCCCCGCCCCCAAACTGCTGGCGCTCCTCGACGGAACACCCCTGGTCCGACACGTGACGGAGGCAGCCGTCCGATCCTCGGCCAGGCCGGTGATCGTCGTGACGGGCCATCGCGCGGATGACGTGGAAGCGGCGGTCAGGACACAACCAGTCCAAGTGACGCGCAACAGCGTTTTCGCCGATGGTCTCTCAACGTCGCTTCTGGCCGGCTTTTCAGCATTGCCCCCCGGCATCGAGGCGGCCATCGTCCTGTTGGGAGACATGCCGCTGGTGACGGCGGACCTCATCGACGAACTTGCGGCCGCCTGGCGCGGATCGGGACAGCCCGCGGCCCTGATCCCGGTGTTCGATGGGCAGAGAGGAAATCCGGTCGTCCTCTCGAGAGCTTTGGAAGATCCCATCAGAGAGCTGTCAGGCGATGCCGGGGCGGGCCGGATCCTGCGCGACCATCCGGGAGTGGTGGAATGGCCCGTGAAGAGCCCATCCATCCTCCAGGACATCGACACGCCGAACGAGTTGCGATCTCTGCAAATTTAGAGGATCGGCTTGCCGCCGGTCACCGCAATGGTGGCGCCTGAGACATAGCTCGAATCCGGCTCCGCCAGCATTACATAAGCGGATGCCAGCTCTCTTGGCTGCCCGGGACGCTTCATCGGCACCTGCGAGCCGAACTCCTTCACCTTCTCCGGCGGCATGGTGGAGGGGATGAGAGGTGTCCAGATCGGACCGGGAGCCACGCAGTTCACGCGAATGTTTTTCTCGGCGAGCAGCTGCGCCAGACCGCCGGTGAAATTCTGGATGGCTCCCTTGGTGGTGGCATAGGCCAGGAGCTGCGGGCTCGGCGTGTCGGCGTTCACGGAGGTGGTGTTGATGATCGCGCTGCCTTCAGGCATGTGCGGCACGGCAGCCTTGCAGAGATAGAACATCGCGTGGATGTTGGTGCGGAAGGTAACGTCCCATTCCTCGTCGCTGATCTCCTCGATGGAGGTGAACGAGGCCTGATGGGCCGCGTTGTTGACCAGAATGTCGATGCGGCCGAACTCCTTCACGGCGCGATCGACGATGGCGCGGCAATGGGCCGGATCCTTGATGTCGCCGGGCATGAGGAGGGCCTTGCGACCGGCCGCCTCGACGAGGCGCTGTGTCTCGCGGGCGTCCTCCTCCTCGTTGTAATAGCTGATCAGCACATCTGCACCCTCGCGGGCATAAGCGAGAGCCACGGCGCGCCCGATGCCGCTGTCGCCGCCGGTGATGATCGCCTTCTTGTCAGCCAGACGTCCGGAGCCCTTGTAGCTGTCCTCGCCATAGTCGGGCTGCGGGTCCATGGCGGCGCTGGAGCCGGGCATGGGCTGCTTCTGATCGGGGAAAGGTGGTTTCGGGAAATCCTGAGCCATCGTCGTGGTCCTTGCAAACGGGGCGTTACTGCTGCGGCTGCGCCGGCGTGTTGAGGGACCCGGTCGCTTCGGCGCTGTCGAGCTTCATGCGCCAAAGCTGGGTCGGCAGGTTCTTCGGAGCGTCGGGCTTGTAGGTGGCCGAGTCCTGGATGCGCGAGGTCGTGAAGTAGAGCGTGCCATCCGGCCCTTCGGCGAGGCTGTCCGGCCAGCGAAGCTGCTTGTCCCGGACCAGAATGGTGGGGCGGCTGCCCTGGGCGCCGCTGAGAACCCGAACCTTCAGGGCATCGTCTTCCGGCGCGGTTACGATCATCCGGTCGCCGCGGCGCGTGATCAGCAGACCATCGGCCACTCCGTTCTCGCCGACGGTTTCGACTTTGGCCGCGATGTCGCGATCCGTGCCCTGCGCATTCTCCAGGGCATCCGTGGCGATCCGGTAGAGCGTCTTGCCCTTGATCGCCTGCCAGTAGAGGTGCCGCCCATCCGGGGTCAGGGCGATGCCATCGGCGGCGAATTCGACGCCACGCCCATCGGGACGGCGCAGCACTTGACCATCCGCCTTCACCTGCACGTCCTTCTCAACCTGGGTGCTGGGATGGCCGTCGAGCACGCGACGGGCCTTGCCGCTTTGCAGATCGACAACGATGAGAGCGCCCTTCACGCCGGAATCCGTGAGATAGGCGTGGCGCCCGTCGGGAGAGAAGCGCACGTCGTTAAGATAGGATCCTTGTGGCGCGACCTGCTCAGTGAACGAGATGGTCTGACTCGGCTGGTTTGTCTTCAGGTCGATCTTCACGAGCTTGGGACCGCCTGCGACCACCTTGTCCTGCGCCGGAGCGGCAGGATCGAGCACCCAGAGATTGCCTTGGCTGTCGGCCACCACGCTCTGCACGCAGACCCAGTGCTCCTGTGGCGCCATCTCGTCCTTCCTGGCATTGCGCCATTCGTTCCAGACTTGATCCGGATATGGCCTGAGAGAACCGTCCTTCATCACCTCGGCGACCGAGACAGGGGAGTCCTCGGTCCAGCGCGGAAAATTCACGAAGATGCGCCCGTCCTGGGAAACGGCCACGCCTGTGACCTGATGGTCGAAGGTCGCAACCTGTTCGAAGGGCTGCTGCGATGACGATTGCTGAGCCATGGCGGAACCGAGGCTTGTGGATGTCACGAGAGCGATGCCGAGCAGAAGCGTCGCAGGATGTGGAGCGTAGCGCATGAAGCCTCCTGTGCGATGTCGTGGAGGGGAGGTGCCGCGCACATCTCCCATGGCTCTTCAACCGGACGGGGCTCTCGTCGTTCCACGATGAACTTCCCTTCTGCTGCCTTCGCGGGACATGTTGACCCCTTTGACCCACCTTCTCACGATGCCGCCACCATCATGTTATCTCGACGGCGAGAACCTGAGACCATCACTCCTGCAGCATCGTGCGAGCCGGTTCTTCCTCCAGGGCCCGCTTGATCTCATCGCGGCCCGGCGTTCCGTTCTGCAGAGCCTTGTCCAGATTCTTGGCGTATTGTTCCATGCGCTTGGGGGGCAGGAGCAGGTCAGTGAGATCGACGACCGCCTCCACCGGGGCCGAGCCGCGTTCGGCGAGCGCGCGTGATAGGCGCCTTGTCCCGCCAGGCTCACAACCTTTCACCCCGCGTTCAGGAGCTCGGCCGATGGCATCCGGGTTCGGAATTCCGATCGATTGTGTCTGCGCGAAGGACGCATGGTGTGGAAGGTTGCGATTCGAAGGCTTCGTCTCGGCCTCCGGTTCTTCCTGCACGTCCACGGGAATCGCCACATGCGCGACACCCCGGTGGCTCAGCGCCACGCGGCAGGCGAGTTCGATTGCGCTCTCCACATGCATGGGACTCATGATCCGAGCCGTTGTGAAGGGCTCACCGTGATGGCCGTCTGCCGGTATGCGCCGGATCAGCTGAACTCATGGATGCCTGCGTTGTTCCGGTTCGCGCAGATCGGACCGATCCGACGGGGAGCGGAGTAGATGGCGATCATCGTCCCGCTTCGCCCAAGGCCGTTCTGACGGAGAGGCGGCAGATCTCATATCCTGACCGGAGAGTGGTTTTGAGCTGGCCCTGGGCTTATGGACAAGGACCCGGGATCACGCGGCGCCAGCTTGCATACCCGATACGCCAGAACCTTGGTTCCGATGAAATGCACCGGCTGCCCCGAGGGCTCCAGCGACGGGTTCAAGATGGTTCCGAAGAAGCGTGTACGTGATCCGACTGGAGAGCCGATGCGCTTTGGCCTGTTGTTCACGATGATGCTCATTCCCTTCTAGGGAAATGAACCCCGTAGAAGCGGCATGATTGAGCCCCAACTCACTTCACCGTCGCTCAGTCTCAACCCGCGGACCGGATCCCCGCTTCATCTGATGGATCGCGGTTCGGGTGAAAGCCGAGGAGGATCTTCTTCAACTCCGGCTCTGACACGAAGCCTGCCGCATTGTCGATGCTCATCCATCTTGTTTCCCGCTCCCCTTTCTCGGGCCAATGTGGCGCCTGATGGTCGACGTGGAGCGGGAAGACCTCGACGGTGCACGGCACCTGTCGCCCAAGGCCAAGGCGCTTGCGGTACCGAAACGACCCTATGGCTCTCGGGTCCCCGGACCCGACCAAGCCTGCTTCTTCGAAAGCCTCGCGCGCCGCACTCTCATGAGGCTCAAGCCCTGGGATCGGCCAGCCTTTCGGAACCATCCAGCGCTTGCGTCCGCGGGTCGTCACGAGCATTACCCTGAGAGAGCCATCATCGCTCCACCTGAACGGCAGGGCTCCGAACTGCTGATAGGATTTGCGGAAGGGATGAAATGCTCTCTGCAAGACCATGGCTTGGCGGCTCTCCCGGTGTCCCGCTCATCATGGAACCGCTCTGATGGCTTGACGTTCCGAACCTCAGTGATAGATCCTGAGATGACCCATGCAAGCCAGACCGAGCCCTCCCCAGGAAGTCGAGCTGAAGCTGGAGGCCATGCCTTCTGAGCTCGGGAGGGTGCTGGCTCATCCGCTCCTCACCGAAAGGTCCGACAGCGCCAGAACGCAGACCCTCCACTCGACCTATTTCGATACGCCGGATCACACGCTGCGGCAGGCTGGGATCTCGCTCCGGGTCAGGCGCGATGGAGAGCGGCGCATCCAGACGATCAAAGCCGCTCGGCGGTCCAATAGCGTCGCCGTGGCTCGGAACGAGTGGGAACACGAAGTTGAAAGCGACAGCCCTGACTATGCCCTCGCGAAAGGCACTGCCCTCGAACCGCTCCTTGAGCACAGCGACAGGATCGAACCGGTCTTCCATGTGACCACAGAACGAAGGCTCCGCGACATTGCGTATGGGGATTCCGCGATTGAGGTTGCGGCCGACAGCTGCACGATAGAGGGAAAGGAGCGGACGACGTCTTTTGGGGAGCTGGAGCTTGAACTCAAGGATGGAACACCGGCCGAGCTGTTTCAGCTCGCTTTGGCGCTCTCAACGGCAACACCTCTGCGCTTGAGTTTCAAGACCAAGGCTGAGCGTGGCTACGAGGCCGCCTCGGGCGAACAGCCGACACGCATCAAGGCAGCCCCTGTCGTCCTCAAGCGCAAAATGACGAGCGCTACGGCCTTTCAAACGATTGCCGCGTCCTGTCTGCAGCACCTGATGGCCAACGAGGCGATCGTCCGGCGTGTGCCAGAGGCCGATGCCGTCCATCAGATGCGGGTCGCGCTGCGGCGGCTCCGGGCCGCCATTACCCTGTTCAAGGCCGTTGTCGAGGACGAGCGGCGGGATCCGATCCGGGCCGAGCTCAAATGGATGGCCAATGTGCTGGGTGAGGCACGCGACCTGGACGTCTATATCACCACGGTCCTTGAGCCCGCGCGGGATCGGTTCGGCACTGACCAGAGTTACAAGAGCCTCCTCGCTGAGTACCAGAAACGGCGCGACCGGGCATACGACACGGCTCGAGAGACAATTTCATCTCCTCGCTTCATGACAAGTGTTCTGGAGACGGCGGCCTGGATCGAGGCTGGGGACTGGCTTGAGGGCGGTGGCAAGGCCGCCCGCAAGCTTCGAACACGGCCTGTCGCGATACTGGCCGGCGAGGAGCTCGGACGGAGGCGGAAAAAAATCATCAAGCGCGGCAGGCACCTTGTTGAACTCGACCCCGAAGAGCGCCATCAGGTGCGGATCGAGATCAAGAAGCTTCGATATGCAACCGAGTTCTTCGAAAGCCTGTTCAAAGGCGGTGGCGCGAAAAAGAGGAAGCGGAAGGCCTTGAGTGCGCTCGAGGCGCTCCAGGAGACATTGGGGGAGCTCAACGACATCGCCGTGGGATCCCATATGGACTCGTCGCCGACCGCCGACGCCATCCATCAGGAGCAGATAACCCGGGTCGATGGCCTACTGGCCGATGCAGTGGGACAGTATCAGAAGCTCGCTTCGCTTGAACCTTTCTGGCGGTCCTGAGGATCCCTCGACAGGCCGGTCAATTGCATAGCCTGTCACGCCCGTCCGGCACAGGGTCCGATAGAGTTCACATCCTCGCCGGAGTCAGGTTCATGAATCGCGCTTATCACAGCCGTGATCATAGCGTCGGCGGCCCGATCAGACTCATTGATGAGATCCGTCATCTGCGGCTGCCCATCACGGAAGGTGATCAGGAGTGCCCCCGTTGGCTCTCCTTGTTCACGCAGGTGGCGCAGAAGGGCTTTCCGATTGAGCTTGCGCATGATCCGATCCCCTGAAGTGGGCGAGCGGCATCTATCCATAAGCTTATGACATCCTGGTAACACATGATCCCCGGAACCAGATTCTCGGCCGACCAGGGACGTGAATACTCCCCTCTCGCACGCGCACCACACGGCAGTTCATCGTGGAGAAGTCTGCCAGGTCATGGTGCAGGGGGGCACGAGGGGCCTTCAACCACCCTGCCATCTGACTGACATCTGATCCTATCTCGGTTCCGGATCCATGGCTCTAGCGTCCCGCCGCCTTCCCAGGCATGCCCAAGAGAGCGTCCATGGCTTCCTCGCCCCAGCCCCCAGTGATGCCCGCCTTGTCGGCCATGCGCCAGTAAAGCGGCAGCCAGAGCACGTTGAAGGCGACGAGGAAGAAGCTCGCATGGACGGCGAGCGTGGTCGGGTCGGTGCGCGCGAACGCGGCCGCGACGATGGCACCGCTGCCCATCCCTCCCCAGAGGATCATGGTCTGGCTGAGCAGACTGAACGCCAGGAGAGGGATCGGTGCCACGTCCAGTCGCCGGACCAGCATCATCGTGCCGATGATGCCGACGCCGAACCCGGTCGCGGATTCCGCGAAAGGGCCGATCAGGAAGCAGGCCGTGAACAGGAGCCGGCGTCTGGCGCGCGCATCGGGCAAGGTCGCCTCGACCGGCATGGCGGCGTTGCCGGGCCTGATCGCCATTTGCCAGAACAGCAGGCCGCCGAGGATGTAGGGCACCACGATCCAGCCGATCCATGCGCCGCGCGCAAGGGCGATCACGGCATCCGGTCCCCGGAAATCAAGCGGGGCCGTCGTGAGCGCGACAAGGAGCGCGGCGGACAGGCCGAGGAGCGAGGCTGCAAGCGTGCCGAGCCGCCCATTCGCGATCGCGGCAATGACCGCGACTGCGGGGAGCGTCCATAGGATATAGGTCAACCGGAAGCCGTCTCTTGCGCGGCTCCATCTACCTGGAGACAGAGCCGCCGCATATCGGTCGCGTGACGTATCATGAATGGTATTCCGATCACCCTGTGACGTGGGTCGGCAGACGTGCCAGCGTGTCGGCGACCTGACGCTTAGCCGTGTCGGGTAGGGGCAGGATGGGCCGTGGCGGCTCGGTGCGGCAGATGTCGAGCAACTCGGCCAGCTCGTAGACGACGCGCAGGCTGGAGTACTGCCTGAAGAGTGCCCACAGCGGTTCAAGCATGCCGTCAAGCCTGCGTGCCTCGGCGGCATCGCCCTGTTGGGCCGCCCTGACGAGCTTCAGGCACACGCCCGGCAACAGTCCGCCGAGGACGCTGTACCAGGTATCGGCTCCGGCGAGCATGGTCTCCGCCGCCGTCCAGTCCGCGCTGCACCCGATCGAGAAATCCTGGGGGGCGATCGCACGCTGGCTAGCCAGGTGCTGGGCCGTATCATTGGCGCCGACACCCGGATTCTTGATGGCCACGATGCCGGGCACCTTTGCGAGACGGGCGACGAGCTCCGTCGTGAACTTGAAGTGCGTCGTGCCTGGGTTGTCGTAGATCACAACCGGCAGGCTACTTTCTCGCGCGACGGTCGAGAAGTGCTCGAACACCTCGTCGTCGGTGAGCGGCGTGTAGGACGCGGCCGAGAGCAGGCCCGCCGCCGCGCCGATGTCCCTGGCGTCCTGGGCAAGCCCGACCGCCTCATCGGTGCGCAACGCACCGATCCCGGCGATGATCGGGGTCCGGCCGGAGGCCTCTTCCAGGGCCGCCTCGATCGCCCGCCGCCGTTCGTCGCGGGTCAGGTACATGTAGATCCCAGTGCTGCCGAGCAGGCCGATGGAATCGACCTCGGCGGCAACCAGGCGGGCCACCAGCCTGCGCAGCACAGTGGTGTCTACGCGGCCGGCAGCGTCGGTGGGCGTGATCGGAAAAGCCGATAGACCGTTGGGAAGACTCATGATGGATCTCCAGAATGCTCGATGAGGCGAGGGGAGGTTCGGCTAGAGCTCACGTCGGTTGTGCACTACCCGCGAAACCCGGCCAATAATGACCATCGGGGGTGGGACGCTTGCCGAAGATGGCCTGGCCCACCCGCACGACGGTGGCACCTTCCTCGATCGCTTCCTCGTAGTCGCCGGACATTCCCATCGACAGCTCCGTCAGCTTTGCGTCATGCCGAACGACCTCGTCGCGCAGGCGGCGCAACAGGGTAAAGCATGGACGCACCTTCGCCATGTCGGAGCTGAAGAGAGCCAGCGTCATCAACCCGCGCGGCTTCAATCGGGGAAAACTCTTCAGTGTGTCCACGAACGGCAGTAGGGCATCCGGGTGCAGGCCGAACTTGCTCTCCTCCCCGGAGGTGTTGACCTGCACGAAGACGTCGAGGAAGCGGTCCTCACGCTCCAGCCGTTCGTTGAGGAGATCGGCCCGCCGCAGACTGTCGAGCGCGTGGAACTCGCGGGCGAAGCGGGTCAGGACCTTGACCTTGTTCGTCTGGAGATGCCCGACGATGCTCCAGTCGATGGCGAGGTCGCCCAGTGCCTCGCGCTTCGAGACGGCCTCCTGGATCCTGTTCTCGCCGAAGGAGTGGATGCCCGCCTCGAAGGCAAGCCGCAGGATGTGGGCCGGGACGGTCTTCGTGACTGGAAGGAGCCGCACGGACGGGCGGTCCCGTCCGGCGCGGGCGCAGGCACGCGCGATGCGTTCCTCGACCGCCGCCAGATTGGCGCGGAAGGAGGACAGCGGGTCGGACCCGAAGCGCTGGATGTCGTCCGGAGAAAGCGGCATGCGGTCGTCTGTCATGATGCCTCGATCGCCTGGCGCAGGTCGGCAATGACGTCCTCTTGGTTTTCGAGGCCGACGGAGAGGCGGATCAGATCCTCGCCGACGCCCTCCACCATGTGGGCGTCCTTGCGGATTGGCTGGCGGGCACGGGTGAGGCTGGCGGGATGGCAGATGAGGCTGTCGGCATCGCCGAGGCTGACGGCGCGAGTGATGAGACCGAGCCGATCCATCATCCGGCGTGCACCCTCGAACCCGGCATGAAGCCCGAAGGCCAGCATGCCCGAACCGTTGGACATCTGCTTGCGGGCGATTGCATGGCCGGGGTGGGAGTCGAGGAACGGGTAGCTCACCCAGGCCACCGCCGGATGCTCCTCCAGCATCCGCGCGACGGCCAGGGCCGATGCGCTGTGGCGCTCCATGCGCAGGGTCAGGGTCTTGAGGCCACGCAGGATCAGGAAGGAGGCAAGCGGCGAGATCGCAGCGCCGGTGATGTAGCGCAGGCCCGTCTCATGCAGCTTGTGCAGGGTCTCGGCATCGCCCAGCAGCGCACCGCTCAAGGCATCGCCATGGCCGTTGATGTACTTGGTCAGCGAATGCAGCACGATATCGGCGCCATGCTCGATCGGGCGCTGCAATGCGGGCGAGGCGAATGTGCTGTCGACGGCGACCTGCACGCCATGCGCGTGGGCGCGCTCGGTGATCGCGGCGATGTCGAGAACGGCACTCAGTGGATTCACGGGCGTCTCGAAGTAGACGAGGCGCGTCCGCTCGGTGATGGCCGCGTCGAGATTGGCCGGCTCGGCAAGGTCGACGGGGACAACCTTGATGCCGAAGCGCGGAAGGGCCTGCTCGACCATCGCGACCGTGTTCGAATAGAGCGTCCGGTGCACGATCAGCTCGTCGCCTTGCGACAGCAGGGACAGGGTCAGCGCCCCGAAGGCGGCCATGCCGGACGCGACCACCAGGCCGGCCTCCGCGCCCTCAATGTTGGCAAGCCTCCGCTCGAGGATCTCGGTCGTCGGGTTGTGCTCGCGCGCGTAGAGCCTGCCGCCGAGCGCCGCTTCGGCTTCGTTCGCCGCCACGCTGGCGAAGCCGTAGGTGGAGGTCAGGAAGACCGGCGGCTGGACGGCGTTCGAGAACGCGGCTGGGTCGAAACCGTGGTGAATGGTGCGGGTGGCAAAGCCGAGTTCCTCCCGGTCGTGTGGCGTATCCTGGAACTCTGCTTCGGGTTGCTTGGCGTTGCTGCTCATCGACTGCTCGGATCCCTCTTGGAATTGACTTGGAATATCGGCAAACTGGCTCAGGCAGAACGTCCAGTTGGTGACAAAGTAGGTGGTCCAGTTCGAAACAGGCATCGAACGTCCCCGCGGGATGGGAGCGCGCCAGATCTACGAAGCGCTCCGCGATCAGATCCTTGGCGGCGTGTTCGGGGTGGACGGGCCCTTGCCGTCGTCCCGTGCCCTGGCCCTCGAGCTGGGCGTCTCCCGCACGACGGTCATGGCCGCCCATGAGCAACTTCTGGCCGAGGGTTTCATAACAGTATGTCAGGGGAGGCGGCCGCGTGTCGCGCCGGCCGTGGTCGACAGGGACGTACGCAGCCAGCCATCGAAGAGTGCGCGGTCGATTCGCCTGTCTGCCTATGGGGAACGCGTTCGTACCACGCCGCCGTGGAGCAGGCCGGAGGCAGGCAAGCTGATCGCCGATTTCCGCTATGGCGATCTCGCGCCGTCGGACTTCCCGACGGCGGTTTGGAAACGCGCGGTCAACGCGGCCATGGTGCAGCGACCGGAGCGACTGACCTATGGCGATCCCCGGGGATCGCGACGGCTGCGCATGGCTTTGCAGGGCTACCTCTGGCGTTCACGGACACTGCGCTGCGATCCGGAGCAGATCATCATCGTCAACGGATCGCAGCAGGGGTTGGACCTGTGCGCCCGGCTGATCCTCGATCAGGGCGACCGCTTCGTGATCGAGAACCCCTGTTATGCCATGGCCCGGCAGATCTTCGCCGGCACGGGCGCCACACCCGTCCCGATTGCCGTCGATGATGATGGGTTGAGGACCGATCTGCTGGCCGGGATCGATGCGGGGCTGGTCTACGTCACGCCGTCGCATCAGTTCCCGCTCGGAGGCGTGATGCCGGTTTCGAGGCGCCACCGGTTGCTGGAATGGGCGCGGCAGCACGACGCCTACGTGATCGAGGACGATTACGACAGCGAGTACCGCTACGACATCAATCCGGTTCCCCCGCTGCATGGACTGGAGGACAGCGGCAACGTCATCTATCTCGGAACCATCTCCAAGACGCTCTCGCCGACCCTCCGGATCGGCTATCTTGTCGTCCCGCCCGGTTTGCAGGATGTGTTCGCAGTGGCCAAGCGACTGACAGACCGGCATTCTCCCGCCAACGAGCAGGAGGCTTTGGCCTCGCTCATCGAAGGCGGTGCTTATGAAAGGCATGTGCGCCGGGTACGCCGCCTCAATGGCGAGCGGCGGCAGACGCTGCTCAACGTGCTGCGCCTCAAGTTTGGGGACAGGATCGCCGTCGATGGAGCGGACGCCGGGTTGCACATCGTTGTGCGGTTCAAGGACCTGCCGCAATCCCTGGAGGCCGCCCTCATCGAACGGGCGCGCCTTGCCGGGGTCGGAGTGCATTCCACCTCACCGCTGTACAGTCCGGGCGCGGACGGCATCCGAGCCGATCACGTCAGTCTCGTGATGGGCTATTCCGCCCTGGATACCCGGCGGATTGAGAGGGGCGTCCATCTTCTGGCTGAGGCTATCGTGCAGGTTCGAGGGGATGCCTGAAAGGGCAGGGGGAACCAACGATCGAAGGACTCGGCCTCAGGTCACGGAGACCCTTTGTCTTTGGATTTCGCAGCTTGGCATGAGCTGTGACAACCCTTGGACGAGCATGTCGCCCGCTTCATCGAGGGCGTTCTCCGGCATGGTGCCGAGGGCCTCGAGGATGAACCACATCCGGCCTGCTGCGGTCTCCAGACGGGTGCGGGTACCCTGACGCCAATTCCATCGCCTACACGTGACGCCGAGATCGTCCCTCCAGATCACCTCGCCCGGTGCTGGATGCTCCAAGACCGCTTCCCCATTCATCATGGTGTCGAAAATTTCCGTCCCATCGGCGACCGTCAGGTGGGGGCGCCCAACGTACGCGTCGAAGTTCTCCCCGCCGACGGGCAGGGCGTAGCGGAGACTGACGGCATTGTAGAGATCGACCACGGGGTTGATTGCTGGGATCCGGCCGTCCTTGATGACGCGCTTTCTCAAGGCCTGGGCAGAGCATGGCGTCCGGTTGGGCTTCGCACCGAAGCGCTGGTACGCGTCCGACCAACTGGCCAGGTGAGCGTCCGCCCAAGATGGTCCGCCCGCTGAAACGAACTCACAGGCAGTCGTCAGGACGCTGGAGTCGAAGCTTCCTTCCTTGGCCCCCTCGGCATCGACGTGAATGCTCAGGGCACGGAAGTCAGGGGCAATCCCCTTGATCGGTTCAGCGATGATCGGAGTCTCGAACATACCACTCGGTTCCGTTGTTTGGTTCGGGCTGGAATATCGGTCATGCTCTGGACGGTCAACGTATCGACATGCCTAGCGCTTCGGCGGGTGCGAACACCGTACGGACTGTTCTGCGCGATATGGGAAGGTCTGGAGCTGGCACTGGGCTGACCTTAGCGACAATTCCGTATTGGCGGCGTGAGCTGACCTTCACACGACCAAGCTGAAGGGCAGTCCGTGACCCGAATGAGACGTTCAGGCAGGCCAAGTGCATCGGCTCGCTATACAACGTGGAAGCCGTTGAGCTGCCCAATGCTAGATTGAGATCGATCGTTCAGAGGTATCCTCTCTCCAGTCGACGCGGCATCCCTGTTCTTCGCCGAGGTGCCGTAAGGGCTTGGGCGGATGGCGGACCTCGACCAAGAGACATAGCGTCCCGCCGCGGGCGTCAGATCGCCCGCGGCGGCAGCGGCTCACGGGCCGGGCCGTGAATGACAGTTCCATCAGCTTCGAACATCGAGCCATGACAGGGACAATCCCAGGTCCGGTCCGCGTTGTTCCAGGTCACGGTGCAGCCCTTGTGCGTGCAACTGGCCGACACGGCGTGGAGATCGCCGTTGTCATCCCGCCAGACGGCAATCTTCTCATCGCCGCGGGTGATCACCCCGCCTTCACCCGGTCCAATCTCCGCAACGTTGGCGACGAGGGACTGTGTGCCCCCGCTCTGGTGGAAGTCTTCGGGCGCAGGCCGCGTCGGGTCGTAGAGCTTGCCCCAGAGGCGTGAGCCGGTCGCAATCTCAGCGGCGATCTGCAAGCCGGCCGCCGTGCCGTTGCTGATGCCCCACCCATTGAAGCCGGTCGCCACATGGAAGCCCGAGGACTTCTTCGGGTCAGGCTGGCCCACGTACGGCGTGCGGTCGGCTGTGTCGTAGTCCTCGTTGCACCAGCGCCAGACCACCTCGCGGACAGGAAGGTTCGTCCGAGCCCACTGCTCCAGTTCCAGGAAGCGCCGGGCGACATCGCCGTCCTGGCCCGTGTTGAAGCGAGGTCCCAGCGTGATCAGCAACGGCCCGTCCTGATCACGACCCGCCCGGATCGAGTGCGTCGGATCGTCGATGCTGATGAACATGCCATCAACGGCCGCGGGGTCCTCTGGCCGGAACGCCATGGCGACATGGCTGCGGGGCTGGGTGCGGTTGGCGTAACCGACCGGGCTCTTCGCCGTCATGTTGGTCGCGATGACCACGTGGGCTGCCTTGACGGTCTCCTGTGCAGTCCCGATGCGCCACCCGTCGTCCTGGTCAAAGGACGTGGCCCGGCTCTGCTCAAAGATCCGGCCGCCCCGAGCCTCGACCGCTTGGGCGAGGGCCACCAGATAGCTTGCCGGATTGAACTGGGCCTGGTCAGGGAAGCACAACGCGCCTGCCGTGGGGAAGGGCAGGGGTGCTCGGTCGAGAACCTGCGCCTCGAAGCCGAGGATCCGGGCAGCCTCGGCCTCCTGGCGGATGGCATCCACCCGGTGCGGATCACAGGTATAGGCATAGGCCGCTTTACGTTCGTAGTCGCACGCGATGCCCAGCGTCTCAATCCAGGTGCGGATCCGTTCGACGGCGACGCGATTGGCCTCGGCGTACAATACAGCAATGTCCTGGCCGACTGTATCGATCAAATGGCGGTAGATCAGGCTATGCTGCGTCGTGATCTTGGCCGTCGAGCGGCCGGTCACCTGAGCACCGACCCGGCGGGCCTCCAGCACCACGACCGACTTGCCGGCCTCACACAGCGACAGGGCCGCCGTCAGTCCGACGATGCCGGCGCCGACGATCACCACATCGCAGTTCTGCGAGCCAGTCAGGCTCGGAAAGCCTGCCTTCGGGGCTGTTGCAACCCAGCAGGAGTCATTGCGTCCGGGGAGTGCGGCCATCAGGTTCTCCAGCGCCGGTCGTCGGATCAGGACGACTCGCGGCCGTGCACCTGCGCCGGCGGGGCTGTGGCTTCAACAGCGGTGAAGGTTTCCAGGATACGGTAGGTGTGTTCGGCGCCCGCCGGAACCACCCAGGAATCGCCTGGCTCCAGTCGCACCGTCTGCCCCTCGATCTCCAGCTCGGCCCGTCCCGCGATGACGTAGCCGACCACTTCGTACTCGTGCTTGTGCAAGGGTTTGTCTTGCGTCGGTTCCTCATCGCGCCACATCCGCATCGAGACGCGTTTGCCGGAAGCGAGATAGACCTCGCCTTGAGCACCTGTGGGCGAGTGGGCGCTGCTGACCTTCTTCACGGTGGTATCGGTCATCCGCTCCTCCTGTCTTGTGTTGGGGGGAAACGGGGCCGATACCTACCGCGTTCCCTCACAGGCCGCTTGAGTGAACTTTCCATATCCGGCAACAGCGGCGTGGGACTGGTTCGTTCCACGGCTGCGCCAAGGAGGCCTGACCCATGCAATCGGATCACCTGAGCTTTCGGGACAGGGCGGACGCAGGGCGCCAGCTTGCTCAGCGTCTGATGGCCAATGTGGTGCAGAACCCGGTCGTGCTGGCGTTGCCGCGCGGCGGCGTGCCGGTGGCCTTCAAGGTCGCCAAAGCCTTGCGGGCGCCACTCGACCTCATCGTCGTGCTCAAGATGGGGCGCCTGGCCAAGCCGAGTTCGGCCTGGGTGCGGTCGTGGACGGAGCCCATCCGCAGGTCATACTGAATGATGAGCTTCTTGGGCATTTCAATGTGCCACGCGGCTACATCGAGGAAGAAACTCAGCGGCAGCTTAAGGAGATCAGGCGCCGGCGCGAGCACAATCTGGCGGGCCGGCAGCCCGTCGCCGTGGAGGGGCGTGTCGCCATCGTGGTGGATGACGGCATCGCCACCGGCGGCACCGTGCGGGCGGCGCTGAAGGGCGTGTCCAAGGCCCAGCCTGCCCGGCTGATCCTCGCGGTTCCGGTCGCGCCCGCGGACACCATGGAGCGGCTCCGAACAGAAGCGGACGAGGTGATCTGCCTGACGACGCCGGAACCGTTCTACGCCGTCGGCGAGCACTATGAAGATTTTCGCCAGACCTCGGATCGGGAGGTGACCACGCTTCTGGACGAGGCCCAGCGTTGGAACAGGCAGAATGGCCCATGAATGTCACCGATCTTGGTAACCTGCCATTGTTGAGCTCCAGGAAATCCGCCGGGTCGTAGGTCAGCTGGGAGGCCGTACCGCGGAGGGCCAATATGGCAGGGCCTCCGGTTCTCAGGGTTGGTGATCATAGGCATTGAGCAGTCGGGTGAAACACTGAAGGTTGAATGCGCGGAGTTGCCGGCCCACAAGTGAGATGAAATGTGGACGGCTTTCAAGTTCAAACCTGTCGAGGAGACCGAAGATTTGTGCCCACTCAATATGTCGATGCTCGCGAGCAATCCAGGCTGCGTACTTCCAAATTCGCTGTGTGGTCGCGTCGTCCATTCACTGGTGGCGCTCCGTGCGGTCTGAAGATCCCGCAGCGTTGCAGAAACCACGGCGCTGCGACAAGAGCTCTCTCGACATTCGGCATTGAGGCAGTCCTGCTGGCGAGAGATGCCTATTCCTGCCCACGCTCACGCCGCCGCCGTTCCACCTCCTGTTTGATCAGCACGTCCAGGATCTCGCTTGGCACCGCCTTTGAGGGACGGCTGTTGATGGCGCGTACGCGCTCGATGTCGAACTTCGGCTCGCGGTTCACGGTCAGGAGCCCGTTGGTCTCCTGGGCGGTGTCGGTGAGCTGGGTGTAGCAGAACCCGGCCAATGCGGTGGAGGCAAGCAGCGCGTCAACGAGCTCCTCATAGCGGACGAGCAACTCGTCGGCGCTGGAAAACTGGCCATAGCCGAACCAGTCCTCGGTCGCTTGGGGCACGAACCCCAATCCCCCGAACTCGCTGATCACAATCGGCTCGTTCTCGATCTTGGCTCCTTCGCCCAGCAGCGGATGGTGGTGCGGGCGCACCTCGCGGAACGTACGCGCGATGGTCTCCCGGTCAGCATACCGCTCGCGCAGCATCGCGCCGGTGGGCGCATAGTCATGCACGCCGAAGATGTCGCCCACGGCGTGCTGCCAGCCGTCATTGCCGATCACCGGACGGGTCGGGTCGAGCGCCTTGGTGAGATGGTAAAGCGACCGCACGAAATGCCGCTGCTGGGCCGAACGGTCGAGGTCCGGCACCCCCCAGCTCTCGTTCAGGGGCACCCAGGTGATGATGGCGGGATGATTGTAGTCGCGGCGGATCGCTTCCTGCCATTCGCGCGTGAGCATCTCGGCCGCACGGTCCGAGTAAACATAGGCATTGGCGGCCTCGCTCCAGACGAGCATGCCGAGCCGGTCGCACCAGTAGAGAAAGCGCGGATCCTCGATCTTCTGATGGATCCGGATGCCGTTGAAGCCGAGTTGTTGGGCCAGGTCCACCTCGCGCCTGAGCGCTTCGCCATCCGGGGCAGCCAGAAGCGAATCCGGCCAGTAGTTCTGCGCCAGGACGAGCCGCAGGAAGATGGGAATGCCATTGATGATGAAGCGCCCGTCACGAGCCTCGATCCGGCGCAGCCCGAAGTAGCTTTCGACCCGGTCGACGACGGCGCCACTCCCATCGATGAGTTCGATGGTCGCCTCGACGAGGTTGGGATGCTCGGGAGCCCACAGCAGCGTGCGGCGCCGGCGCACCGCCGCGTCGTTGATGTCCAGAAGCAGGTCGCGCCGGACCTCGCGGCCCGTGAGGAGACAGGTATCATCGACGAGGGTGCGCAACGGCCGGTCGCCTCTCAACTGCACGCGCACGCGCCAGTCATCGGGCGGCGTCTGGTCCAACCTGATGACCAGGCCGACACCGAAGCGGTCGACATCGGGTGTCCAGCGCAGCTCGGCAATCGCCACCGCTGGAACCGGCTCCAGCCAGACTGGCTGCCAGATGCCGGTGGTCCGGTGATACCAGATGTAGCCGGGCTCCTTCTCCCAGTACTGCTTGCCGCGCGGCTGCTGCAGGTCCCGGGGCTCGTCCTCGGCACGCACAACGATCACTTGGGCCTCGCCGGGGATGAGCAGGGGAGTGATATCGGCTGAGAATGGTGTCTGCCCGCCGACATGCTCGACCGCCATACGGCCGTTGACCCACACGGCGGCCTTGTAGTCGACCGCACCGAAATGAAGGAGAAACCGGTCCCGACGGTCCGCGTCCTCGATCCGGATCTCACGCCGATACCAGACCACCGGGTGAAAGCCTGTGTCATGTACTCCGGACAGCTTGCTCTCGGGCGGAAAGGGCACCACGATTTCGCGGTCGAAGGGCTCCGCCCGCTCAAACCAGCGCTCGGTGTTACCTTTATCCTCATCATCAAGGGCAAACCCCCAGGGGCCGCACAGGTCGATCCAGCGCTCCCGGCGCAGCTGCGGGCGTGGATGGAGGTCGGGCTGGGAGATCGTATCGGTCATGTCCTGTCCACTTCGTGGTCGTCACGTCGGCTCAGTACCGGCCTCGGAGATAGCGAAGGCCAGCCGGTGGGGTGACCAGGGTCAGAGGCGTTTGCTCCGGCTGTCCCTGCGGATTGGCTCCGCCACGAGATGCGCGGTTTTCCTGTGGGGGTGGCACCTTCTCATGCCCATGGACTAGCTGTTCACTATCCGGCCTGGATGACACCCTCTTTGGGCCGGCGTGGTGCTGACGGTTAAGGGGATCAGTCCGGGTCGGCATGGCCGCGCTCCCCCCCGGCAGAAAGCCGGATCACTCACTCGCCCCCGACCAACGCACGAGAGCAGGGGAGGTTCTCAAGCAGCGGATCAGATGCAACTTTCTTAGCTGTGAGCAGTTTCCTACCTTGGACCACATGACGGCCGAGGTTCATCCGCGGCCCCACCGCTGTGCAGCAGTGGCAGCACTGACGCTCAAGGGACGGCCTCGGCATGACCCAAGCGCTTCCGCCTCGATCCCAGCTGTCGCGCCTGTCCGCGCCCGATGCGTTCTGGTGGTCGACTGGCATTGAAGACACCTTCATCACGGCACCGCACCCGGTCACCGGACGCACCCTGGACGAGTACGAGCTGACCGGCCACTACGACCGTTGGCACGAGGACCTTGGTCTTGTGGCTGAACTGGGCGTCCCGTGCGCCCGCTATGGCGTGCCGTGGCATCATATCCAGCCTGAGCCGAACACCTGGGACTGGACCTTCCCGGATGAGACCCTGGAGCGGCTGCTTGATCTTGGGGTCGAGCCCCAGGTTGATCTCGTTCATTATGGGCTGCCGGCTTGGATCGAGAACGCGTTCCTGCATCCTGACTACCCGAAGCTCGTCGCCGAGTATGCTGGGCGTCTCGCCGAGCGGTTTCGAGGACGGATCACCTGGTACACGCCGCTCAATGAGCCCCGCATTACCAGCTGGTACTGCGGGCGCCTCGGCTGGTGGCCGCCGTTCCGGCGCAGCTGGCCCGGCTTCGTGGCGCTGATGCTGGCCATCGCAAAGGGCATGGTCGAGACGGTCAAGGCTCTGGAAAGCGTCGATCCCGAGATCGTGCCTTACTTTGTTGATGCCACCGACCTCTTCGATACGGACGATCCGGCATTCGAGGACGAGGCCCGGCGCCGGCAGGAGGTCGTCTTCCTTGCTCTTGATCTCGTCTCAGGGCGGATCGACGAGCGCCATGCGCTGTGGCCATGGCTGCTGAAGAACGGAGCGCGGGAGGCCGATCTCGCCTGGTTTCTCGACAATGCCGTGGCGCTGCCGGTCATCGGCATGAACCTGTACCCGATGTTCACGCAGAAGAAGCTGCTGCGGGATGCCGGCGGGCGCTTTCGCATCCGCATGCCCTATGCAGGCGCCGATCTCATCATCCGGCTTGGACGCCTTTACCACGAACGCTATCGCGTGCCGCTCATGATCTCGGAGACGGCCTCAATGGGTTCTCTGCGGCGCCGACTCAACTGGCTCGACGCCTCCATCGCCGCCACGCGGCAGCTCCGCCAGGAGGGCATTCCGCTGGTGGGCTACACGTGGTGGCCGATGTTCTCCCTCGTCACCTGGGCCTACCGTCAGGGTCGCCGTCCGGTGACGGAGCATCTGGCCGAGATGGGCTTGTGGGACATTGTCCCGGACGAGTCGGATCCCTTGCGCCGGGTGCGGACACCCGCCGTGGACATCTACCAGCAACTCGTGAGAGGCGGGATCGAGGCGGTCGGCATGCTGATGGAAGCCTCGTCCCATGCAGCCGCACTACGCTGAGACAAGGGGAGGACGGGATGTTCCGAAGCTTCTTTCTCGCTGGGTTCGAGGGCTCCACAGGTTACAACCGACACGGTCACTGGTTCGACCAAGTGGTGGCGACCGGCCACGACGGAACGGTCGATAAGGATTACCGGGAACTCGCGAAACTCGGTCTTCACGCGGCACGCGAGACCATCCGCTGGCCCTTGGTGGACCTCGGAAAAGGGCGCTACGATTTCTCCACGGTTGAGCCGTTTGTCGAGGCGGCACGCCGCCATGGCATCGAGATCATCTGGGACCTGTTCCATTACGGCTATCCGCAGGGGCTGGATCTCTGGGGCGAGGAGTTTCCGAAGCGCTTCGCCGATTACTGTCATGCGGTCGGCCGCTACATCGCCTGGCATGGAGAGGGGACTTACGCCTTCACGCCGGTCAATGAGCCGTCATTCATGTCCTATGCGGGGGGCGAGAAGGGCCTGTTCGCGCCTCATGTGACCGGACGCGGCTGGGATCTGAAGGTCGCGCTTACGCGCGCCGCCATTGAGGGCATCAATGCCCTATGGGCGGCCTGCCCGGCGGCACGCATCGTCAATGTGGATCCACTCTGCCGGGTGGCCTGTCCGTTCGACTGTCCCGATCTGGAGGAGGTGCGCGACTTCAACGAGCGGCTTGTGTTCCAGAGCTGGGACATGCTGTGCGGACGCCTTCTGCCGGAACTGGGTGGCAGCCGCACGCACCTGGATGTGGTGGGTATCAATTATTATTGGACCAACCAGTGGGAATGGGGCGTCTCACCCCGAGAGGATGGGGTCATCCCGCCGCTCGCCGATGACGATCCGCGCCGATGGTCCCTGAGCGCTCTCGTTCGTTCGGTGTGGGAGCGTTACGGCGGTGAGGTGATGATCACGGAGACCAGTCATATTGGTGACAGTCGTGGCCGCTGGCTGCGGGAGGTGGCGGATGAAGCGGAGATGCTTCTCCGCGACGGCGTCCCAATCCGCGGCGTGTGCCTCTACCCGATACTCGGCATGCCAGAGTGGCATGATCCGGACATCTGGACGCCGATGGGCTTGTGGGACCCCGTCTGTCACCATGATCCCTGTGGCGAGCGCCTGATCTGCGGGCCTATGCTGGAAGCCCTGCAATCCGTACGCCATGTCGACGACCTTCACCAAGTCGTTCTTGCTAGCCCCAGCATGGTTGGGCCAATGGCCACACGAAGAGGGCCCGAGAGGAGGCAGATGGCGGCCGAGTAGATGAGTGAGGAAAGAACCAGCCAAGATCTTCAGCCTGGTTTAACCTGGTTGAAGGCCGCGGCTCATTCGGAACCCCTACAGAGTGGAGAACGTTCATCCGGCCCCATGCAAGCGGGCGAGCTGGATCACTTCCGTGACGTTGCCCCGCCGCAAAGCCTCGATCGGCGCTGCGCCACCGAGAGCGGGATCCCCGCTCAGCAGCCACTCAAGTCGCATCCAGGGCGAGCGGATCGGCATCGAGCGGAGCGCCTCCGACAGGCCTGTCACCATGCCGCTGATCTCAAGCTGGCACGCCGGATAGGCGGTGCCGCCCGGCAGAGGCAGGGCAATAATCGCCTCCTCGGCGGCCAGCTCCTGCAGCGTGACGACATCGGTCCCGAGCATGCGGGCTGCCTCGGGCGCAGTGAGGGTGCCACCCGCTTTGCGGAGAAGGTCAGCCTTGATGTCTTCCGTCCTCAAGCTGATGTACCTCGCTGGCAATCGGGAGGATATCACAAGCCGGGAGGCGTGGTGAATAGTGTAGCGGGCATGCCGCACTGAGACCATTCTCAATGGATGGATCGGTCACCGTGCCGCGATAGCCATCGTGGGGACACTGCGAACTTCAGCCCTGGTGGTGTCGGTATCTGAGCCTCCATTCGTCAGAACCGGGGCAGGTGCCCGGCCGATGAGCCAACAGACGCCAGCCGCTGTAAGGGACCCGCGTGAGCGGTCGTGCTGGCCTGCTCTTGATGACGGGCTCTCGTCCAGGAGCGAAAGGGTTGCCCGTCAGCTTTGCCAACTGACCAGACGCCAGCCCGCTTCAGCTTGGCTGGAAAGAAAAGGACCCGGCACTGCTGTCGTGCCTTGGCCGGGGGCGGCCTCGGCTTGGCGCTCGTCAAGGTTCTCCTCGCCTTCGCTTAGTCCTTTGTCAACGGCCATCTCCATGTTCGGGCCACGCGCATGCGCTCGAAAGATCTCCGATCCATCGAAATTATCTTTCCATCGCGGCAATGCCGCTGCTCAGGTAGATCACCGGCACTTTCGCCGCCTGAGCCAAGTCCCGAGCGCGTCCGCGCGCCCTGTCCAGCGTGCAGTCCATGGAACCGCTGGACCCTTGGTAATCGGGACCCAAGCCTTTGCCGGTCACTCTGTAGAAGTAGCCAATGGCCGGCTCGCGAATGACCTCAATGAGGATAAACTTCTCCGGATCAGCGGGCCTTTCTCCTTCAGCCAGTTGCTGGAAGCGGGGCATCACACCCTCCTTCTGGACTCAACAGCCGATTATCCGTCGTTTGCCGAGAGCCTGATAGCCCTGAAACACTAGGTGGACGCGAGCAGAGCTAATGGCAGCAGTTTAGTTCAGCCAGTCGTGGCCGAGTTCGTCCTCGAACCAATGCTCGATATCGGCTCGGACGGAGGTCGCACTCCGGAACTCCAGGTACTCCGGTGGCGATGATTGGACTTTGAACCACGTTGCAGACGGGGACTGTGCATTGCGTCACACCGGCGATATTCGCAACCCTGCAATGGGATAGGCCCCGAGGGGCGTCAACGACAATAGCCAGAGGCTGAACTGCCTGTCCGAACGGACCCTATGCGAAATTGATGATGATCCGGAAGGTCGTCTAATGGCACATCCCGGAAGTACGTCGAACTTCCGTATTCATAGGGTAAGCTGACCTTCAAAGGCCAAGCCTAACGGCTCAGTTTGACCCGGTGCAGACCTTGCCGCAGGGTGCAAGGCAATGTGATGCCCACAGCCGCCCGCCCACAAATGGCCGTCACGCGTGGAGCGTCCGGATCCAGTCGTCGAAGTCCCGCCACGTGCCGGACTCGATTGGCGAGGCCGCAGGGTCGACCTCCGGGCCGCGCGACTGATGGCGGGCATCGGATGCGGATTGCCCGAACTGTTGCCTGAAGGCCCGGGCGAAATGATCGGTACGCAGAAAGCCGAAACCGGCCGCGACCTCGGAGATGCGCCGGGTGTCCGCTGGATCGATGAGGGCAGAACGGACCCGCTCGAGGCGTCTTGCCTGGATGTAACGCTGGACCCCACCTTCCTGATCGAACAGCCGATAAAGCGTCCGCCGAGACACGCCCACCGCATGGCAGACGGCATCCACATTCAACGTGGCGGAAGCGAGACGGGACTCGATGAACCGCATCGCGCGCCGCCGCAGGAGTAGTTCAAGGCCGGGCGTGCGGCTTCCACCCCGACGAGCGATGGCTGAAAGCAGGCCGTCAGGATTTCGCACGTCGCCCGGCTCAGCACCCGCCCATCCCCCATCGGCAGGCTGGGGAGGCGCCGCGCCAGCAGGTTCAGGTAGTCGGCCAGGAGCAGCGCATGGGGACCGGTCGGTGCACTGCCGTGGAGAGCGGTGAGATCGGGCAGCCGCTGTTCAAGCAGATCCCTGGGCACGAACAGCGCCACCAGGTCGGAATCCGGTTCATCGCTGATGAGCTCGCGGGCGAGGTCCACCACGCTGACCTGCCCCGCCGTTCCCTCGAACTCGCCGTCCGAAGTCTGGGCCTTCCATCCCCTGGTCCGATACAGGTTGAGCACGAAGTGGTCGAGACCGTCCCGGCGCACCCGTGCCGTTGACCGGACATATCGCTGGTCGCCGAGATGGGCGTCGGTGACGATCATGTCGCCGAGCTGGAAGGCCTCGACACTAGCGCCGAAACCGGCTGCAACGTCGTAGCTTGGCGGTTCGACATCGTAGACGACGGCAATGCCCTCGCGCCAGGCATCGAAGTACCGGGTTGCGAACTGGGTGCTGGGGATTGTCGAAGGGTCCACGATTCCCGCCTCGATCTTGCCCGCGCGCAGATTTTGGCACGCTGGGTCAAGTCTTGGCACGGAGATGGTCTTCAGGCCAGCCGGCGTGGGCATACACTCGCCCCCAAGCTGCTTTCGTGTCGCGTCCGAACGCCATCACTCTTCGGTGAGGAGTGCCCATGCTGATCGACCCAGACCCCGTCAGTGCCCTCAAGCGGATCGAAGCCTGGCTGGCCCGCGAGTACCCGGACCGCCTGCCGCTCTTCCGACCCGGGGCCTCCGCCGGCACGCTCCAGCGGGTCGAGGCCAAGCTCGGGGCGACGCTGCCTGGCGACATCCGGATGCTCTATGCCGCCCATGACGGCCAGCCGGAGGGAGCTCCAAGCCTCTATCTCAACCAGCGCTGGCTTCCGGTCGATGTCATGGCCGTAACCTGGGAGGATCTCTGCCGTCGCTATGGCGCCGCCGTAACGGCGGAGTGGTCGACGGGATGGCTTCCTCTCTTCGGCAGTGTGCGGGGCGATCACTACTGCGTCGACATCCGTGTCCGTCCCTCGGGCCGCGCGGGGCCGATCATCTGGTTCCTCTATGACAACCCTGAGCGCGCGATCATCGCGCACGACATCACGCAGATGCTGGAACGGGTCGCCGATGGGGTCGAAACCGGGAGATGGCGCCTGGACGATGGCTATGACGGATTCAGCGACTGATCATGGAAAGAAGGACGACGATGACCCGCCACCCGACGACACTGACCTTTGCACTGCTCGCCTCGGCCTTGTGCCAGTTCCCGCCCGCCCTGGCGCAGCAGCCGGCCGCCCCGCCCTTGGTCGAGCAGATCAACAAGGGCAACTGGCTGCCGCAGACCGAGGCCGAGGCGCTGCGCGACGAGCTCTTCTACCAGCGGGCCGTCCATGCCTACATCACCATGCTGCCGGCCCTGAACCTCATCGGCATGCGCGACGGCTCGGAAGCGACCTTCGGCAAGGGTTACAACGTCCTGCCGATCTGGAAGGAGCGGATGGACTCGCGCACCTGGATTCCGACGCCCAATGGCGACGTCATCTACTCGTTGGGTTTCCTCGACCTGAAGGAGACCGGCCCGCTTGTCGTCGCCGCGCCGCATGATGTCATCGGCATGTTCACCGATATCTTCCAGCGCACGATCACCGATGTTGGCCTGATCGGCCCCGATCAGGCACGTGGCGGGCTCTATCTCCTGCTGCCGCCGGATTACGACGGCGCGATCCCGCAGGGCTACTTCGCGTTCAAGTCCCCGACCTACAATGTCATGCTGTTCTTCCGCACCGTCATGGGAAAGGGCGCGACGGCACCGGACCCGAAACCGGCCGTTGCGCTGGCGGAGCAGACGCGCATCTACCCGCTCTGGGCTCCGGAAAAGGACACGAAGCCCATGCAGTTCCCGAACGGCAGCGGCAAGCGCATCCAGATGATGTATCCGGTCGATAATGCCTACTGGACGAAGCTGAAGGGGTTCGTCGACCACGAGCCCGTCTCGGCCATCGATCCCGAGTTGCGCGGCGTGCTGGCCTCGATCGGCATCGTCAAGGGCCAGCCGTTCAATCCAACCGCGAAGCAGAAGGACCTGCTGAAGAAGGCGGTCGAAACAGCGCCGAAGATGATCCTGGCCCTGCGCCAGCTCGGCCGCCCTGACGAGCGAAATCTCTATTACAACGACAGGCTGTACGAGAACGTCTGGGCTGGCGCCACGTCCGAATGGCTCCAGAGCAGCTATCTCGATGTCGACCAGCGGGCCGGCTTCTTCCAGATCGCCTTCTCGTCCGCGCCGGCCATGGTCATGCACACGCTGGGCGCGGGATCCAAATATCCCACGACGCGCCGGGACGCGAACGGCGAGTTCCTGAACGGCTCGAATACCTACAGGCTGCGCCTGCCCCCCGATGCGCCGGCCGCGCTGTTCTGGGCCGTCACCCTCTACAACATCACCGACGGAACCATGGTGGAAACCCCGCAACTGATGCCGTCGGTCAACAGCCTGAATGAGGCCGTGGCGAAGAACGGGGACGGCTCGATCGACCTGTGGTTCGGCCCGTCGAAGCGGGCGAATGCACCGGACACGAACTTCATCCAAACGATCAACGGCCGAAACTTCATCGCCACGGTGCGCCTCTATGGCACGGGCGCCGCGTTCTTTGACCAGAGCTGGAAGCCGGATGACGTCGTGAAAGTGAATTGAAGCAGTCAAAGCAGGGGCGATGCCGCGTCAAAGCGAACCGCAACGGAGAGCCCGATGAAAAATCCCGACACCCTGTCCACCACCCGTCGCGACGCCCTGAAGGGCGGCCTCGGCGCGGCATCGCTCGCCGCGCTCGGCGCCCGGGCGGCCGTTCCCGCCACCGTAGCGACGGCCGCGGCTGCCGTCACGGCCGGCACGGCGCTAGGGCAGGAGGCTCCGGCATCCAGCGCGACGGTCACGCAGCCAGCCACCGGCATCGACATGCACCCGGGCTACGCCCGGACAATCGCCCAGATGGCCTATGTCTGGGGCTGGCCGATCGTGAACATGATCAACCGAAGGGCCAGGATCACGCAGGCCCCGCATCCAGGGTTGCTGGGCGGCATCCTGCCCGCGGCGCCACGCGGCCAGATCGGGATGCTGCACGACTATATCGAGCCGTCGCAAACGTTCATCGCCTGTCCCAACCAGGACGTCGTCTACGGTCTCGGTTTCTTCTCGCTCGATGAGGAGCCGGTCGTCATCCAGGTGCCGGATTTCGGGGACCGCTTCTGGGTCTATGCCCTGTACGATGCACGAACCGATCAGTTCGGCCACCTCGGCAAGCCCTACGGGTCGAGACCCGGCTTCTATCTCCTCGCGGGTCCACGATGGAGTGGCCTGAAGCCAAATGGCATCACGGAGGTCTTCCGGTCGCCGACCACGCTCGGCAACGCGATTCCGCGTGTGTTCATGGATGACACGCCCGAGGACAGGAAGGCGATCCAGGCGGTGATCAACCAGGTCGTCGTGTATCCGCTCAAGGACTTCACCGGCACGATGAAGACGATCGAATGGGACAGGTAACCGAACATTCCCGTTCCGGCATCGGAAAACAGTGGCAGCGGCGCCGAAACCAGGTGGGTCATTCCCGAGAAATTCTTTGACCAGCTCGGCGACGCCATCGCGATTGCCGACCCTCTGCCGGGCGAACAGGCGATGTATGGACAATTCCGATTGCTGCTCGATGCGGCGGCGAACGATCCCGAGCTGAAAAAGCTTCTGAGCGCGACTGCCGTCGAGACCGAGGAGAATGTCATCCAGCCATTCCATGAGTGGAGGCATAACGGGCGCCCGGTCGGCAACAACTGGAACCGGTCTCTCAACAACGCGCAGTATGGCGTGGATTACTTCAACCGGACAGCGACGTCCAAATCGAACATGTTCGAAAACCGTCCCAACGAGACGCAGTATTTTTACACGGACCATGACGGCGCTGGCGGTCAGTTGACCGGTAGCGGCAACTACGAGATTACGTTCGCAGCCGGACAGGAGCCGCCGGTCAATGGTTTCTGGTCGTTGACCTTGTACAACGAGCACCATTTCTTCCACCCCAACGACCTCAAGCGGTACTCGCTCGGGACCAAGAACAAGACCCTCAAGCGCAACCCCGATGGTTCCCTGACGCTCTATGCCGGCGCGAAGGCGCCGGGCGGGGACAAGGATTCGAACTGGCTGCCGGCGCCCGATGGCACGTTCTCGCTCTACATCCGTGCCTATTGGGGCAAGGAAGGCATCCTCGACGGCTCGTGGAGGCCGCCGGTCATTCGAAAGGTGGCATGAAGCGGCGCCGAGGTCGCCTGATGGTGGCGGTTATCGGTATCTCCCAGGTTGTCGGGGCCGGCGCAGGAATGGCAGCTAATGGCACGGGGCTGACCTTGCCCATCCGCCTGCATTCGCAGCGCGAGCGGACCTTCGCACAATCTTCCGAAGACCTCCTTGTTTGAGTGCCCTGGCGATAGCCATGACCCTTGGAAAGGAGCAGTATCACCCCGGGAGGGAAGCTAGGCGCTGCGTACTAGGGAGCTGTGGAGGCTTTTCCGTCCCTGAAAATGAGCAGGAGATCCTCATGAGGACAATCGTGGCAGCAGCATTCTGGGCGTTGGTGATGACCACAAGCTCGTACGCAGCAATCAGGGAGGAGCCGGTCACGTACCAGGACGGCACCACGACCATGAGGGGCTTCGTCGTCTACGACGATGCAGTTCAGGGCAAGCGTCCCGGTATCATCATGGTGCACGAGTGGTGGGGCATCACCAAGCACATGCACACCGAGGCGCAGAAGTTCGCGCAACAGGGCTACACCGCGTTCATTGCCGACATGTACGGGGACGGGAAGGTCGCCGACAATCCCAATGACGCCGGCGCCTTAGCGACTCTCGTCATGAAGGACCCGAAGGTGATGGAAGCGCGCTTTGGTGCCGCGCAAGCTCAACTTGCTCGACATCCCTCCGTTGACCCGACGCAGATCGGTGCGGTTGGCTACTGCTTTGGTGGCGCTGTCGTGCTGAACATGGCTCGTGCCGGCGCCGACCTCGATGCGGTGGCCGGATTCCACGCCACGCTCGGCCTCAACACACCCGCGCCTGCGCCTGGCACGGTCAAGGCCAAGGTCCTTGTTCTGAATGGGACCGACGATCCGTTTGTGAAACGCGAGGAGTACGAGGCGCTTAAGAAGGACTTCGATGCGGCGAAGGCTGAGTACCGGGTCATTGAATATCCTGGGGCGGCGCATGCTTTCACCAACCCGGAGGCCACAGAACTCGGCCGGAAGTTCAACCTGCCGCTTCGGTACGACGCACAGGTGGACCAAGCGGCGAAGGGCGAAGCATTGAAATTCTTCAAAGTCAGCCTTCAGAAGTAGGGAGCTTCTCCGAGCACCGCAGCGTCGGCTGACGCTGCGGTGCAAGACATCAGGTGATCCGACCTTCCACATGTGCCTGGGGAGCGGACGTTTAGACAATTGCCCTCACGGACCGCGTTTGACCCACTGCGGACCATCCCGTGGTTGGGGCGTATGTCTGGAGAGAGCGCGGCATGCTACCGTCATAGCCAGAGCTTCGCATGGGACGCTTTCCATAATCCAAACTGGCTGGAAGGGTGTAGATTCGTCGCGTCGCGTTCAGGGCAGCGCTGGCCTGATGCCAGTCCCATTAACCTCCCTGAGGAGGTCACCATGTACGCACGACTGACGACGTTTCCCGTCAAGCCCGACAGGATGGATGACATGCTCCGCTGGCGTCAGGAGAGGGCCATCCAGCAACTCTATCCGGAACATTAATCAAGGGATCGGCTTATAGTCCTTGTAGGCTGCCTCAGTATCTCCGCGTCCGCGCGTCGCGACACGTATGGAGAGCAGCATGGAAAGCACAGTCGAGCTTCTGCCCAATGGCGGCATCATGGGCGCACGCGTGCGACACCACGATTGGGCTTCCACGTCCCTTGGCCCCATCGCAACGTGGCCTCAAAGCCTGAAGAGCCTCGTCAATCTGGTTTTGGCGGCGCCGCTCCCGATGAACCTGTTGTGGGGGCCAGAGCTCATCCAGATCTACAACGATGCCTATGCGCCGCTCATGGGGCTGAAGCATCCTGCCGGCTTGGGCCAGCCAGCGGCTGAGTGCTGGCAGGAGGTCTGGGAGGTCACCGGGCCGCTCTACGTGCGTGTGTTCGCGGGCGAGACGGTGGTCCTGGAAAACAGCCAATGGATCTTGAACAGGCACGGCGTTCCGGAAACCGCCTGGTTCGACAACTATCTCACCCCGGTCCTCGATGAGAATGGCGCGGTCGGCGGCGCACACGTCATAGCGTTCGAAACGACAGGGCGTGTCAAGGCTGCGATGGAGCGAGACCGGTCCGAGCAGGCAGTGCGGGCGAGCGAGCAGCGTCTGCAACGGGTCATCGAGACCGATGCGGTTGGCATGATCTTCTTTGACCATTCCGGCACGCTCGTCGACGCCAACGATGTCTTCCTGAACATGATGGGCTATACCCGCGCCGAGGTGGAGCGGCGCGAACTGACCTGGCGCCGACTGACCCCCGCAGAATGGGTAGGGGTCAGCGAAGAGCAAATGCAGAAGCTCGCCGCCACGGGACGGATTGGCCCCTACGAGAAGGAATACATCCTCAAGGACGGGTCACGTCGATGGATGCTGTTCGCTGGGCGCGATCTCGGGGATGGAACAACTGCGGAATATTGCCTCGACATCACCGCCCGCAAGCAGGCCGAGGCTGCCCTAAAAACGAGTGAGACCCGGCTCCAGGCCGCCATCGATCTTGTTAGCCTGTCGCCCTACACCTGGGACCCGGTCACGGGAGCGCTGGACTGGGATGCCCGGCTCAAGGCGATGTGGGGCCTGCCCCCGGATGCTCCTGTCGACCACGAGGTTTGGCTATCCGGCATTCATCCCGAAGATCGGCCGCGCGTCGAGGCCGCTATCGCCCAGTGCAGCGATCCCGCCGGTCCTGGGATCTACGCCATCGAGTACCGCGTGATCGGGATCGGGGATGGGATCGAGCGTTGGGTGTCCACCCACGGCCGGACCACCTTCGAGCATGGCTGTCCCGTTGCGTTCATGGGAGCCGCCTTGGACATCACGGAACGCAAGCGGGCCGACGTGGCCCTGCGAGAGAGTGAGGAGCGCTTCCAGCAGTTCGCCGAGTACTCCCGCAACGTGCTGTGGATCGTCGACTTGGCGACGATGAACCTTGAATACCTGAGCCCCGCCTTTGAGGCCATCTGGGGCGAAACAATCGAAAGCACGCTTGGCGATCACGGTCGCTGGGGTCGCTTCCTCCATCTGGATGACCGGCAGCGGGTGTTCGATGCGCTTGATCAGGTCAGGCTGGGAGAGACGATCACGGAAGAGTTCCGCATCGTCCGTTCTGATGGGGCGGTGCGCTGGCTCCGCGATACCTTTTTCCCTATACGTGACGCGCAGGGCCGGATCCGCCGTGCCGGCGGCATTGCCCAGGACATCACCCGCCCTGACGGGCGCTTCGTCTACGTGGTCGATGCCGATGAGGTGTCGCGTCAGATCCTGACGAGCGGGCTGCGCGACGCCGGCTATGACGTGAGGGCCTTCCCGTCCGGCAAGGCTTTCCTGGAGGCAGCCCCGGCTCTCGCGGCCGGCTGCGTGGTGCTCGACATCCGCCAGCCCGAGGCGGGCGGTCTGAGCATCCCGCGGGAGCTCAAGGCCCGGCGCATCGGCCTGCCGGTGATCGTCCTGGGCGCGCTCCAGAGCGATGTAAAGTCTGCCGTGCAGGTGATGAAGGCCGGCGCGGTGGACGTCCTGTCCATCCCCTATGCTCCGGATGAGCTGCTGGCCGCCCTTGCGTCGGCCGCCGCTGACATCTCCCAGGCCGACGAGCGCGACCAGGAGGCCCACCGGGCCCGGGGACGCTTCGCCGAGATGCCGGTTCGCGAACGCGAGGTCCTGGAGGGCCTGCTGGCCGGCCAGACCAACAAGCAGATCGGGCGGGCCATCGGCCTCAGCCCGCGCACGGTGGAAACCCACCGCGCTCATGTCATGCAGCGCCTGGGCGCCAGGACGATCCCGGAGCTGGTGCGGATCGCCGCCCTGGCGGGCGTGCAGGCCCGCCCGCAGGTGAGCCGTGACGACGGGGCCGACAAACCTTGAGTTCCAGCAGGCCCTGATCGCCCGAACGCCGCTGCAACACGATACGGAACAATCCCCGGTGACTACCGGATGCCGCGTTCATCCTGATCCCCGACACTGCCCCAATGGGCATGTGGCCATGCCGGGACCGCTGCGGATCGGCCGGGCCACATGCAGCATCGAAGCTCTGAGGCAGCCAGGAAAAGGACGAGGAAAGCCCGTGACCTTATCAGTCTCTCAAGCAAGTTTGATCAACCGCCACGTGCTGATCGTCGAGGACGAGTACTTCATTGCCGACGACGTCGCACAAGTTCTGGAGCGAGCTGGGGCGGCGGTGGTCGGACCGGCTCCGACCCGGGAGGCAGCGCTGGCCTTGCTGACGTCTGAAAGGGTCGACATTGCCGTTCTCGACATTGACCTGCATGGCGAACCGGTGTTCCCGGTCGCCGATTTTCTCAGGGCGCGAGTTATTCCCTTCATCTTTGCGACCGGCTACAGCCAAGCTTCCCTGCCGGCCGAGTATCGAGACGTCGCGACTTGGGAGAAGCCATTCGACGCCTATGCCTTGGCACTGGCTCTCGCGAACCTGACGGGAGATGCCGCGAAATCCAGAGTAGGCTCAGACCTTTCGCTTGCGGCTCCGCCGACAGACCAACGCGCAATCCGCTCCTCACACCAGACAGAGGCCGGACCTAGGGCATCGGGCGATTACACGGCCGCATATCCACCAGCAGCCTTGCGGTAGCTCCAGCACTCGTGCAGCGCGAAGTGATCGCAGATGTGCTCACCCGCTTGAGCACCGGAGCCAGCCTACATCGCGTCCAGGTCGTGTTCGGCCGAGCCCGGGCTCATGGACAGATCAGCGGTACGGCTGCGCCAACAGGCATTCTTCCGCCATCACACCTTACAGGGTTTACCCTGACGGTAGGTTGCAGGCATTGCGCCAGTATCCGCAGTCCCTCCACGGCGGTCACGTCATCAATGGTCAGTGCGGGAAACAAGGTCAGTGTCGTGTCCTCGGTAGTGATCAGAAGGCCGTTCTCGCGACAGCGAGTCTGAATGCGCTCGGCATATTCGGCATCACCAATATCGACCCCGACCGCCAGTCCCTGAACGCGCACCTCCGTTTGAGGGCCAAATGGCATCTGCAACAGGCGCTCCCGCATGAAAGCGCCGATAGTGGCGACGTCGACCAGGATCTCGTCTCCTTGCTCTGCCCAGATCTGAAGATTCGCCAAAGCCGCCGCGACGCTGAGCGGATGCCAGCCATAGGTCGAATAGACGCCGAGCTCCTGCATGGCCGCTGCAACCGCCCGGATGGTCAGCGTCGCCCCCATGGGAGCGTAACCCGCGGTGACAGCCTTGGCGAGACACACGATGTCGGGTTTGAGGCCGAACAGCTCAAAGCCGAACATGCGACCCGTCCGGCCGAAGCCGGTCGCTACCTCATCGATGATGAGGAGTGTGCCGTAACGCCGGCACAACCTCTGGACGCCTCGCATGAAAGTGCGGTCTGGAATGAGGACGCCGAGATTGCAGATGATAGGCTCCATGATGAAACCGGCCACGTCCTCCCGACTCAAAAGAGCCTCGACGCGCTCCAGGCGCGTGGCATCGAGCGGTGGCTTGATCTTGGCGGAGGATGGGCGCAGGCCCGGAATGCGCCCGCGGAGATGGGAGTCTCCGACGCCGCGATTAGCAATGGCATTGCCGTGATAACTGCCCTCGATGGCGACGAACTTGCTGCGCCCGGTATGCAGTATCGCCGCCTGCAGGGCGATGTCCACGGCCTCGCTGCCGCCGGCCGCTCGAAAGCACTGCGTCAGCCTACCGCCCGCGAGTTGTGTCAGGCGGTCAACCAACTCTGCCCAGGGTTGGTAGCGATAATAGGGATGGACGTACGTCGGGCCGTCGAAGTCGCGGATTGCCGCAATGATGTCCTTGCGCCTCCAGCCAAGATTGCCAACGCACCAGCCGGCCGTGAAGTTGATATAGCGGCGGCCGTTCGCGTCGAAGATGAGGCTGCCCTCGGCGCGCGTCACGACGAGGTCTTCCATCCCGGCCTCATTAGCGGGGGCTTTCCGTTCCCGCACTCTGGCTTCCATAGCGAGCCTCGATCGTTCGGCTTGGGCGGTCTAGGGATCCGGCAAAAGGTGGTAGTCAGCGTTCGTTCCGCAGCCCAGGATCCGTTACGCCAACCGGATGAGGAACAACTGTCGGCTTGCCTCCGGGGTGGACATAAGATCCTGTGGCCTAACAGGTGATGCAACAAAAGTATCCGTGATCCAGCGTTAGGCGATTGCCTACCACGGCGATGTCTATCTGGCCATGACGGTTGCTCCCTCAGTGATAGTCCCTAGGAACGGCACCCCGCTGCCTATCATTTCTCGACATCCGATGACTTGGCTCGACCGACCACTCATTGGGCAGGCCTGGCACGTACTGGCCAAGGGAAATCATAGCAGTTCGGGCGCTTCTCCCCACCTCGTGCTGGCAGACGGGGCTGTGCTCATGAGGCACTGCCCTATCAACCCACCTCGCATTGAACGGAGACGGATCCATGGCAGACGGAAACCTGAACGGGCTGAAGGTGGCCATTCTGGTCACGGACGGGTTTGAGCAGGTCGAACTGCTCGAACCCCGAAGGGCCTTGGATGAGGCCGGGGCCGAAACCCTGGTCGTTTCACCCAAAGGCGACCGAGCGCGAGGTTGGAACTTTACCGATTGGGGCGATGAGGTTGCAGTAGACGTGCCCCTCGACCAAGCGAAGCCTGACGACTTCGACGCCCTTCTGCTGCCAGGCGGCGTGATCAATCCCGACAGGCTGCGGATGGATGACAACGCGATCGCCTTCGTGCAGGCGTTTGTTGATGCCGGAAAGCCGGTGGCCAGCATCTGCCATGGTCCCTGGACCCTGATCGAGACCGGCAAGATGCAGGGACGGCGCATGACCTCCTGGCCATCACTCCAAACCGATCTGGAGAACGCTGGAGCCCACTGGGTCGACCAGGCGAGCGTCGTCGACGGCAATCTAATTACCAGCCGCATGCCCGATGACATCCCAGCCTTCAACCGCGACATGATTGGCCTGTTCAACCAGGCCCGCACACGACGGCCGGCGGCATGAGTGCCGTCCGACTGGAGCCGGGCAGGGTGGAACAGCGTCCCTTCGGTCCCACGCAGGGCGGTGATCGGTGAAGCCCACCGCGCCGCCGCAATCAGCAGCTTCCGCGGGGGCGATCTTGGCCAAGCCGATGCTGTGTGCCCGAGGTCATGAAGCATCGCTGCTGGTGAGATCCCCGGCTCCTGAATAACCCAAACCACTTGATCGCAGAAAGAAGCACTCGATGCGCATCGCACAGGTCGCCCCGCTGGCAGAAGCCGTACCGCCCAAGCTCTACGGCGGCACCGAACGGGTTGTCTCCTGGCTCACAGAGGAGCTGGTGGCTCAGGGACACGAGGTGACACTCTTCGCGAGCGGCGACTCCGTGACATCGGCTCATCTTGTCCCCTGTAACCCGTGCAGTCTGCGCCTGTCCGGCATTCGTGATCATACCGCGAGCCATCTGGTGATGCTGGACAAGGTCCGGGCCCGCGCGGATGCCTTTGACGTGATCCACTTCCACGTCGACCTCCTCCAGCACGTGTTGTTCCGGGACATCGCTCACAAGTGCCTCACGACCTTGCATGGACGACTTGATTGGCCCGACTTCATGCCGGTGTTTCGAACCTTTCGCGAGATGCCGCTGGTGTCCATCTCCAACAGTCAGCGGCTCCCCATGCCGCCAGACGTGAGCTGGCTTGCGACTGTTCATCACGGCCTGCCTTCAACCGTTTGCCCGTTCGATGCGCGTGGTGGCGACTATCTGGCCTTCCTTGGTCGCATTTCGCCCGAAAAGCGGCCCGACCGGGCCATCGAGATTGCCAAACGCGCAGGTGTCCCGCTCAAGATCGCCGCCAAGGTCGACAAGGCGGACCAAGAGTATTTCGAGGTCATCCGCCCGCTGCTGGATCATCCGCTCGTCGAGTTCGTCGGGGAGATCGACGAGAGTGCAAAATGCGACTTCCTCGGGCATGCACGCGCTCTTCTATTCCCGATCAACTGGCCCGAGCCGTTTGGCCTCGTGATGATCGAGGCCATGTCGGCTGGCACGCCTGTGATTGCCTGGCGCAACGGTTCGGTGCCTGAAGTCATTGCCGATGGCGTTTCAGGACGAGTAGTGGAATCTGTTGATGAGGCCGTCGCTGCGGTTGAGACCGTTGACGCTATCAACCGCTCCGCCGTTCGGGCTCACTTCGAGCAGCACTTCACCGTCTGCCGCATGGTGGCAGGCTATCTTGCCGCCTATAAGCTCTTGCTCAACCGAAGTGCCACCCCAAGTCCAGTCAAGCTAACGTCGCCGACATACCCTGCAAACGCCCTCAGCCGATCCGCCGAGTTGCGGGGCCGGCGATGACATCTCGGAAGATCGCGAGCAGTGGCTCAGGTGTTCTTTCGAACGTTGTTCCCCAGCAACATGCATAGCGGAGAGTTATGTCACTATGGAACCTTTCCTACAGGACATGGCCATGATCAGAAGAGCCTAATTGACGTCACGTCAGCAGTCAGATTCAGTCAGTCAATGTCGAGCTGATGTTGGTCGAGACGAATGGTACCAGCGCGTCAACAGCAACGGGGGTCGGTATGAACGATCGCGTCACCGGGCCGTCTTCGGACCACACAGAGCCTGTCTCGGAGCAACTTTCCGAAGGCTACATCGAGGCGCAGAACTCCTTAGTGGAGCGCACCTTGCGAACGCTGAAGACCGGCGACGCCTTCGCCGTGCTCGATAGCAATGGAGACTGTGGCATCATGCAGCCCAGTCCGGAAGGATTGTTCTTTCAGGATACGCGTTACCTGTCACGGTTCGTGTTGCGGTTTGACGGCAAGCGGCCGCTGCTGTTGGGCTCGGTCATTCAGGACGACAACGCGGCACTCACTGTTGATCTGACGAACCCCGACATCCGGCCTGGAACGGAAACCGCGCTCCCGCGCGATATTGTCGCGCTCAGCCGGACCAAGTTCCTTTGGCAGGGGGTCCTCTTCGAGCGGATTGGCCTTCGCAACTACGACACTCGCCGGCGCGTCTTCCACCTCGAATGTCGTTTCGCCGCCGACTTTCGAGATCTGTTCGAGGTCCGGGGCATGCAGAGGGCGCGTCGCGGCCGCCATTCCGTCGAGACGCTGGCTCCCGATCGCGTCGTCTTCAGCTACGAGGGACTCGACGGGATCGTGCGGCAGACCGTGCTGCGCTTCGAGCCATGGCCGACGCAACTCGGGGCCGACCGGGTTGTCTACGAGATAGCCCTGGAGCCCGACGAGCGCCGTTCAGTCCTGATCACGGTGGCCTGTGAGGAGCAGAAGTCTGGGGAGGCTATTAGCTCCAGGGCACCGAACTTCCTGAAAGCGTTGCGTGACAACCGCCGGGCCTTGCGAGCGGCGACACGACAGATCACTAAGGTGAAGACCTCGAATAGCCTGTTCAACGAGATCATCTCGCGATCATCATCAGACATGTACATGCTGGTCACACCGACCGAGCATGGGTTGTACCCGTATGCCGGTATACCCTGGTACAGCACAGTGTTCGGACGCGACGGGATTATCACAGCAATGATGCTCCTGTGGGCGGATCCATCGATTGCCAAAGGGGTGCTGCGCTATTTGGCCGGGATGCAGGCCACCGAGGTCGATCCTGCCGCGGACGCTCAGCCCGGCAAGATCCTGCACGAGCGCCGCCTGGGCGAGATGGCCCAGCTCGGTGAGGTGCCGTTCCGGCGCTACTATGGCACTGTGGACGCCACCCCCCTTTTCGTCATGCTAGCCGGTCAGTACTACGAGCGCACTGGTGATCGCGAAACTATCGAGGCGATCTGGCCCAATATCGAAGCGGCCCTGCGCTGGTGTGATGTGTACGGCGACCGCGATGGCGATGGCTTTGTCGAGTATCACCGGGAAACTGAAAAGGGGCTTGCCAACCAGGGCTGGAAGGACAGCCACGATTCCATCTTCCACGCCGATGGCTCGGGAGCCGAGGGCCCCATCGCCCTATGCGAGGTGCAGGCTTATGTCTTCGCGGCCAAACAGGCGGCGGCGCGACTTGCGCATGCACTCCATCGGCACGATCTCGGCGACAGACTTGCCAGAAAAGCCGGCAACCTTCGGGAGAGGTTCGAGGCCGCGTTCTGGTGCGAGGAGATCGGCACCTACGCCTTGGCGCTTGATGGAGCCAAGCGGCCTTGTCGCGTACGGACGTCAAATGCCGGGCATGCCTTGTTTGCCGGGATTGCCGCTCCGGACCGCGCCCGCCGCGTTGCCACGACGCTGCTGAGCCCCGATTTGTTCAGCGGCTGGGGCATTCGTACCCTGGCGCGAGGCGAAGCCCGCTACAATCCGATGTCGTATCACAACGGCTCGGTTTGGCCCCATGACAACGGGCTGATCGCCCTGGGGCTCGCACGGTATGGCTTGAAGGCTGACGCGGCGCAAGTCTTCAAGGCCATGTTCGAGGTGGCCACCTATCAGGAGTCCCGTCGTCTGCCCGAGCTGTTCTGCGGTTTCACGCGCCGGCGCCATCGTGGACCGACAGCGTATCCCGTGGCCTGCTCGCCGCAGGCTTGGGCTGCGGCAACGCCGTTTGCGCTCCTCCAGGCCACCTTGGGGCTGGAACTCGACTACCAAGGCAACACGGTCCACTTCAACGATCCGATTCTGCCGGATTTCCTAGGCGAGGTTTTGATCCGAGGGCTGCACCTGAATGCATCAAGCTTTACCCTGAGTTTGCACCGGCACGAGCAGGATATGTCGCTCAATGTGCTGGAGCGTGGAGGCGATGCCCGTGTCATCCTCTTGAAATAAGAGAGCACAAGGAAATGTGGAGTAACAACGTTGCATGTAACTCTGGCTTTCGGAAGCCCTGCTGCGGTTGGGCCGGATCGCCGCCTTCCGGAGGGTCCCTCTCGCTGTCTGCACCACAGATCCTTATGCTTGTCATGTCCACCGCAGCAACAGGATCAGCATCGCATCTCAGAGGTGGATCTGACGATTGGAACGTTGAAACGATGTCGTCGGATCTTACTTCTGAAGGCCTACGACAGTGTCGTTGAAACACGCGATTCGATCGGTCTGTATCTGACCTTTTGCAATACCCGGAGGCCTCATTGGAGCCTCGACCGGAGGACACCCGTTCAGGCTTAATCAAGCGGCTCCCGCAACGCGCGGCAGCGTACCCCCGGCATACGCTCCACTTAGCAAACCAAAACCGCTGTTCAAACAAACGGAGCCACCTAACAACCTCACGACAGAGGGCTTTAGGGTCATTGTGTTCCTTACGAAGATACGATCATCTGCAACCGAAGAGGCAGCTCATGTCGCACGCAAAACTCTTCACCCCCTTCCGGATCGGAGATCTCGAACTCACTAACCGGATCGTCATAGCACCCATGTGCCAGTACTCGGCTGAGAACGGCTGCATGACCGACTGGCACCTGATCCACTTGGGCCAGCTTGCACTGTCGGGCGCGGCGCTCCTGACCGTCGAGGCGACGGCAGTTCTGCCTGAAGGCAGGATCACCTATGGGGATGTGGGCCTCTATTCCGATGAATGCGAGGCTGCCATGCGACGCGTCCTGGACGGCATCCGCCGCTGGTCCGACATGCCGATCGCGATCCAACTGGGCCATGCCGGGCGCAAGGCTTCCACGGAGGTGCCCTGGAAAGGCGGCAAACAAATCCCGCCCGACCATGCCAATGGTTGGCAGACAGAAGCGCCTTCGGCGATCCCTCACGACGTCGGCGAGGTTCCGCCGAAGGCCCTTGATGAGGACGGCCTCAAGCGGGTGAGAGATGCCTTTGCCGATGCGGCAACACGCGCAGCCCGGCTCGGCATCGACGCCGTTCAGATCTATGTGGCGCACGGCTATCTGCTCCACCAGTTTCTCTCACCCCTGTCGAACCAGCGGGATGACAGTTATGGCGGCTCCCTGGAGAACCGGATCCGCTTCCCGCTCGAAGTGTTCGACGCCGTTCGCGCCGCCTTTCCGGCAGAGCGCCCGGTGACGGTGCGCGTATCAGGCACGGATTGGGCCGAGGGTGGTTGGACAATCGAAGAGACGCTGGTTTTCGCCAAAGCGCTCAAAGCACACGGCGGCAGCGGAATCCACGTGTCGAGCGGTGGATTGACGCCGGCGCAGAAGATCCCGGTGGGGCCGAGCTACCAAGTACCGCTGGCCCGTTCCCTCAAATCGGTCGGAATGCCCGTCATCGCCGTAGGCCTCATCACCGACTATGTGCAGGCGGAATCCATTCTGGTCACGGGTGATGCGGATCTGATCGCCCTTGCCCGCGCGGTACTCTACGATCCCCGCTGGCCTTGGCACGCAGCCGCGTATTTCGGTGCCTCTGTCAAGGCACCGCCCCAGTATCTTCGTTCCCAGCCACGGCCACACCCCAATCTCTTCACGGTGCGGGCGGACAACTGAACATCGGCGGGTCAATAGGATTCAAACGCTATCGCTGGCCGGCTTGACCGGGTCTGTGGCTCATCGGGACAGCACCTGGCATTGTCCCCACCTTCTTATCCTGATCAACCCACTGTGCACCGGGACTACTTTGACAGGGCGCGCGTCGCGCCGATAAGTCAGACAGTTCCGGAGCCAGGTGAGCGCGGCGACGGCACGACTGCATAACCCTATCGGGAAGTCAACCTACATAATTCTCCACAACCGCGAGCGATACTGACCATGGTCTTGCTACGCTTCTGATACTGCTGGCGAATTCATCACGCTGGGGTTCGAGCCATCATGAGCTTGACGATGCGGATTGACGCGTTCGTGCAAGTGGTGTGCTAGGGAACCAGGCGCCGAGCTGCACGAGGTTCATGGCGGCTGCCGTGAGCACGTGTTGTAGATGCGTCTTGGCCAACCCGATGTAGCGTGAGCGCCGGAGGTGCAGGTTCGGTCACCTGCCGATATCGTTCCCTCAGTCCCGGCGCGCTGCTGATACTCTCGTGCGAAAGCGGGCTACGCCTCAAGCTCGCGAGCCGCTTCAAGGGTCTCTTGTTCCTCTTGTTATCTCGCCTTCGAGCATCTCCTGCATGACGGCGCGCACGATCTCGCGCAGGCTGTCCGGGTGGTGGTTCAGAAGGTCCTTGATGGCAGCGGTAGCAGGTTTATCCTTGGTGCTGGTCATGGTGGGGCTCCTCTCGGAGTGCGTTACGTCGAACATCACCATCCTGGCACAACCGCCCCGCTCAGGCCATTTGCAGAACCTTCACCACACTACTGACAGCAGCGGTTGCCCGGTGCAGCAATCCCGCAGGGGATAGGGGCTACCGCATCGACTTCCGGGTAATCGGGATTGCGGATCGGGTCGAGCGCTCGGTCTCGACCCATGGCCGGCCTATGTTCGAGAACGGTCGGCCGTGGGTGGGATCCACCGGCCCTGCGTGAGGCCGAGGAGCGTTTACGGCAGTTCGCCAAGCACTCCAGCAACGTGCTGTGGATCCTCGATGCCGCGACAATGCGGCTCATCAGAGCCAACTGAAGCGCCTAAAGTCAGCGAGGCGGGCCCAACGCTCCTTCTTCGTTCCCGATCAGGTTGCAAAGCTCGTCCACCATCCTGTCGGCACCAACCCTGCCGATCAACGCACGTCTCGAGCCGAGCCTTTGCGACTTGGGCAGACGTAATGCACCTGGTGGCTGTTTGCGGACCAGCCGCTCCAGTGAAGCTTTGCCGCCCCAAGTTCCTAACCGATGATGCCTCAGCGGTGACGCCCATGATCTCCCCGGTGAGGGTCCTTGCCCGCAGCTTGGCTACTGCCGCCGCCGCGTGGGCTCTTGGGTTGATCGTCGTCCTTGTTGTGGTGGCCACTGTAATTTCCACCGTGCTTACTCTTCTGCGATTCGTCTTTGCGCCCGAGTTTGGCCATGGCAGCCCTCCTTCGGTTCTTGTCCTGTCTTGTCGGAAACGATGCTGAGATTGTGTGGTTCCGGGGAAGCATGCCCGCTTCGGAGAGAAATTGGTGCATCTCAGTGTCATTGATGAAGAGCTTGCAACCTGACGCTGATCGCAACTTCAAGAGTGCGCTTCGCTCCCCGTGTCGGCATCCCATAAAGTGGCTGCATTTAGGTGTTTATAGAAATCGAACACCACTCGTCGGATGGCTCAGATTACGGGACCCGGAGAATGCAGCTCAGCGAGACGGCCTGTGAGATTCTGGATCTTTTCCGCGAGACACACCGCAAGCCCGGCGCGCGCATGATAATGGCAACGTTGGAGGCGCGCTTCGGTACGGATCCCGCTGTTGCAGTGTCTGTTTCCGAGTTGACCCACCTCGGTTACGTGACCGCGCCCGACGCCGGGACAATCGAACTGACGGCCCGCGGCTTCGACGCGGTACAAAGCGGCGATTATCGGGACAACCCAAATAATGGCAGGACCTGACAAGGATCGCTTCAAATGCCGCGTGCCTGAGTTAGCTTGCCTTGGCCTCATCTTCGAACTCGGGCTCATCCGTGTCGAAGAGGTCTGTGGCGTCGACAAAGTAGGGTCCGACCTTTGGATCAACGCTTTCCAGCGCCTCGATCGTCTCAACCATGCCTTTCTCGATGGCCAGCATCGGCGCGGTGAAGCCCGGCCGGATGCGCTGGAACGATTGTCCCCAGCCGAGAGGACCGCAACACCAACCGGTGATGTGCGGCTTGTTGAGAGGGATGTACCAGGTTGGGCGGCCCCCATGAGGTGGTCTGGGATCAATGTTAGCGCATGATCGGACGTGGCGCTAAGGCCGGGGTGACCGGCGGAGCTGGTTCAGACTGCGCAGCCGGCCAGAGCACCGCCTCTGGGGCGGGCGCTTGTAGCCCAGCGATGAGTGTGTTCGGATGGTGTTGTAATGGCGCCTCCAGCTTTCGATCACGATCTGATCCTCCTTAAGCGTGTAGCAGATTTCGTCATTGAGCAGTTCGTCCCGCAGCTGACCTCCTTCACGCCGACCTGCCGGATCGCCTCGGTGACTGTCCGTCCCTGTGCCGTCAGAAAATCCACCTGCCGGAGCCTCGCTACGATTTCCTCAGCCGCGTGTCTATTCTTGCTCATTCTCTTTCGTTCTCCACTCGGCTCGAAGGCCATACATCAGGGAGGACCACTTCTCAGGGGGCAGACCAAAGGCTCGGATTGCTTCCTCTATATTCTTGACGTTCTGCTCCGCGAGATCACTGAAGTTCAGCGGAACACTCATGCGCACGTACTCATAAGCAGCCTCTGAGAGACAGATGCCACCTGGATCTGCAAGGCTTTGCAGGCGAGCGGCGATATTTACGCCGTCTCCAAGCAGGTCGCCGTTCCGCACCATTACATCGCCGACGTGCACCCCGATCCGAAAACGCAGGGTATGTTCCTTGGGGAGATCTTGGTTCGCCTGAAAAAGTGCATGCTGCACGTCTATGGCACACTGAACGGCATCCACGGCACTGGGGAACTCGCCCAAAACACTTTCACCAGCGGCGTTCGCGATTCGTCCTCCGTGGTCTGCAATGAGACGGTCCATGATCTGACGGTGGGCAGTCAGGGTACGGAGCGTTCCAACCTCATCCAGGCTCATAAGGCGCGAATAACCAGCCACGTCAGCGGCAAAAATCGCCACCAGCCGTCGCTCAATCTTATGCTCCTGCGGACCCACTGGAACCCTCGGTGCAGTAGTTAGAGATCGGATTCTGCTCTGGGTTGGGTGTGGTGTCTAGCCGATGACCGATTAGATCTGAAAAGCCAAGCTTCGTCGGGAGCGTCGAGCAGCTTGCCGCATTCCAGAGGGTCCCTCTCACTGTTGGCCCCACAGATCCTCATGCTTCCCTCGATTGGCGACGACCTTCCGGGCAGACCGGGCTCTTCCTCAGGGACAGCCCGTAGGAACATCATCCCGGCCCTTGTCATTCAGTTCAATGCCGTGGGCCTTCACAGATCAGTACGTTTTACTGCCCGCGATTATTTGAACAGGGGGGCTCATCATGAGTGCGAACGGACTCGATGTCTTCGACAAGACCCTTCAGATCACCCATATCTGGCTCAACGAGATTACTGGGCTCGTGGGGCCCGACAAGCAGGTTGCCTGGCCGTGCTGGGCGGAGTGCTGCGAGCCGTGCGCGATCGTATTCCGCTGGAGCTCGCCGTCCATCTCGGAGCAGAACTGCCGATTTTAGTGCGCGGAATTTACTACGATCAATGGCAGCCCGAGGTGCAACCCGAGCGCTATCGCTCCGAAGACGAGTTCCTCACACGTGTTTCCGAGAACATCGGGCCCGTTCGGCCCGTCAATCCTCGTGATGCCGCACAAACCGTATTCAGTGTGCTGTCCTATCATGTTTCGGAAGGTCAGCTTGGAAAAGTGCGGGATGCCCTTCCCGAGGATGTCCGAGCGATTTGGATCCATGATCGCAGTTCGGGAGAACAGAATTACGATCCGACACTGCTACAGCCTGCCACGGCGCAGCCCTAGCAAGCCGCTAAGCTGCGGACATGACGGCTCAATACAGGAGTTCCTAACAGGTATTCCCGTGAAAGCAGAGTGGCACAACCGAGACGCGGCGGATTACGACTTGGGTCCGAGCGGGCGAGATTGCGGGCCCTGAAGAGAACACCTGGTTGAAGAGGAAACTCTCAATTATTCGGCTGAGCGACACTACGGTCAGGGTTCTGCAGGCCTGGAGCCGTTGCAGAGTGATCGCTAGGCCTCTGCGATTGGTCGGGAGACACGGAGGGAGACTCGCCCAACAAGACGCTCGTCGTGGCGTAAAGGGGCGTCGAAGCGGCATCGTCTCATGACCTTGCATCCTGCGCGCCGCCGGCTTGCCGCCGTCACTCCATGGGCGGCAGGACCGGAGCGGAAGAGGGTAGCAAAGGGGTAAACGAGTCTGGGTTTGAAGCTGTGTTCACACGTGTGGAGACTAAGTTGGAATTCCGCGTCCACTATCTCCTGCCGAAGAACTGCGGCATGTCATCGGTAGTCGTCGAGGCCGGCACGCGCGAGGAGGCCGAATTCGTCGCTGCTGTCCAGTATGATTTCCCGTCAGGCACCAGGGTTCTTGACGCTAATCCGTACAACATCTTTGGGCTCGCCCCAACTGAGCCAAGGTTTGGTCTCTATTGGGAGGTTCGGAGACGGATCGAGCAGGGCTATTACGACGAGTGGCCCTTGGCGCCTGAGGAGCGCTCTCGTCGCAGGCGTCAGTTCTTCAAGGAAGTCGCCGCGATTTTCGGAACCAGGAAAGGGCACGAGCACCTGTTCGACACGGCGGAGCGGCTGGCGCGCCAGTTCCGGCTCGCCGGCAAGACAACCATTTCCTGCAACATCACCGCGATCGTGGACCAGCATCCTTTGATCAACCTGTTAGACTGGTATCAGCAGCTAAAGCTTGTTGCCGACAACGTGGCGAAAGCGCCGACCCGCAGGAATCCGAGGGAGGTGGTGACGCCGGTGGACAACCGCGTCGGCTCCCGCGTTCTCAGGGAAAACAGATAGCATTCTGGGGCGAAAACCAGAGGGGGTTGTCGGCCGAAGCGTCCCGGTGCTCATGAAAGGCGTTCAAGATCACCTGAAACTCTGCTCACGCTGGCGCGAAATCGCTGCTTACCATCCTCTGAAATCTGTGCTCACGATATGGTGGAATTAGTGATCAGAAGGATCGAGGATCGCACCCACGGAGGCGATCTTGTCGCCTGAATGGATCTCGGCGCTGGCCAACCTCATGACAGGCCTGGCGGCCGTCGTCGCCGGCTGGGCCGGGGTCCGCGGGCTCAATGCCTGGCGGACCGAGATGGTCGGCCGGCGCAAGACTGAGCTCGCCGAGGAGGTGCTAGCGGGGTTCTACCGGGCCAGGGACATCCTAACATGGGCGCGCTTTCCCGCCCCAGATGACAACGACGGTGGGGAGGATGATCGCCCTAGAACGGGACCGAAGGACGAGGAGCTTGAACGAGGCGAAATATTCACGCCCGTTGACCGCCTGACCAAGGAGAGCCAAGTGTTTTCCGAGCTCCAAGCGAGTCGGTACCGCTTCATGGCCTATTTTGGGGAGGAAGCCGCCCGGCCCTTCGAGGAGATTCGGGCCATTCACAGCGAGGTCATCGACTCGGCCCACAACCTGATCCGCACCTACGGCCAGGAGCCAACGGGCTCGGAGGAAGCGAGGCGCAACCAATGGGAAGCGGCGATTGGCTGGGGCGAAGGGGACAGTGACACTCTCAGGAGGCGGCTTGATCTGGCGGTGAAGGCCATTGAGCAGACTTGCCGACCCCTGATCGAGGAGCGCCATAGCACGCGCCGCAATGGTCCCGTTTGAGGCCTTTGGACATTTTCATAAGGGCCTGGCAATTGTGCCTGTGTGATTAGCTGGGGCAAGCTGGCGTTCATCAGCCTCGCGCTCTCTGCTCCCTTGTCGTGGGCGGCGGTACAGGTGCATTTGAGAGAACGATGTGGATCTGAGCTACCGCCGCCGCGCCTTCACCAATTGCCGCGCCGACGCGCTTAACTGACCCCGCCCGAACATCACCGACCGCGAACACATTGGCGACTTCCGCTTCCAGCGCAAAGCGGCGTCTTGGGCCGCATTCTTCCATCATGCCGGTGGCCGGTAGAGCCGCACCTGTGCGAACAAAGCCGTTGGCGTCCAGGCCCACGCCGCAGCCCTTGAGCCAGCCCGTTGCGGGATCCGCGCCGATGAAGATGAAAACGTTGCGGATCGGCTTCTCCGTCTCCGCGCCGCTAACGCGGTTGCGCCACCAGACGTGCTCAAGCTGCCCCTCCGGCGAACCCGAGAGGGCGGTGATCTCGGTTTCGGTCAGCACTTCGATGTTGTCCGCAGCCGCAATCCTGTCGATCAGATATTGCGACATGCTCTCGGCCAGACTGGGCCCACGGACCAATATCCACACCTTCGCGGCAAAGTCCCTCAGAAACACCGCCGCTTGCCCGGCAGAGTTGCCGCCGCCCACAAGGGCAACCTCCTCGTTCCGGCACAGGCGCGCTTCAATGGGTGAGGCCCAGTACCACACGCCGCGCCCCTCGAACTCCTCCAGGCGAGGAATATCCGGCCGCCGATAACGGGCGCCCGAGGCTACAACCACCGTGGAGCCTTTGACTCGCCGGCCGTCAGCGAGTTGTATCCCATACGGCATTTGCGAGCAATCGAGGCCGACGGCTTCGGCCGGGATCACCATCTGGGCGCCAAATTTCTGCGCCTGGACGAAAGCCCGCGCCGTAAGCTCCCGGCCGGGGATGCCGGTGGGAAAGCCAAGATAGTTCTCGATCCGGGCGCTCTCGCCTGCTTGGCCGCCAAAAGCAACGGCATCCAGGACGATGACCGACAACCCCTCCGACGCGGCGTAAACTGCCGTCGAGAGACCAGCAGGCCCCGCTCCGATGATGGCAACGTCATAGGCTCGATCCGGCCCATCGACGGGCACCATGCCGAGCGCCTGCGCCAGAGCGCGCTCGGTCGGGTTCTTGAGAATTGTCCCCTTGGGACACACGGCGAGGGGTAGATCCTTCGTGTCCGGCGCATAGCTCTCGATGAGCGTCGCCGCGTCACGGTCGCGGGCGGGATCGAGCACCTGGCATGGATAGCCATTGCGGGCCATGAAGCCTTGCAGACGGACCACGTCGGGATGGGTTTCATGACCGATCAGGACCGGGCCGCCTGCACCCGTCTCAATCAGCACGACGCGCCTGAGAATGAGCGCCCGCATGATCCTGTCGCCCAGTGCGGGTTCGGCGATCATCAAGGCCCGTAGGTTTTCGGGCGGAATGAGCTGCGCCTCCACATCGTCAATGGCATGGACATCGACCAGCGCTGGCTGGCCTGACAACTGCCCCACCTCGGCGACGAAGTCGCCGGGTCCCAGCTCGACAATCGGGGACAGACGCCCCCAAGGGTCCCATTGGGCGACCCTGACCGAGCCGGTGATGAGGACGAACATGCCCGGAGCAACATCGCCGGTGACAAAGAGCGGCTCACCTGCCGCATGGCGTCGGATCTCGCCGAAGCGACGCAGGCGGCCGATGTCCGTAGTCCCAAATTTCGGAAACATCTGCTCGTTGCGGGGATCAATGGCTGCCATGGGAAACCTTGCTTTTTCACAGTACGAGATGATCGGGCCGGGTGGCCGCACTGAAATTCAGGAGCTGCTCCGGCCTAGTCGGCAATCCCTCGGGCCTGATCCTGCTCGGTGGCATCCTTCCTGTCCTGGTCGCGCACGAGCCAATGGACCGAGCCGAGTGCCAGGATAGCCGCGGCCAGCCCGACGATGGTGAGCGGGTCGGTCTTGCTCGCATCCAGGATGATGAATTTACGCACCAGCGCCAGCAGGGCAATCAGCACCACTGTGCGCACCTGCACGATGCTTTCCTTGCGGTGAAGGATGCTGATGATCGAATGGTTGAACTCCAGGGCAATCAGCACCGTGAAGATCATGCCAAAGACCCCCTGGAACACGCCCGTCTCCGCCGGGTCGAGAAGCCCAGATAGCAGCAGCATGAGGATGCGGAAGCCCAGGTGGATCATTGCGGCCGCGATCACCAGCCCGATAAGGCTGGTTAGCACCAGCGAGACGACCTGCTCGAAACGCTCGTAGGTGCTCAGGATGGGCCAAGCCTCACGGGTCTCGCGAAGGGCGCGGTCCATGGCCCTCGCGGGCCGGCCGGTTCCCATCGTGGAGCGGGGATCGTCTCGCTCCGTCCGGGGGTGGTCTCCCTCGTCCGATAGTTGCCTCATGTGTGATCTGCCGGACTTAGGTGCTTGCGCCGCCGCGCGTGCTGCCTGGTGCGCCTCCTTGTCCTCACTCGGCGGCCGTCCTGCTGTCGCCGGCTCCGCGCTGGGCGTCCCGGTCCAGCTCGACCGCATCACGGTGGTCATCGGTCGCGCCCGCGGCCTTTGTCGCACCCTCTGCCTTGGGCTGCGGCTCCAGCACTACCCTCTGCTGGTCTCCGTCCCAACGTGCGCTCACCCGGTCACCTTCCTGAACCTCGTTTGCCAGCATTGCGCGGGCAAGCTGGGTCTCCAGCTCGGAGCGAATGAGGCGCCGCAGCTCGCGGGCTCCGAACTCCGGCCGGAAGCCGGCGGCCGCCAAGTGGTCGACAAGGCTGCCGTCGATATCAAGCTCGACGCCTTGGCCATGGGCGGTCCGCCTGACGCGCTCCAGCTGAAGCTCGACGATGGAGCGGATCTCGCTCCGCGCCAGGGCATGGAAGACGATGATCTCGTCGATGCGGTTGATGAACTCCGGCCGGAAGTGGCCGCGCAGCACGTCCATCAGCTCGCGCTTCAGACGGGCCTGATCGTCCTCGGCCGTGCCGCGCAGGTTGAGGTGGCGCTGGATGATGTCGGAGCCCAGGTTCGACGTGGCGATCAGGATCGTGTTGGTGAAGTCGACGACCCGTCCCTTGCCGTCGGTCAACCGCCCATCGTCGAACACCTGCAGCAGCACGTTGTAGACATCCGGATGGGCCTTCTCAATCTCGTCGAGAAGCACGACGGAATAGGGCCGCCGCCGCACGCGCTCGGTCAGCTGTCCGCCTTCCTCGTAGCCGACATACCCAGGAGGCGCACCGATGAGGCGGGCGACCGCGTGGCGTTCCATGTACTCCGACATGTCGAGGCGGATCATCGCGTCCTCCTCGCCGAAGACGGTTTCGGCAAGAGCCTTGGCGAGTTCCGTCTTGCCGACGCCGGTGGGGCCGAGGAACAGGAAGGTCGCGATGGGACGGCGCCCCTCCCGCAGGCCAGCGCGCGCCAGGCGCACGGCGTCGCTGACCGCCCTGACTGCCTCCTCCTGACCGATCACGCGCTGGTGCAGGCGCTCTTCCATCTTCACGAGGCGCTGGCGCTCCTCGGTTGTGAGTTCGTTGACCGGCACGCCGGTGAGCTTGGACACCACCTGTGCGATATGCTCTGTGCGCACCTCGGTCGAGGCCGAGCCGCGTTCACGCCGCCACCGTTCGTTTGCGCCCTGCAGATCCTTGTTGCGGGCATCGTGCCGGGCCTGGATTTCGGAGGCGCGGTCGAATTGCTTGCGGGAGGAGGCGTAGTCCTGCTCGCGCTTGAGCTGGCGCACCTCGGCCTCCATTTCCTGGACGTCCACAGGCCGGGCGGTTGCCGAGATCTTTACGCGCGCAGCGGCTTGGTCGATCAGGTCGATGGCCTTGTCAGGCAGGAAGCGCCCGGTGATGTAGCGGTCGGACAGTTCCGCCGCCGCGATGATGGCCTCGTCCGTGATCGTTACCTTGTGGTGTGCCTCCAGGGTATCCCGTAGACCGCGCAGGATCATGATGGTCTGGGCAACGGTCGGCTCGGGCACGAAGACCGGCTGGAAGCGGCGCTCCAGGGCGGCATCCTTTTCGATGTACTTCTGATACTCGTTGAGCGTCGTTGCGCCGATCAGGTTGAGCTCGCCGCGGGCAAGCGCCGGCTTGAACACGTTGGCGATGTCGAGCCCGCCTTCGCCGCCGCCCTGGCCGGCCCCCACGATGGTGTGGATCTCGTCGATGAACAGGACCAGCTCGTCCTCGCGCTCGGTGACCTCCTTGAGGATCTGCTGAACGCGTTCCTCAAACTCGCCCCGATACTTGGAGCCGGCCACCATGGAGTTGATGGACAGCTCCACGAGGCGCTTGTCGCGCAGGCTCTCCGGCACTTCGCCGCCAACGATGCGCTGGGCAAGACCCTCGACGATGGCTGTCTTGCCGACACCCGGCTCGCCGATGAGGACCGGGTTGTTCTTCTTGCGCCGGGCCAGCACCTCGATGGCGGTCTCGATCTCCTTGGCGCGGCCGATCACCGGATCGAGCTTGCCCTCGCGGGCGAGCTTAGTGAGATCGCGCGAGTATTTGTCGAGATTGGGCGTGTTGGTGGGCGTATCGACCCGTCCTTCCTCGGCGCCGCGGCCGACGACCTTGACGACCTGCTGGCGGATGGCCTGAGGGGTGAGGCCATAGCGGTTAAGGACATCGGGTCCGATGCCTTCCCCCTCCTCGGCCAAGCCGATGAGCAGGTGCTCGGGTCCGACATAGGAGTGGCCGAACTCGCCGGAGACGGAGAAGGCCCGGGAGAGAGCGCTCTTCACCCGGGGCGAGACGCCGATCTCGCCGCCTTCCTCTGGGTTGAAGTCGCCCCGGGGGCTTTCCTGGACGATCTGGTTGCGCAGGTCATCGAGCGAGACCTTGAACTGGTCGAGGATGGTGCGGACGACGTCACTTTCGGTCAGAGCGAGCAGGAGATGTTCGGTGTCGACCTCGCGGCGGCCGAAGTCGCCAGCCCGTCGTGCGGCTGATTGGAGGATCTCCTCAGCATGCTCGCTCAGACGGTCCGCCATGCCTGCTGCCGCGCCGCGGCCGCGGGTGCGTCCACGCCCGGACCGGACCGGAATGGGCGTGCCGCCATCCCCGGTGTCGGAAGGCTCATCGGCCAGTCTCCCCACGCTGCCGCGCGGGCTCTCGCCGACGACGTCGCCACCGAAGAAGTCGTCGAACAGGCTGCCGCGCCCGCCGAAGAGGGACTCCAGCGGCGAACTCGGCCGCTGCTGCCGCGCCAAACGCCGGTAATCGACGTCACAGAGCTCCATGGTCTCGCGCTGGCCGTTGCTGATCACCTGCGCTCGAACGGTCGCAGGCCGGACACCACAGATGTCACACAATCCGTCTGCCATGGCATGCCTCCATGCTGGCTATCCCACGTCGCGGACGGGCGTTCTGTCATTTCAGCAGACGCTCGCCGCGGCACACCGCTTCGGCGCGATTTGTGGAGGGTAACAGTTGCGAGGGCCTGTAAGCATACCGGTCGATCCCTGAGGGAAGGTACGTGGCTGGAACCAAACAGCGTGGGCCGACCTCGATCAGCCCACCCTTACATAACAGAGCAGCCGATGCAGGTGGTCAGTCGTCTTCCAGGTGGTAACTACGGCCCTGGATCGCATCAAAGCCCTTGGCGGTCAGTTCGACCGTCTCGGCGTCAGGGGTTATGAGAAAGCCTGCGTCCCTCAGCTCCGCGATGGCCACCGCGACCGCGGGGTCCGTGCCGAAGCGGTAATCGAGCGTGGTAATCATGATCCGGGCACCGGGCCGCCGGTGGGTCTCGCGAAACAGGTCCAGGATCTCGCAGGCGATCTCGCTGAGGTGCATTCGTCCGAATCCTTCTGGCTATGGTCACGGACAACGTGTCAGCCATTATCTGGCTCCGCTTGGTTCAGGGACCGTATCCGCGAGGAAAGGCCCAAGTCTGTCCCGTCCGCGAGTTGGGCCGCCTCCTCAAGGGCATGGTTCCAGACCGCCCGTGCCTCCCTCGTGCGGCGAAGAAGGGCTGAGACGTCGACAGGGCCGGGATGCGTCCCGGTCCATGCTGGCGGATCGATGGCGGGGAACGACTCCAGGCTGGCTTCGTCCGCCGGGTCGCTGTCATCGGGTTTCGGTTCGTTGGTTTGCATGGTGCTCACCTTTCAATCCGCTGTCAGCTCTGCCGGGACAGAACCGACACCATCTCTCATCGACCGGTCCAGCCGTGTTGAGCCCTGATGCTGCACCGGTTGACCTTCAGGGCGAACGCCTCCATCGGAAGCGTGCCCGTGGTATCGATTTGGATTGATGCGTTTCGCAATCAAGAACCAAATGGGCTGCCGATGCATTGACGAAGCTGCATGCTCCAATCGGTCTTGTCCCCGGAGCGTCCGCGACCCTGACGCGGATGAACAGACCCCGGGTCCGGACCACAAGCTAAGGTATGCGTGGCCATGCGAGATCCGGCAGACTGGATGCTCTCGGAAGCAATTGAGGCGCTTGCCCGTGCCGAGCGCCTGCACCGACAGATGTTCCAACCGCCTTCGGCGATGCGCCGCGCAGCTTGGGAGCCCCCCATTGATGTGCTTGAGACCGAGCAGGAAGTTCTCATCCTCATTGCTCTGCCCGGCGTGGCGCCGGACCAGGTCGAGACGGTGATCGAGGACGGAACCCTCGTGGTCGCCGGCCGCCGCGTTCTGCCGCCGCAACTGCGCACCGCCGTGATCCACCGGCTGGAGCTGCCGCAGGGCCGGTTCGAGCGGCGCATCCCGCTGCCGCCAGGTCGGTATGACGCCGTCCGGCGTGCCGCCGGAGACGGATGTCTGGTTATCAGCCTCCGCAAAGCGCTTTGAGGAGCATCCGTCATGATCGTCTCACATGATATTCCGCGCGCGGCCGAGGACGGCACAAGCCCTGGTTCGGACAACTCCGCGAAGGCTCTTCCGCCGGATGGCCTTCTCATCGTACCCGTGCGCAACACGGTCCTGTTCCCAGGAACAGTGTTCCCCATTGCGCTCGGCCGTGAGCGCTCCATCGCCGCGGCCCAGCAGGCGGTGAGGGAGGAGCGTCAGATCGGCCTCCTGATGCAGCGGGACGCGGAGCAGGCCGACCCGGCCGCGGTTGATTTGCACAGAACCGGCACCGTCGCCAACATCCTGCGCTATGTGAATGCGCCTGACGGCACGCACCATGTCGTCCTCCAGGGCGAGCAGCGCTTCCGGGTCACCGAGTTCGTGAAGGAGCGGCCGTTCATCGTGGCGCGGGTTCTGCCGATTGAGGAGCCGGGAATCCTAACACCGGACATTGAGGCCCGCTTTCTTCACCTCCGGCAGCAGGCACTTGAGGCGCTGCAGCTCCTACCGCAGGTGCCACAGGAGCTTGTTGGAACTGTGCAGGCCGCCGCGACGCCTGGGACTTTGGCAGACCTCGTTGCGGCTTATCTCGATGTCGGTGCTGACCAGAAGCAGGAGCTTCTGGAAACCATTGATCTCACCGCGCGGCTCGATAAGGTCTCCCGCCTGCTGGCCGAACGGATCGAGGTCCTGCGCCTGACGCAGGAGATCGGCCGTCAGACCCGGGCCACCTTGGACGAACGCCAGCGCGAGGTAATCCTGCGCGAGCAGATGGCGGCGATTCAGCGCCAGCTGGGCGAAGGCGACGGGCGCGCCCAGGAGGTTCAGGAACTCACCGAGAAGATTGCGAAAGCCGCCATGCCGCCGGAGGTTGAGGAGCAGGCCCGCCGCGAGCTGCACCGCTATGAGCGCATGCCGGAGGGCGCCATGGAGGCCGGGATGATCCGGACCTACCTCGATTGGCTCGTCGAACTGCCTTGGGCCCTGCCCGAGGAGAAACCCATCGATATCGTGGAGGCGCGCCGCATTCTCGACGAGGACCATTTCGGGCTTGAGAAGATCAAGCAGCGCATCATCGAATATCTCGCCGTGCGCAAGCTCGCCCCGAACGGCAAGGCGCCGATCCTGTGCTTTGCTGGCCCGCCCGGCGTCGGCAAGACGTCCCTTGGGCAGTCGATTGCCCGCGCCATGGGGCGGCCCTTCATGCGGGTTAGCCTCGGCGGCGTCCACGACGAGGCGGAGATCCGCGGCCACAGGCGCACCTATGTGGGCGCTTTGCCGGGCAACATCATCCAGGCGATCAGGAAGGCTGGCGCACGCGATTGCGTGATGATGCTGGACGAAATCGACAAGATGGGACGCGGCGTCCAGGGGGATCCCTCCGCGGCCATGCTGGAGGTGCTCGATCCTGAGCAGAACGCCACCTTCCGCGACAACTATCTGGGCGTTCCGTTCGACCTCTCGCGCGTGGTGTTCATCGCCACCGCCAACATGCTCGACACCATTCCGGGTCCCCTGCGCGACCGCATGGAGATCATCACCCTGGCTGGCTACACTGAGGACGAGAAGCTTCAGATTGCCCGGCGCTACTTGGTTCGGCGGCAGCTGGAGGCGAACGGACTTAAGGCCGAGCAGGCCGAGACCAGCGACGAGGCCTTGCGCCGGATCATCCGGGATTACACCCGCGAGGCCGGCGTCCGGAACCTGGAGCGCGAGATCGGCCGGGCCCTGCGCCACGCTGCCGTGCGGATCGCCGAGGGCAGCGCCGAGCACGTGCGCATCGACGCCGGGGATCTCGCCGCAATCCTCGGTCCGGTCCGCTTTGAGGACGAGGTGGCGATGCGTACCAGCGTGCCAGGGGTCGCCACAGGATTGGCGTGGACTCCGGTGGGCGGCGACATCCTGTTTATTGAGGCCAGCCGTGCTCCAGGCAAGGGCGGCCTTATTCTCACGGGGCAGCTCGGCGATGTCATGCGTGAGAGCGCACAGGCGGCGATGACCCTGGTGAAGAGCCGCGCCGCTTCATTCGGCATCGATCCCGCCCTGTTCGGGAAGAGCGACGTCCACATCCACGTTCCCGCGGGAGCCACTCCGAAGGATGGCCCAAGTGCGGGCGTGGCCATGTTCACGGCGCTGGTCTCGCTTCTGACGGGCCGAACGGTGCGCAGCGACACGGCCATGACGGGGGAGATCAGCCTGCGCGGGCTTGTCCTGCCGGTGGGCGGGATCAAGGAAAAGGTCACGGCGGCCGCGCGGGCGGGGCTCACCCGGGTGATGCTGCCGTCCCGCAATCGGCGCGACTTCGAGGACATCCCCGAGGATACGCGGGCCCGGCTTGAATTCATTTGGCTGGAGCGGGTCGACGAAGCCATCGCGTCTGCCCTGGAGGACAAGCCGACGAATGTGCCGGATGCTGCCGAGTAGCCGTGTCATGCCGGACATCAAGCCCCCTCCTGTGTTGACGCGCTTCAGGAGGGAGGCCACGCATGGCGAAAGCACGAAAGTTTTATTGTAGCCTGCTCCGATGATCGTTGCCTCAACGGGCGTGCCGACATCGACACCGTGATCCTGATCATGCGCCCGGGCCGGAAGGCTCAGGCCGTGAAGATCGCCGGGCCGTTGGCGTAGGTCAGCAATGCGGACCTCGTGCAAGCCGCAGCCCATTGGTCATCACTTTCCGACGCAGGAGCAAAATAGCGGGACCTCAGGAAGTTTCGTAAGGTCTGGAACTGGCACACAGCGGACGAAGAGCAAATGTCTGAACGTGCGCGGGGAGCGGACCTTTATACCGCGGTCCTTTACGGCTGCCTTTGGGTCACACGCACACAATGGGACAACGGATCGGTTTCGAAATGAAGAGCACTGACGTTCATTCAAACCTTCAGTGGGAATGATCAGTTTTCAAAACTGCTAGCTGGCCTCGTGTATGTGTTCTGTGTTCTCAAGAGAAAACCGAATCAAGAGGTAGATGGAGCGAGTGGCTATGGACGATGAGGATGAGATAGCCAAAGAGCTTCGGACCTACGTTGATCAACTTCGTCCATTCCAGGGCGCTCGATCAACCAAGAGGATCCATCGGGATCGTGATGAACTTGATGATGTGGAACGAACGCTGACCGCTGCTGGGATCCAGTTCATTGACCTACGGCACAGAGGCAACCAGGACCCGCCCGATTGCGAGGCCATTATCCGAGGAGTCCGCTGCGGCATTGAGGTGACCGAATTAGTTCACGAACGGGCGTTGAGGGCTTCGATTAAGTCGATCAAGACCAAGAAAGGTTTTATGCACCACCACGAGTGGACCCGTGAGGAGTTTCTAACTGAGCTTCGCGGGAGGATCGAAGAGAAGGACAATCCAACAGACCTCAAGGATGGTCCTTACAAGCGTTATTTCCTCGTGATCTGGACGGGCGAAATGCACCTCACCAAAGAAGCGATTCGGGATTTTCTAGAAGGGGTGAGCTTCGCATGTTCTCTTATTACAGATGCTTTCATTGCACTTGATTACCACCCCGGTTCAGCGGACCGATATCCGGCCATACCTATCAGCATCGTGAAAAGAGCGGCCAAACCTGAGCAGTAGGTATTCAGTTCGCCTGTGACTGCTCTGGCGTCGATCGTCGAAGCACCCGCCTCCGAAACGTCGAGAACGCCAACTGGCAACCACAACGACATCGTAAGTATCAAAACGAGCGGATCCAACGCCAAGCTTTAACTGGAAACCAGAGCTACGCTTCGCTGTTGGGGCCGCCTCGCGATGCATGCTGAGTTTCCTAGCTATTTCAGCGATTTGTGGGGGAGTTGTGGCGGAGAGGGGAGGTCCGAACTCCGACACAGTTGTCCGCAATTCGGACAGGATACGAGATTCAGAGATTCTGTCGCCAGTGAGGCGATCTCTAAGAACTAATCATTCTCGGAACTACTAAGAGCGGATGTCACATAATTTCACAGCGGCCAAGTAGAGGTTGCTTAGCATCAACTCTCTTGTTTGATCGCCATCGACAATGCAGACCCTCCTCCAGCAGCATGAGGTGCATTCCCGCCTATGGTTAACAAACCGAATGCAACTGAGGGTAGCTTATAATCGCCAGTCCGGTACAAATGTGGGCTGGATTGAGGGCTATTAATTTATAAAAGGGCTGAATTCTCAGATTTTCAGTTACTTACTCTGATAAAATGGCGGAGGGAGCGGGATTCGAACCCGCGATACGGTTTCCCGTATACACACTTTCCAGGCGTGCGCCTTCAACCACTCGGCCACCCCTCCAGCATGAGCCTCTTGAGGCTCCATGAACCGTCGAACTGCCCGCGTGCTGCGGGCCGGCCGGTTCTCCGCTTCTGTCTGCGGAGCGCCCGTGTATCGCCAAATCATGGCAAAAGGCAAGTCCGAACTTGTCACAAATCAGCCGGAATCGCCTTTGCCATTGCGACAAAACGCTCTAGATAATTCCCTCTCTGTTCATAGAGGTATCTTCCCTTGAAGTTCCTAGCGCGTAGCCTTGGCCTCCTGCTGATCGCAGCGGGATTTATCGGATTGGTGATCGATGGAACGCGATCGATCGTCAACAATGCTGTATCGTTCGCTTCGATCGGAAAGGTCGGCGGCACTCTTTTCCCGAGCGGGATGGCCTCGCTCGAGGGTAGCATCGCCCAGCGTGGTTACCCCTGGCTGTGGGATCCGATCGCCACCTACGTCCTGCAGATGCCGGCCTCAGTGACGGGCTTCCTGGTCGGTGCGCTGCTGATGTGGCTCGGGCAGAAGCCCCTGGAGCCGATCGGCTACCTCGCAGGCCGCTAGAGCACCGGACCCAAGCGTCGATCCCACATGTGGGATCGACCCCGATGTCCCTTGTTTGATGAGCCCATCGCTCGGCGCGATAAAAGGGCTCACTTTTCACGGGAAGGTGACGGAACCGCCCCCTCCCGCGGGCACCCGGCAGTGATTACATAAGCGAGGTCACGCGAGGACCTCTCATGTTCAGCTTCCGCAAACGACTCGACCTGCCGAACGCCGCCGAGGCTCTGCCCGGCCGGACCAGCCCGATTCCGACGGCTGAGCGGCACTTCATCAACGACCGCCCCCTTCAGCCGCCCTATCCCGACGGGATGGAGAAGGCCGTGTTCGGCCTCGGCTGCTTCTGGGGCGCGGAGCGCAAGTTCTGGCAGCTGGGTGACGGCGTCTGGATCACCGCTGCGGGCTACGCGGCCGGCACCACGCCGAACCCGACCTACGAGGAAGTGTGCTCGGGCCTCACCGGGCACAACGAGGTCGTCCTGGTGGTCTACGATCCGAAGGTGACCTCCTATGAGGCCCTGCTGAAGACCTTCTGGGAAAATCACGACCCGACTCAGGGCATGCGCCAGGGCAACGACGTGGGTACCCAGTACCGCTCCGGGATCTATGTGTTCGACGAGGATCAGAAGAAGGCCGCAGAGGCGTCCAAGGCCGCTTACGGCGAGGCGCTCGCGGCCAAGGGCTACGGGCCGGTCACGACCGAGATTCTCGACGCGGGACCGTTCTACTTCGCCGAGGATTATCACCAGCAATACCTGGCCAAGAACCCGAACGGCTATTGCGGCCTGGGCGGCACCGGCGTCTCCTGCCAGATCGGCGTCGGCGTAGCGGCGGAATAGACCCGGTCGTCCCGTTCTTAAGAAATGGCTGTGAAAGGCTCGCATCGCGAAAGGTGCGAGCCTTTCTGCTTCAGGGCCGTCTCAGGGCGCGTCAAGAACGGTACGGCACTCGTTCGGCAGTTGCGCCATGGTGAGCGGCGGCCGGGGCTTGCCGGGTTTGGGACGCAGCATCTGGGGCGTGAACCAGGCGGCGAGCTCCGCCCCGCAGCCCTCTCCGCCAGGAGGCGGATCCTGATCGGAGCAGCCCGCTTCGCCGGCCGGGCAGGCGAGGCGGATGTGGAAATGGTAGTTGTGGCCCCAGATCGGCCGCACCTTGGTCAGCCAGGCGCGGTCCGCTCCCGCGTCCCGGCAGAGCGCCTTCTTGATGGCCGGATTCACGAAGACCCGGGCGACGCTTCTCTCCTGAGCGGCGGCACGGATCAGGGCCATGTGCTGCGGCGTCCATCGGGCCGGATCGACGTCGAGCAAGTCGTCGCGCACCACGTTGGTTGCGGACATCTCCTCCCGCTCCGCCCGCGAGAGGCGGCGGTTGGGCATGGGCGTGAGCCAGATATCGGCATCGAGGCCGATCTGGTGCGAGGCATGGCCCGTGATCATCGGGCCGCCGCGCGGCTGCGAGATGTCTCCGACGAGAAGGCCCGGCCATCCGTTCACGCTTGGAAGCCGGGTGGCGAAGCGCTGCAGGAAGCCGATCATCTGCGGATGGCCCCAGTTGCGGTTTCGGGACAGGCGCATGACCTGCCAATTGTCGCCGTCGACCGGGATCGCCGCCGCACCGGCCACGCACCCTCGCGCATAGCTGCCGATCGATCGCGAGCGAAGATCGGCCGGCGTGGCGCGTCGCCCGAAGAGTTCCTTTGCGGCGAGCTTGGGATCGCCGGGATCGGCGAGCGGCGGCAGCGGCTTCGGGTCGAGGGTGCCCTTGTCCTGCGCGGCGGCGGAGCCGCCGACCAGAAGGGCGAGCGCGATGGCGAGGGAGCGAATCGGAATCATGGAGCAAGGCTAGCCTGCAACCATTCCGTTCGGAACGTGCGGGAAGCGGCCATGTTGTCGCTCTCGGCAGAAAGGGCCGGATCGGGGATCCGGCCCTCACGCATCATCAGTGCCGCGGCTGCGGGCGGCCCTCATAAGGCCCGCGCTGGGTCATGTGCCCCGGTCCGTAGGTGTGCTTGTCGTGACCGTTGCCGGTGCGGCGCATGGCCGGCTGATAACGTGGCGTCGGCCGCTTGGCGCGCTTCGGACTCCGGCTCGCCGCCAGGGACGGCAGGAACAGGGCCGCGATGCCGGCCGCGACCCCGGCCAGCACGGCCGCCGTTACGAACGGGTGGATCTGCGCTTCCAGGAGCAGGCTCGTCTTGCGCGGCTCGCCGGGGAGCGACGAGTACATGTCGCCGTCCTCGCGGGCCTGATAGAGGTTGTCGCGCATGGCCGGCCTTTCGGGATGGTCGGTCGTCTGCGACCCATAGCCCGTCCATTCCATCGCCTTGTCGACGAGGTGAGGCGCGACCTTGCCCATGGCGCCGATGATCCACCCGCCGAACCCGATGGTGATCTCGCGGCGGTGGTGCTCGGCCGCATACACGATCGCCTTGGCGACGAGATGCGGATCGTAGGCCGGCGGCGGGACGGCGTTGTCCCGATCGAGATAGTTGCGCGCATGTTCCACATAGGGCGTATCGATCGAGGAGGGCTTGATCAGGGTGACCGCGACCGGCGCGCCCTGGTTCGCCAATTCCATTCGCAGCCCGTCCGTGAAACCCTTCACCGCATGCTTGGAGGCCGAGTACTGGGTCTGGAGGATCATGGCCCGCTCGGACAGGACGCTACCCACGTTGACGATGGTGCCGCCCTGATGGCGCAGGTGGTCCGCGGCGATCATCGAGCCGTTGACGACGCCCCAGTAATTCACGTCGAAGAGCTGGCGCTGGTCTTCCATGGGAATGTCGGTGACGTTGCCGTACAGGGCCACGGCCGCATCGTTCACCCAGGTGTCAAACCCGCCGAAGGTCTCGACGGCGGTGCGCGCCACCCGGTCTAAATCCTCGCGCTTGCTGACGTCCGCCGCCACGGCAACAGCCCGCGTCGGCCCATGGCTGAGCTCATCGGCGATCTTGCGCAGCGCGTCTTCGTTGCGGGCGACCAGGACGAGGCCCTTCGCGCCGCGCTCGGCGAACAGATGGGCCGTCGCTAGTCCGATGCCGCTCGATGCGCCGGTGATGACAACGACCTGGTCCCCGACCGGCTTCTGGCGAACCGCCATGGCACTCTCCTTCATATCCTCAAGTTTCATAAACGTGGGTCAACGTGAGGTCGGGAAGCGGGTTCCTACGGCAGCGCTTGGCGCGAGGAACGTTCAAACGCCTTGAAATCCTTGACGGTCCGGGCCCGAACCGGAACCGGCATTTCAACCCGAGCGTTGCCCTAGCGCATCGTGCGGAAAAGTGGCCCCGGTTATCCGCGCCCAGCGATGCGCCCGTTTAAAGATGAAGCATCGGACGGATCCCAAAAGCGGGTCCACTTTTGGGTCCGATGCCTTGGATCTCACACATGAAGGGAGCGCAATGATGCAGACGACGGCACAAAGCAGCGACGTTCGGGAAACCCACAGCCTGATTGCCAGCGACAAGGTCGAAGGAACGCCGGTGCGCCGCTCGGACGGCGAGAAGATCGGAACGATCGAGCGCGTGATGATCGAGAAGCGATCCGGCAAGGTCGCCTATGCGGTGATGAGCTTCGGCGGCTTCATGGGGCTCGGTGAGGAGTACTACACCCTTCCCTGGAGCGTCCTGAAGTACAACACCGAACTCGATGCCTATGAGCTGAACCTCTCCGAGGACCAGCTCCGCGGCGCGCCCCGGCGCAGCGCGGAAGGTCATGACGCCTCCTACGACCGGGAATGGGAAGAGCACGTCCACCGCTACTACAACGCCACGCCCTATTGGGGCGCCAGCGATCCGATGAGCACCGGCCGATAAGCAGCCGGTCATTCTCCCAAAGCAAAATCGCCCGGCTTTCGCCGGGCGATTTTCTATGCGCAGGAGCCGGGCGACAGGGATGAACCTGTCCCGGCGCCTGCCGCATGGAGGTCTTAGCGCTTCCGCGACTTCGAGGGGCTCTTGCGAGCGCTCGAGGAGCGGGAGCCCGAGGACCGCTTGGCAACCGTGCCGGACTTCTTCGTGGCAGAGGTCCGGCTCGAAGCGGCGGCTGCACGCTTCGGGGTCGACTTGGACGCGCTGCGCGCCTTCGAAGCCGACTTCACTGCGCTGCGGCTGGAGCTGCGCGAGGCGGACTTGCGGGCCGTCGTCGAACGGGCCGAGGACGAGCGCGAAACGGACTTCTTGGCGGCCGACTTGGCCGGAGTCTTCTTCGCAGTCGACTTCTTGGCGGTGGTCTTCTTGGCAGCGGTCTTCTTGGCAGTGGTCTTCTTAGCAGCGCTCTTGGCGGTCGTCTTCTTCGCTGCCGACTTTGCCGATGAACGGGCCGAGGTCTTCGTGGCAGAGGACTTCGCCGTGCTCTTCTTGGCCGTGGTCTTCTTCGCGCCGGACTTGGCCGACGATTTCGCTGCCGACCGGGAGGTCGACTTCGCGGCCGACTTTTTGGCAGCGGTTTTCTTCGTTCCAGCCTTCTTGGCGGTGCTGGTCGAGCTGCGGCGTGCGCTGCTGCTCTTCTTCGCGGTCTTCTTGGTGCTGGTCGCACCGGTGTCTCCCGTGAACAGCATCGTCAGCGGGTTTGACTTAGTGTCTGTCGGCATAGCCGCCTCCTTCAAGGGCCTTCGCGTGCAACCGTCACGCTTGCAAGGCAACGTCGTTATACCAAGCGGGTTCCGATTATCGAAAAGTGTTGACAGTAGAACGTGCACTTTTTCTGTGGATATTTTGCGAGGCACGCCTCTCTGCACTTGCAGATCTAAGACTCAATATCGGGTTCAAGATGAGACAGTTAGAGATGCTTCCTTAGGCCCCCCGACACATTTCGGAACGCAAGCACGCAATATCGCGCATACATAATTTGCGTTTATATTCAAAGGCTTATTCGAATTACAAAGATGATGATTTCGCCATTCAGAGTATTCGGACGTGTTAACGGATGTTAAACATCACGTCACGAATCCTATCCACTTGGAGAGGGTCGAAAGCGCCTTTTCCGTAGCCTCGAGTCCCCTTCCCGCGTGGCGTAAAAATTTCCGCACGAGCGGCACCAAAAGCGGCAGGAGAGTCGTCAGCCCTGTCGAGAATCACACATCGGGATCCTCCGCAGGATCGTCGCTGCGACGGTCCACCGTGGTCTGCTTCAGCCCCGGCCTCATGCGCGTGTTCGTCGCTCGCTCGAATTCCCATGGAGGCTTCACGCGGTCGCGGAGGCAGGCTAAGCGAGTGGATCCTCACATCGGTTGGACCGCCGTGCCCCATCGCAGCATCCTCGCCGTCATTCTCTGGATGAGCGGCGCACTCCTCTCCTTCTCCGCAACGGCCATCGCCGTGCGTGCGCTCGCACCCGCGTTCTCGATCTTTGAGATGCTCGCCGTGCGCAACGCCGCGGGAGTCCTCATCCTGCTCCTGCTCGCATTGCTCCGGCCGGACCTGCGGCCCGGGTTGAAGCCGCGCCGATTTCCGCTGCACCTGGCTCGCAACGTCCTGCATTTCCTCGGCACCGACGGATGGGCGTTCGGCCTCACGCTCCTGCCGCTCGCGACCGTCTTCGCCCTCGAGTTCACGACGCCCGCCTGGGTCGCCTTGCTGGCGATCCCGCTGCTCAAGGAGAAGATGACAGGCGGTCGTCTCGTCGCCATCGTGCTCGGTTTCATCGGCATTCTCGTGATCCTCCGTCCCGGGCTGGAAACCTTGCAGCCGGCCAGTTTCCTCATGCTCGGCGTCGCGTTCAGCTTCGCCCTGGTGGCGATCATGACCAAGCGGCTGACCATGACGGAAAGCACCTTCTCGATCCTGTTCTTCATGAACCTGCTGCAGCTTCCGATGAACCTCGCGGGCGTGCGCCGGGCCTTCTGGCTTCAGGTCCAGCCCTCGCACGCGCTGGCCCTCGTGGGCATCTGCGTCGGCGGCCTCCTGGCGCATTACTGCCTGACCAACGCCTACCGGCGGGGCGATGCCACCATGGTGGTCCCGCTGGACTTCATGCGCATCCCGCTGATCGCCTTCGTCGGCTGGCAGTTCTATGGCGAGCCGCTCGATCCATACGTCTTCCTCGGGAGCGGAATCATCATCCTCGGTCTTCTCTATTCCCTACATCGCGAGGCGAAATCCGCATGACCTGGTCGCCGCAACAGGATGCCGCTCTGAAAGCCGTCGCCGACTGGCTGCGCCGCGGCGACCGTCCGGTGTTCCGTCTCTTCGGCTATGCCGGCACGGGCAAGACGACGCTCGCCAAGCACATCGCCGAGAACGTGGACGGCGAGGTAGCCTTCGGCGCCTATACGGGCAAGGCGGCTCTGGTGCTGCGCACCAAGGGCTGCACCGACGCCTCGACGATCCATTCGATGATCTACCGCTCGCGGGAGTCGGACGAGAACGGTCCGCAATTCGTGCTCAACCGTCAGAGCCCGGCCTCCAAGGCCGACCTCATCATCATCGACGAATGCTCCATGGTCGACGAGGAACTCGGGCGCGATCTCCTGTCGTTCGGGCAGCCCGTACTCGTCCTGGGCGATCCGGCGCAGTTGCCGCCGGTGAAGGGCGGGGGCTTCTTCACGGACGGCGAGCCCGACGTGATGCTCACGGAGGTGCACCGGCAGGCCAAGGACAATCCCATCATCCATCTGTCGATGACGGTTCGGGAGGGCGGGCGTCTGGGGCCCGGGACCTACGGCGAAAGCCGCATCATCCGCCGCCGCGAGATCGACGCCGCCGCCGTCATGGCGGCCGATCAGGTTCTCGTCGGCCTCAACAAGACCCGGCGCCTGTACAACACGCGCCTGCGCGAACTGAACGGCTACCGCGATCCCATGCCGGCGGCGGGCGAGAAGCTCGTGTGCCTGCGCAACGACAAGACCAAGGGGCTGCTCAACGGCGGCACCTGGACCATCCAGGCTCTGCGCGGCATCCGCAACGACTTCATCCGCATGGACGTGCTGCCCGACGACGACGCCCGTCGCCGATCCGTGGATGTCGCGGTGCACAAGGCCTTCTTCGAGGGAACCGAAGAAGAGGTGCCGTTCGTCCTGCGCAAGGAATCCGACGAGTTCACCTACGGCTACGCGCTGACCGTGCACAAGGCGCAGGGCTCGCAATGGGACGACCTCGTTCTCTTCGACGAGTCCTACGCATTTCGCGAGCATCGCAGCCGATGGCTCTACACGGCCCTGACCCGCGCGGCCGAGAAGGTCACCGTCGTGATCTGAGCCCTGGCAACCGGAACCGGATCAAGCTTGGGCGCTTAATCCCTGTAGCTCGGCCATAAGCGACAAGGATACGCACATGCTGAAATGGGCTCTGATCTTTCTGGTAGTTTCCCTTGTGGCGGGCGCCCTGGGGTTCACCGGCGTCGCCTCCGGGGCCAAGACGATCGCCAAGGTCCTGTTCGGCCTGTTTCTCCTCGCGTTCATCCTCCTGATCCTCCTCGCCTGGGGCGCAGGCGAGCTGATCTTCTGACGGTCCTTTTCCGCGACGCCGGACGGTTTGGTGCAGCTGGCCGCGAGCTTCGTCTCCGGGCCAGCTCACGCATGCGCTGGATGCATGAAGTCCCTGCTTCGAACCCTCTCCCATCTTCCGCCCGGCTCGCTATAGGGGCGTCTCAACTATTCGTTTGAGTGCGTCGCGTTGAAACTTTCGGTCTCATGTGCGCCTTGAAGCGGAAACGAATGAAAGGGACGCCCATGAAACGTCGTGCATTCCTCCAGGCTGCCACCCTCGGCACCGCCGCAGGAGCCGTTGCCAAGCCGGCCATCGCCCAATCGAACCCGGAGGTTCGCTGGCGCCTGACCTCGGCCTTCCCGAAATCCCTCGATACGCTGTATGGTGGCGGCGAGACCTTCGCTAAGCTCGTCGCGGAAGCGACCGACGGCAAGTTCCAGATTCAGACCTTCGCACCCGGCGAGATCGTCGGCGCGCCTCAGGCGCTCGACGCCATCGGCGGTGGAACGGTCGAGATGGGCCATACCTGCTCGTACTATTACGTGGGCAAGGACCCGACCTTCGCCATCGGCACCTCGCTGCCCTTCGGCCTCAACTCCCGCCAGATGAACGCCTGGCTCTATCAGGGCAACGGCAATACCCTGCTCAACGAGTTCTATGCCAAGCACAACGTCTACGCTCTGCCCGGGGGCAATACCGGCGTGCAGATGGGCGGCTGGTTCCGCAAGGAGATCAAGACCGTCCAGGATCTCCAGGGTCTCAAGATGCGCATCGCCGGCTTGGCCGGCCAGATCATGGGCAAGCTCGGCGTGGTGCCCCAGCAGATCGCCGGCGGCGATCTCTATCCGTCGCTGGAGCGCGGCACCATCGATGCCGCCGAATGGGTGGCGCCCTACGACGACGAGAAGCTCGGTCTCAACAAGGTCGCGCCGTACTACTACTATCCGGGCTTCTGGGAAGGCGGCCCTGCCATCCACTTCTACGTCAATTTGCAGAAGTGGAACGAGCTGCCCAAGTCCTACCAGGCGGCCGTCCAGGCCGCCGCAGGCTACGTGAACGTCGACACGCAAGCCAAGTACGACGCCCGCAACCCGGCCGCCCTGCGCAGCCTGGTCGGCAACGGCGCACAGCTGCGCCCGTTCTCGCAGGAGATCATGGACGCGGCCTACAAGGCGGCCAACGAGGTCTATGACGAGATCTCGGCCAAGAATGCCGACTTCAAGAAGATCTACGACAGCTACAAGGCGTTCCGCGGCGAAGAATATCTCTGGTTCCAGGTGGCGGAATACGCCTACGACACCTTCATGATCCGCGCCCGCGCCCGCGGCTGATCACGGACGAGGAGGGCGGGCCCTGAGCCCGCCTTTCTCTTGAATCCGCTGCCAGCACGCCGTCTCCTCCGAGGTCTGCCGGCCCGGACCGGGAAGAGATCCGCCCGGTATCCCGCGCGGAAGCGTCGCTGTGGACAGGCAACCGTTGCGCTTCGGATGCGTTGCTATGGTTGTGAGGGTCCGCTACGGCTGGAGGCCATGGTGCGCAGCGTAGACGATTGGAGAGCATGGGCCCGCGGGGCTGTCATTCTGGCAGGATGGGCCATGGCTTCCGTGGCCCAGGCCGCCAATGATCCGCTCGATCCGGCCCCCATGAGCGAACCCGTCCAGGTGCGGTTCGATCCGGCTGCTCGCCAGACGACGGTCTCCGGCCGGGCAGCGTCGGATCTCTGCTTCTTCCTCTCTCTGCCGGATGAATGGCGCAGGACCGAAACCGTGATTAAGGCTGTGTCCTCCGACGAGGAGCTTTCCGTGGGACTTCGGTCCGCCCAAGACCTGCGCGACATGCCGCAGCCCGATCTTGCCAGTCGCGATGCCGCCGCCCTGCAGCAGGATTATGAGGAGCTTCTCGGACGCCCGGCGCAGTCGGTTTCGTTGTCATCCGATGCCGGCGCGACGCGGTGGTCCGCCACCTGGATCGATCCGAATCTGCCGACCGCCTCCCATGCCCTGACGGTCGAGACCCTGATCGTTCCGCTGGCGGGCAAGTGGGTGCTCGAGCTCTCCCTGTCGGGCATCGAGACCCGCTCGGCCTACAATGCACTCGCACAGCATCTGCTGGCGCGGTTGAAGGTGCAGAGCGGACCCGCATGTCAGGGCTGATCTGACGCGCCAGGGATGCGCCATCCTCCAGCCTTGAGACAGAATGGCCTGCGCAAGCCCCGCCCTCCATCGTCAGGAAACGTCATGGACGTGATCATCTACCACAATCCCCAATGCGGGACCTCCCGCAACACCCTGGGGCTGATCCGAAACGCCGGGATCGAGCCGCACATCGTCGAGTATGTGAAGACGCCCCCGACGCGTCTGCTCCTTCGTCAGCTGATCGAGCGCATGGGTGTGAGCGTCCGCGACGTGATCCGCCGGAAGGGCACGCCCTACGAGGAGCTCGGCCTCGGAGATCCTTCTCTGAGCGACGATGATCTGCTCGACGCCATGATGGCGCATCCGATCCTGATCGAACGCCCGATCGTCGTCACGCCCATGGGGGTGAGGCTCTGCCGCCCGTCCGAGACGGTGCTCGACATCCTGCCGCCACCGCAGGGCGAATTCGTCAAGGAAGACGGCGAGCCGGTGGTCGATGCCTCCGGGCGCCGCGTCGGCCTGGCGTAGGCGGAGGGAACAAGGCGCCGCTTCCTCCGGTTCAGGGACAGGTCCGCTTAGAGGAAAGGCAGTATCATGGAGCTTCAAGGCAAGGTCGCGCTCGTGACGGGCGCAGGATCCGGCATCGGCAAGGCGGCCGCCCTGCGCTTCGCGCGCGAGGGCGCTATGATCGGCGTGCTGAGCCACACCGACGACGAAATCCGCAAGGTCGCCGAGGAGATCGAGCAGGCCGGCGGCAGAGCCGTCGCGCTGGTGGCCGACGTCGCGGATGACGGTCAGATGCGCAAGGCCCTGGCCGATCTGCTCCAGGCCTTCGGCCGCCTCGATATCGTGTTCGCGAATGCGGGCATCAATGGCGTCTGGGCTCCCATCGACGAGCTGCAGCCCGAGGAATGGGACCGCACGATCAATACCAATCTGCGCGGCACCTATCTCACGCTCCATCATGCGGTCCCGCATTTGAAGAAGGGCGGGGGCGCCATCGTCATCACGGCGTCGATCAACGGATCGCGGACCTTCACCAGCGCGGGCGCGACCGCTTATTCGGCCAGCAAGGCGGCCCAGGTGGCGATGGCGCAGATGCTAGCCGTCGAACTCGCCAAGCACAGGATCCGCGTGAATGTGGTCTGTCCTGGCAAGATCGACACGGAGATCTCAGACAACACTACGAAGCGGCATACGGAAGAGGCCGAGGTTCCTGCCGAATATCCGGCCGGCTCTATCCCGCTGACCGGCCAGGATCCGGGCACGAGCGACGAGGTGGCCGACCTCGTGCTCTTCCTCGCCTCCGACCGTGCACGGCACATCACCGGCACGCCGGTCTGGATCGACGGCGGTCAATCGCTGCTGGTATAGCGCCCGACCGGCTGGAGGCGTTCAGGAGGCTTCCAGCTGCGTGCCGACCGGGATGGAGGGTTCGGGAACGAAGGTCTCCTTTTTCTCCGATGGAGGCGCGGCGCGCTGCAGGCTGCGATAGGCGCCCCAGATCGCCATGAGCGCCTGGGCGATGATCACGACGTAGAGAAGGCCCAACCGTCCGAACTCCGTCATCGCCATGCCGGCGATGATCGGGCCGACCGTGGCACCCACGCCCTGCAGGATCAGAAGCCCGCCCGCCGCCGCGACGAACTCGCCGGGCTTCACCATGTCGTTCACGTGGGCGGTGACGATGCTGTAGGTCGGGATCACGCTGCCGCCGAAGACGGCCACATAGAGGAAGATCAGCCACACCGGCACCGTGAGCGGCACGAAATGAATGAGCGCGAGCAGGATCGCGGCCGCCATCGCTGAGGCCCCGATGATCACGTGGCGCCGGTCCATGCGGTCCGAAAGCCAGCCCAGCGGATAGGTGGTGGCGAACCCGCCGAGCGTGCCGCAGGCCATGAAGATCGCGATTTCTGTGGTGTCCAGTCCGCGCTCCTGCGCCCAGATGGGTCCGAGCGCGAAGAACGAGCTCGTGGTGACGCCACAGAGAACGGCCGCCACCACGCCGAAGGGTGATTGGCGGTAGAGCTGCATCAGGTTGATCTTCGTGTCGCTGACCGCATGAGCGGGCGCGGTGGCGCGCGACAGGGCGGTCGGGACCAGAGCGAGGCAGATGAGAATGGCGACGAAGCAGAACAGGCGGTAGCCGTATGGATCGCCCGCCGGCAGAAGCATCTGCCCACCAATGCCAGCGATCAGTCCGGTCATGCCGTAGACGCTGAGAACCTGTCCACGGGTTTGGGCGGTCACGGAAGCGTTGAGCCAGCTTTCGACCACGATGAAGAGGCCGGCGAAGCAGAAGCCGGTCAGAGCCCGCGCGGCGATCCAGACGGCCGGGCTGATCACCAGGAGGTGGAACAGCGCGGTCGACGCGGCAACCGCCGCCAGCGCCGCGAAGGTGCGGGTATGGCCCACCTGCTGGATCACGCGCCCGGCGTAAAGCGAGCCTATCACGATCCCGCCCCAGAAGGCGGCGCCCACGGCGCCGATCTCCGTCGGCGTGAACTGCTCGATACTCCCACGCACGCTGAGCAGCGTGCCCTGGAGGGTATTGCCGACCTGCATGAGAGCGTAGCCGAGAAGAAGGGCGAAAAGCGTCGGCAGCGTGGCCCGCAGGGACGAAGACATGGGTTCTCCTTTGAACGAGATCCTGTGGCTCGGATGTGCGGCATGCGGAACGATTCGGCCCTGTGCCCCTATGGACGTGCCGAAGCCCGGCGTCGGAAGACCCCGTTCTTCAGCCAGCGATCATATTGGAGAGACCAAAGCCCCGCGCTGAGTTGAACTCTGAGGCGGGGGGCAGGTTCCAGCCTTTGCTGCTGCAGTGCAGCAACAAAATGAAAGGCCCGGCCTGGGTAAAAGCCGGGCCTTGATGTGAGCGGAAGACGCTTCGAGGTTTCTCGATCAGGTGTCCATCTTCAGCGCGGCGATGAAGGCCTCCTGTGGGATGTCGACCTTGCCGAACTGACGCATCCGCTTCTTGCCTTCCTTCTGCTTGTCGAGCAGCTTGCGCTTGCGGGAGGCGTCGCCGCCGTAGCACTTGGCCGTCACGTCCTTGCGCAGGGCCCGGATGGTCTCGCGGGCGATGATCTTGCCGCCGATGGCTGCCTGCACGGGAATCTGGAACATGTGCGGCGGGATAAGCTCCTTGAGCTTCTCGCACATGGCGCGGCCGCGACCCTCGGCCCGGTCGCGATGGACCAGCATGGAGAGCGCATCGACAGGCTCGCCGTTGACGAGCACCGACATCTTCACCAAGTCGCCTTCGCGGTAGTCGGAGATGTGGTAGTCGAAGGAGGCGTAGCCCTTCGAGATCGACTTCAGGCGGTCGTAGAAATCGAACACCACCTCGTTGAGCGGCAGGTCGTAGACCACCATGGCGCGCTTGCCGACATAGTTGAGGTCGATCTGGACGCCGCGCCGCTCCTGGCAGAGCTTGAGGACCGACCCGAGATAATCGTCGGGCGTGAGGATGGTGGCGCGGATCCACGGCTCCTCGATGCTTTCGATTTTCATCACGTCCGGCATGTCGGCCGGGTTGTGCAGCTCGATGGTCGAACCGTCGCGCAGCTTCAGATGATAGACCACGGACGGAGCCGTGGAGATGAGATCGAGGTTGAACTCGCGCTCCAGGCGTTCCTGGATGATCTCGAGATGCAGCAGGCCGAGGAAGCCGCAGCGGAAGCCGAAACCGAGGGCCGCGGAGGTTTCCATCTCGTAGGAAAAGCTGGCGTCGTTGAGGCGCAGCTTGCCCATGGCGGAGCGCAGGTTCTCGAACTCGGCGGCATCGACCGGGAAGAGGCCGCAGAACACCACCGGCTGCACGGGCTTGAAGCCGGGCAGCGCCTCGGCGGTGGGCTTGCGATCGTCGGTGATGGTGTCGCCGACACGGGTGTCGGCCACCTCCTTGATCGAGGCCGTGAAGAATCCAACCTCGCCGGGGCCGAGCTGGGCCAGTTCGGTCATCTTCGGCGAGAACACGCCGACGCGGTCGAGCGCGTAGGAGGCGCCGGTGCCCATCATCTTGATGGTCTGGCCCTTCTTCATCGTGCCGTCGACGATGCGCACGAGCACGACCACGCCGAGATAGGCGTCGTACCAGGAATCGACCAGAAGCGCCTTGAGCGGGGCATCCGGGTCGCCCTTCGGCGGCGGCAGCTTCTGGACGATGGCCTCCAGCACGCCCTCGATGTTGAGGCCGGTCTTGGCCGAGATCGGCACCGCGTCGGACGCGTCGATGCCGATTACCTCCTCGATCTGCTCCTTGATCCGGTCAGGATCGGCGGCGGGCAGGTCGATCTTGTTGAGGACCGGCACGATCTCATGGTTGGCATCGATGGCCTGATAGACGTTGGCGAGGGTCTGGGCCTCCACGCCCTGGGAGGCATCGACCACCAGCAGAGATCCCTCGCAGGCTGCCAGCGACCGCGAGACCTCGTAGGCGAAGTCCACGTGCCCGGGCGTGTCCATGAGGTTCAGGATGTAGGTCCTGCCGTCCTGCGCCTTGTAGTCGAGGCGCACGGTCTGCGCCTTGATCGTGATGCCACGCTCACGCTCGATATCCATGTTGTCGAGCACCTGCTCCGTCATCTCACGGGCGGAGAGCGCCCCCGTGGTCTGGATCAGGCGGTCGGCGAGCGTCGACTTGCCGTGGTCGATATGGGCCACGATGGAGAAGTTGCGGATGTTGTCGAAGGTGCGAGCGGTCATAATTCTGCTGATATAAGAATGTTCAGGCCGCAATAGCAGGGTGGCCCCCCAAAGCCAAGGGAGACCGGTGTCGCGCGCCTCGAACCGAAGGCCGAGGCATCGGGGCGACCGGAAGGGGCTCTACGGGCTCGGCAGGAGACTCAGGTCGGGTCTTTTCGGATGGATCGGGCGAGCGGCGGAGCGCAATGGAGCCGTTGTGCCCTGTCCGGATCGCGCTTCGCTTTCAGCATGGAAGGGGGAGGCGCGGAACAAGGCGTCCGCGCCTGTCGACGGGTGGGACGGTTACCGGGCGCACTCGACGGGAACGCGCTGGTCGGTGCCCTGGACCAGGACGGTCCGGCACGGCACGCCGTTGATAACCCGGATCTCGTGGGGGGCGGCCGTCGGGAAGGCAGAGGCCGGCGTGCCGGAGACCGGGGCCCCGGCGGCCCGCGGGGCGACGAGAACGCTGCCCGTGGTCGTCGGATCCATTCCGATCATGCCGGCCTGGCTGGCGCACTGGACCGGGACGCGCGTGTTGCTCTCGCGGTCGAGAATGGTCCGGCAGGGTACGCCGTTGATCATCTGGACTTCGTGCGGAGCGGCGTTCGGGAAGGGCGAGCCGGGGGTGCCGCTGGTCTGGGCCTGGGCGAGGCCGAGGGTGCCGAGGGCCATGAGGCCGGCGCTGGCGATGATCGCTGCTGTCTTCAAGGAAACCTCCTCCATGGGTAGGAACATTGGCCGCATGTGCGGACAGGAGGGTTAACGCGTCAGACGGGGATGGTTCCCTTGCGGGGGCAGGGGCGGAGCGGCACTCGCGCTTATCGGCCCTGTTCCAGGATGCGGGATATCACCTTGGCGGTGTAATCGACCATCGGGACGATGCGGGCGTAGTTGAGACGGGTGGGGCCGATGACGCCCAGAACCCCGACGATCTTCTGGCCGCCGTCCCGGAAGGGGGCGGCGATCATCGACGAGCCGGAGAGCGAGAAGAGCTTGTTCTCCGAGCCGATGAAGATGCGCACACCCTCGCCGCCTTCGGCCCGGCTCAGGAGGTCGATCACGTCGGTCTGGGTTTCGAGGTCGGAGAAGAGCAGGCGGATGCGCTCCAGATCCTCGGCGGCCTTCAGGTCGTCGAGGAGGTTGGCTTGGCCGCGCACGATCAGCTGGCGGGAATCCGCCGGCCCCGCCGTGGTGGCAAGCCCCGCCTCCACGAGCCTTGCGGTCAGAGCGTCGAGCTCGCGCTCCATCTCCTCGCGGCGGGTCTGGATCTCGCGCTTCACGTCGCCGAGCGTCTTGCCCTGGATGCGGGCATTGAGAAAGTTTCCGGCCTCGACCAGGGCGCCTGCGGGCAGCCCGGCCGGCAGGTCGAGGAGGCGGTTTTCCACCGAGCCGTCCTCGGAGACGAGCACCACCAGGGCGCGGGTCGGGTCGAGCCGTACGAATTCGATGTGCTTGAGGCGTGCGTTGGACTTGGACGTCACCACGACCCCGGCGCCACGCGAGACGCCGGACAGGAGCGCGGAAGCCTCGGCCAGGGCCGTTTCCAGGGTATGGCCCGAGGCGGCCGCCCGCATCTGGGCCTCGATCCGCGAGCGCTCCTCGGAGGTGACGTCGCCGATTTCCATCATGGCGTCGACGAAGAAGCGCAGCCCCGTCTCGGTCGGCAGCCGTCCGGCGCTGGTGTGGGGTGCGAAGATCAGGCCCGCCGACTCCAGATCCGCCATCACGTTGCGGATCGACGCGGGCGACAGCGTCATCGGCAGAATGCGGGAGAGATGGCGCGAGCCCACGGGCTCGCCGGTCACGAGGTAGCTCTCGACGATCTGGCGGAAGATTTCGCGGGAACGGTCGTTCAGCTCCGCGATGGCGCGGGTTTCCGACAGATGGGAAAATGGACCGGTAGGATGCATCCGAAGGGTTCTACGCTCTCACAATTCCACCCAGCAAGTCAGTATTATGTGCGGATCGGACGTCCTTTAAGCAACCCTTGCGCTTGCCTAAACCGTCCTGCGGCTCCAAACAGGCGGGGAATCGCAAGAGCTTTCAGGAGAAACCCGCCATGCGTCCTTCCAAACGCGCCCCCGACGAACTGCGTCCCGTCACCCTGGAGCGGGGCGTGGCGCGCTATGCGGAAGGCTCCTGCCTGGTCTCCTTCGGCAATACCAGGGTGATCTGCACGGCCTCTCTCGAGGAGAAGGGGCCGCCGTGGCTGCGCGGCACCGGCCGGGGCTGGGTGACGGCGGAATATTCCATGCTGCCCCGCGCCACCCACGAGCGCACCCGCCGGGAGGTCAATTCCGGCAAGCCTTCCGGGCGCACCCAGGAGATCCAGCGCCTGATCGGCCGTAGCCTGCGCGCCGTGGTCAACCTGCCGGCCATCGGCGAGAAGCAGATCGTGGTCGATTGCGACGTGATCCAGGCCGACGGCGGCACCCGCACCGCGTCCATCACCGGCGCCTGGGTGGCGCTGCACGAATGCTTCACCTGGATGCAGAACCGCTCGATCATCTCGATCAACCCCCTGCGCGAGCCCGTCGCGGCGATCTCCTGCGGGATCTATCAGGGCCAGCCCGTGCTCGACCTCGACTACGCGGAGGACTCGGCCGCCGAGACCGACGCGAATTTCGTGATCACGGGTTCGGGCGGCATCGTCGAGGTTCAGGGCACCGCCGAGGGCAAGCCCTTCTCGGAGGAGGAGTTCCTGAGCCTCCTGCGGCTTGCCAAGGCCGGCGTGGCGCAGCTGGTCGATCTGCAGAAGAAGACCGTGGCATGAGCATCCATCGTTCCCTGACCGGCAAGGTCGTTATCGCCACCCATAATGCGGGCAAGCTCAGGGAGATGCGGGAGCTGCTCGCTCCCTTCGGCGTCGAGGCCGTGTCGGCCGGCGAACTCGGACTGCCGGTCCCGGACGAAACCGGCCACATGTTCGCCGAGAACGCCGCCATCAAGGCCCATGCGGCGGCGATCGCCACGGGCCTGCCGGCGCTCTCTGACGATTCGGGCCTGTGCGTTCATGCGCTCGACGGCGCGCCTGGCCTGTTCACGGCCGACTGGGCCGGGCCGAAGAAGGACTTCGATGCCGCCATGGAGCGGGTGGAGCGCGAGCTGCTGAAGCGCGAGGCGACGGACCGGAAGGCCCATTTCGTCTCTGCCCTCGTCATCGCTTGGCCGGACGGGCACGAGGAGCTGTTCGAGGGGCGGGTCTTCGGCCAAGTGGTCTGGCCGCCGCGCGGCGACAAGGGTTTCGGCTACGATCCCATGTTCCAGCCGGACGGGTTCACTGAGACATTCGGGGAGATCTCCTCGGAGGAGAAGCACGGCATCGACTGGTCGAAGCCGGAACCGGAGGGCCTGTCCCACCGCGCCCGCGCCTTCGTGAAGCTCGCGGCCGGTTGCCTGCACCGGGTGTGACGCTCTCGATGTCATCACCGAGCTTGTGCCGGTGATCCCGATCCTTTGAAGCGCAGCCTTCTTCCAATCGGGATGGCCGGGACAAGCCCGGCCATGACGTAAACGGTGTTCGAAAAGAAGGAGCGCCCCGAAGGGCGCTCCGCAGACTTGGATCGTCGGGTTAGACGTTCGTGGTGCCGTTGCCCCGGCGCTTGGCCATGTAGGCATCGAACTCCTCGCGGTCCTTGGCCCGCTTCAGCTCCTCGACGAAGTTCCTGAACTCGCGGGCCTCCTCGTCGAGCTTGCGGCGCTCCTGCTCGAGGCGCTCGAGCTCGCTGCGGCGATAATCGTCGAAGGCCGCATTGCCCGTGCTGGCGAAGCCGCCGAAGCCGGCAGGACCGCGTGAGGCGAAGAAGTCATCCTTGGCTCGGCCGAAGGAGTCGCGGAAGAAGGCTCGCGCCTCGTCGTATTTCGGATATCCACACATTTTCCACACCAGATAGGCCAGCGCGAGCGGCCAGACGAAGATGAAGCCCAGAATGATGCCGACGATCTCCAGACCGCGTCCGGGCTTGCGCCCGCAGCGGCGGTGAGCGCCGTTGTTCCAGGGGCCCGCATGCGGGCCCGCGTTCCAGGCGGCGGAGGCAGAGTCAGACATTGGAGGTCCCTATGTTAATGCTAACAACATTAACATGCGGATCGATCTTGGCGCTTTCAAGGGAGGGTGTTCCGATTATTTCGCGGACGCGTCCGACCGGCCCTTTAGGGCGCCATGAACGAGCGCGAGCACGCCGGCCCGCAGCAGCTCGTATTTGTCGGGCAGGCCGGGGCCCTTCGGCAGCTGGCCTGCGGCGTCGAGGGTCGCGATGCCGTGGGACAGAGCCCAGACCTCGATGGCGATGAACCGGACATCGACGCTCTGGAAGCCCTCCGGGAAGGTCTGGGACAGGGCCTGGACCAGGAAATCGAAGGCGTTGCCGACCGGCTTGCCGCCGCTCTGGATGCTTTTGGCCCAGAACGGCCCGCAGGACGCCTCGCCCTCGGCCGGCTTGGCGGAGAACATGGCGGTGTAGAAGCCCGGCTCCTGCTCGGCGAAGGCCAGATAGGCCTCGCCCATGCGGGTGAAGCGCTCCAGGGCCGTGCCCTCGCTCTGCAAGGCCCGCCCGAGGCGCTTCGCCAGCTCGTCGTAGCCGCGGAAGGCGACCTCGGCCACGAGTGCGTCCCGGCCGCGGAAATGACGGTAGAGCGCCGCCGGCGTGACCCCGACCAGCTTGGCCGCGTCCGCCAGGGTGAAGCCTCCGATGCCCCGCTCGGCAATGAAGCGCTGCGCTGCCTCGATCAGCGCCTCCTTCAGGTTGCCGTGATGGTAGCCCTGTCGGTCGAACGGGCCGCGCCAATGCCGCATGCTGGGTTCCTAACTCTCTGCCGTCCGATCTTAGGGCTCCGCGCCAGCGGAGGCCAGAACGGAAGACGATCTGGGAGTGAACAACCTTGTGAGTGGTCGGGTTCAGAAGAGTTTGAGGGAACGGGCTTTCGGTGCGGCAGGGCCGATCCCGGATCCCGGTTGCCCGCCCGGGATGACGACGTCCGAATCGCGACAACGCCACCCGTGACGTCGGGCGGGAGACCTGCCATATACGGCCCATGATCGATCATCCGACGCGCGATGTGGGCTTTGGCGTCTATGTCCATTGGCCCTTCTGCGCCTCCAAGTGCCCCTATTGCGACTTCAACAGCCACGTCCGCCACCAGCCGGTGGACCAGGAGCGGTTTCTGGCCGCCTTCCGGCGCGAGATCGCCCATATGGCCGCGCGGATCCCAGGGCGTACGGTCACGAGCATCTTCTTCGGCGGCGGCACGCCCTCGCTCATGCGTCCTCAGACCGTGGGGGCGATCCTCGACGCCATCGGCGGCGCCTGGGGGATCGACCCGAAGGCCGAGGTGACGCTCGAGGCCAATCCCACCAGCGTCGAGGCGGAGCGGTTCCGCGGCTACCGGACAGCCGGCATCAACCGGGTCTCGCTCGGCGTCCAGGCCCTCAACGACCCCGACCTGAAGCGCCTCGGGCGCATGCATTCGGTCGAGGAGGCCCTCGGCGCGGTCAAGATCGCGGCTTCCATCTTCGAGCGCTATTCCTTCGACCTGATCTACGCCCGTCCGGGCCAGACGCCTCACGAATGGGGTGAGGAACTGGAGCAGGCGATCTCGCATGCGGTCGAGCACCTGTCGCTCTATCAGCTCACCATCGAGCCCGGTACCTGGTTCCAGCGCCTCTACGATGCGGGCAAGATCACGGTGCCGGACGAGGAGACGGGCCGCGCCCTCTACGACATCACGCAGGAAACCTGTGCGAAGCATGGCCTGCCGGCTTACGAGATCTCGAACCATGCCAGGCCCGGGGCGGAATCACGGCACAACCTGCTCTACTGGCGCTACGGCGAATATGCGGGCATCGGCCCGGGCGCCCATGGGCGTCTCGTGACGGGGAACGCGCGGCTCGCCACCGCGACCGAGAAGCATCCCGAGACCTGGCTGGAACTGGTGGAGCGCGAGGGCCACGGCGTCGTCGACGAGGAGGTGCTAACCTCCGAGGCCGAAGGCGACGAGTTCCTGCTCATGGGGTTGCGCCTGAAGGAGGGCGTGGATCCGCGCCGCTTCGAGGCCTTCACGGGCAGGACGATCAACCAGAGGCGTCTGCGGATCCTCGAAGAGGAGGGGCTTGTCCGCCATGACGGCTCGCGCCTCGCCGTGACCCCGAAGGGCTTCCCGGTGCTCAATGCGGTGATCGCGGAACTGGCCGCGTAAGGCAATCCCCGATGTCGACACGGGCTTTGTGCCGGTGACCCCGATTGTTTGCTCGCGGCGCTTCACCGGGCCGGCCTCAGCCAAGGCGGGTGAGCGTGGAGCCTAGCGCCCCAGCTTGCTCTCGATCACGTCCCACACCTTGACCGCGAGATCCGGCCCGCCGAGGCGCTTGATGGCCCGGATGCCCGTGGGGGCCGTCACGTTGATCTCGGTGAGGTTGCCGTCGATCACGTCGATGCCCACAAGGATCAGGCCCATTCGCTTGAGATCGGGCCCGATGGTCTCGCAGATCTCGCGCTCGCGCGGCGTCAGGTCCGTGGGCTTCGCCGCGCCGCCGCGCACCATGTTCGAGCGGATGTCGTTGGCGGCCGGCACCCGGTTGATCGCGCCCGCCGCCTCGCCGTCGATAAGGATGATGCGCTTGTCGCCCTCGGTGATCTTCGGCAGGAAGCGCTGGATCACCCAGGGCTCGCGGAACAGGTTGGCGAACAGGTCGTAGAGCGAGCCGAAATTCGGGTCCTCGCGGCCGACCTTGAACACGCTCGCGCCGCCGTGGCCGTAGAGCGGCTTCATCACCACGTCGCCGTGCTCGCGCCGGAACTCGTCGATCTCCTGCCTGTCGCGGGAGATCAGGGTCGGGGGCATCAGGTGGGGGAAATGCGTGACGAAGATCTTTTCCGGCGCGTTGCGCACATGGGTCGGATCGTTGACCACCAGGGTCTTGGGATGGATGCGCTCGAGAAAATGCGTAGCCGTGATATAGGCCAGGTCGAAGGGCGGATCCTGGCGCATGAGTACCGCGTCGACACCCGACAGATCGATCCGCTCGGGCGTCCCGAGGCTGAAATGGTCGCCTTCGACGTCGCGCGCCTCGATGCTCTCCGCCATGGCGATGACCTTGCCGTCGCGAAGGGACAAGCGGTCGGGAGTGTAGTGCAGGACCCGATGTCCGCGCCGCTGGGCTTCGAGCAGCAGCGCGAAGCCCGTATCGCCCGCGATTTTGATGCTGCGGATGTGATCCATCTGGAACGCAACGGTGAGGGTCATGCGTCAGGTCTCCTTGGGAAGCAGGGTTATTGGCCCTAAAGTTCAGGATGGCAACTCTTCATCGCCGGCGGCGTGAACGAAAAGCCCGGAGGCGGGTTATTCAACGGCCCCGCTTCGAAGGCGCCCCTTGCGGATCCCCTCAAGCTTTTCCATGTAGTCGAGCATGCCACGCCGCGCCCTTCTGATCGTCAATGCCAAGAGCCGCAGCGGCGCCGCCCAGTGCGAGGTCGCCATCGAGCGCCTGAAGGATCATGGCATCGAGCCCGTCCATCTGGAATGCAGCCGCCGGGAAGACCTGTCACCGCTCATCGTCAAATATGCGAAAGACGTGGACTGCGCCGTCGTCGGCGGCGGGGACGGCACCTTGAACGCAGCCGCCTTCGGTGTGATCGAGGCACGGTTGCCGCTGGGAATTCTTCCCCTGGGCACCGCCAACGATCTCGCCCGCACATTGGGCATTCCCTTCGATCTCGACGGGGCCGCCCAGGTCATTGCGGACGGCCTGACGCGCAAGATCGATCTCGGCATCGTCAACGGCGAGCCCTTCTTCAACGTGGCGAGCCTCGGTTTGTCGGCGGAACTGGCGCAGAAGCTGACGCGGGACATCAAGCGCCGCTGGGGCCGCCTCGGCTATGCGCTGGTGGCCCTGAAGGTTCTGGCCCAGGCGAAGCCCTTCCGGGCCACCATCACCAGCGAGAACGAATCCGTTCGCGTGCGAACGCTGCAGATCGCGGTCGGCAACGGGCGCTTCTACGGGGGCGGGAACGCGGTGGAAAAGGATGCCGCCATCGACGACCAGCATCTCGACCTCTACAGCCTCGAACTGGAGCGCGCCTGGAAGCTCGCCCTCATGGCGCGGTCATTCCGCTACGGGCAGCACGGCGCCTGGAACGAGGTTCGGGCGGTCCGGGCTCAGGAGTTCGACATCCGCACGCGCAAGCCGAGGCCGATCAATGCGGATGGCGAGATCGTGACCCGGACGCCCGCCCATTTTTCGATCCGGCCGGCGGCCGTGACCGTGTTCGCTCCGAAATCCGGAGATTAATGCCGGCCGCACCGGACGACATCCTCGATGTTGCCGGGGGTGAGGCCGATATCGTGCATCGCGGCGTCGTCGAGGGCGCTGACCTCGCGCAGGGCGCGCCGGATTTCGATTTCGTGCATCAGGGAAACGAAGAGGCTGCGGATGCGCGACGGCTTGGCGGACGACGGCTGGGAGGTCCGGAAGGTGACCGGGTGGGCTGTCATGGCTGTCTCCTCAAGTTCGATGCGACCAGAATGCGCCCAGCCCTTGCATAATGGAAACGAATGTTCATTATGTTGACGATAACGATCCGTTATTGAGGCCGAGCATGGCGCATAATCTCGACGTCAGCCTTTTGAGGGCCTTCGTGGCCGTGGTGGATGCCGGCGGCATGACGGCCGCCACAGGGGTTCTCAACCTCACCCAGGCTGCCGTGAGCCAGCAGATCAAGCGGCTGGAAGAGACGCTGGGCGAGGACCTCATCGTCCGCGACCGGCGCGGCATCACCCTGACCACAGCCGGCGAACGGCTGTTCGGGCGGGCCAAGCGGATGCTCGCCTTGAACGATGAGATCTGGACCGAGATGACGACGCCGGAATTCGAGGGCGAGGTGCGGCTCGGCATCCCGAGCGACATCATCACCACCTACCTGCCGACCTTCCTGAAGGATTTCGCGCGCCGCTATCCGCGCGTGCAGATCTCGCTCAACAGCGGCTCCAGCGCGTCGCTCCGTGCGAAGCTCTACGACGGCAAGGTCGACGTGGTGCTGGCCACCGAGATGGCCTGCGATCCCGACGGCGAGAATCTCGTCATGGACCGGCTCGTATGGGTCGGAGCCCGGGGCGGCGATGCGGCGCGCCAGCGTCCGCTGCCCGTCTCCATCGGCTGTTCCGACTGCGCGTTCCGTGCCCCGATCCGCGAGGCGCTGCAGAAGGCTGGCATCGAATGGCGCTCGGTCTCCGAGGTGACGAACACCTCGGCCCAGGTGGCGACGGTGGCGGCGGACATCGCCGTGATGGCCTGGATGGCCTCGACCGTGCCGAGCGGCTTCGACGTGCTGGGAGCGGATTCGGGCCTGCCGGCCCTGCCGCCCTTCATGGTCAATCTCTACCTGCCGCGCGACGGCGGCAACCATGTGGTGCAGGAACTGGCGCGGCATATCCGCGAGGCCGTCGAGGACCGGCACCGGATGGCCGCCTAGAGCATCGGACCCAAAAGTGGGTCCACTTTTGGGGTCGGATCCGATGCTCCCTCGCTTGGCCGGCGCATCGTTCATCGTGGACCCGAAGGGCCGCGTCAGCGAAAACCGGATCCACTCGTCAACACGATGCGCTAGCGCATCTCCAGGTCGAACGCCGACACGATGTGCCGCGGCCATCTCCTGGGCGCAAGGAACACCGCATCGGCGCGCCAGGTCTTGCCGGCGGCCCACGCATTGCGGGAGAGCCACGCGCGCACCGCCCGCGAGAAGCGCTGGCGCTTCCTGGCCGTGATGGCCGAGAGCGCATCGTCCATCAGACCGCGCGCCTTCACCTCGACGAACGCGATGGTGTCGCCGCGCATTACGATCAGGTCGATCTCGCCGCTCGCGGCCGCGTAGCGGCGGGCAAGCGGGCGATAGCCCTTTGCCACCAGGACCAGCAGGGCGATCCATTCGGCGCGGTGGCCGCGCAGAAAAGTCGCCTGTCGATGCTCCAGGGCGCTCTTCATGCGTCCTTCTTCGCAAGCGCCAGCGCGCGGGCATAGACCTCGCGCTTGGGCAGCTCGAGGTCCGCCGCGACGAGCGCCGCGGCATCCTTGATCGAATGATTCTTCAATGCCGCTTCGAGCCGGCCGTCGAGCGCCGCATCGGCCTCGGCTGCGTGCATCTCTTTCGTCGCCTCGCCGATCAGCACCACGATCTCGCCCTTGGGCGGACCTTCCTGAGCGAATTGCTCGGCGAGTTCGGGCAGCGTGCCGCGCCGGATCGTCTCGAACATCTTGGTGAGTTCGCGCGCCACGACGGCTTGGCGCTCGCCCAGAACCTCCGCGGCATCGGCGAGCATTTCCGGCAGCCGGTGCGGGCCCTCGAAGAGCATGAGCGTCCCGGGGATCGCACCGATCTCGGAAAGTCTCGTGCGGCGCGCCCCGCTCTTCGAGGGCAGGAAACCTTCGAAGAAGAAGCGGTCCGTCGGCAGGCCCGAGGCGACGAGCGCGGTCAGCACCGCGGAGGGGCCGGGAATCGGCGTGACCGGCAGTCCTTCCTCGATGGCGGCCTGCACGAGCTTGTAGCCCGGATCCGACACCAGCGGCGTGCCGGCGTCCGACACGAGGGCCAGCGCCTGGCCTTCGCGGATCCGGTGGACCATGCGCTCGCGCACGGCATCGTTGGAATGCTCGTGATAGGACACGAGCGGGGTGGTGATGCCGTAATGGGCGAGGAGGGTCTTCGTCACCCGCGTATCCTCGGCCAGGACCGCGTCCGCGGCGGCGAGCACGTTCAGCGCCCGGAAGGACACGTCCTGCAGGTTGCCGATGGGGGTCGCGACCACGTAGAGGCCCGGGGTGAGGGGCTTTGCCTCGGCGGCGAGCCCGAAGGCCGTGAAGGTGGCGATCCGGTCGCTCGGCTCGCGCCGCTTGGTTCGATTGTCGATTCTCTGGCTCATCGTCGGTCACTGTCGCATGAGGGGCGTCGGTGCGGAAGCTGGGTCGGAGAGACCCCGGTCCTGCATTGGAAACAATGTTTACCTTTTGCTGTCACGCTTCTTTCCATCGCTAGGGCTGTTTCCAAAGGGGGTGGAGATGGCGCGCTTCATCGTTCGACCAGACGGTGGTTCCGGCCGCGCGGTCTGGATTGCCATTGTATCCGCGGCGCTCGTCCTGTCCGGATGCGTCAGCTCGGGCAGCCGCGCTCCGGCCCGAAAGCCGAGCCGGCCCGCCGCGACCGCGCCGTCCGAGCCGCTCTATGCGGCCGATACCCCGTCGCCCGATGGGCATATGCCGGGTGCTCCGCCCGTCCGGGCGATCCCGGGCACCACCATCGGCAGCGGCCCCGTCAAGGTCGCGTTGATCCTGCCCATGTCCGGGGCCGGGCAGGGCGCCGTGGCGGCGCAGAGCCTGCGCAACGCAGCCGAACTGGCCCTGAGCGAATTCCAGGGATCGGACCTCACCCTCCTGGTGAAGGACGACAGCGGCACGCCCGAGGGTGCGCAGGCGGCCGCCCAGCAGGCTTTGGCCGAGGGTGCCGAGCTCATCGTCGGGCCGCTCTTCGCCGGCTCCGTCCAGGCCGTCGGGCAGGTGGCGCGCCCCCGCGGCAAGCCGGTCATCGGCTTCTCGACGGATGCGAGCGTCGCCACTCAGGGCGTCTATCTCCTGAGCTTCCTCGTGCAGGAGGAGGTGGACCGTATCGTGTCCTTCGCGGTCAGCCAGGGGCGTCGCTCCATCGCGGCCCTGGTCCCCGAGAACCAATACGGCCGGGTGGCCGGAGCGCGGCTGCAGCAGGCGGCGGCCCGGCAGGGGATCCGCATCGCGGCGCTCGAATTCTACCCGTCGGGCCAGCCTCAAGAAGCCGTGCGACGCCTGGCCGGCGTGATTGGCGGCCCCGCTCCGCAGGCCGATGCCCTGTTCATTCCGGACAACGGCGACGGGCTGCCCGCAATCGCCCAGGCGCTGCAGATGGCAGGCTTCAACCCGCTGCGCGTGAAGCCGCTCGGGACCGGCCTGTGGGACGAGCCGCGCGTGACGGCTCTGCCCGTTCTGCAGGGTGGGTGGTTCGCCGCCCCCGACAAGCGCGGCTTCACGGCCTTCGCCGAGCGCTACCGCGCGCGCTTCAACGTCGATCCGATCCGGCTGGCGACCCTGTCCTACGATGCCGTGACCCTGGCGGCGGCGCTCGCCCGGATGCAGGGCGCGCAGGCCTTCACCGACGGGATGCTCACGAACCCGGCAGGCTTCGCCGGGGCCGACGGCGTATTCCGCTTCAATCCCGACGGCACCAACGAGCGCGGCCTGACCGTGCAGGAGATCCGCGGCGGCACCGCCGTGGCGATCAGCGGCGCGCCAAGAACGCTGGTGGCTGGGAACTAAAAGCATTGAAGCCTTCTCACCCACGGTCCGCGGATCTCCGGCGCCATCACCGGCCCAGTGCCGGTGATCCCGATGCGAGAAGCGCGGCGCTCTTCCAATCGAGAGGGCCGGGACAAGCCCGGCCATGACATGAAGATGTCGAACCGGTCGAGCGAACCAGCAGAGAGCCCTACTTGCGGGTCAGCGTGGCGCTCAGCTCGGGCTTGTTGTTGAGGGTCTGGAAGACCACGCAGTAGCGCTCGGTGAGCTTGAGCAGCTGGTCGATCTTCTCCTGCGGGGCATCCGTGTCGACCTCGAAGGACAGGCGGATGTTCCGGAAGCCGACGGGCGCAGTCTTGTCGACCCCGAGAGTGCCGCGGAAATCGAGGTCGCCCTCAGCCTTCACGGCGCCGTGGCGCAGGTCGATCTCGAGGGCGGTCGCGACAGCCTTGAGCGTCACGCCCGCGCAGGCGACGAGCGCCTCGAGCAGCATGTCGCCCGAGCACAGCTCCGCGCCGGAGCCGCCGGTGGCCGGATGGAGGCCCGCGACGGCGAGCGCACGGCCGGTCTCGACCTTGCAGGCGATGTGCTGGTCGTCGAGCGTGCCCTGAGCCTTCAGGGTGATCACGGCGGAGTTCGGGTCGCCGCGGTATTGATCCTTCAGCGGTGCCTGGAGGGCGCGAAGCGCAGTCGCATCCATGATGATGTCCTTGAGATTGTTACCACCACAACGCGGCGGCCTGGCGGTCGCGCTCGCGTTGAGGCTGCTGCTGGGGAGCTTTGAGGGAATGGTCCAGGGCCGTCAAGACGCGGCGCACGGAGGTCTCGAAGGGGAGGCCCGTCCTGTCGCGCGGGCGCGACAGCGTCAGCGGCAGTTCGTCGAAGATGCGGCCTGGCTTCGGCTGCATGACGACGGCCCGGTCGGCCAGCGTCACCGCCTCCTGCACGTCGTGGGTGACGAGCACGACGGTGGGGCGCGTCTCCTCCCACAGGCCGAGCAGATGCTCGTGCAGGCTCGCGCGCGTGAAGGCGTCGAGGGCCGAGAACGGCTCGTCGAGAAGCAGCACCTTCGGGTTGGTCACGAAGGCGCGCGCGATGGAGACGCGCTGCTGCTGGCCGCCCGACAGGTCGCGGGGCCAGCGGTTCGCGTGCTCCGACAGGCCGATCTTGTCGAGCGCATGGGCGACGCGCGCCTTCTTCTCGGCGGCCCCGATGCCGTCGAGGCCGAAGGCGATGTTGTCGGACACCGACAGCCAGGGCAGCAGGCGCGGCTCCTGGAACACGATGCCGACGGACGGGTGAGGGCCCGAGAGCACCTCGTCGTCGAGGCGGATCCGGCCCGCGCTCGCCCGGTCGAGGCCGGCGATGAGGCGCAGCAAGGTGGTCTTGCCGCAGCCCGAGCCGCCGATCAGCGAGACGATCTCGCCTTCCTGCACGGTTAGATTGACGTCGGAAAGCGCGCGTGTGCCGTCGGCATAGGTTTTCGAGAGGTGCTCGAGGTTCAGCATCACAAGCGCTCCCGCACGGTGTCCTGCCAGCGCACGAGCGGCTTGGTGCCCGCGACGAGGAGGCTGTCGGCGAGCTTGCCCAGCAGCGCGAAAGCGATGATCGCCGCGAGGATCTGATCGGGCTTGCCCATCTGCTGCCCGTCCACGAGCAGATAGCCGAGGCCCTCCGAGGCGCCCATGAACTCGGCCGCCACGACGAACATGAAGCCGAGGCCGAGGCCCGAGCGCAAGGCGATCACGGCCTCGGGCAGAACCGCCGGCAGCAGGATGCGGCGCGCGAGCTGAACGCGCGAGAGGCGGAACACGTGGCCCACTTCCACGAGCTTGCGGTCGACCGACAGGATCGCGCCGGCGATCCCAAGATAGACCGGGAAGAACACGCCGACGGCGATCAGCGCCACCTTCGAGGCCTCGAAGATGCCGAGCCACAGGATGAACAGCGGCACCCAGGCGATCGAGGGAATCGCCCGCAGGGCCTGGAGGGTCGGGTCGAGGAGTTGCCGGATGGTCTTGCTGGAGCCGGACAGCGCGCCCAGCACGATCCCGGCAACGGCCCCGATCACGAAGCCGACGAGGACGCGCCAGAGCGTCATCCAGGTATGGGTCCACAGCTCGCCGGTCTGCGCCAGTCCCCAGAGCGTCGCGATGATGCGGCTCGGCGGCGGAACGAGGCGGCCCTGCGCGAGGCCGAGACGAACGGCGGCTTCCCAGAGAAGCGCAACCGCAACGGGCAATAAAAAGCCGAGAAGGAGGCGCCAGTCGAAGGCGCGTCGCTTCTCGGTCGAGGCGGGGGCCGCGAGAGCGGCGGCACCCTCATGGGAGGACCAGGCGTTGCTTGTAGCTTGGCCTGTCACGGCGCTCTCCCGTGATGAAGTCATCAGCGCGATGCGGTCGCGAACCGGCGGTCGATGAGGGAATCGACGGCGGTGCGCACATTGGCGTCAGGGGCGATGACGCCCGCCTGCTGCAGGGCGAGCCCCGCCGCGAGGATCGTGTCGACCTGGGGCTGGCCGATATTGGAATGGGTCAGCTCCGTACGCTCGAGCTGGCGCTCGATCACGGTGTCGGACAACTTGGTATAGGCAACCAGGGTCTTCTTCAGCTCGTCCTTGTTGGCCAGCGCATACTTGCGGGCTTCCTCATAGGCCTTGAGCACGCGCTGCACGAGGGCGGGATTGTCCTTGGCGAAGGATTCCGAGACGTTGAGGACGCCCCAGGTGTTGGCTCCCGCATTGCGGTAGAAGAGCTGGGCGCCGCTTTCCACCTCGGCGGCAGCCATCAGCGGGTCGAGGCCGGCCCAGGCATCCACGTCGCCGCGCTCGAGCGCGGTGCGGCCGTCCGGGTGCTGGAGGAGAACGAGCTTCACGTCCTTCTCGGTGAGCTTGGCTTCCTGCAGGGCACGCACCAGGAAAATGTGCGGATCGGTGCCGCGGGTCACGGCGACCCGCTTGCCCTTCAGGTCCTCGACCTTCGTGATGTTCGTGTCCTTGCGGGTGACCAGCGCGGTCCATTCGGGGCGGGAATAGACGTAGATCGACTTGATCGGGTTGCCGTTGATCTTGCCGATCAGGGCGGCTGCGCCGGCCGTGGAGCCGAAGTCGATCGAGCCGGCATTGAGAAATTCGAGCGCCTTGTTGGAGCCCAGCGACTGCACCCAGCGCACGCTGATGCCGTCCTTCTCCAGCTCCTTCTCGAGGAAGCCCTTGTCCTTGAGGACGAGGCTGACCGGGTTGTAGGTGGCATAGTCGATGCGGATCTCCTTCACCTGCGCGGCGGCGGTGGTCGCCAGGGAGGCGAGGCCCGTGGCCAGGGAGGCGGCGATCAGGAGGCGGCGGGTCAGGCTCATCGTGTTCGATCCCATGTTCCGCGCATGGGACGCCGACCCTTCAGGGTCATCACGCACCCGGCGCTTTAGCTGCACTTGTTTCGCGCCCGCAATCTGCATGCTCAAATCGGCGCGTGTCCGGTTTATAGAACTCGGTGTTTTTTATGTCAAACACTATCTCTTATAAAGAACAGGCTGACCGTTCAGACGGTGCCCGTCACTCCGCCCTTGGGCGGAGCCCCCATCCGGTGGTAAGTCAAACGGTTCCTCGTGCGCGGTTGTTCCATGACCCTTCCTAGTCCCAAGAACGTCCTCAAGAGCCTCGGCAACCAGCCGATCAGCGATGCGGCGGAACTGCGCGCGAGACTTGTCCCGGAACTGAAGACGCTGCTCGACGCGGGCCACCAGGAGGCTCAGGGCAGGCTTATGGAGCACCAGAACGGGCTGGCCTGCGCCCGCTATCTCTGCGACCGCATGGACGACTTGGTGCGCATCGTCCACGACGCCGTGGTCCAGCACCTCTATCCGGCGGCCAATCCCTCGGCTGGCGAGCGGCTCGCGGTGGCGGCGACCGGCGGCTACGGGCGCGGGACCCTGGCGCCGGGCTCCGACGTCGATCTCCTGTTCCTGCTGCCCTACAAGCAGACCGCCTGGAGCGAGAGTGTCGTCGAGGCGATGCTCTACGTGCTGTGGGACCTCAAGCTCAAGGTCGGGCACGCGACCCGCTCGGTGGAGGATTGCCTGCGCGAGGCCCATGCGGACATGACGATCCGCACGTCGTTGCTCGAGGCCCGTTTCCTCTTCGGCGACCGGGAGCTCTTCGACAATCTGGAGAAGCGCTTCGACCAGGAGATCGTCGCCACCACGGCGGCCGCCTTCGTGGACGCCAAGCTGAAGGAGCGCGACGCCCGCGTCGCCAAGGCGGGCGCGTCGCGCTATCTCGTCGAGCCGAACGTCAAGGACGGCAAGGGCGGCCTGCGCGATCTCAACACGCTGTTCTGGATCGCCAAATACGTCTATCGGGTCAAGGAGCCCAAGGAACTGGTGAAGGCCGGGCTCTTCACGCAAGGAGAGTTCAATCTGTTCTCGCGCTGCGAGGAGTTCCTGTGGCGCGTGCGCTGCCACATGCACTTCGCCACCGGCCGCGCCGAGGAGCGCCTGACCTTCGACCTGCAGCGCACCATCGCCGAGCGCATCGGCTTCGCGCCGCGCGGCGGCCTGTCGGCGGTCGAACGCTTCATGAAGGCCTATTTCCTCATCGCCAAGGATGTCGGCGACCTCACGGCGATCGTGTGCGCCGAGCTCGAGGCCCGGCAGACCAAGCGGCGCCCCATGCTCGACCGGATGTTCGGCCGCTTCCGCCGCCGCAGCGGCGGCGCGCAGGTGAGCGAGGGCTTCATCATCGACAACAACCGGCTCAACGTGGAGAACGAGGAGACCTTCGTGCGCGATCCGGTCAACCTGATCCGCCTGTTCTGGCTCGCCGACCGCCGCAACCTCGCCATCCATCCCGATGCGACGCGCCTGGCGACGCGTTCGCTCCGGCTGATCGGCCATACCCTGCGCAACGATCCGGAGGCGAACAAGCTGTTCCTGGAGATCATCACGTCCAAAAACGCCCCGGAGGTGGTGCTGCGGCGCATGAACGAGACCGGGGTGCTCGGCCGCCTCGTGCCGGATTTCGGGCGCATCGTCGCGATGATGCAGTTCAACATGTACCACCACTACACGGTGGACGAGCATCTGATCCGCGCGGTGGGCGTGCTGACCGAGATCGAGGCCGGGCAGCTTGGCAGCGAGCATCCGCTGGCCAACCAGATCTTCCCCACCATCCGCAACCGCCGGGCGCTCTACGTGGCGGTGTTCCTGCACGACATCGCCAAGGGACGGCCCGAGGACCATTCGGAGGCCGGCGCGGCCATCGCCCGCAAGCTCGGGCCGCGCTTCGGCCTGACCGACGCGGAGACCGAGACGGTGGCGTGGCTCGTCGAGCATCACCTCCTCATGTCGAACACGGCCCAGAGCCGCGATCTGTCCGATCCGGCCACCATCAAGAGCTTCGCCGAGGTGGTGCAGACCATGGAGCGCCTGAAGCTCCTGCTCGTGCTCACCATCGCGGACATCAAGGCGGTCGGGCCCGGCACATGGACCGGCTGGAAGGGCCAGCTCCTGCGCAACCTTTACCAGGAGACGGAGGTGATCCTCGGCGGCGGCGCGGTGGATCTCGCCCGCTCCGAGCGGGTGCGTCTGGCCCAGGAACGGCTGCGCCTGGAGCTGCACGACTGGTCCGATGCGGAGTTCGAGGCCTTCGCGTCGCGCCATACGCCGGGCTACTGGCTGAAGACCGACGAGACCCGGCGGGCCAAGCAGGCCGGGCTCCTGCGGGAGGCCGAGAAGGGCGGGCGCACGGTCACCACCACCTACGAGACGGACCAGTTCCGCGGCGTGACCGAGCTCACCATCCTGTCGCCCGACCATCCGCGGCTTCTCGCCATCGTGACCGGCGCCTGCGCGGCCGCGGGCGGCAACATCGTCGACGCGCAGATCTTCACCACGACGGACGGCATGGCGCTGGACACCATCGTGCTCTCCCGCGCCTTTGACCGGGACGAGGACGAGCTGCGCCGGGCCGAACGGGTCGCCAGGGCCATCGAGCGGGCCTTGAAAGGGGAGGTGAGGATCGCCGATCTCGTGGACGGCAAGCGCCCGGCCAAGGAGCGCTCCAAGGCCTTCCATGTGCCCCCGGAGGTGAACATCGACAATTCCCTGTCGAACCGCCAGACCGTGATCGAGATCTCGGGCCTCGACCGGCCCGGCCTGCTCTACGACCTCACCACGGCCCTGGGGAAGCTCAACCTCAACATCGCCTCGGCCCATATCGTGACCTTCGGCGAAAAGGCCGTGGACGTGTTCTACGTGACCGACCTGACGGGCACGAAGATTACCCATGCGGGCCGCCAGGCCACCATCACCCGCACCCTGCTGGAGGTGTTCAAAGCCGAGGAAACCGAGCCGCTCCAGCGGCGAAGCGCTTGATTTGTGAAGCGAGGGACCTGATATGTGCCCCGAACCTTTCGTTTCCCACCTTTAGTTGATCGACCATGAATCCGAACGACACGGAAAACCAGAACGCGGCCCCGCAGGCCGAACCCGCCAACGACGTGGCCCCCGAGGCTGCCTCCGCGGCCGATCCGATTGCCGTTCTCGAGGCCGAGAAGGCGGACCTGAAGGACAAGCTCCTGCGCCTGATGGCCGACATGGAGAACCTGCGCCGCCGCACCGAGCGCGAGATCGCGGATGCCCGCACCTATGCGGTGGCGAACTTCGCCCGCGACATGCTGAACGTCGCCGACAACGTGCGCCGCGCCATCGAGAGCGTGCCGGACGAGGCCCGCAGCACCGCCGAGGGCGCCTTCAAGGGCCTGATCGAGGGCATCGACCTCACCGAGCGCGATCTGCTCAAGACCCTCGAGCGCCACGGGGTGAAGAGGCTCGACCCGCAGGGGCAGAAATTCGACCCGAACGTGCATCAGGCCATGTTCGAGATCCCCAACGCGGACGTGCCGAACGGCACCGTCCTGCAGGTGGTCCAGTCCGGCTACGTCATCGGCGAGCGCGTCCTGCGCCCGGCCCTGGTGGGCGTCTCCAAGGGCGGCCCGAAGGCGGCCGCCAACGGCAACGGCTCGGAGGCCGCCGACAACTCCTCGACCGCTTCCTGAAAAAGGCCCCGGCGGAACGCGCTTTCCCGCGAATCGCCTTGCCCGGACATGACGGAGGCGAACACCCTGTGAGCCCTCAGCCCGAGCGTCTCGCCGGGACAGGAATTGAGAGCTCGGACTCCGTTTTGAACGAACTTTGGGCGTCATGGCCGGGCCCGTCCCGGCCATTCCGATGCGGTGAGGCTCAGCGCCTGTCATGATCGGGATCACCGGTACAGGGCCGGTGATGACGGCCGGGGTGAATCTCAAGCCGGCCTCTCAGGAGCGAGGCTGGTGTGACGGCAGGTGTTCCCGGTGCAGGTCCTCCAAAGCATTCCCTTCGAAACCATCGGCGTCGCCGTCTTCGCGCTCTCGGGCGCCCTGATGGCGGCCCACAAGGGCATGGACCCGTTCGGCTTCGCCCTGCTCGCCACGCTCACGGGGGTCGGGGGCGGGACCCTTCGTGACCTGCTCATCGGGATCAGACCCGTGTTCTGGGTCGGCGATCCGACCGACGTGCTCGCGTGCCTGATCGTGGCGGAGCTCGTCTTCGTCCTCGGCCCCCGGCGGGTGGCCATGATGGAGGGCGGCCGGCGGGGCCGGCTCCTTCTCTGGGCGGACGCCCTAGGCTTGGCCCTTTTCGCCGTCACGGGCACCGGCAAGGCGCTCGCCGCGGGCGTGCCCGCCCTCTCGGCCGTGGCGCTCGGCACCACCACGGCTACCTTCGGGGGCATCATCCGCGACATCTTCGCCGGAACCACCCCCCTGGTGCTGCGCCAGGAGATTTACGTCACGGCGGCGGCGCTCGGCGCTTCCGTCATGGTCGCCCTGCAGGCGGCGGGCGTCGAGCCGTTCCTGAGCGGCGCCGCGGGCTTTGCCGCGGCCTTCACCCTGCGGGCCCTCGCCCTGCTGCGGGGCTGGTCCCTGCCAGCCTTCCCGCGGCGCGATTAGGGATTCATGTCAATTCCGTCGACCATCGTGCGGAAGCGGGGCAGGTTCTGGTCGCGCTGCTCGACCCGCGTGAGGCCGACCATGCGCACATAGCGGTCGGGGTCGAAGCGGATGGTCTGCATCACGATGACCGGCTGGCCCGATTCCACCTCCACGGCCTTGGCGACGATCTCGTGCCAGTCCTGTCCCCTGAAGCGGAAGGACTCGGAGCGTTCGACCTTGACGTCCTTCAGGATCTGGTTCGAGTTCAGGGCCGCATGGGCGAACTGGCTGCGCCGCTCGGCGGGCGGAACGGGAACGTTGAGGGTGGCGGCCAGGATGACCATCGGCTGCTCCACTGCCTTGATCGCGTCCTGAGGCCCGTCGGTCAACAGGACCGAATTGCCCGACATCACCCGCACCGGACGGAAGCCGGCTTTGTCGCCGAGCCGGAACGGCAGAGCGGAGACCTGCTCCTCGATGGACACGGGCCCGCGCAGGGCGATGCTCTTCAGGGCGTTCTGCATCTGCACGTCGCTGTAGCCATCCTGGCCGCCGCGCACCTGCGCGATCACGAGGGCGGTGAGGTCCTCGTCCTTGACCGCCATCACCCATTTGCGGCCCTGGACGGCCCCGCCCATGGTGCCGCCGACCAGCACGCCCGTCCTGGACCCGAGCTTCAGGGTCTCGCGCGACGTCTCGCTCATGCCCTGGCGCTTCAGGGAGTCCTTGGTGAGGCCGCCGACCAGCTGCGTGTAGGCCCCGGCGGGCATTTCCACGAAGGTGATGGCCGCGGCCTTCTCCTCGCTCTCGAACCCGCTGAATCGCTTCGAGACGATCATGTCCTCCGGCGGGACGATGCCGATGCGGGACGCTGGCGGAAACACCGGTTCGGCCGCGAAGGCGGCCTGAATCGACAGGAGGATGCCGAGAGCGGCGGCTGCGAAGGCTTTCATGGATGCCCCTCCAGGAAAAGTGCAGAGTTCGGATACAGAAGGCTAGAGCGGCTTCCCGACCTTGCGCAAGGTGAGATTGAGACGGCCGCCCTGCGGCAGCAGGTCCGAGCTTCCCGGCACCAGCCGGTCGATGCCATGATAGATCAGCCGCGCGGGACCGCCGAACACGATCGCGTCACCGGAGCGGAGCCTGACCGACCGCGTCGGGTCCCTGCGCTCCAGGCCGCCGTAGCGGAACACGGCCGTGTCCCCGAGGGATAGGGACACGACGGGAGCGTCGAACTCCTCCTCGTCCCGGTCCTGGTGCATGCCCATGCGGGCGGCCGGCTCGTAGAAATTGATCAGGCAGGCGTCGGGCGGGTGCGGATAATCGCTCAAGGCCTCCCAGGCGCGCAGCACCTGCTCGGGCATGGCCGGCCAGGGGCGGCCGGTCTCGGGATGGGTCGGCTGGTAGCGGTAGCCGTTCACGTCCGAGACCCATCCGAGCCGGCCGCCATTGGTCATGCGCACGGAGAAGGGTTGTCCCGTCCGCGGCATGCACGGTGTGAAGAGCGGCGCCTGGCGGGTGATCTCGCGCAGGGCCGCCAGTAGCCGCTCTTGCGCCGGACGGTCGAGATAGTCGGGGTAATAGGTCAGGCCAGGCGCGAGGGGGAGGGAGGGCATCTGTTCTCCTGACACATGCCATCTGTCGTCATCACCGGCCGTGTGCCGGTAATCTCGATTCGAAAAAGCGCGGCGCACTGCAGGATCGGAATGGCCGGGACAGGCCCGGCCATGACGTGGAAGAGCGTGATCGGGCCGAGGGAGGTTACCCCTCCAGCACCTGCTTGCTGGCGACGGTGGTGTCCTCGTTGAGGCCGTAGACCAGCGGGATGCCCGTCGCGAGCTCGAGGCTCGGGATCGTTTCCGAGGTCAGGCCGTCGAGCACCATCACGAGGGCGCGCAGCGAATTGCCGTGGGCGGCGACCAGGACGCGCTCCCCGCGCATGACCCGGGGCAGGATCTCGCGGATGTAGTAGGGCAGCACGCGGGCGACCGTGTCCTTCAGGCTCTCGCCGCCGGGAGGCGGCACGTCGTAGGAGCGGCGCCAGACATGGACCTGCTCCTCACCCCAGCGGGCGCGGGCGTCGTCCTTGTTGAGGCCCGAGAGGTCGCCATAATCGCGCTCGTTCAGGGCCTGGTTCGCGATCGTTTTCAGATCAGGCTGGCCGATCTCCTCGAGGATCAGCTTGCAGGTGGCCTGAGCGCGGGAGAGATCGGACGTGAAGGCGACGTCGAACTGGACGCCCATTTCCTTGAGCCGGCGGCCGGCATTGCGCGCCTCCTCGATGCCCAGGGCAGTGAGCCCGGGATCCTTCCAGCCGGTGAACAGGTTCTTGAGGTTCCATTCGCTCTGGCCGTGGCGTGCAAGGACGAGAAGGCGGTTCATGGGGTGGCGTCTCCGATGAAGAGGGAAGAGAGGCGTGATCTAGAGCCGATCGAGGCCGAGAACATTGGCCATGGTGTAGTAGCCGGGCTTCTTGTCGAAGCCCCAGAGGGCGGCCCTCACGGCCCCGCGGGCGAAGATGCTGCGGTCTTCGGCCCGGTGCGCCAGCTCCAGGCGCTCGCCCTGGCCGGCGAAGATCACCGAATGCTCGCCGACCACCGAGCCGCCGCGAAGGGTCGCAAAGCCGATATCGCCGGGATTGCGCGCGCCGGTATGACCGTCGCGGCTGCGCACGGAGCGCTCCTTCAGGGAAATCTGTCGCCCCTCGGCGGCCGCCTCGCCCAGGAGCAGCGCGGTGCCGGACGGCGCATCCACCTTCATGCGGTGGTGCATTTCCAGAATCTCGACGTCGAAATCCTCGCCGAGCGTCGCCGCGACCTTGCGCACGAGGCCCGCAAGCAGGTTCACGCCGAGCGACATGTTGCCGGACTGGATGATGCGCGCGTGGCGCGCGGCCGCCTCCAGCTTGGCGAAGTCGGCCTCCTGCAGGCCGGTGGTTCCGATCACGTGGACGATGCGGGCCTGGGCGGCGAGCGCGGCAAAGGCCGTGGTGGCGACGGGCGCCGTGAAATCGAGGACGCCGTCGGCCTGGGCGAAGACGGCGAGCGGATCGTCGGTCACGTCCACGTCGAGCAGCCCGATGCCGGCGAGCAGACCGGCATCGTGCCCGAGGGCCGGGGAGCCCTCCCGCTCGATGGCGCCCACGAGGGTGCAGCCCTCGGTCTCGGCCACGGTCTTGATGAGCATGCGCCCCATGCGTCCGGCCGCGCCCACCACGACGAGTCGCATCTCGTTCATGCCGCTCTCCTGCTGTTACGGGCTCCGGGTATAGCCGCTTCGGGTGAGGCTGAGAAGCGCGGAAGCCGCGCCTCTCCAGTGCGGTCGCCGGCAAGTCCAAGAATGATGCCCTCTCACGTCATCACCGGCCTTGTGCCGGTGATCTCGATCAGGAAGGGCGCCGCGCTCTTCTCATCGGGATGGCCGGGACAGGCCCGGCCATGACATTGGAGAAAATTCAACCCGGCTGCGGACCCTCATAGGCCTCGATGATGATGATGTCGGCCACCGCGTGACCGTCGCGCTCGGCCTTCGCCGCCTGGTACTCGGGCGAATCCCAGCATTCCAGAGCCGCCTCGTAGGTCGGGAACTCGATCACCACGTTGCGGGCGCGGGCCTCACCCTCGGCGACCCGATAGGCGCCGCCGCGCACCAGGAAGCGGGCGCCGTACTTGGCGAACGGGACCGCGTTGGCCTTCACGTAGTTCTGGTAGGCGTCGGGGTTCGAGACGTCGACGCGGCCGATCCAATAGCCCTTCATCGCTTCAGGCTCCTTCCACGAGAACGAATTCGGCCACGCAGGCGCCCTCGCGCTTGGCCTTGGCCGCCTGGTACTCCGGAGAGTGATAATAGGTCCGGGCCTGCTCCACCGACTCGAACTCGATCACCACGTTGCGGGCGCGCGCCTCGCCCTCGAGCGCCTCGTAGGCGCCGCCGCGCACCAGCGGCCGACCGCCATACTGGCGAATCGCCTCGGTGGCGCCCTTGGCGTATTCCGCATAGGCTTCAGGATTCGTGACGGTCACGCGGGCAATGACATAGCCTTTGGGCATGGGCGCTCCTCTTGATGGACAGGACGCGCAGCGAACGCCAGAGGCGTCCTACCGTCAAGCCTCAATGCCGGAGATTTCCCGGACAATCGCCTCCACGGCAGCGCGCGGGTCGGCGGCCTTCACGATCGGACGGGCCACCACCAGGTGGTCGGCACCGAGCCGGATTCCCTCGGCGGGCGTCACGACCCGCTTCTGATCGCCCGCGTCCGCGCCGGAAGGCCGAATGCCCGGCGTGACGATGAGCCGGTCGGACCCGACGACGGCGCGTACGCGCTCGGCTTCCGTCGCCGCGCAGACGATGCCGTCGATGCCGAGATCGCGCGCCTGTCCGGCCCGGCGCGCGACGAGGTCGGCGGCCGGCACGGGGGCATAGCCCGCCTCGACGAGGTCGTTGTCGTCGTAGGACGTGAGCACGGTCACGGCCAGGATCTTCAGGGACGACCCGGCCTTTCCGACGACCGCGGCCCGCATGGTCTGCGGATAGGCGTGGACGGTCAGGAACGTGGCGCCGAGGCGCGCCACGGAACGGACGCCTTCCTCCACGGTGTTGCCGATGTCGTGGAGCTTGAGATCGAGGAAGACCTTCTTGCCCTGGCCGATCAGCTCCTGGGCGAACGCGAATCCGCCCGCATAGGCGAGCTGGTAGCCGATCTTGTAGAAGGTGCCGGCCTCGCCGATGCGGTCGACGACGGCCCGGGCCTCCTCCACGGACGGGAGGTCGAGGCCGATGATGAGCTTGTCGCGAATGTCTCCTGCGGGACCGGGATTCGTCGGAAGAGACATCGCGGCGCTCATGGATGGTTGACCTTGTTGTAGACCCAGACCCGAGCCGGGGGCAGGTTGCGCCAGATCCGGTTGGAGGCCCTGGACCGGTAATGCTGGGAGCGCGCCGGGATCGGCGGCACCACCGCGTAGGTGAACTGGATGAAGGGCGCGTTGGGATGCATCAGGCCCTGGGCGGTTTCCAGAAGCTCGAGGCGCTGGTCCATGGGCTTGGTGAAGAGCGGCAGGCTCGACACGGTGGCGGCCGCCGGCTCCTTCAGGATGTCGCCCAGGGTTTCCTTGAGATCGTAGGCATCGCCCTGAATGATCGTCGCCTTCGGGAAGCGGCGCTTCAGGAGCTGGCAGAACTCGGGATTGTACTCGATGAGGACGAGCCGCTCCTGGGCCACCCCGCGCCGGATCAGGGCGTCGGTCACGGGACCCGTGCCGGGGCCGAGCTCGATGACGGGGCCGGGGATGCGCGGATCGACGAAGGACGCCATGGTCCGCGCCAGGATCTTGCCGGAGGGCGTGACCGCTCCCACGACGAGCGGCCTCTCGAGCCAGGACCTCAGGAAGCGGGCTTCGTCGGCGAAGCGATCCTTCTTGAGGGGAATTTTCCGGGCGGTGGGCCGTTGGAACGACTGGTGCACTGAGAAGACCCCTTGCGCGGCGCATCACGCTGGCTGTTGAGAACCCCGAAGCCTCGGACCCGGAAGTGGAGGCCACTTTTTGGGATTCGTCCGATGCTTCTCATTTAACGTGCGCATCGTCTAGAGCGGAAAAACCGGATCGCCCTCTTCCGCACGATGCGTTGAGGAAAACGACCGTCCAGTTAAGTTGATCCGCCCAAGCCATCGATAAACTCCCGGAAGCGCGAGAAAAATCCCGAACTCTCAGGATGATTTTCCTTGGAGCATTCCTGATCGAACTCCATCAGGAGCTCGCGCTGGCGCTTGGTGAGTTTCTGCGGGGTTTCCACAACAACCTGGATGTAGAGGTCGCCCACGTCCCGCGAGCGCAGCACCGGCATGCCTTTGCCCTTCAGGCGGAACTGCTTGCCGGTCTGGGTGCCCTCGGGCACCTTCACGAGCGCGTCGGCTCCGCTCAGCGTCGGCACGCTGAACTCGCCGCCCAGGGCCGCCGTCACCATGGAGATCGGCACCCGGCAGAACAGGTCCGCCCCGTCGCGCTGGTAGAACGGATGGGGCTTCAGGGACAGGAAGATGTAGAGGTCGCCCGCAGGCCCGCCGCGCAGGCCGGCCTCGCCTTCGCCCGCGAGCCGGATGCGCGTGCCGTCCTCGACGCCCGCCGGGATGTTGACCGAGAGCGTGCGCTCCCGGGTCACGCGGCCCGCGCCGCCGCACTGGGCGCAGGGATCGTCGATGACCTCGCCGCGCCCATGGCAGTTGGGGCAGGTGCGCTCGATGGAGAAGAACCCTTGCGTCGCCCGCACCCGGCCGGCGCCCCCGCAGGTCGGGCAGGCCTTGGGCTTGGAACCCGGCTTCGCGCCCGAGCCCGAGCAGGCCTCGCAGGTGATCGAGGTCGGGATCTTCAGTTCGGCGGTCTTGCCGTTGAAGGCCTCGTCGAGGGAGATCTCGAGGTTGTAGCGCATGTCGGCGCCGCGCTCGCGTCCGCCGGTGCTGCGCCCGCGCCCGCCGCGTCCGGCCTCGCCGAAGAAATTCTCGAAGATGTCCGACATGAAGTCGGAGAAGTCGCCGCCGAAGCCCGGCCCGCCGCCCGGCCCGCCGCCATTGGCGAAGGCCGCGTGGCCAAAGCGGTCGTAGGCCGCGCGCTTCTGGCCGTCGGACAGGGTCTGGTAGGCCTCGTTCAGTTCCTTGAACTTGACCTCGGCCTCGTGGTCGCCCGGGTTGCGGTCCGGGTGGTATTGCATCGCGAGCTTGCGGAAGGCGGATTTCATCTCCGCTTCCGTGGCGGTCTTCGCGACGCCGAGAACCTCGTAGTAATCGCGCTTGGACATGTCAGGCGCCCCTGGGAGCGGTGGTCCGCTCGGTCATTCTGCCGGACCGTTTCGCCTGCGCTGCACAGGAAAAGGCTCCGGAAGCCTTTGCCAGCGCATCGTGCGGAGGAGTGGTCGTTCGATCGGTCATGGATGTTTTAAAGCTCGTTTCATGAAAACGGCACCCGGTCATGAAACCGGGTGCCGAATTCGTCAGAGTGCGGCCATCGTCTTAGGCGCGCTTCTTCTTGTCGCCCTCGTCGACCTCCTGGAAGTCGGCGTCGATGACGTCGTCCTTCTGGGCGGCCTCGCCTTCGGGCTGCTCGCCGCCCTCGCCGGCATTGGCCTGGGCGGCATACATGGCCTCGCCGAGCTTCATGGAGGCCTGCATCAGGTCCGTGGTGCGGGCCTTGATCACCTCGGCGTCGTCGCCGGCCAGAGCCTGGCGCAGCGCGTCGATGGCGGTCGTGATGCCCTGCCGGTCGGACTCGCCGACCTTGTCACCGTATTCCGTCATGGACTTCTCGGTGGCATGGATCAGGCTCTCGCCCTGGTTCTTGGCCTCGACGACCTCGCGGCGCTTCTTGTCTTCCTCGGCATGGGCCTCGGCGTCCTTCACCATCTTCTCGATGTCGGTGTCGGACAGGCCGCCGGAGGCCTGGATGCGGATCTGGTGCTCCTTGCCGGTCGCCTTGTCCTTCGCCGTGACGTTCACGATGCCGTTCGCGTCGATGTCGAAGGTCACCTCGATCTGCGGCACGCCGCGCGGTGCCGGCGGAATGCCCACGAGGTCGAACTGGCCGAGCAGCTTGTTGTCCGCGGCCATCTCGCGCTCGCCCTGGAAGACCCGGATGGTCACCGCGTTCTGGTTGTCTTCCGCGGTCGAGAACACCTGGCTCTTCTTGGTCGGGATCGTCGTGTTGCGGTCGATCAGGCGGGTGAACACGCCGCCGAGCGTCTCGATGCCGAGCGACAGCGGGGTCACGTCGAGGAGCAGCACGTCCTTCACGTCGCCCTGGAGCACGCCAGCCTGGATCGCCGCGCCGATGGCCACGACCTCGTCCGGGTTCACGCCCTTGTGGGGCTCCTTGCCGAAGAAGGTCTTCACGACCTCCTGGATCTTCGGCATGCGGGTCATGCCGCCGACGAGAACCACCTCGTCGATGTCGCCCGCCGAGATGCCGGCATCCTTGAGGGCCTTGCGGCAGGGCTCGATGGTCTTCTGCACGAGATCATCCACGAGCTGCTCGAACTTGGCGCGCGAGAGCTTGAGGGCCAGGTGCTTCGGACCGGAGGCGTCCGCCGTGATGTAGGGCAGGTTGATCTCGGTCTGCGACGCGGAGGAAAGCTCGATCTTGGCCTTCTCGGCCGCTTCCTTGAGGCGCTGCAGGGCGAGCTTGTCCTTGGTCAGGTCGATGCCCTGCTCCTTCTTGAACTCGGCCGCCAGGTACTCGACGAGGCGCATGTCGAAGTCTTCGCCGCCGAGGAAGGTGTCGCCGTTCGTGGACTTCACCTCGAACACGCCGTCGCCGATCTCGAGGACCGACACGTCGAAGGTGCCGCCGCCGAGGTCGTAGACCGCGATCATGCCGGTCTGCTTCTTGTCCAGGCCGTAGGCCAGGGCGGCCGCGGTCGGCTCGTTGATGATGCGCAGGACCTCGAGGCCGGCGATCCTGCCGGCGTCCTTCGTGGCCTGACGCTGGGCGTCGTTGAAGTAGGCGGGAACCGTGATGACCGCCTGGGTGACCGGCTGTCCGAGATAGGACTCGGCCGTCTCCTTCATCTTCTGCAGAGTGAAGGCGGAAATCTGGGAGGGCGAATACTGCTTGCCGTCGGCCTCGACCCAGGCGTCGCCGTTCGGACCCTTGATGATGTGATACGGAACGAGGCCCATGTCCTTCTTGGTCATGGGATCGTCGAAGGTGCGCCCGATCAGGCGCTTGATGGCGAAGAAGGTGCGCGACGGGTTCGTGACCGCCTGGCGCTTGGCCGGCTGGCCGACGAGGCGCTCGCCTTCGTCCGTGAAGGCCACGATGGACGGGGTCGTCCGGGCGCCTTCCGCGTTTTCGATGACTTTGGGCGTCGTGCCTTCCATGACAGCGACGCAGGAATTGGTAGTGCCGAGGTCGATACCGATGACCTTACCCATGGCGGGATCCCTCACTTTCAAGCAGACCGCCGAGCCCTGAAAGCAGCTCGGCCCATGGCTTACATGTTGATGACTGACTTGCCGGGGGCGGCTCAACCCGAGCCGTTCCCCATGCTGGCGCTGATATAAGAAGGGGTTTTCGACGCTGCAAGACAATCCTCGCGGCCAGATTGCCTCATTTCGTCGGAGCCCGCCCCTGTTGCATGGCTGCAATGGCGGAGCTTCCCGGCCCGGCGCCGGGTGAATCATGAGGCGGCTCCGGTTATGTCGTTACGGCAGGAACGGCGACGGCGGGGTCGTCTGCCCTATCTCTGCCTGACGACGAGGAGAGGAGCGATCATGGACGCCTATTCCCTGAAGGGCGGCTGCCAGTGCGGCCAGGTGCGGTACGAACTGACCGGGGAGCCGCACCAGATCTATGTCTGCCATTGCCGGGAGTGCCAGAAGCAGTCGGCCTCGGCCTTCGGGATCTCGGTCACGGCCCGCAGCGCCGATGTCAGGCTCCTGTCGGGCCGGCTCGGCCACTGGACCCGGGCGACCGACAGCGGCGGGACCCTGACCTGCTTCTTCTGCCCGGATTGCGGGTCGCGGGTCTGGCATGGGGACCGGGAGCGGGAGGACGAGATCAGCATCAAGGGCGGCTCCCTCGACGACCCGGTCGATCTGACCGGCGCCGTCCACATCTGGACCTCGCGCAAGCTCAGGGGCGTGGTCATCCCCGAGGGCAGCCGGCAATTTCCAGGGGAGCCCGCGTAACAGGCCTTCCGCGTCATGGCCGAGACAAGCCCGGCCATGACGAACCAGGTGATGATGCAGTCAGAACGGTCCGATACCCCGATGGCCCCGACATCTCTGGTGCCTCGATTCCGTTCCTGGGGTAGGATGAGGTTTCCGTTGCGCTCAAATGAGCGCCGTCCACCTGCCTTCATGGAAGCGGCCCATGTCGACCAGGCTTTCCCTTTGCGCGTTTCTTTTCCTGGTGGCCGGGACCCTTCCGGCCGGTTCCCACGACATCTACTCGCATTTGCTGGATTCCTGGGGCAACAGCTGCTGCAACGACCAGGATTGCCGGCCGGCGCCCTATCGGGTGACCCCGGCGGGCGTCCAGATGCTGGTCGACGGAGAGTGGGTCGAGGTGCCGGGCTACACGATCCAGTACCGGGCCCTGCTCGGCGACACCGGCCAGACCGGCGGGGGGCACTGGTGCGGGCGTGCCTACCAGAAGGTCGACAACAGCGTGTTCCACGTCACGCAATGCGCGGTGCTGCCGCCGAGCACCGCGGCTCTCCTGAGAACCCCGCCCGATCCTCGGCTTTCCCCGGAATGACGTTTATCTACACGTCATCACCGGCCTCGTGCCGGTGATCCCGATCAGTGACGCACTGCGCTCTTCAGAACCGAGATGGCCGGGACAGGCCCGGCCATGGCATCCAAACCTAAGCCGTTTTCCCGCCGAGAGCCTGTCCCGCCTCCCAGCCCAGGATCGCCTGCTTGCGGGTCAGCCCCCAATGATAGCCGGTGAGGGCTCCGGAGCGGCCGAGCACCCGGTGGCAGGGGACCACGAAGGAAACCGGGTTCTTGCCCACCGCCGCGCCGACCGCCCGGCAGGCCGAGGGCCGGCCGATATGGCGGGCGATGTCGGAATAGGTGGTGGCCCGGTCGCGGGGAATGCGCAGGAGCGTCTGCCAGACTCGGACCTCGAAATCCGTCCCGATCAGCACCACCCGCAGGGGCTGCTCCGCCTGCCAATGCGACGGGCTGAAGATGCGTCGCGCCAGCGGCGCGGTGGCGGCCTCGTCCTCCAGGTAGGTGGCCCTGGGCCAGCGGCGGGTCAGGTCCGAGAGCGCCGCCTGCCGGTCGCCGTCGTCGACGAAGCCGAGGCCCGCCAGCCCCCGGTCGGTGGCGATCAGCACCGCCTCGCCGAACGGCGAGGGGTGGAAGCCGTAGCGCATGGTCAGGCCCTGTCCGCCCGCCTTGTAGTCCCCCGGCGTCATGGCCTCGTGGGTCACGAAGAGGTCGTGCAGCCGGGCCGGTCCCGACAGGCCGACCTCGTAGGTGGCGTCGAGCACGCTCGCGGAATCGGCCAGCAGCGCCTTGGCGTTGTCGAGGGTCAGGGCCTGCAGGAAGGCCTTGGGGCTCAGGCCCGCCCAGCGCCGGAAGAGATGGTGCACATGGGTGGTCGAGAGCCCCACATGGTCGGCGATCGCCTCAAGAGAGGGCTGGTCGCGCCAGCGCTGCGAGATGAACGCGATGATCCGGCGCACCCGTTCGTAGTCGGAATGGGGCTCGTCCGGCACGGTGATCGCGCCGGGTTCGATGGTGATGTCGCGCAAGGTGTCGAGCATGGCTGTCATCCTGATTGGCACTCATCCTAGCGGGCCGGGCAGGGGGGTGACACCCGTTTCCTGTGGCGCTCGCGCGCCTGTCCACGGGGGCCTTTGGAGCCGGAATCGCGCCGCGGGCGACCTTCCGCCCGTTATGGCACCCTCCGCCCGACCTGACACCCTCCTCGTCATCACCGGCCTTGTGCCGGTGATCCCGATCCGGTGAGGCGCGGCGCTCTTCCGATCGGGATGCCCGGGACAAGCCCGGCCATGACGGCGGAGGATGGGGTGAGCCGGTGTTCAGCTCGCTGGGATCATGTTCTCACTTTGTTCTTGACAGCGGGTGCAAGCTAAGCTATATCATGGCGCAGATCGGTTCCTTCGAGGGGCGCGCTCGCGAGGCGTCGCAAGTGTGGGAGCCGGCACGGTCCTGCGACAGGCTTCGCACCCCTGGGCGCGCAGGAGGCCGACCTTGGGCTCCGTCCAGCTGGTCCGCCTGAAAAGAACCGTGCGCGACGAGCAGCTTGGCTCTCGCTTATCACCTCAGACATCGAGCCAGGCTGCCACTCGCGCCACCCTCGATCATCCTGCAGGCTCGCAGCGCAAGCTGCGGGCCTGCAGGTGCTGGAGTTGTCTCAATGGCCCCTTTTCACATCCGCCAGGGCCCGGCCGAGGGCCTCCGCCAGGGTCTCGCGTTCGGGCGGAGACAGGTCGCGGGCGATCTCGACCTGCCTGTTGCGGGAGGTCAGCGAAAGGTGCTGCATGCCGTATTCGTCGTCGACCTGTCGGTCGAGCCGGGTCCAAAGCGGGTTGAACTGCCAGTCCTTCACCTCGCCGCGAGGGCTTACCTTGCGGAACAGGAGGCGGATCGGCGTCAGCTCCAGGAGCTCGAACGCCTCGCCCTGGCGGTAGCTGACACGGAACGCGATGTAGAGGCCGAGGAAGTCGAGGCCGAAGAATCCGGCGACCGGCCAGAAGCCCATGATCACGAAGGGCAGGCTCGCCACCACCGAGACGAGGCAGACCAGCACCATGACGATCCTGAAACCCTGCGGGCTCAGGGACCGGTGCGGGCGGATCACGGCCGAAAACACCGGCTGCTCGAACCGGTCGATCCCGCCATCTGTCGCCTTGCCGCTGGTCATGCCTCAAGTATAACGCAGAAATGTCCGATCTGAAGCCTGCCCCCCGCCGCAGTTCCAAGGCGAAAGCCGAGCCCAAGGCCAAGCCCAAGGTCAAGCCCGGGGCCAAACCCAAGGCCCCGCCCGCCGTCCCGGCGAAGACAGTCGGCCGGGCCCTGAAGGCCAGCACCCCGAAGCCGGTCGACACGGCCACGATGGTCGAGATTTTCCGGCGCCTGCGTGCGGCCAATCCCGAGCCCAGGGGCGAACTCGATTACACGAACCCTTACACGCTGCTCGTCGCTGTGGCGCTCTCCGCGCAGGCGACCGATGTCGGCGTCAACAAGGCGACCCGGAACCTGTTTCCCGTCGCCGACACGCCCCAGAGGATGCTCGATCTGGGCGAGGAGGGCTTGCGCGAGCACATCAGGACGCTGAACTTCTTCAACACCAAGGCGAAGAACGTGATCGCGGCGGCCCGGCGCCTCGCAGAGGAATTCGGCGGCGAGGTGCCCAATTCCGTCGAGATCCTGGAGACCCTGCCGGGGGTCGGGCGCAAGACCGCGAGCGTCGTGGTCAACATCGCCTTCGGGGATCCGCGCGTGGCGGTGGACACGCACATCTTCCGGGTCACCAACCGGCTGCCGCTGGCGATCACCCGGACGCCGCTGGAAACGCAGGAGGCGCTCGAAGCCCTGATCCCGGACGAGTTCCGGCTTCACGCCCATCACTGGCTGATCCTGCACGGGCGCTACATCTGCAAGGCCCGCCGGCCCGAGTGCTGGCGCTGCCCGGTCAACGACCTGTGCCGCTACCCGGACAAGACGATTCCGTAGGGTCTGGCCTCCGAGCACTCGACGTCGTCACCGGCCCCGTGCCGGTGATCCCGGCTGTTTGGGGCGTTGCGCTTTTCTGCATCGGGATGGCAGGAAGAATGTCAGGAAGGGGCCCGGTCGATCCGTCGAAACCCGCTACCGCCGCAGGCAGCGCGGTGCGCCCCGGGTGCAGGCGATCCCCGGCGTCGAGCAGGCGAGTCCGCCTGGCGACCGGGAGCAGACCACGCAGCTGTCGGTCCATTCGACGCAGGCGGGATCGGGTGGCCCGGCCTCGGCCGTCGGTGCCGGACCGGCGCTCGCCCCCGCGATGACCGCGAGGACCACCATCAGCAGGGCGGCCGCGATGGAGAGCGTGATCGCCAGGGCCTCGTCGCGCACCGGCATCGCTCAGCCGTAGACGATCAGGCCGGCGAGGCCCGCCGCGCCCACGAGGATGCGCCAATAGGCGAAGGGCGTGAAGCCGTGCCGGGACACGTAGTCCAGGAGCAGCTTCACCACGAGGAGCGCCGCGATGAAGGCGGAGAGGAAGCCGGCCCCGATGATCGCCACGTCGTTCGCGGAGAGGAACTTGTAGTTCTTCAGGAGATCGTACGCGAACGCCCCGGCCATGGTCGGCATGGCGAGGAAGAACGAGAATTCCGCGGCCGCGCGCTTCGAGGCGCCCATCAGCATGGCGCCCACGATGGTCGCGCCGGACCGCGAGACGCCCGGCACCATGGCGGCGCACTGGATGAGGCCGATCTTGAAATACATCGAAATCGGAAAGCGGGTCGCGTCGGTCTTGGTCGCTTCGAGCGGCAGGCGGTCGATGCCGAGAAGCACGAAGCCGCCGATGATCAGGGTCGTGCACACGATCCAGGGATCGAAGAGCACCTCCTTGATGAAGCCGTGCAGCGCCGCGCCGATCACGGCCGCCGGCAGGAAGGCCACGAGCACGCCGACGACGAAGTGGCGCGCCATCGGGTCATACGGCAGGGCCCGGGCGATGGACCAGAGCTTGTTGAAGTAGACGGACAGGATCGCCAGGATCGCGCCGAGCTGGATCAGGACTTCGAAGGTCTTGCCCGTCGACTCGAAGCCGAGGAAGTGGCCGACGAGGAGAAGATGACCCGTGGAGGAGACCGGAAGAAATTCCGTCAGCCCCTCGATGAGGCCGAGAAAGAGCGCCTCGATGATTTGCGACATCGTTGAAAATCCTGGAAACGGCGCCAGATGCGGGAGCACGCCGTGTCTGTCAAGCAAGGTTTGCGCTGCCAACGTGACCCTTGTGCATCACGGACATGAGATTCACCAATATTCCTTACCAACCCTTAACGAAGCACGGCCTTATTCTCGCCGCCTGTTTCGCATCACTCATAGATTCATGGCCATCCTGCATTCTTATCCGTTCTGTCCGCAGTCGCGGTTCGCGCGTCTCGTTTTCGCGGAGCTCGGTCTCGAGCCGGATGTGGTCGAGGAGAAGCCGTGGGACCGGCGCATCTCCTTTCTCGAGATCAACCCGGCCGGGAATCTGCCGCTTCTCGTCGACGATAACGGGCTCGCGGTGGCGGCCCCCTTCTGCCTCGCGGAGTACATTGACGAGACGCGGGGCGAGGATATGCGGGACCGGCGCTTCCTGCCGCGGGATCTCGCGCAGCGGGTCGAGGTCCGCCGCCTGCTCGACTGGTTCCTGGTGAAGTTCCACGGCGAGGTCTCGGATTACCTCGCGACGGAAAAGATCTATAAGCGGTTCATGCCCATCGAGCTGGGCGGCGGCCCGCCCGACATGGGGGCGATTCGCGCCGCCCAGACCAATGTGCGATACCATCTCAAATATATCGGTTTTCTGATTTCCCAGCGAAATTGGTTGGCCGGCGACCAGATGACCTATGCGGATCTGGCGGCGGCCGCCCATCTGTCGGTGGTGGATTATCTCGGCGACGTGCCATGGGACGAGGACGAAACAGCGAAGCATTGGTACGCCAGGATCAAGTCCCGGCCGTCCTTCCGCGCGCTCCTCGCGGACCGGGTGCCGGGGATGGCGCCGGCGGAGCATTACGACAACCTGGATTTCTAGACGTCACGGCTCTCAAGCAGGCATTCGTCGAGCGGGCGAAGGCGCTCGGCTTCGATGCGGTTCGCATCGCCAGGCCTGACGCGATCCCGCTGGCTCCCGAGCGGCTCAACGCCTGGCTCGAGGCCGGCCATCACGGATCGATGGACTGGATGGCCGAGACGGCGGAGCGCCGGGCCGACCCGCGGGTTCTGTGGCCCGAGGTGCGCAGCGTCATCCTGCTCGGGCTGAACTACGGTCCCGACAACGACCCGCTGACCGAACTCGCCGAAAGGGATCGCGGCTACATCTCGGTCTATGCCCGCAACCGCGACTATCACGACGTGATCAAGGGCAAGCTCAAGGAGGCGGCGGGCTTCCTCGCCGCGAAGGCCTCGTCCGACGTGAAGGTCTTCGTCGACACCGCACCCGTGATGGAGAAGCCGCTCGCTGAGGCCGCCGGCCTCGGCTGGCAAGGCAAGCACACGGTCGTGGTCTCGCGGGAGTTCGGCGACTGGCTGTTCCTGGGCGCCATCTTCACCACGGCGGAACTCTCGGCCGACGAGCCGGAGCGCGACCGCTGCGGCTCGTGCCGGCGCTGCCTCGACGTCTGCCCGACGCAGGCCTTTCCCGCGCCCTACCGGCTCGATGCTCGCCGCTGCATCTCGTATCTGACCATCGAGCACAAGGGGCACATTCCGGACGAGCTGCGGCCGGGCATCGGCAACCGGATCTTCGGCTGCGACGATTGTCTCGCCGTCTGCCCGTGGAACAAGTTCGCCCAAGCGGGACGGGAGGCGCGGCTCGTGCAGCGCGAGGATCTGTCGGCACTGCCGCTCCGGGACCTGGCGCGGCTCGACGATCCCGCCTTCCGGGCCCGCTTCTCCGGCACCCCGATCAAGCGCACCGGCCGCGACCGCTTCGTCCGCAACGTGCTCATCGCGATCGGCAATTCGGGCGATGCGGCCCTGGCCGACGAGGCCCTGCGCCTTCTCGACGACGCCTCGCCGCTCGTGCGGGCCATGGCCGCCTGGGCCACCGGCCGGCTGCTTCCGCCGGATACGGTCGGCCGCCATGCGGCCGGGCGGCTCGAGCGCGAAGAGGATCCGGACGTGCGCGAGGAATGGCGCCGCGTCTTCGCGGCGTCGGCGTGAGCCTTCAGGCCGCGTGGCGGTTCGCCGTCGGGCCGAAATGGTCGATGTAGCGCGGGTTGATCGCCTTGACCGGCAGGACGACGAGCACGTCCGTGGTGCCGAACTGCCGGTCGATTACCGCACCCGTGCCGAACGTGGCGCCGAGGCGCAGATAGCCCTTGATCAGGGGCGGCAGCGCGTGGAGCGCAGCCTTCGGATCGACGGCATCCCTGGGCAGGATGTCCATCGCGGTGAAGCGCTCCGGCAGCGCGCGGGCCTGCCACTCGGCCGGGGCGGCCGCATAATGGTGCAGGAAGCTCAGGGGCAGCGCCAGATCCTGCGGCTCCGTGCCCACGAGGCTCGCGCAGCCCAGCATCACGTCGATCTTGTGGTGGAGGACATAGGCCCAGATGCCGTGCCAGAGCAGCTCGACGGTGCGCTTGGTGCGGTAGGCCTCCAGCACGCAGGAGCGGCCGAGTTCCAGGAAGCGCAGACCGGGATGCGCCTTGAACAGGGGAGCGATGTCATACTCGCCGCGGGTGTAGAAGCCGCCATGCCGGGCCGCTACGTCCTGGCGCAGAAGCCGGTAGGTTCCCACCACCTTCGGCTTCGCCGGGCGAAAGGCCTTGGGCTTCACGTCGTGGTCGAGCACGAGAAGGTGGTCGCAGATGAAATCGTAAGCATCCACGTCCCGGCGCGAGATCAGGGCCGCGCTGCTGGGGGAGGCTGACATCTCCTCGTAGAAGACCTTGAAGCGCAGGCGCTGCGCCTTCCTAATCTCCTTGGCGGTGGTTGCAAGGCGCACTTCAAGCGAGCCGATCCGGCCGAGCACGGGATCGAGGCTGCCGTAATCGCGCACGATCCGGTCCTTGCCGGGCATGAACTGGGTCAGGCCATACGGGCGCACACCCAGCCAAGCAGGACGATCGGCTGCCTCGTTCAACGGAGATAGGTTCATCGCTGCCTCACAGGGTCGTGCCTCCGGGAAGGGATCGGCCGCGGTGCCGTCCCGCTTCAACCCTGACATAAAACCCATTCCAAACTGTTTTGTGACAGAAAACATAAGCGTCCCGGTGGAAAATATCGAGATCGGCACGGGTGTCCGCAAGGCGGCGTGTGGCCCTGAGGAGACCTCCTAGGCGGCTGCAGGGCGCCGGTCCCCATGGGCGCGGTACGACAGGGCTTCCGCCACATGGATGCGCCGGACGCAAACCTCCCCGTCGAGGTCGGCAAGGGTGCGACCCACCTTGAGCACGCGGTGGAAGCCGCGCGCCGACAGGCGCATGGCGTTGGCAGCGTCGCGGATGAGGGACAGGCCCTCCGGGTCGGGCCGGGCCACCTCCTCGAGGAGTGCCGGCGGGCAGGCCGCATTGGTCGCGACGCCTTCGAGGTTCAGGCCCGCATAGCGTTTCGCCTGCCGCTCCCGGGCCCGGGCGACGCGGGCCGCCACCTCGGCCGAGCCCTCCACGGGCGCCGGCAGGATGAGGTCGGCGGCCGTGACCGCGGGAACCTCGATGGCGAGATCGATGCGGTCGAGGAGCGGGCCGGACAGGCGTGCCTGATATTGCGCGACGCAGCGCTCGTTCGGCTGGCGACGGCACACATAGCCCGGCTCGGTCGCCTGTCCGCAGCGGCAGGGATTCATCGCCGCCACGAGCTGGAAGCGCGCCGGATAGGTGACGCGATGATTGGCCCGGGCAATCAGGATTTCGCCGGCTTCCAATGGTTGGCGCAGGGAATCGAGGACCTGAGGCTGGAACTCCGGCAGCTCGTCGAGGAAGAGCACGCCATGGTGCGCCAGGGAGGCCTCGCCGGGACGGGCATTGAGGCCACCGCCCACGAGCGCTGCCATGGAGGCCGAGTGATGCGGAGCCCGGAATGGACGGCGGTTGGAGAGTGCGCCGTCCGCGAGGAGGCCCGCCACCGACTGAATCATCGACACTTCCAGCAATTCCCGCGGCGAGAGCGGCGGCAGGATGGACGGCAGCCGCTGGGCGAGCATGGATTTGCCGGCGCCAGGCGGGCCGTTCATGAGCAGGTTGTGGGAGCCGGCCGCGGCGATCTCGAGGGTGCGCTTCGCACTCTCCTGGCCCTTGATGTCGCGCAGGTCCGGCAGAGAGCCGGAGGCCGGCATGATGGCCGGCTCCGGCCGCGCCATCACTTGGGTGCCCTTGAAATGGTTGGCGAGCTGGATCAGGGAGCGCGGCGCCAGGATCTCGATGTCGCTTCCGGCCCAGGCGGCCTCGGACCCGCAGGCCTCGGGACAGATCAGCCCGTGCTCGCGCTCATAGGCCGCCATGGCGGCGGGCAGGACACCCGCCACCGACGTGACGGTGCCGTCGAGCGCCAGTTCGCCCAGGACCGTGAAACCGGCGAGCGCATCCGCCGGAACGGCCCCGATGGCCGCCATGACTCCAAGGGCGATCGGCAGGTCGTAGTGGCTGCTTTTGACGTATGTGCCCAGACCTACTCTTAAGAGGACTACAATGGTGACTCAGGTGAGGAGCCGCATGACGTGCGAGCTGGTTAGGGTTGCACGCACGTCATGCGGCGGATCCAGAAAACACCTCCAAGCCAGATGGCACCCGCAGGGTTAGCTTTCTAAGGAAGGCGAGAACCCCCAAGAACGCTTCCTTTGTGAGGCGTAGTCCCTCAATACAACCGGGCAGCTTTCCCCATTAGGCTCTCAGCATCATTGTAGTAGGCAGCAGCCTGTTGAACTGAGCGGTGTTGTGATTGTTGCATTGCCTCCGGCAGGGGCACACCGTCGTGAGCAGCCTGTGTTAGGTATCCAGAGCGAAGTCCATGCGCACTGAATAGGCTAGAGTCGAGGCCTGCAAGCCGGCAGCGCCGCTTGATAACATCATTGACGCCATCGCCGCTGATCGCACTTGTGCCAATCCGACCCCATCGGTCAATGGATCGAAACACGGCTCCTGATGTGATCCCAGCACGATCCAGCCAGGTTGTGAGCGCATCGGCAGGGCGCCCGATGAGGAGGGCACGTGAACCTTCATCGGCATTGCCGCGCTTCGTGCGTCCGAGGTGGACCGCAAGGCAGGAGATCTTGAGGGATTCTGGATCCTGCGGATTTGCGGGAACGAGGGGGAGAGTCTCAATCTGATCGACCCTCAATGAGGCGACTTCCGATCGCCGTCTGCCGCCAGAGGCGAACGCCGTCAGGAGGAGGGCGCGATCACGGAGATCAACGAGCCGGTTCAGCACGCAAGTGGCAAGCAGCCGGTTGAGCACCGCACGGGTGACTGCCCGCTGGCTCTTGCGTTGAACCGGCCGTGCACATGCCCGCACGGCGAGGCGGAGTGCGGTCTTGAAGGCCGGTGTGGCAAACGCCGGGTCAAGATCGCGCCAGCGATGCAGCGTCGCCCAGCTCGCGAGGCGGCGGCGAACGGTTGCCGGTGCGTGTGGTCCATCCGCCCGAAGAAAACGTTCGGCCTTAAGTCTTTCCGCGACAGCGCCAGGTATGCCATGGCCAGGATCTGTCTCCCGCTTGACCGGGTCCCAGAGATGATGAGCCAGGAATTTCAGGGCTAAGCCTTCAGGTGCTGGCCAGGGGAGGGGAAGCCCAGTCGCGGCGAGCGCCCAGGCTTCCAGGTAGCCCAAGTCCGAGGCGAGGGCGCGCAAGGTGTTGGCCCCCATACCCTCCTCAACCAGGTGTTTGAGGGTCGCGACATCCTCATCCGTGAGCAGGGCCGCCAGCGCCTCGCGGCGATCGGCCGGAAGGATGCCAGCGAGGGCATCGAGTTCGTTCGCGCGATGAAGGCTGGCATCACTCGTGGGATTGGAATCCGGCGTGCTCACGTCGAGGCTCTCCCAGGAAGGCCCTGCAGAGCTGGCAGAACACATTGGCTCACAAACGGATAGAGATCGGACGCCAGAGAGGGAATGGGTTGCATGGCGGCTTGGACCAGAGGGAACGGGAGCCCTTTATGGCCTGTTTTCAAACGTAAGCGCAACACTCCCGATAATTGGGGATTATCGGGAGTGAGATGGGTGGAATGCGCGAGCCATCACTGGGCGTAGTGAATTCAAGCATAAATACGGGTGGCGTGCTGAAGTGAAATAATCACAAGAACTTAAAGGGATTGTTCAGTATGGTCATTGCGATAATTGGGGCATTTCGGGGCGACGGCTCCCTCAGAAGAGGATCCATAATTCGATCCGGGCATGACCTCACCCAGCGGGCCCGCAGCAGCTTGGCTTCACTAAGGCCGAGGCTGACCTAGGAGAGCCTGATCCAGGAAGAAAACACTGATCAGATTCTCTCTGACTTGGCCGAGCACGCCACCAACCCTGCCGCTGCAATCTAATGCTTATTGGGGCGAATTGCCCTTCTGGGCGATCTTCGCCGACGGAGCCGAGCGTTGAGCCTCAGAGCTGGAGTGGGAGGACCATTGGTCCCAGACCAAGCGGCGCCGCCGAGCCGCTGTCCAAGCGTAACGGGGATCGCCTTCCAAGTGGTGGAGGTGATCACTGAGGCGGTTGCGTTCCAACCAGGTCAAAGCTGCCTCGAGTTCAGGCAGCGTCATCTGGCCTCGTCCCTTGTTGCCGAACACCCGCTTCAGCACCGCATTGTAGCGATGGTAGAGCCCCTCACCAACATGCGGCACCTGCAATCCGGCTTCGTCCTCCACGGACTGAGCGGCAACGGCCTCACCGATGCGAGCCCGCAGCCGCCGTTCCGTCGCGGATGGCGGCTCGATCAGGTGTGCTTGCTCGGCCTTTCGTGCTCGCCGAGCCTCTTCGAAGACCGGGCCGGGCTTCAGCGTTGCGTAGCGCAGACCCAGCGCATTGCTCTCCAAGGGCGTAATTCCACGTCCCTCGCCCTCATCCCGGTGTGCCGCGAGATGCGCGGCGAGCCAAGAGGTGGCCTGCCCCATGTGGGTGATCCGTATGTGATGTTAATTCAGCGTCGGTCTGGGCGCCAGCTTGGAAGCCGAGACCAAGACCTCAGGTGCAGGTGGCCGGTAGCCCAGGGATGAGTGCGGGCGCACCGTGTTGTAATGCCGGCGCCAACTCTCGATGATCACCTTTGCCTCTTCCAGAGTGTAGAAGATCTCTCCTTTCAGCAACTCGTCCCGCAGCTTCGAGTTGAAGCTCTCGCAATAGCCGTTCTCCCAGGGACTGCCCGGCTCGATGTAAGCCGTCCTGGCGCCCACAGCCGCGATCCACTCGCGCACCGCTTTGGCCACGAACTCGCTGCCGTTGTCGGAACGAATATGGCCTGGAATACCACGCAGGATGAACAGGTCCGAGAGCACGTCGATCACATCGACGGCTTTCAGCTTCCGGTTCACCCGGATCGCAAGGCACTCGCGCGTGAACTCGTCGATGACGTTGAGCATGCGGAACTTGCGCCCGTCATGGGTGCGATCTTCGACGAAGTCATACGACCAGACATGGTTGGGGTACTCCGGCCGCAGCCGGATGCAGGATCCGTCGTTGAGCCAGAGCCGGCCTCTCTTGGGTTGCTTTTGTGGCACTTTGAGCCCCTCCCGCCGCCAAATCCGCTCGACCCGCTTCTTGTTCACGAGCCAGCCAGCGTCTCGCAGCAGGGCTGTGATGCGCCGGTAGCCATAGCGGCCGTACTGAGTGGCCAGAGCGATGATGTCGGCCGTCAAAGCCGCTTCATCCACCGGCTGTTGGGGGACCTTGCGCTGGGTAGAGCGATGCTGGCCCAGAACCCGACAGGCCAACCGTTCCGAGACACCATATTTGGCGATCACATGCTCTACACAGGCGCGACGGCGGGCGGGGCCTACCAGTTTCCCGACGCAGCTTCCTTGAGGATGAGCTTCTCCAGGGTGAGATCCGAGACCGCCCGGCGCAGCCGGGCGTTCTCCAGCTCGAGCTCCTTCATCCGTTTGACTTGATCGGATTTGAGTCCGCCGTACTCATTGCGCCACCGGTAGTACGTGACCTCCGTCACACCGATCTGGCGGATGGCCTCGGCCATCGTCCGGCCTTGTGCCGTCAGCACGTCTACCTGTCGTAACTTGGAAACGATTTCTTCGGCCGTGTGCCTCTTCTTGCCCATCTTCAGTCCTCCTTCGGCTCAAAAGCCATACTTCAGGGAGGATCACTTTTCAGGGGGCAGACCACAACGCCCGACCATCCATTTTGGTCGGCCGAGGGACAGATACGTATTGAGAGAGTGAGAGCCTTTCTCAAGGAGATCGCAGTGAGAAAGGCTGGAGCGCTGCCGACCCCGCCGGAAGAGGTCGAGCGCCGGCGCAAGTTCGTCGAGGCGGCCCATCACAATAACCTCATGGCCGGCATTGAACGGGACCCAACAACTGATCCGATCTTTGAGGCGTTCATCAGGGGTGACATCGACATAACGGATATTCTGCCGGCGATCAGGAGCCTTGATACTGACACGGAGTGAACGGGGCATTCGGCCCGCTACGTTTCTCGATCTGATCACAGGGGCTTGCCATCACTCGTCGCGCCGGCGTCGTGCGCTGCGTCTGTTGGCGACTTCATTGGCTAGCACAGCGAGCCAGGCGAGGGTCAGGACCGCCGCAGGAGCCCCCGCTGCGGCGAGAAAATACGCCTCACCGATGTAGCCGGCCCACAGAGCGCCGCCGCCGACCAGCAGATAGAAGGCCGGCGCAAGAGGATAGTAGAACAGGAACCTGGTTGAACGGACTTGCTGCGGTCGCCTCTCACTCCGCCGGTTGGCGATCTCATTCGCCACGACCGCGGCCCACGCCAGAACCAACACGGCGGCAGGCGTGCCGAGAAAGGCCAAGAACTCGACCCCGTCGAAGTCACCAGTTTGCACAAGGTAGCAGCCGATGGCCAACATGATGGCCGGGGGGATCAGGAACCCGAGAGCATACCTACGGATCATGGCGAGACTTCCACGCTTGATCGCGCCCAGGACAGGATCGGATGGATGCCTGCATTCCGATAGGCCTGTGCCGGCGGTGCATCGCCTCACTCCCGGACAGCGTTTGGCTGGTCCTGATCGAAGAGGTGATCCCAGTTGCCGGTTTTGAGCTCGGTGGACGGGACGTCGAGACCCAGCGTCGCCCGCGCCGCGGCCCAGAATCGAAAATCCGCTATTCTCGTCCGAGCGTCGATCTTATGCGTCAGGCTCAGAAGCTCCTGAAGCTGAACGAAGACGGCTGACACGTCCGTTGGCGCCTGAATGCCGACGGAGCCATGCATGGCGCGCTCCAGCCATTCGAGTCCGATCCAATCGACGATAAAGGCTACGAGCGCTGGCGTTCCCTCGAAGGATGCGATCCTGGTTGTTCCGTTCCGGTTCGGGCGCTTCCGTTCCACGACCCGGCCATGTCCGCGACACCAGCGCTCGAAGTCATACTGCCAATCGTCGCGGTCACGGTTCGGCCCTTCGGCGGAGATGGTGACCTCGTATGATTGTCGTTGCTGATCGGACGGTTGAATCGAACTGCGGAAGATCAGGGAGGGATAGTCGGGTAGAGTATAGTCAACACATTTCATGGGCGGCCTAAACATCGTCCGATCCTGTCTCTCCTTCACGCAACCTGAGATGGCCGTCGCAACCTGCCCTTGTGTAATGGGGCAGAGACTTTGGCTGACTGGGAAGGGATTGGGCCGAAGAGTGAGGAACACGAATTCCAGCGGGTAAGAGCATTTTGTAGAGTATACTCCGTGGAGGAATACTCTACAAGGCGGTGCGATCCCGGGCATGTCGATCCGGGATGTGCTCGCTAAAAATGTAAGAAAGTACCGACAGGCCGCCGGCCTGTCGCAGGAGGAGCTTGCCCACCGGGCGGAGATTGACCGGACTTACATCAGTTCGATCGAGCGCAGTGTCTACGCGGCAACCATTGACGTGGTGGATCGGCTTGCCAAGGCTTTGGGCGTGGAGGCCTCCGATCTTCTTGTCAGGCCGCGAAGGCGGTCCGCGTCAAAGATAGCGACGTCCGCTCGCTGAGGGGGCGTCGCCGGACACCGACAGCCCGTCACCCAGAGCGCGGCTGCTGTTCCAGGACGGTCCGGGCCGATCTTAGAGACTTCAGCCAGACCAGCACGAATGGCGGGCATCAAGAGGTTGGGGAAGTGGGCCGCCCGCATATCACCCCAATTTGTCCGCGCACATATCCGAACGACAGGGCCGCCGCCAACCGTTCGATCCGCTGCTCCTGAATGAGCTGCTCGACGAGAAGGGCCCTGATGGCGGTTCTGGGATCACCACCGCAGGCCTCGATTACGGCCGAGACATCCGCTTCCATCGGATCTGCGTCGCATGCCGCGTCTTCCTGCTGAGTCATCGTCTTCTCCCTTCGAAGTGACGATGGTACTGCTTCGCGCCTTGGGTCACCACAAAAATGTTCTTCTTTTGTTCTTGGTCTGTGGAATGCGTGGACATCCATCGATGGGTGGTCAGGACACTCTCCCGTCGCTTGCGAGGACCTTGTGCTGGTTCTGCTCTGTTGATTCGATGCTGGGCAAGCTTCGAGGAGGTTCCGATGGAGGTCATCCTGCGCCTGCAATGTGACAACCTTCTAGGCGGCCGGATCGAGCGGGAGACGCCGACCGGGCTTGTGACGATGGCCACGGTTGCGCGGGAGGCTGACGGCCTCGTGGTCCATGTCATCCCGGGCCAGGAGGCGCAGAGCCTAGAGCATCTCGAGGATCTTCGGGCCCGGGACTGTAATGAGTTGCAGAGGCGGATGGGGCGCACGGATGTGACGGTGACGATGCCGACCGGCTAGGGCAACGACCCAGCAGGAGCCGTATTCAATCAGGCGCTCAACGCAGGAAGAGCGGCAGGTAGAGAACACCGATGGTGCAGCCCAATGTGAAGACAGCGGTGATCGCCGCTGCTAACGAAAACCGTTCTTTGCCGTCCTGCATAGCACCCTCCTGCATGATCACGTGCAGTGTGTGGGATACCGCAGCGGCCACGCGCCGGCAGTGCGGCTCCGCACGCGTCTGTGTCGACCGTCTACCGAAGAGGCCAGCTGCCTCACTGGAGCGAGCGCGGCTCAGACCGTCTCGGAGCCGCTGAGCGCCGAGTGAGCCATTTGGATATGCAGTAGGCTCGGGCCGCTCACGCGCGCGAAAGATCGGCGGCGATCACTAGGCTTCGGGAGGCGAGCGCATCACCGGTCGCGGCATAGGCCGCCGTGTTGTGCGGACCTATGGTAAGGGAACGGTATATTGCGCTTACAACCAGATCCGGCAAACTCAAAAACGATAGGTAGATCCCCTACTTGAGGGGCTGCGTGGACCTGCCGTTGCTTCGAGTCCGCGCCTACCAATTGGAATGGACAGCATCGCAAGCAATCGCTCAGGGAAGCTTCTGCTGTGGCATAAGATCGAACAGCAAGCGCGGCAAATCCCAAGCAGACTAGACGCCGCGCAGAAACTCCCGTTCCCCTACCAGCGCTTCTCTGATTTGAGCCTCATCCAGGTAGTGTTTCAATGTGCCCGGGTCCTCGTGTCCTGCAATCTCTGCAAGCGTGAGAAGGATGCCGCGGGTATCGTAATCATAGCCGAACTTCTTTCTGGCTTCTCTCAAAAGACGGCACGCATACTGAGTGAGAAATGTCGCTCGAAGCGAATGAATGCTGCCCTTGACTCCAGCAGCTTCGAAGCCGCGCACCTTGACGATGTCTTTTATGGCGGTGATGGTCAGAGAGTTACCATTCCTGTCAGATAGCCAAAGCCCACCTGACAACTTCTCCCGACTTGAGCTGCGTGAGACGCGTAGAAAGCGGGCACGTTCCCCCCATAGATGTTGAAGGAGAGCAATGACGAGCGGAATCGGAAAGGGCACATTGCGGATCTTTCCCCTTTTCTCCCTAACGCCGACAATTAAGTTCTCGCGACCGGTGTTCGCAAGGTGGTAAACTCTCTCCCGGATGCTCGCTTTCGCAACTCGGTCGCCGGCGAGGAACTCAACACGATCAGAAGGACCAATGAGGTTATCGCCCCGAAGGAGCTGATTTAGAGTGTCACAGCTCAATGCCGCAACGCCCATGGCACGTAGGCCAGTCTCATAAACAGTGCGCCCAAGAAGCCAGTTGCGCTCTGCGATAAAGGCATTGGGATTGTTCATCAGCGCCCGAACTACGCGAGCGGCCTCGCCCTCATCAGGAATCGGACGCTTGCCATTCTTAAGCTTTGGACCTTTTGGAGCTTTGAAGCGAGGTTCAGGCTCCAAGATTTCAACGTTCAACGGTGAAGCCGATATCGAAGCCGCGAAAGAGCGCAGAAGCGGACCGCCAATATTCCGCGACGCCATGAAGTGGCACCACCGCATAACAACACCCGCCCGGCGAGCTTGCCGATTGCGTCCAATTTTCTCAATGCTCAGTGCCTCTGCGAGCCACTGGTGGTAGTGATATTCTCCAGGCTCGTTCCAAGCAACATTATGATCTTGAAGGTAGTTGCACCAGATGCAGATGATGCGAGCTATATCTTGAAGGCTGCCACTGCGCTGTGAGCGCCACGTAGCTAGCTCACGGATGAACGCATCGGCAGGTTCGAACACTCCATAGTCTGGATGCAGTACAATCGGATACTTGGAGAGCTTTATGCCCTTAGAGACCTTTATAGATGCCGATCCGTTGATACAGTGGAAATGAGAGAGCTGGCGAGCCGATTCTTGCACCGACCTGATCACCTTCTTCCAAATGGGACAACTTTTTCGAACTTAGTCAGTAGCTCGCGGTGTTGGTTATTCTTCTCCTGAAGAAGGTGCCGTAGGCGCTTTACCTCTGAGTTGAGTGCATCTCGCTCTGCCAATAGCTCGACGTTTTGCTGCGCCAATCGATCCCTTTCCTGGGAAACTTGAATCTGTGAAATTGTTCGCCCGCGGCGCGGCTTTCTCTGCTGTGCAGATTTTCCTTCCCGCATTCGCTGCAGCCCCTTCAATGCGTGGTCAAGGCGCAATCTCAAATCTGCATTCGGGCCGCCGGGAGCTGCGATGGAATAGCTGGTCCAGGTCGTAAGCACCCTAGCCGGGTCGGACCATTGCTGGACGTCCTTGATGGTAGCAAGGACTGGCGCATCTGGGGGGATGGACTCGTTGGCAATCCACTCCTCCAACAAGGTCACTTTAGCCTCCAGCGCTGATCGCGCTGGTCTAATGCGCTCCTGAGGTTCTTGGTTTTGCGCCATGTCCCTAGCCTCCCGTCTTCGTGCCGAAGCACCTAGAGTAATGTGCTTGCGCCATATCAAGCCGTTCCTGGGTGAGGGCTCGCAGCAACGGCGCGAATGAGCAGGAGAGCTGTTGTCGTGCATGAGCGATCGTTTCGGCCCAGTAAGGCTCGCACTCGGCAAACTGCACGTTGTGAGGACAACCTGAGCAGATATGATCGGCGGCAAAAGCGGGGTCCGGCGCACTGAAGAATGCGGCCCCATCGCGCTCGACCTCTCGAGCGGCCAGACACGCCGCCGAGCGAAGATCTTGTGGCTCCGAGGTGCATTTGCAGTAGCTGTGGCCGAGGCTGTTGGGCTCAAGTCGCTTATCTTCCACGAAAGTGAGCAGCAAGGAGTCGAGTGTTGCGCCAGGAAGATCATCTTCAGGAGCAATGTCCAGTTGAGCCTTGGCTTGTTCAACCAGTTCGTCGAGCTGTCGTTTGATGACTTCACCACCCCATCCCGAGATTCGCTCCTTGCCAAGAGCAACATTCCGAAAGCGCGCGAACCTGAAGGCTTCGCCTTCCGCGTTGAAATCGTCCAAGCGTTGGGCTTGGTAACGAGCGAGTTCGAGCTCTGATCTCTGTGCCTGTACGCGCTTTTCTTCAGCCTGGCGAAGAAATCCGCCGCGCGCCGCCTCCGTGACATACCGTCTGGTTTGGTCAGGATCAAAGTGACGATAAAAATTGGAAAGCGCCGTCAAATGCGGATAGTAGAACCGATGATAATAGGTGATGCCGAAGAAGCGTCGGAACTGATGCGACTTTGGATTCCACTGTGTGCCGTCGGGAAGTGGAGGTAATTGCACGAACTCTGCAAACCGCGACAGACTGCGGTAGACATCAAAGCGAGCGGTTTTCGGCTTAGTCAAGGGATCGGCCTGGGCTACATCATCGAATTGAAAAAGCCAGCGTTCTTTGGTGCGCAGGCGGTACATGGATGAGAGCCAGGATAGAACCTCGATGGCCTTTTCGACAGACTTTGGAACTGGGATCTTATCCAAGTCTCGAATTGTTTTCTCAATCCACGTTTCCAACCATGCGTCGCCATCAATGTGGTGGATTGCTGGGAAGCGCAACGACTCAATTTCTTCCCGGCGACGTGCCGAGAACGCCGCAATTACGATCATGCAGGCGACAGCGAGGTAATCAAACAGCACTGTACGAAGGCTAGGACGGTTTTCTGCAAAGTTCTTGATGGCGTTCGGACCAGGATAGTAGGCTGGGCGGATCGGCCAAGGCGATCCCGGTTGCGTGCAACTCTTATGCTCAACGAAGGTGATGTTCACGCGTGTTGCAGCCGCTTGATAGGGATTCCAGTGCGCTCGGACCTCCTCTGTCGTGAGTAAGCGCTCGATCTCTTCAACATAGTGTTGAAGATCCGGCGCATAGTCCAGAACCCAGCAAAGAGCCCGATCTATTAGCGTGCAGGCCTGCAGCGGAGGGACGGTGAATGTCCGGCCATCGCTGTCGTGCGCAATCGCCCGCGCGACACTGTTTATGGTGCGCTCCCCTGGAAAAGGGTTACACCCGATGGGATCATGGGAGAGGCGGCCCCGCAACTGCCACAGATATCCAAGCGGGCGCAGGAACCCGCCGATGCGGCCCGCCGAGCGAGTTGTAGGCCTCCCCATTAGGCTCCCAGCATTACTCTCAGGGTAGGGACCGTCATCAATCTCTATATTCTGACTATCTGGTGTCCAAGCGATTGCAAAGCCGGACGACCGTGCTTGATAGGGCTGGAGCGGGTAACCCAATTCTGTCGCGAGTGCAATGAGTATGCGGCGAGCCGTGTCAGTTAAGAGGCGGCCATTCGGAACCCCTAGCTTCTCCGCAGCACTATCAAAGTCAAAATAGGTATGCTTGCCTTTCTTGTAAGTCGGAGGCCGACGCCGCCCCACGCGTACGGCATTGGCAAATGCGACGGCGCGTTCGTCGAGCGGGAGTAGTCCTAGAACGCCCCCATCACGAAGCGTCTCAAAGAACTTCTCGATCCACTCAGGCGTTAGACTGGCATTCCTCTTTAGTCCACAGGATAACCTCCATCGCACGAACTGAATATAGTTTCGGTGAAGAATTGAAACTGATGCGCCGGACGAGTGCGATCCTTCACTCGGCGAAAGAGACCAGTAGACGAGCACCTTCGCTGTTATAGAATCGTGCTCACAACGGGGATCACTTAGTCGCAAGCCCGGCGCCAAGACAGTGTCGAAGCGCAGCGCAAAATCTGTGTTGCGCCGCTTTTGGGAATCTTCGGTTCCAATAGTCCATCGATTATCGAGCAGTGAACCTTCACGCAACCATGATGGCGCCGCTAGCCCACCAATGATTTGGTCGTGCAGAGTTCCGGGTGAATTGGAATCAATGAAACGTGTTGTACGGGGAGCCATCGTGGATCCTACCAAGGGCGAAAGAGTACAAGAGAGCCTTGATCCAGCCCATCCTTCACAGACTCGAGACTCTGCTGCACGAGTGCCTGTTTCGGGCCAGACATGAGGAGGTTCAAGAGCACCGTACAGAGTGCAAGGGCGGGGAGCCAGACGCGAACCCAGCGTTCCGGATTCCTTGCAATAAACTCCTCTTCTGTCCGTTTGAGGGACTCGTGGAAGAGAGCAAGTGCCTCGATCGATTGGTGTGTCGGGACAAATCGCAGCATTGGGCATGTGCTGCAGGCGTCCAACCGCTTACAAATCGATTCTTTAGTTCCGGGTTGCACACCAGCGGTAGGATCTAAGCAGGTCAGACCAAGCCCCGTATCAACAGCACGGGTGCGCCGTTCGTGAAATTCTTCGGGTAAAAGCCCTAGTTGACCTGGGCGGTCGGGGCTATCGCCAGCCACACTCGCTTCGAACAGGTTCTGAAACTCGCGTATCCTGTCGTCCAATATTTGTCGGATGTATGCTCTGTTCAGATAGTGACGCGAGGCAGTACGTCCGCCGCTTTGGCCCGAAAGGAGAGCAACAACTTCCGCGTCGCCGCCGTGCTGAGCATCACGCAGCTGGAGGACAGTTGTGCGGATCATCCGCCTTTGAATGGGAAGGCCCCCGATGACGGGATCCTTGGAATGCTCCTCAAGGAACTCAGTCCACCATCGTTTCCAAGAATGCTCCAGATACCTTCGGACTTCTTTGGGGTAGTGGCCATTTCGAATAATCCAAAGGTAGTTTGCGTCTGAATTGCCGGCGCGTCGCGCTCGTTCCCGCGGGGGGGCTGAGAGCTTCAGCCATACTTCGATTGCCTTTGCGGATGAGATGCGCGAGTTGGGCACGATGGTGGGAACTTCCAGGATCTCGTCGTCCGCCTCGCCTTCCTCACCCGGGGTGATCTCGATGATGTTGCCTGTCACTGCCTTGTAGCGTGCGCGGTTTTTCACTGAGCCAATTTGGCGGAGTTGGATCTTGCCGTATCGGGCCTTCCCTACGAATGGGTCCGCAGCGAGATCATCGCAGGGCTGAATGTTGATGCCGGTATCGATAAGGATGAGCGTATAGGCTGCGAGGAGGGCTCGTCCTCCCCCCTCAAGGTGGCTCATCACCCTGGCAGTGCCGCCGCAGCGGGAGACGACGAGTTGAAGCGGATAGTCAAGCTCCTGCAGTTTGAAGACGCCTTCGTGATCAGAGATAATGTAACGAAGGAGTGAGCCAAGCCGGCGATCACCGTCGTCCAGGGGAAAACACATCTGGACCTTTGGATGCAACACAGGCTCACGTTCAGATCTGGCGTATGAGAAGGGGATGAGAGGAATGGCTGCGCGGATTTCCCTAAGCGAGGGCTGGCCCGGAGCTGCCAACAATTTGAGTCGGCGATCGAAGGCCGCTTCCTCCTCAAACAATGCGTCCTCGCAGAGGGATCTAAGGCGGAGCAGACGTTCTCGATTGTGCTCGTTGACTGCCCCATAGATGGCCTCGTTCTTGGAATTGGTTTCGGATGTCTCTGTCGAGCTCTGGAGTTCTCCGAGCGATGGAATGTTCGCTCCGCGTGACACGCGCGATCCGGAAAGCCCGCGTAGAGCGCCGATTTCAGGCCAAAGCCCCTCCTGCGCTAAATGCTGCAGTGGGATTGATAAGCTCTCAATGATGTTCTGTCGTGTGAGTGGATTACTGCTCCTGACGACCGAATGGTCGGTGAAATCCCTGAGCCGACTGACGAACACGTCAACCGTATCGATCCATTGCGTTGACGTAATGGATTCCTGTTGGTTCTCAACGAGAGCTCTATAGGTTAGTGCGGCCGCCGTGTTCCGGTTTGAGGATTCTGCCGCAAAACCTGCTAGGTAGAGGAGAAACTTGCGTAGATTTCCGCAACGCTTTTCGGTGGTGGATGCTGTGTCGTGGGCGTATTTCCGGGCGAACGCATCGAGTAATCGCTCTGTAAACGAAGCTCCATAGAGTGGGATCAGCGCGCTGAAATCATGTAGCTTACCATTCAAGCGAACGGACTGGCCTGGCACTCCTGGACGTTCCCGGGGGTCTGTACATGGTTGGTTGAGCAGGACATGCGCCGGTAATTCAGTCGCAACCGCTTTGTTCACGCTAGCCTCCTGACGTAGGGAGGCCTAAATCCTTCGAGGCATTCCTTAAAAAGGTACTAAGTCCATAAGCCTTTATTAGGAGCAAAGTCTCATAAGACTATTATGTGTGTAAGATTGAATCGAGGCATTTTGACGCGGCCAACGTCGAGGGGCTTACGGATAGCCTACTTTCTAGACCGCCGAGAAAACTTCATGCAAAACAATTTCTTAGCTCAGATGATAGCGTGGACAAGAGTCAAAAATCGGCCTTCCTTCGGCAGATCGGCCGGGGCGAGATTGACCGTGATCCGCTTTGCCGGCAGGGCGAGGCCGGAGGCGATCAGGGCTGAGCGGACGCGCTCGCGGGATTCCGCCACCGCCTTGTCGGGCAGGCCGACGATCGTGAACGCGACGGTGCCGGGCGTGATCTGGACCTGAACATCGACTGCCCGCGCCTCGATTCCTTCGAACGCAACAGTGGAAACGCGCGTAACCATCCGGCTCTTTCTCCCTGACGGAACCGATGTTAGCGCACTCGACCAAAACGCGATAGTGTTGCATCAACGGGTGGCCTGTCGAACCGGCGGAACCCTGCCGCCGCCATCGCGTTGAGTCCTACTGCGCTGCGAGTCAAGCCTCGGAAAAATCGCGCAGGCGCAAGGGTTCTACCATCGATGGGGCAGATTTTCTTCTCAGGCGGGAAAGCGCGGTTTGTCCACGAGATCTCGAACGGCGTCCAGAGATCGTAATGCTGGCCGAAACCCACGTTGCACCGTCGGACTCCCAGGAGGCCTCCTTCAGGGCCGCCTTCCATTCCTTGCGCGTGCCCGTCCTGATGGTCGACCCGAGCCGGACGCCGGCTCCCGTCGTCTTCGCGAATCCGGCCTTCTTCGATCTGACCGGCCATTCCCCGGACGAGGTGCTCGGCCGCGGCTGGCACCTGCTTCAGGCCCCCGATGCGGGTCCGGCGTCCTTCAGCGCGATCGATGCCGCGTTGCGTCGCGGAGAGGCGCTCGAAACCGCCTTCCGGGGGCGCCGGACGGACGGATCCCCGTTCTGGAGCACCTTGTCCCTCTCACCGGTCCATGACGAGGCCGGCCAGCTGCGGTCGGTGACCGTGCTGCTGAACGGCGCCGGCGCGACGAAGCCGCCCGACCGGGATCGCTTTGACGCGGGGACGCTCCTGGACGAGAAGGCCGAGCGGCGGATCCAGGATCTTCGCCTGGCGCTCGAGCAGAAGACGGCGCTGCTCCACGAAGTCGAGCATCGGGCCAAGAACTCCCTCCAGATGATCGCCTCCCTGGTCCTCCTGAAGGCGCGACGTCTTCAGGACCCGGAAGCGCGAAAGGTCCTCCAGGACTTGGCCGAGCGGGTCGGCGCACTCGCAGCAGCGCACCGGCTCCTCCATGGGGCCGGGGACACGACCCGGTTCAACCTGAAGGAGTTCGCCACGGAACTCGCCGGTGACCTGGCCGCGACCCTGCCGAAGGGGCAGGTCGATCTCGACCTTCAGGCCGAGCCCCTCGGCGTTCCGGCCGCCAAGGCGGCCGCTCTGGCTCTTCTGCTGAACGAGGTGGTCGGCAATGCGGTTAAGCATGCTTTCCCAAACGGCCGCCGGGGCCGATTGACAATCGCAATCGAGCGGGTCGAAAACGGCGTGCAAATCGCCGTCGAGGACGATGGCGTCGGCCTCGATCATTCGCCTCCGCCCGAGGGAAGTTTTGGAAAAACCTTGATCACGATGTTGGTCCATCAGTTGAAGGGGCGGTTGACTTGGCACGACAGGGAGCCAGGTACACGCGCTGAGATCGTGATACCCGTCGACGCGGAGGAGACCCGGTTTGAGTAGCGAGAAGCCGTTGCGTATCCTCGTCGTCGAGGATGAGATCCTGATCGCGCTCGAGCTCGAAAGCCTGCTGCAGGATCTGGGCCACGACGTCGTCGCGATCGCGGCTTCCTCCGGGGAGGCTCTTGCCCGTGGCCGCGAACTCAAGCCTGATCTGGCCTTCGTCGACATCCATCTGGCCGATGGGCCCACAGGGGTCGATGTCGCGCGCCGCCTCGCAGCCGAGCTCCAGGTCACCGTGCTGTTCATGACGGCGAACACCAAGCGCATCCCGGAGGATTTCGCCGGCGCCTGGGGGGTGATCGCCAAGCCCTACACGGAACGCGGTGTCCGCGAGGCCTTAGGCTATGTCACGGCCGGGCAGCTGCGTGAGCCCGACGATGCACGGACGGTGACCTTCGTCCCTTTCGGCGCAGCCCCTCGTGAGCGTAATTCGCAGGTCTCCTGATACGCCTCCCCCGATGCCGCAGGCTATCTCTGCGCCTTGAGGCGGTAGAGCGCATCGAGCGCCTCGCGCGGCGTCATCGCGTCGGGATCCAGGGCATCGAGCGCCTCCCGCAGGACGTCATGCTTCGGAGGCGGCACCGGCTCGGCGCGGGCGGGAACCGCAAACAGGGGCAGGTCGTCGAAAAGGGCGCGCTTGGGTGCTTCGCGGTCCGACTTCTCCAACTCGCTCAGGATCGTCTTCGCCCGTTCGACGACGGGGGCGGGCAGGCCGGCCAGACGCGCCACCTGCAGCCCGTAGGAACGGTCGGCGGCGCCCGGCACCACCTCGTGCAGGAACACCACCTCGCCGTTCCATTCGGTTACCTTCAGGGTCGCGTTGGAAATGCGCGGCATCCGCTCGGCGAGGGCGGTCAGCTCGTGGAAATGGGTGGCGAACAGGGCCCGGCAGCGATTGGACTCGTGCAGATGCTCGATGGCCGCCCAGGCGATGGAGAGACCGTCGAAGGTGGCGGTGCCGCGGCCGATCTCGTCGAGGATGACGAGCGAGTGCGCGGTTGCCTGGTTGAGAATCGCGGCGGTCTCCACCATCTCGACCATGAATGTCGAGCGGCCCCGCGCCAGATCGTCAGCAGCGCCCACGCGGGAGAAGAGCCGGTCGACGATGCCGATATGGGCCTCCTTGGCCGGCACGTAGGATCCCATCTGGGCCAGCACCACGATCAGCGCGTTCTGGCGCAGATAGGTGGACTTGCCGCCCATGTTGGGGCCGGTGATCAGCAGGATATGGCCGGCGCTTTTCCCTGACAGGTCCGAATCGTTGGCGATGAAGGGCGTGCCCTCGCGCCTGAGGGCTGCCTCGACGACCGGGTGGCGGCCGCCCTTGACGGTGAAGGCGAGGCTGGTGTCGACGACGGGCCGCGTCCAGTCCAGTCGCATGGCGAGGTCGGCGAGAGCCGCAGTCACGTCGATGACCGCAATGGCTTCGGCGGCAGCCGCCACGTCGCCTGCCAGGTCCAGCAGGGCCTGCACCATCTCGTCGAAGAGGGCGAGCTCGATCTTCAGCGCCCGGTCGGCCGCAGACGCGATCTTCGCTTCGAGCTCGCCGAGCTCCAGCGTGGAGAAGCGCATGGCGCCCGCCATGGTCTGGCGGTGGACGAAGACATCCTTGAACGGCTCCTTCAGCAGGTCCTCACCCACATTCTGCGGCACCTCCACGAAGTAGCCGATCATGTGGTTGTGCTTGACGCGCAGGGAGCGGCAGCCGGTCTCGGTGGCGTAGCGCGCCTGAAGGGCCGCGATGAAGCGGCGGGAATCCTGCTGCAGGTCGCGCAGCTCGTCGAGGGCCGGGTCGAACCCCGCGCGGACGAAGCCGCCATCACGCTTGAGCAGGGGCAACTCGTCGGCAAGGGCAGCCGCGAGCCGGTCCGCCACGTCCGTGCGAAGACCCTGGAGCACCTGCGCGGCTGCGGACAGCTCCGTCGGCAGATTGGGGGCGATCGCCAGTTCGAGACCGAGTTCGCGGGCCGCGAACAGGCCGTCGCGCACGCAGGCCAGGTCGCGCGGTCCGCCGCGCCCGAGACTCAGCCGGGAGAGGGCGCGGGCCAGATCGGGCGAGCGCTTGAGGATGCGCCGCAGGCGGTCGCGCAGGTCGTTGTTCTCCGCGAGGGCCGTGACCGAATCCTGCCGGTCCCGGATCTGGCCCGGATGGGTGAGGGGGCCGGCGAGACGCTCCGCGAGAAGCCGGGCGCCGCCCGGCGTCACCGTGCAGTCGATGGTGGCGAGCAGGCTCCCCGTCCGCTCGCCGGAAAGGGTGCGGGTCAGCTCCAGATTGGCCCGGGTGGCGGCATCGATCGCAAGCGCCGCCCCGGAGGTGTCTCGGGCGGGCGGGTTCAGGGCCGGGCGGCTGTCGATCTGCGTCTTCTCGACGTAGAAGAGGGCGCTGCCCGCAGCGGTGATCTCGGCCGGGCTGAAGGCCCCGAAGGCGTCGAGGGTCGCGACTCCGAAATAATCCTTGAGCCGCCGCTCGGCGGAGGCCGGATCGAGGCCCTCGCGGGACAGCGGCGTGATGGATGCACGGGTCTCCTGCCAGAAGCTCCTGAGCTCCGGATCGTCGTGAATGACGTCCGGCACCAGGATCTCGCGCGGCTCGAAGCGGGCGATCTCGGCGGACAGGCCCGTGCCGTCGGTTTCGCTCAGCACGAAATGGCCTGTGGATATGTCGACGGCGGCCAGGCCGTAGCACCATTGCGTATCGGAGGCGCGGCGGCGGGCGATGGCCAGCAGATAATTGGCCCGGCCCGGCTCCAGCAGGCGCTCCTCGGTGATCGTCCCGGGGGTGACGAGGCGGACCACGTCGCGGCGCACGACGGATTTCGAGCCACGCTTCTTGGCTTCGGCCGGATCCTCGGTCTGCTCGCAGACCGCGACCCGGTGGCCGAGGCCGATGAGCCGCTGCAGGTAGTCGTCCGCCCGCTCCACGGGCACGCCGCACATGGGGATGTCCTGCCCCTGGTGCTTGCCCCGCTTGGTCAGCACGATGCCGAGCGCCTGGCTGGCGATTTCGGCATCCTCGAAGAACAATTCGTAGAAATCGCCCATCCGGTAGAAGAGCAGGCTGTCCGGATTGGCCGCCTTGATCTCGATGTACTGCGCCATCATGGGCGTGACGCGGCTGTCCTGCGCGGGCGCGGAGGCCGGCGCGGCGTTCGGCGAGGTGGTCTCGGGGGATTTGTAGGCGGCTTGGGACGACATCCACCCTGTTTAGCAAAGCCGGCCCGCCCTTTCATCCGTGTCATGGGGTCCGAAGGGCGGATGTGGACAAGTCTTGAGGAAGGCGCCCCCTATGCCTTAAGGTCGCATCCCCCTTTGGAAACGCCCCGCAACAAAAGAAACCATATCTCATGACCGACGATCAGCGCCCGATCCGCCGCAAGCGTCCCACCTTCACCGATCAGGAGGCGCTGCAGTTCCACGCCCAGGGACGACCCGGAAAGCTCGAAGTCGTCCCGACGAAACCCATGGCGACCCAGCGCGACCTGTCGCTCGCCTACTCGCCGGGCGTCGCGGTGCCGGTGCTGGCGATTGCGGAAAACCCGTCCCTGGCCTTCGATTATACCACCCGGTCCAACATGGTGGCGGTGATCTCGAACGGGACCGCGATCCTGGGCCTCGGCAATCTCGGGGCGCTCGCCTCGAAGCCGGTCATGGAGGGCAAGTCCGTTCTCTTCAAGCGGTTCGCCGATGTGGATTCGATCGACCTCGAGGTCGACACGGAGGATGCGGACGCCTTCATCAACTGCGTGCGCTATCTCGGCCCGTCCTTCGGGGGCATCAATCTCGAGGACATCAAGGCGCCGGAATGCTTCATCATCGAGGAACGCCTGCGGGAACTGATGGACATTCCCGTGTTCCATGACGATCAGCACGGCACGGCCATCATCGCGGCGGCGGGCCTCATCAATGCGCTCCATCTGACCGACCGCGACATGGCGAAGACCAAGCTCGTGGTGAACGGCGCGGGCGCCGCCGGCATCGCCTGCACGGAGCTCCTGAAAGCCATGGGCTTTGCGCCCAACAACGTCATCCTCTGCGACACCAAGGGCGTGATCTACCAGGGCCGCACCGAGGGCATGAACCAGTGGAAATCCGCCCATGCGGCCCAGACGGACGCCCGCACTCTCGCGGATGCGCTGAACGGCGCCGATGCGGTGTTCGGCCTCTCGGCCAAGGGGGCGTTCACTGACGAGATGATCCGCTCCATGGCGCCCAACCCGATCATCTTCGCCATGGCCAACCCGGACCCGGAGATCACCCCGGAGGAAGTGGCGCGCATACGCGACGACGTCATCATCGCGACGGGCCGCTCCGATTATCCGAACCAAGTCAACAATGTCCTGGGCTTTCCCTACATCTTCCGCGGCGCGCTCGACGTTCAGGCCACGACCATCAACATGGAGATGAAGATCGCCGCCGCCCAGGCGCTGGCGGAGCTCGCCCGCGAGGATGTCCCGGATGAAGTGGCGGCCGCCTATCAGGGCTCGCGTCCCCGCTTCGGGCGCGAGTACATCATCCCGGTGCCCTTCGATCCGCGCCTGATCCACACCATTCCCATGGCGGTGGCGCGAGCCGCCATGGACACGGGCGTCGCGCGCCGTCCGATCGTCGACATGCGGTCCTATAAGGCCCAGCTCTCCGCGCGACGCGATCCGGTGGCCGGCACCCTCAACCGCATCTTCGAGCGCGTACGCAAGTTCCCGAAGCGCGTCGTGTTTGCGGAGGGCGAGGAGGAGCAGGTGATCCGCGCGGCCCTGTCCTTCGTCAACCAGGGCCTCGGCAAGGCCATTCTGGTCGGCCGCGAGGATCGCATCCAGGAAACGGCCACTCAGGCGGGAATCGAGCTCGAAGGCCGCGAGGGCATCGAGATCCACAACGCGCGCCTGTCCCAGCGCAACGCGACCTACGCGCAGTTTCTGTACGAGCGCTTGCAGCGCAAGGGCTACCTGTTCCGCGACTGCCAGCGCATGATCAACCAGGACCGCAACCACTTCGCCGCCTCGATGGTGGCCCTGGGCGATGCGGACGCCATGGTGACGGGCGCGACCCGCAACTACTCGACGGCGCTCGCCGACGTGCGCCACGTGATCGACGCCAAGCCCGGGCACCGCGTCATCGGCGTGTCTCTGTGCCTTGCGCGCGGCCGCACGGTTCTCGTAGCCGACACCGCCATTCACGAGATGCCCAGCGCGCAGGAACTCGCGGAGATCGCTATCGAGTCCGCCGGCGTCGCCCGCCGCCTCGGCTACGAGCCGCGGGTGGCGCTTCTCTCGTTCTCGACCTTCGGCCATCCGAAAGCGGAGCGCGCGGAGAAGATCCAGGAGGCCGTCGAGATCCTCGACGATATGCGGGTCGATTTCGAGTATGACGGCGAGATGTCGGCCGACGTGGCGCTCAACCGGGACGTGATGGCGCAATACCCGTTCTCCCGCCTCAAGGGACCGGCGAACGTGCTCGTCATGCCGGCGTTTCATTCGGCCTCGATCTCGACCAAAATGCTGCAGGAGCTCGGCGGCGCGATGGTGCTCGGCCCGCTCGTGGTCGGTCTCGACAAGCCGGTGCAGATCGTCTCCCTCGGCGCCACCGACAGCGACATCGTCAACATGGCGGCGCTCGCGGCCTACAATATCGGCGGCTGAAGTCCGCCCGGCTCCCTCCATGGCTCGTCATGGAGGGAGTTCGCCTCTCGCGCGGCCAAGCGTCAGCCCCGGTTCATGGTCAGGCCTGTCCAGTCGCTCGGATTTCGGCGTCTGCCCCTCAATGATGAGAGTGGCGCGAGTGCCCTCGGACGGCTAAACCTCACCGACGAGAGGTCAAGGAAAGCATCGAGAGCATGGGGCAGCCTACCACCGTCGTGTTCGACATCGGCAACGTCCTGCTGCGCTGGGACCCGCGCAATCTCTATCGCCGGATCTTCGACGACGAGGGCCAGATGGAGTGGTTCCTCGCCCATGTCTGCACCCCGGACTGGAACGTGGAGCAGGACCGGGGGCGCGACTGGGACGAGGCCGTGGCTCTGCTCGTCAAGGATCACCCGACGCACGAGACCCAGATCCGGGCGTTCCACGAGCGTTGGGACGAGACCGTTTCCGGAATCTTCGAGGAGCATGTGGACCTGCTGCTGCGCCTGCGGGAAGCCGGCGTTCCCAATTACTGCATCACGAATTTTTCCGGCCCCAAGTTCATCCAGTCCCAGAAGCGCTTCCCGTTCCTGTCAGGGTTTGACGGCATAGTCGTGTCGGGCGACGAGCGCCTCCTCAAGCCCGATCCCGCCATCTACCGTCTGCTGCTCGACCGGTATGGGCTGAAGGCGGAAGACTGCGTGTTCATCGACGATTCCAGCGCCAATGTGGAGGCCGCCCGCGTCATCGGCATGCAGGCGATCCACTGCGCCGACGGGATCGATCTGGCGGCGGAACTGCGGGACTACGGCTTTCCGGTGTGACATCGCTCCCACGTCCATCACCGGCCTTGTGCCGGTGACCTCGCTTCTGTGATGCGCCGGGCCTTTCCAATCATCATGGCCGGGCCCGCCCCGGCCATGACGAGGCGGGTGTTGCTCCGCCGGCCATAGGCCGGGAATGACAGCACGTCCCAAGCCCCTTGCTCTCCCGGCTCGCTTGCGCCATCAGGCGGCATGCGGGTTTTCGACACCTCCCTTCCGATCGACGACGTCCTCGCGGATCTGACGGCGCGCCTGCGCACGGGTCCCAACGCCGTGCTCGTCGCCCCTCCCGGGGCCGGCAAGACCACCAGGGTGCCGCTGGTGCTTCTCGACGAGCCCTGGGCGAACGGGGGAAAGATCATCGTGCTGGAGCCCCGGCGCCTGGCCGCGTGGGCTGCCGCCGCCCGCATGGCGCAGACGCTCGGAGAGGCGGTTGGGGAAACCGTGGGCCTGCGCGTCCGCCTGGGCTCCAAGATCAGCCGCAAGACGCGCATCGAGGTCGTCACCGAGGGCGTCTTCGCCCGCATGATCCTGGACGATCCGTCCCTCGACGGCGTTGCGGCCGTGCTCTTCGACGAGTTCCACGAGCGCTCCCTCGATGCGGATCTCGGCCTTGCGCTCGCTCTCGATGCGCAGGGAGGCCTGCGGGAGGATCTTCGCCTCCTCGTCATGTCGGCGACCCTGGATGGAGCCCGGGTGGCGAGGCTGCTGGACGAAGCTCCCGTCGTGGAGTCGGAAGGCCGCGCCTATCCGGTCGAGACCCGCTATCTGGGGCGCGATCCCAACCGGCGCATCGACGAGCAGGTGGCGGATGCGGTCATGCGCGGCTTGAGGGCCGAGAGCGGCTCCATCCTGGTCTTCCTGCCGGGGCAGGGGGAGATCCGCCGGGTCGAGACCCTGCTGCGCGAGCGCATCTCCGATCCCGCGGTCGACCTCGCGCCGCTCTATGGCGCCCTGGAGCGAGGCGAGCAGGATCTCGCCGTCAGTCCGGCCAAGCCCGGACGGCGCAAGGTGGTGCTCGCCACCTCCATCGCCGAGACCTCGCTCACCATCGAGGGCGTCCGGGTCGTGATCGATTCGGGGCTCGCCCGAGTGCCGGTCTACGAGCCGAATATCGGGCTCACGCGCCTGGAGACGGTGCGCGTCTCCCGCGCCGCCGCCGATCAGCGCCGGGGCCGCGCCGGCCGCACCGAGCCGGGCGTGTGCTACCGACTCTGGGAAGAGGCCGCCACCGGCGCGCTCGAACCCTTCGCCCGGCCGGAGATCCTCTCGGCCGATCTCGCGCCCCTGCTCCTCGACTGCGCTGCCTGGGGCGTCGCCGACCCGACGGCGCTCGCCTTTCTCGATCCGCCGCCGGCGCCGGCCCTTAAGGAAGCCCGGACGCTGCTGCAGCAGCTCGGCGCTCTCGATGCCGACGGACGCATCACCGACACGGGCCGGCGCCTGCGCGACCTGCCCCTGCCGCCGCGCCTGGCCCGCATGGTTCTGGCCGCGGGCGAAAGCGGGCAGGCGCGCGAAGCGGCGGATCTCGCGGCCGTTCTCGTCGAGCGCGGCCTGGGTGGCGACGCGGTCGACCTCGCCGACCGGGTCGAGCGCTTCCGGCGCGACCGGTCGGGCAGGGCGCAGGACATGCGGCGCATGGCGGAGGGCTGGGCGAAGGGCGGGGCACGCGCAGCCACCAGCGACCCGCATTCCTTCGGCGCGCTGATGACGCTGGCCTTTCCCGACCGGATTGCGAAGGCGCGGGGCAAACCGGGCGAGTACCTCATGGCCAACGGGCGCGGCGCCGCGCTCGAAGCGCATGAACGGCTGGCGCGGGAGCCTTTCCTCGCCGTCGCGGAGATCGCCGGCGGGGCCGCCTCGGCGCGCATTCTGGCCGCCGCCGCCCTGTCGCCCGACGAGATCGACCGCCTGTTCGGCGCGATGATCGAGCAGCGTGACGAGATCGTCTTCGACCGACAGGCAAAGGCTCTCCGGGCGCGCGGCGTCCGCCGTCTCGGAGCCCTGCTCCTGAACGAACGTCCTCTGAGAGTACCGGCGACCGACGAGGCGGCGCGGGCCCTGGCCGAAGGTCTCGTGTCCCTGGGGCTCGACGCCCTGCCGTGGTCGAAGGCGCTCGCGCAATGGCGGGAGCGCGTGATGTTCCTCCGCAAGGCCGAGGGCGAGGAATGGCCCGACCTGTCCGACGAGGCCCTGAGCCGGACGGCCCAGGAATGGCTGGCGCCCCATCTCGTCGGCAGAGCCGGCTTGAACGACATCGGCCCCGATCTCCTGAGCGAGGCCCTGCGCGCGCTCCTGCCCTGGAACCTGCAGCGGCGTCTCGAGACGGAGGCGCCGACCCATGTGGAGGTGCCGACCGGATCGCAGATCCCGATCGATTACGGAGCCGAGGAGGGGCCCGTTCTGGCCGTGCGCGTGCAGGAGCTGTTCGGCCTCGACAAGCATCCGACCATCGCGGCCGGGCGCGTGCCGCTCATCCTGCACCTGCTGTCCCCGGCCCACCGCCCGATTCAGATCACCCGCGACCTGCCGGGCTTCTGGCGCGGCTCCTGGGCGGCGGTGCGGGCCGACATGCGCGGGCAGTATCCCAAGCATCCCTGGCCCGAGGACCCGCTGACGGCTCCGCCGACGCGGCGCGCCAAGCCGCGCGGGGCGTGAGAAGCTCGCGGGGCGGTCCGACCGGGGGGCACCTTTCCGTCATGGCCGGACTTGAACCGGCCATCTCGATCCGGTGAAGCGCAGCGCTTCTTCGGGTCGGGATCACCGGCAAAAGGCCGGTGATGACGTGGTCGTGCATTGCCGGTCTTCAGGCACAGAGTTCCGACAATGCGACTCTTACCTTCGGCTCTCCGCGCGAAGGACGAGAACGTGATCCGCTAATCTCGGAACGACTCGATCAGCCGTTCCGCCGTGGCGGGGTTCAGCGCCATGGGGATGTTGTAGACGAGGGCGAGACGCATCAGCGCCTTCACGTCCACGTCGTGGGGATGGGGCGAGAGCGGATCGACGAAGAAGAACAGCGCGTCGATCTCTCCCTCGGCGATCATGGCGCCGATCTGCTGGTCGCCGCCGAGCGGGCCGCTCTTCAACCGCGTGACCGAGAGGGACGGGCAGCGTTCCATGACGCGCCCGCCGGTGGTGCCGGTGGCGAAGAGGGCGAAGGGGCGGATGTCGTTTTCATACTTGGCCACGAAGTTGGCCATGTCGTCCTTCTTGGCGTCGTGGGCCACGAGCGCCAGCGTCAGTTGTTTCATGGGCAGGACAGTTCAATTGCTCCAGCGGTCACGCCACTGCATCTCGCCGGCCATGCAGTTGGTGCGCGGAGGGGACTGGATGCGGTCAATCAGGGGCCGGTCAAGCATCAGGTTGGCGACTTCCAGCAGGATCTTGGTCTTGATCGCCTCGATGAACTGGTCGCGCTCGCGCACCGGAACGGTGAACGAACCCTGGCCGCCGATGACGCAGTCCTTGTAATAGATGTCGAGATCCGGAATGTCGAGATAGCCGGGCTGGCGCAGCATGATCGGCAGGCCGTTGATGGTGATCCCCTTGGCGAGGGCCGCGTCCCGGGCCTCGATCACGAGCCGCCCCTGGTTGTTGGGGCCGTCCCCCGACACGTCGATGACCCGCCGGGTCGCGTTGATGCCGCTCTCCTCGAGAAGCTTCACGCTGAAATCGATGGCGCTGGAGATCGAGGTCCTCTGCGCCCGGCGCAGGGGCGTGGACGCGATCTTGTCCGCAAAGGCCATCAGGCTCTCGGAATTGTCGAGAACCGTCCAGGGAACGATCACCTTCTGGTCCGGCGAGCCGGCCCATTCCATGTAGGTGACGGCGATGCGGCCCAGCATTCCGCCGCGGATCGCATCGTGGACGAGCTTGGACCGGAACGCCTGGGCGAAGCCCTCCCGCTGCAGGGCCTGCTCGTCCGTGTCCATGGAGAAGGAGATGTCGACCGCCAGGACGAGAGCGAGGTCGACTTCGGTCTCCGTCTGGGCCTGGGCCGGCAGAGCCACGAGCGCGCAAAGACAGGCCAGCCCTGCGACGAGACGGATGAAGCCGGAACGAACCATCGGTATCTCCTTCTCGGAGCCGGATAGGTCATGGAAGTGTGCCAGCTTCTGAAAGTAAGGCAAGGACAGGCCGGGACCAGGGGCGGCCTCCGGTATGACGATGGCGGGGATTCCGGTCCGTCCCTCGATCGCAGGGAGACACGGGGCGGGCGCATTCCTCCCCGTCATGGGCTCCCCGTCATGGCCGGCCTTGTGCCGGCCATCCCGATCGGAAAGGCGCGGCGCACGACAGGAGCGGGATCACCGGGACAAGCCCGGCGATGACGGAGAATTGAAGGAGGTCTAACCGCGGGTCTTCGAAGGCTGCCGGCGCTCCACGAGATCGAGCGCGGCCTGGAAGGCGCCGTCGGCATCCAGATGCGTCGTGTCCAGGGTCATGGCATCGGCAGCCGCCTTGAGCGGAGCGGTGCTGCGGTTCATGTCGCGCTCGTCCCGGCGGCGGATATCCACCAGGATCGTCTCGTATTCCGCCTGCTCGCCCCGGCTCAGCAGCTCCCGGTGACGCCGGCGCGCCCGCTCCTCCGGGGCGGCCGTGATGAAGAGCTTCACGTCCGCATCCGGGCAGACCACGGTCCCGATGTCCCGGCCGTCGAGCACCGCGCCCGGCGCCTGGGCGCCGAACTGGCGCTGGAAGGCCAGCAGGGCATCCCGGACCGGCTGGTAGGCCGACACCACGGAGGCGGATTCGCCCATGGCGGCGCCGCGCAGGCGTGAGTCGTCCTCCAGATGGCTGACGTCCAGGTTCCGGGCCACCTCCGCGGCCGCATCCCGGTCCGTGAGCGGAATGCCCCGGTCCATGAGCACGCGGGCGACCGCCCGGTAGAGCAGGCCGGTGTCGAGATGGGCGAAGCCGTAATGCTCGGCCAGGCGCCGGCCCAGGGTTCCCTTGCCCGAGGCGGCGGGGCCGTCGATGGCGATGATCATGGCCAGCTTAATCCTGGATCGTGGCGCCGAGCTCGCGCATGAGCGGGATGAAGGAAGGAAAGCTCGTCGCGATCATGGCGCCGTCGTCCACCGTGATCGGCTGGGCCGTGGCCAGGCCCATGACCAGGAACGACATGGCGATGCGGTGGTCGAGATGGGTCGCCACCGGATTGCCGCCGCCCCGGACCTTGCCGTTCGAGCCGTGAACGAGCAGGTCGTCGCCCTGGATCTCGTGCTCGACGCCGGCCTCGGCCAGACCGGCCGCAACCGCCGCGAGCCGGTCGGATTCCTTGACGCGCAGCTCGTGGAGCCCCTGCATCCGGGTCGTGCCCTCGGCGAAGGCGGCGGCGACCGCCAGGACCGGGTATTCGTCGATCATGGCCGGGGCCCGGGCATGGGGAACCGTCACGCCGGTGAGGCGGCTGTGGCGGACGCGCAGGTCCGCGACCGTCTCGCCGCCCTCGTCCCGTTCGTTCAGGCGCTCGATGGAGGCGCCCATCTCGATCAGGGTCGTGATGAGGCCGGTGCGCAGGGGGTTCATCATCACGCCCTCGAGCACCACGTCCGAGCCCGGCGTGATCAGGGCCGCCACCAGGGGGAAGGCCGCCGAGGAGGGATCGGTCGGCACCACGATGTCGGTGCCGCGCAGCTCGGGCTGGCCCTGGAGCGTGATGGCGCGGCCGTCGGCCCCGTGGGGGGCGACCTCGACGCTCGCTCCGAAATGGCGCAGCATCCGTTCCGTGTGGTCGCGGGTCGCCTCGCGCTCGATCACCGTGGTCCTGCCGGGGGAGTTGAGGCCGGCGAGCAGGATCGCCGACTTGATCTGGGCCGAGGCCGCCGGGGTCTCATAGGTGATCGGGATCGTCTCCTTCGGGCCGCGGAGGGTCAGCGGGACCCGTCCGCCCTCGGCCTCGCTCACGACGGTCACGCCCATCTGAACGAGCGGATCGAGGATCCGGCGCATGGGACGCTTGCGCAGGGAGGCGTCGCCGTCGAAGGTCGAGGTGATCGGATGGCTTCCGGCCACGCCCATCATCAGGCGCGAGCCGGTGCCCGCATTGCCGAAATCGAGAACGTCCTGGGGCTCGGTCAGGCCGCCGATCCCCACGCCGGTGATCCGCCACCGGCCGGGCGCCTCGCGGGTGATGGCGGCTCCGAGAGCCCGGCAGGCTTCCGCCGTGCGCAGCACGTCGTCGCCTTCGAGCAGACCCTCGACCCGGGTCTCGCCGATGGACAGGAGGCCGAAGATCATGGAGCGGTGAGAAATCGACTTGTCGCCGGGAACGCGGATGCGCCCCTTCAGGGGCGTTCCAGGCCTGCTGGCGACCGGTGACGGCGATCCGTGCGCGTGCGACATTCTCGGGTCCTTGCTCGAGTTCCTTGAGGCTTCTGATCAGGGCGGGCTCCTAACATGCGGTTTTCCCGCCGTCACGCGCAAGCTGGCGCAGGCCCGGGGCTCTCTTGCAATTTCCTATTTGACAAGGCACCCCCTCACGACTAACGGAGCGTTCCCGACCATTCACACTCACAAGGCAATCACCCGTGGCCAAACCGGAACTCGGCTTGAAGCGCCAGTGCATGAGCTGCGGCGCGAAATTCTACGATCTCAACAAGGACCCGGCCGTCTGCCCGAAATGCGGCACCGTCTTCCAGGCCGTGGCCATGAGCCGGGTGGCCGCTCCCGTGGTGGCGCGCGCCGCCGCCCCCGATGACGACGACGAGACCGAGCTCGAGGCGACCGGGCCGGAGATGGTGTCCCTCGACGAGGTCGAGGCCGGCGAGAACGAGAAGGACGTCCCGGTCGACGACGATATCGACGTGGGCGACGACGTGGCCGACGACGACACCTTCCTCGAGGACGAGGAAGAGGGCGACGACGACGTGTCGGATCTGATCGACAGCGATCTGGAAGACGACGAAGAGGCTTGAACCTCGAAGCAGAGGCGACTATAGAGACGCCTCTGCCGAGCACGGCAGACCCCGCGGTGCCCGGCACCGCGGATCGAGATGGGGCCATAGCTCAGCTGGGAGAGCGCTTGCATGGCATGCAAGAGGTCGGCGGTTCGATCCCGCCTGGCTCCACCAATTCCCAAAACAGCCGCCGCTCAGGCGGCTTTTTTGTTTCGGACCCGATTCGGACCGCCGGACGTACATCTAAAGCATAGGATTCGGGCCCGATCGTCCGCCCTTTTTCGCATGGAAGCGGACGCGATCTTCATTTTTAGTCACAGCGCCTTAAGCTAAGGCAATGTCCTTTAGCCACCGAAAGCGGGAACGATGACGCGCGTCCAGACGAACGGCCTCCAGGTTGCATCGGTTCTTCACGATTTCATCGAACGGGAGGCGATTGCCGGCACGGGGCTTTCGAGCGCCGTCTTCTGGAGCGGCCTCGCCGGGCTCGTCCGGGATTTCGCGCCCCGCGACCGCGAGCTTCTGGCCGTCCGGGACAGGATCCAGGCGCAGATCGACGAGTACCACCGCGGCCGGGCCGGCAAGGCCTTCGATCAGGCGGATTACGAGCGTTTCCTGCGCGACATCGGCTACGTTCTGCCCGAGCCTGAGGATTTCACCGTCCAGACACAGCATGTGGACGACGAGATCGCCCGGATCGCCGGCCCCCAGCTCGTGGTGCCGGTCTCCAATGCCCGCTATGCGCTCAACGCCGCCAATGCCCGCTGGGGCAGTCTCTATGACGCGCTCTACGGCACCGACGCCATCCCGGAGGAGGACGGCGCCCCCCGGTCCGGCGGCTACAACAAGGCCCGCGGCGCCAAGGTCGTCGAGCGCGCCCGCGAGGTGCTGGACCGGGCGGCGCCGCTCGCCGCCGGCAGCCACCGGGACGCGGTTTCCTATGCGGACCAGGGCGGGGCGCTCTTCGTCACCCTGCAGGACGGCACCGAGACCGGCCTGATCGATCCGACCCAGTTCATCGGCTACCAGGGCGAGGCGGCCAACCCGACCTCCGTGCTCCTGCGCCACAACAACCTGCACCTGGACATCCGCATCGACCGCTCGCACCCGATTGGCGCCGAGGATCCCGCCGGCATCGCCGACGTGGTGCTGGAATCGGCCATTTCCACGATCATGGACCTGGAGGACTCGGTCGCCGCGGTGGATGCTGAGGACAAGGTGCAGATCTATCGCACCTGGCTCGGGCTCATGAAGGGCGACCTCGTCGAGACCTTCGAGAAGGGCGGCAAGACCGTCGAGCGCCACCTCAACCCGGACCGGGTCTACACCATGCCCAATAGCGGCGAACTGCGCCTGCACGGGCGCAGCCTCATGCTGGTGCGCAACGTGGGCCACCACATGTTCACCGATGCGGTGCTGGACGAGGAAGGCCGGGACATCCCCGAGACCATCCTCGACGCCGCCGTCACGTCGCTCATCGCCATCCACGACCTGAAGGGCTCCGGGCCGATCCGCAACAGCCGCGCGGGCTCGGTCTACATCGTGAAACCCAAGATGCACGGGCCCGACGAGGTCGCCTTCGCGAACGATCTCTTCGCCGCCGTCGAGGACATGCTGGGGCTTGCCCGCAACACGCTGAAAATGGGCATCATGGACGAGGAGCGGCGCACCACCGTCAACCTCAAGGCCTGCATCAAGGCGGCGAGCGACCGCATCGTGTTCATCAACACGGGCTTCCTCGACCGTACCGGCGACGAGATCCACACGTCCATGGAAGCCGGCCCGATGATCCGCAAGAACGACATGAGGTCGACCGCCTGGATCAAAGCCTACGAAGACAACAACGTGGATGTGGGCCTCCTCTGCGGCCTGCCCGGCAAGGCACAGATCGGCAAGGGCATGTGGGCGGCGCCTGACAAGATGGCCGACATGCTGGCGCAGAAGATCGGCCATCCGCAGGCCGGCGCCAACACCGCCTGGGTGCCGTCGCCCACCGCGGCGACGCTTCATGCGCTGCACTACCACGAGATTGACGTTCCCGTGCGCCAGGAGGAGCTGAAGGAGCGTCCGCGCGCGAAGCTCACCGACATCCTGACCATTCCGGTGTCGCAGTCGAACTGGGCGCCGGACGCGGTGCAGCAGGAGCTCGACAACAACTGCCAGGGCATCCTGGGCTACGTGGTGCGCTGGATCGACCAGGGCGTCGGCTGCTCCAAGGTGCCGGACATCCACGATGTCGGCCTGATGGAGGATCGGGCCACCTTGCGCATCTCGAGCCAGCACATCGCCAACTGGCTGCGCCACAGCATCGTGTCCAAGGACCAGGTGATGGAGACCCTGCGCCGCATGGCGGCCGTGGTGGACCGGCAGAACGGGGGCGACCCGCTCTATCGTCCGATGACGCCGAAATTCGAGGGCCCGGCCTGGAACGCCGCCTGCGATCTGATCTTCAAGGGCGCGGAACAGCCCAACGGCTACACCGAATGGATCCTGCACGCGCGCCGCCGCGAGGCCAAGGCCGCTGGAGCGCCGGACCGCAGCGAGGAAAGCGGCGTCAAGACAAAAGCGAAATAAGCAGACCAGGGCGTCGCGGGTGCGGCGCCCTTTTCGTTCAATCGTTCACGTCGGCCGGGGCGGGCGCGAGCGCGTCGACCGTGCCGCCGATCAGGTTGCGGCTCAACAGATGCTCGGTCGTGAGCGCGAATCGCACGGGCGTCAGGCTCGCGGGCAAAGACGCGATCCAGTCCTTGAGCCGGCGTGCGGCCGCGACGGCCGCGTCCCGCTCCACCGCCTCGAAGCGCAGGCCCATCCCCGGGCGCAGCTGCGCGAAACGGGCGAGATCGGCGCTGATCACCGTGGCTATCTTCGGGTAGCCCCCGGCCGTTTGCCGGTCGCGCATGAGCACGATGGGCTGGCCGCTGCCCGGCACCTGAATATGGCCGTCCACGATCCCGTCCGACACGATGTTGAAGCCCCGGGAATGCTCGAGGCGCGGACCGGTGAGCTGGAAGCCCATGCGGTCGGCCTGCGGGCTGACGGTGAATTCACTTTCCAGAAGCAACGAAATAGTTTCCGGCGTGAAATAATCGTCCTGCGGGCCGAGCATGACCCGGATCGGGCCCGTCTCCTCCAGGAGGTCGACGGCAAGCTGCATCGGCTCGCGGTCCTGGGCCTCGGGGAGGGCGGGGAGGCGATCTCCCGCCTTCAGAGGCGAGCCTTTCAGGCCGCCGAGCCGGGAGCGCAGATGGAACGAGAGGCTCCCGAGTTCCGGCTCGACCGCAATGCCGCCGGCGACCGCCAGATACGCGAAGGTGCCGGTGCGCGGATGGCCGACCTCCAGACTTTGCCCCTCCTTGAGCACGACGGAGGTCTGCGGCGCAACGGGCGTTCCGTCGATGCTCAGCGAGCATCCGGCGCCCGCGAGCGCCACGTGCAGGTCCCCGCCCTCGCAGGTGAACGCGCCGCCGAGATTCATGAATTCCACGGCCGCCGTCTCGGGCGGGTTGCCGACGAGGGTGTTCGCCACGGCCAGGGCGCGGCGGTCCATGGCTCCGGACGGGGAGACGCCGAAGCCCTGGTAGCCGATGCGCCCGCGATCCTGCAGGCTCGTCATGGGGCCGCAGGATTTGATGACGAGATCGGTCATGGGCGCACCTCCTCGGCGACCGGCTCTCCGGCCCGGACGGCCTTCTCCAGGGCCTCCCAGCGCGAGGCGTCGACGGGTTCGAACACGATCTCGTCGCCGGCCGCGAACAGGAAGACCGGATCGCGCCCGGGCGCATAGGGCCGGACGGGCGTCAGGCCGAGATTGTGCCAGCCGCTCGGCATGTCCATGGGGGCGATCCCCGCCTGCTCGCCGCCGATCATGATCGTGCCGGCCGGGATCTTGGCCCGAGGATGGAGCCGCCGCGACGTGGCGATCCGCCTGTCGAGGCCGCCGAGATAGGTGAAGCCCGGCAGGAAGCCGATCATGTAGATCCGGTAGACGGCCGAGGAATGGATCTCGATCACCTGGCTGGGCGTCAGGCCGTGCAGGCCCGCGACCTCGTCGAGATCGATGCCGTATTCGCCGCCATAGACCACCGGCACGCGCCAGCGCCGGCCGACCGCCCTGCGCGGGGCCAGGTCCTTCGTCGCGTCACCCAGGAGCCCGGTGAGGGCGTCGAAATCCGTCGTCGCCGGATCGAACTGGATCGTGAGGGAACGGTAGGTCGGCACCGTCTCGATCAGGCCGGCGGGAGCCTGCGCCCTGACGATGGCGTCCAGCGCCAGAACCATCCCGTTGATGTCCGGGTCGATCGTCTCTCCGAACTCGACGGTCACGGCACTGTCGCCGCAGGGAAGTATTTTCGGTGTCGGCACGAGGCACCTGTTGACGATCCGGAACGGCCCGACATCCCGCATCTCATATTGCCGACGATCCGGCAACGGGGCGTCGATCCAAGGCGCCATGCGTCGGAAGCAGATGAGGGCCTTGCCGGGGGATCATCCCGGCATGCTTCTTTTTGCTAGGCTCACCCCGGCGGCGCCCTCCGTGGTATGCCACCCTTGCAATGATGCCTGGAGCCCAGGCTTTGATGGAGTAGAGCATGACTTTGACATCCAGGACAGCCGTCGTGACCGGCTCGACCAGCGGCATCGGCCTCGCCATCGCCCGGGCCTTCGCAAAGGAAGGCGCCAACGTGGTCATCAACGGCTTCGGCGATGCGGATGCCATCGAGAAGGAGCGGGCCGGCATCGAGAGCGAGTTCGGCGTCAGGGCAATCTATTCGGCGGCCGACATGTCGAAGCCGCACGAGATCGAGGAGATGATCCGCCTCGCCGAGCGGACCTTCGGGGGCGTCGACATCCTGGTCAACAATGCGGGCATCCAGTTCGTCTCGCCGGTGGAAAATTTCCCGGTCGAGAAATGGGACCAGATCATCGCGATCAATCTCTCGTCCGCGTTCCATGCCATCCGTGCCGCCGTGCCCGGCATGAAGGCGCGCAAATGGGGCCGCATCATCAACACGGCCTCGGCCCATTCGCTCGTCGCCTCGCCGTTCAAGTCGGCCTATGTGGCGGCCAAGCACGGCATCGCGGGCCTCACCAAGACGGTGGCCCTCGAGGTGGCGACCGACGGCATCACGGTCAACTGCATCAGCCCCGGCTATGTCTGGACGCCGCTTGTCGAGAAGCAGATTCCCGACACTATGAAGGCGCGCAACATGACCAAGGAGCAGGTGATCAACGACGTGCTCCTCGAAGCCCAGCCCACCAAGCAGTTCGTGGCCGTCGATCAGGTGGCGGCGCTCGCCGTGTTCCTGTGCTCGGACGCCGCGAGCCAGATGTCGGGCGCCAACCTGTCCATGGATGGCGGCTGGACGGCGAAGTAAGAGCTGCAACGCTATTGTGGGTGTTGCCTCGCACTGCCCGGTACAACCCTCTCACGTCATCACCGGGCTTGTCCCGGTGATCCCACTTGTTTGAGACCCGCGCTTTTCCCATCGAGATGGCCGGCACGAAGCCGGCCATGACGTGCGGAGGACGACGGGAGGGTTGCGTCGCGTCGGACGGCGTCCGCCCTAAATCTGTGCGAACGCGTCCGTCGCCTCGATGAGATAATGCGTGATCCCAGGCTCGCTCACCGCGTGGCCGGCGTCCGGCACCATGATAAAGCGGGCTTCCGGCCAGGCCTTGTGCAGATCCCAGGCGGTCTTCGGCGGGGTCGCGATGTCGTAGCGGCCCTGGATGATCACGCCCGGAATGTCTTTCAGCCGGTGGGCGTCGCGGATGAGCTGCCCTTCCTCGAACCAGCCCTCATGGACGAAGTAGTGGTTCTCGATCCGGGCGAACGCCACCGCGTAGTGCTCGTCGCCGAACTGGTCGCTGTAATCCTGATTGTGCAGGAGCGTGATCGTCTCGCCCTCCCAAAGGCTCCAGGCCCTGGCGGCCTTCGCCCGGACGGCCGGATCGGGATCGATCAGGCGCCTGCGATAGGCGGCCATCAGGTCGCCGCGCTCGTCCTCTGGGATCGGCGCGAGGAAGCCCTCCCACTTGTCCGGGAAGATCCAGGAAGCGCCCTCCTGGTAGTACCAGAGCAGCTCCGGGCGACGGAGGGTGAAGATCCCGCGCAGCACCAGCTCGGTCACCCGCTCCGGATGGGTCTCGGCATAGGCCAGCGCCAGGGTCGAGCCCCAGGAGCCGCCGAACACCATCCACTTGTCCACACCGATCATGACGCGCAGGCGCTCGATATCGGCCACGAGATCCCAGGTGGTGTTGGCCTCCAGGCTGGCATAGGGGGTCGAGCGGCCGCAGCCGCGCTGATCGAAGAGCAGGATCCGGTATTTCTCCGGATCGAACAGCCTGCGCTGGGTCGGCGTGCAGCCGCCGCCCGGCCCGCCGTGAAGGAAAACCACGGGTTTTCCTTTCGGATTCCCGCACAATTCCCAATAGACCCGATGACCGTCGCCGACATCGAGCATGCCGTGATCGTAGGGTTCTATTTCGGGGTAGAAGGTGCGCATCGCGAAAGCTCCATCAAGGGAAGCATACCCATAGCGGGGCGAGGGGAGGCTGTCAGCCGTCGAAGGGTTTATGAGCCGGCTTCGAACCCCCTAGCGCGTCGTTCAACTGTCATATAGTTTTGCAACTGGGGAACAAGGGCAAAAATGCCCAACCACATTGGAGGACGAGGATGTTGACGAAACGCGCCGGCTTGAAGCTGGCTACGGCACTGGCCGCTCTCATGGTCGTCGGCTCGGCGCAGGCCGCCGAGAAGCTGCGGCTCCTGACCTGGGCCGATTACGTTCCGAAGGACGTGATGGACCAGTTCACCAAGGAAACCGGCATCGAGGTCGAGGTTACGCTCTCGAACAACGAGGAGATGATCTCGAAGCTCCGCGCCACGCAGGGCGCCGGCTTCGATCTGGTCCAGCCCAGCCAGGACCGCATCGCCGGCCCTCAGGCGGAGTTCGGCATCTACAAGCCGCTCGACCTGTCCAAGCTCAAGTCGGATCAGTTCATCGCGTCCATGCTGGAAGCGACCAAGAAGAACACCACCGTCGAGGGCAAGGTCTACGGCGTTCCCCACATCTGGGGCACGGACGGTCTCATCGTGAACACCAAGGCGGCCCCGAAGGTCGCCGATTACAACGATCTCTGCGATCAGGCCCTGGCCGGCAAGACCAGCTTCCGCGCCAAGCGCCCGGCGCTCATCGCGTTCGCCTTCGCCAACGGCATGGACCCGTTCGCGTCCTATAACGACCCGAAGGCCTACACGGCCATGATGGACAAGGTCGGGGCCAAGCTCGCCGAGTGCACGAAGAGCGTGAAGTTCTTCTGGGACGGCAAGGACCAGCTCCTCAACGCCCTCCGGTCCGGCGAGGTGGTGGCCGCCATGGCCTGGGACACGGGCGGGTGGAAGCTCAACTCCGAGAACCAGGACATCAAGTTCATCGCGCCCAAGTCCGGCGCCCTGGGCTGGGTCGACACCTTCGCGATCCCGGCCAAGGGCCGCAACGACGACGCGGCCTACAAGTGGATCAACTTCAACATGAAGCCCGAGGTGGCCGCGAAGGTCGCGGCCTCGGCGGGCAACTTCACCGCGTCGAACGGCGCCGACAAGCTCATGCAGGGCAAGCTGAAGGACCAGTTCGCCGAGAGCTTCCCGAAGGCCGCCATCGACAACATCAAGTGGTATCCGGCGGTGCCGGCCGGCATCGAGGAGATCGAGGGCAAGGTCCTCGACCGCCTGAAGGCCGGTTCGTAAAAGCCCATCCTGGAGTATCATCATCCCCCGGCAGGCATCGGATCCCAAAAGTGGACACCACTTTTGGGATCCATCCGATGCTCGTTTCCAAAGCGCGTCGTTCGAGGCGGAAAGCCGGTCCCACGTTTCCGCCCGATGCGCTTGCCCGGGGGATGATCTTTTGCGCGGCAGCGTCATGGCAGATTCAACCCATCCTGCAAACGATCTCGACATCGTCGGCGTCACCAAGCGCTTCGGCGGCCATGCGGCCGTCGACGACGTGACGTTCGGCGTCGCCCCCGGCGAGTTCTTCTCGATCCTCGGGCCGTCCGGCTGCGGCAAGACCACCCTGATGCGCATGATCGCCGGGTTCGAGCATCCGACGTCCGGGGACATCCGCATCCGCGGGCAGTCGATGATCGGCGTTCCGGCCAACCGGCGCCCGGTCAACATGGTGTTCCAGAGCCTCGCGCTCTTTCCGATGATGAGCGTGGGCGAGAACGTGGCCTATGGGCTCGTCTGCCGCGGCATGCCGCGCGAGGACGCGCGAGGACGCGCCGAGCGCATGCTGGAGCGCGTCGGCCTCAAGGGATTCGGCGGACGGCGTGTGACGGCCCTGTCCGGCGGCCAGCGGCAGCGCGTGGCCATCGCCCGCTGCCTCGTGCTCGAGCCCACCCTCGTGCTCCTCGACGAGCCTCTCGGGGCGCTCGATCTCAAGCTGCGCGAGCACATGAAGATCGAGCTGAAGCAGCTGCAGAGCACCTTCAACACCACCTTCGTGTACATCACGCACGACCAGTCGGAAGCGCTCGTCATGTCCGACCGCATCGCCGTGATGAACCAGGGGAAATTCGAGCAGGTGGGAAGCCCGCGCGAGCTCTACCACAACCCGGCCACGCCCTTCGTGGCGAGCTTCGTGGGCGAGACGAACCGCCTGCAGGGCGAGATCGTGTCGTCGTCGGACGGAACGGTCGCGCTGCAGCTGCCGTCCGGCACGGTGACGCAAGGAACGGGCCGCGTCCCGCAGGCCTCCGCCGTCGCCTTCGTGCGGCCGGAATCGATCGCGCTCGCTCCGAGCCAGCCGGCCTTGCGCGATCTCCCGAACCGCTTCGAGGGCCGGGTCTCGGCGGTGCTCTTCGACGGGGCCAATTCGAGCCTGCTCATCGACACCCTGGGCTTCGAGCAGCCGGTACGCGCCGTGCTGCCGCAGGCGGGCCCCCTGGCGGGGATCGAGGTCGGTGCGCCGATCCATGTGGGCTGGGCGGCGGACGCCATGAGGGTCTTTTCAGCATGATGACGAAGCAGGCCTCGCGCCTCACGCTCTTCCTGCTGCTGGCGCCCGCGATCCTGTGGCTCGGGCTCCTCATCGTGCTGCCGCACGTGGAGATCCTCGTCCTGTCGTTCAGCGAGCGGGTGGCCCCGCGGGTCTATGCCTTCGGGTTCGGGAACTATCTCGAGTTCTTCACCGAGCCGCTCTACTGGCGCACCTTCGCGCGCACCGCCTTCATGTCGATCCTGGTCACGGCGCTCACCCTCGTGCTCGCCTTTCCGATCGCGCTCTACATCGCCCGGGTGGCGCGGGGACGCGTCAAGGCGATGCTGCTGCTGCTCTGCCTCCTGCCGTTCTGGGTGTCGGAGCTGGTGCGCACGCTCGGCTGGATGATGCTGCTGCGCGAGACCGGCGTCATCTCCTATGCGCTGCGGGCCGTCGGCCTCGCCGACAAGCCGGTGGAGCTGCTCTACAACGACGGCGCCGTGATCCTCGGCCTCGTCTATGGCGGGCTGCTGTTCATGATCGTGCCGCTCGCCAATGCGCTGGAGAGCCTGGAGCCCGCCGTCGTCGAGGCGGGGTTCGATCTCGGCGGCAGCCGATGGACGGTGCTGCGCCGGATCGTCATCCCCCACGCGATGCCCGGCATCGTGGCGGGCTCGATCATCGTGTTCATGCTCACCGTGGGCAATTTCGCCACGCCGGTGCTGCTCGGCGGCAAGAACGGCCTGTGGTTCACCGAGCAGATCTACGCGCAGTTCATCACGCGCTTCAACTGGCCCCAGGGCGCGGCCTTCGGCATGCTGCTTCTGCTGCTCTCGTCAGCCATCGTGTGGCTGGGCCTGCGCCTCACCGGCCAGAGCCTCGGCTCCACCCTGAAGCAGGCGTGATCCCATGAAGCGACCGTCCCTCGTCTGGAAGCTCTACATCGCGGCGTTCTACCTGTTCCTGTTCGCGCCGCTGCTGGTCGTGGCGATTTTCGCCTTCAACGCGAGCCCGTTTCCGTCGCCGCCCTGGCGCGGCTTCACGCTCGAATGGTTCACCGGCTCCGGGGCTGTCTTCGGCAAGCCGGGCGTGCTGGCCGATCCGATCTGGCTGAGCAGCATCGGCAACAGCTTCAGGGTCGCGATCCCGGTGGCGCTCCTCGCCGTTCTGCTGGGCACCGTCAACGCCTGGGTGCTGGAGCGGGCCGAGTTTCGCGGCAAGACCTTACTCGCCATGATGATGCTCTGGCCGCTCGTGATCCCGGGCGTGGTGCTCGGCATCTCGATCCTCGCCTTCTTCTCGCGCGTGGCGAACGGGCTTGAGGATTTTTTCCAGACCGATCTCGATCTCCTGCGCCCCGGACTCCCGCTCGTGATCCTGGGGCAGCTCTCCTTCATCCTCACGATCGCGACGCTCATCATCGCGGCGCGCCTGCGCAAGTTCGACCGCTCGCTCGAGGAGGCCGCCTTCGATCTGGGCGCCAGCCGCGCCAGGGTGCTGCGCACGATCACGATGCCGTTCCTGAGCCCCGCGCTCATCGGCGCCGGGCTCGTGTCGCTGCTGATGTCGTTCGAGAACTTCAACACGACTCTGATGCTCGTCGGGTCCGAGCCGCCTTTGCCCATCACCATGTACGGCCAGATGCGCGAGGGCGCGACGCCGGCGATCAACGCGGTGAGCCTGCTGCTGATGCTCGGCGTCGGCGGCATCGCGAGCATCTTCGCGCTCACGTCGAAGGCGGAGCGGTAAGGGGCCGCCCACGTCATCACCGGCCTTGTGCCGGTGATCCCGATCGGAAAGGTACACCGCTCTTCCAATCGGGATGGCCGGGACAAGCCCGGCCATAACGGAGGAGGGAAGCGGATCGTCTCGGTAAGATAGGGGGCAGGGGCGCTACCGCCCCCAGGTGCGCTCCAGGACGTTCACCCAGTTCTCGTAGCAGAGCTTGCGCAGGGTGGCCTCGTCATAGCCGTGGCGGCGCATGGCGTCCACGAGGCGGGGCAGGCCGCGCACGTCGCCGATCTCGGCCGGGATCGTCGCTCCGTCGAAATCCGAGCCCAGGCCCACGCCCTCGACGCCCACATGCTCGATCAGGTGATCCATGTGGCGGATCATCTCCTCGAGCGGCGTGTCGTCGTTGCGCTGGCCGTCGGGACGGATGAACGAGGTGGCGAAGTTCACGCCCACCATGCCGCGGCTCTCGCGGATGGCCGCGAGCTGCTTGTCCGTGAGGTTACGCGAGTGCTGGCAGATCTCCCAGGCATTGGAATGGGTGGCGACGAGCGGCGCGTCCGAGAGCCGGGCCACGTCCCAGAATCCCTTCTCGTTCAGGTGCGAGAGGTCGATCATGATCTTGAGCCGGTTGCAGGTGCGCACCAGGGCGAGCCCGCGATCGGTGAGGCCCGGACCCGTGTCGGGCGTCGAGGGATAGCTGAACGGCACCCCGTGGCCGAAGATGTTGGGGCGGCTCCAGACCGGCCCGATGGAGCGCAGGCCGCTCTCGTAGAGCACGTCGAGCAGATGCAGGTCCGGGTCGATGCCCTCCGCGCCCTCGATGTGCAGGATGGCCGCGAGCCTGCCGGCATCGATGCACTGGCGGATGTCGGCGGCGCTGCGGCAGATCTTCACCTCGCCCTTCGAGGCGCGCTCGATCCGGATGAGCAGCGAGGCCATGTGCACGGTGACCTGCTGGCTCGTCGCCAGGGAGAGCTGGGGCGGCAGGGGCACGTCGTAGCGGGACTGGGTCATCAAGGCGTCCACGTCCACACCGACGCTGTCGGACGGCACGTAAACGGCGAAGAACCCGCCAATGAGCCCGCCTTCCTTCATGCGCGGCCAGTCGAGATGCCCGATGTTGTCGCCTTCGAGAAAGGCCTGTTCCGGCTGGATCTTGCCGCGCATCAGGCGGAGGAGGACATCGTTGTGGCCGTCGAAGACCGGCATCAGGGGGGAGCGGGACATGGATTCGTGCCAAGCGGTTGGAAGTGAATGTCAGGGTCAGCCGGCCAGGGAGCGGGCCGGCTCTTTCGCGTCTCTCGTAAAACCCTGGCTCGCCTGGATCAGGGACTGGGTATACGCGTTCGAGGCCACCCCCGAGCGCAGGGCCGTGGATGTGGTCTCCTCGACGGCCTCGCCGTGGCGCATGACGAGAAGACGTTCGCACAGATGGGCCACGACCGCGAGATCGTGGCTCACCAGGATATAGGTCAGCCCCATCTTGCGGCGCAGGTCGTCGAGCAGGTTCAGGATCTCCGCCTGCACGGAGGCGTCGAGTGCCGAGGTCGGCTCGTCGAGGAGCAGGACCTTCGGGCGCAGGATCAGCGCTCGCGCGATGGCGATGCGCTGGCGCTGCCCGCCGGAGAGCTGGTGCGGATAGCGGAACCGGAAGGAGGGGCCCAGGCCCACCTCGCGCAGAGCCTGCAGAATGCGCGTCTCCGCGTCCTTTTCGCCGTGGATGGCGAGCGGTTCCGAGAGCGTGCGGTCGACCGTGTGGCGCGGGTGAAGCGACGCGTAGGGGTCCTGAAAGACCATCTGGACCGTGCGGTAGAACTCCTTGCCGCGCGGCGTGGTGACTTGCCGGCCCTCGACGAGGACGCGCCCGCTGGTGATCGGCGCCAGGCCGCAGATGGCGCGCAGGACTGTCGACTTGCCCGAGCCGGACTCGCCGACGAGCCCGTAGGCGGCGCCCGGCTCCACGTGGAAGCTCACGTCCTTGACCGCGTCGACCCTGAGGCGGCCCGTGCCGAAGACGACTTGAAGATTCTGAATATCGAGCATCGGATCAGTCACCGGTCACTGCGCCCAGGCGGGATCGCGGTTCAGGGTGGGGAGCGGACGAACGTCGTCCTTCAGGGTCGGCAGGCAGCGCATCAGCCCCTGCGTATAGGGGTGCTGCGCCTCGCGCAGGTTCTTCGCCTCGAGCTGCTCGACCACACGGCCGGCATACATCACCAGCACCCGGTCGCAGAAGGAGGAGACGAGCTTGAGGTCGTGCGAGATGAAGATCAGCCCCATGCCGCGCTCGGCGACGAGCTCGTCGAGGATGCGCAGCACCTCCATGGACACGGTCACGTCGAGGGCCGAGGTCGGCTCGTCGGCGATGAGCAGATCGGGATCGGTCACGAGCATCATGGCGATCATGGCGCGCTGGCCCATGCCGCCCGACACCTCGTGCGGGTAGAGGGAGAACACCCGGGCCGGATCGCGCATCTTCACGGCCTCCAGCATGGCGAGCGCCCGGTCGCGGGCCTCCCCACGGCCGGCCTTGGCGTGGGCCTGATAGGCCTCGATGATCTGCTCGCCGATGGTCATGACCGGGTTCAGCGAGTATTTCGGGTCCTGCATCACCATGCTGATGCGCCCGCCGCGCAGGGTGCGCAGGGTCCGCTTCGAGGCGGTGAGCAGGTCGATCCCGTCGAAGGCGAGGCGCTTGGCCGTGACCTCGCCCGGGGGAGGGGTCAACCCCAGGATGGCGCGGCCCGTCTGGGACTTGCCGGAGCCGGACTCGCCCACGATGCCGAGGCGTTCGCGGCCGAGCTGGAAGGACACGCCGCGCACCGCCTCCACGGTGCCGGTGCGCAGGTGGAAGCGGACGCGCAGGTCTTCGACGTCGAGAAGCGGCTTGGTCATTTGGCGGCCTTCGGATCGAGAACGTCGCGCAGGCCGTCGCCGAGCAGGTTGAAGCCGAGGCTCACCACGAAGATGGCCAGGCCCGGCATGGCGGCGACCCACCATTGGTCGATGAGGTAGTTGCGGCCGGTGGCCACCATGGCGCCCCATTCCGGCATCGGTGGCTGCGCCCCGAGGCCGAGGAAGCCGAGGCCCGCCGCCGTCAGGATGATGCCCGCCATGTCGAGCGTCACGCGCACGATGAGCGAGGACAGGCAGAGCGGCACCACATGCCCTAAGATGATGCGCGGCGTCGAGGCGCCTTGCAGCTTCACGGCCGCGATGAAGTCGCTGTTGCGGATCATCAGGGTCTCGGCGCGCGCGATGCGGGCGTAAGGAGGCCAGGACGTGATCGCGATGGCGATGATGGCGTTCTCGATGCCGGGTCCCAGGGCGGCCACGAAGGCGAGGGCCAGGACGAGGCGCGGGAAGGCCAGGAAGATGTCGGTGATCCGCATCAGCACCGTGTCGACCCAGCCGCCGAGATAGCCCGACACGGTGCCGACGAAGAGCCCGATGGGCGTTGCGATCAGGGCCACCAGCACCACGACGAACAGGGTGATGCGCGAGCCGTAGATGATGCGCGAGAAGATGTCGCGCGCCTGGTCGTCCGTGCCGAGCCAGAAAGTCTCGCTCGGCGGCAGCAGCCGCTGCGTGCGCAGGTCGCCGCCGGCGATGGGCGAATAAGGCGCGATGACGTCGGCGAAGAGCGCCACCAGGATCAGCAGGATCACGATGGCGAGGCCCACGACCGCGAGCGGGTTGCGGGTGAAGGCCCGCCAGCCGAGATAGAACCGGCCGAGGCGGGCCTGCCAGCGGGAATGCGGCTCGGCGGAGAGCAGCCAGGCCCGCCAGCCGTTCGGTTCGGAGAGAGCAGGGGAGCCGGCCATCAGCGGGTCCTCGGATCGAGCAAGCGGTAGAGCAGGTCGGACACGAGATTGAGCAGCACGAAGGCTGCCCCGATCACGAGGGTTCCGCCGAGCACCGCGTTCATGTCGGCGTTCTGCAGGGAATTGGTGATGTACTGGCCGAGACCCGGCCACGCGAAGACCGTCTCGGTGAGCACGGAGCCTTCGAGCAGGTTGGCATAGGAGAGGGCGATCACCGTGATCAGGGGCACGGCCGCGTTGCGCAGGGCGTGGCGCCAGATCACCCTGGCCTCCGACAGACCCTTCACCCGCGCGGCGATTACGTATTCCTGGGCCAGCTCGTTGAGCATGAACGAGCGCGTCATGCGGCTGATATAGGCAAGCGAGAAATAGCCCAGCAGGCAGGCCGGCAGGATGATGTGCGAGACCGCGTCCCAGAACGCGTCCCACTGGCCCTGCATGGCGGTGTCGAGCAGCACGATGTTGGTGACCGGCGTGTAGAGATAGGAATAGGTCACGTCGATGCGGCCCGGACCCGCCACCCAGCCGAGCTTGGCGTAGAACAGCAGCAGACCCATGAGGCCGAGCCAGAAGATCGGGATCGAGTAGCCGGCGAGGCCGAGCACGCGCACGAACTGGTCGATGAAGCTGCCGCGCTTGACCGCCGCGAGGACGCCGAGCGGAATGCCCACGATCACGCCGATCAGCGTGCCGAGCGTGGCGAGCTCCAGGGTGGCCGGAAACGCGTTGGCGATGTCCGTCAGCACCGGATTGGTGGTGAGCACCGAATTGCCGAAATCGCCCGTGACGGCCTTCTTCAGATAGATCCAGAACTGCTGGATGAGCGGCAGGTCGAGGCCGAGTTCCTGGCGGACGCGCTCGTACACCTGAGGGGAGGCCCGATCGCCCACGATGGCAATGACCGGATCGATCGGCACGACGCGGCCGATGAAGAAGGTGACGGCCACGAGGCCGAGAAGGGTCGTCGCCAGGACGATGACGAACTGGACGACTTTCTTAAGGAAGGAGCGGAGGGCACCGACGTGCCCTCCGCCCCCGCTCATGACTGCTGAAACCATCGAAGCGTCAGTTCTTCTTCGCCTGGGACACGTCGTTGTCGCTGAAGGAGGGGCCGAGGACGAAGTTGTCCACGTTCTTGCGCACGGCCGCCACTTCGGTCTGCTGCAGGAAGATCACGAACGGACCGTCGTCGAGAACCGACTTCTGCAGCTCCTTGTACGTCTGCGCGCGCTTCTCCGCATCGCGCTCCATCACGGCCGCGCGGGTCTTGGCGGTCAGCGGCCCCGGATCCCAGGCGTTGCGCCAGGCGAGCGGCTTGGCCTTCGCATTGTCCGAGTTGTCGTCGTTGGCCGCAAAGGTGTCCGCGTTGGAGTTCGGGTCCTGATAGTCCGAGCCCCAGTTGCCGATATAGATGTCCTGCTGGCGAGCCCGGTACTTGGTCAGGGCCTGCTTGGAATCCATCGGCAGGATCTCGAGCTTGATGCCGGCCTGGGCGAAGGTCGCCTGCATGGCCTGGGCGATGCCCATGATCTCGGAGGTGGAGCGGGTGTCCATGGTGACCGAGAACCCGTCCTTCAGGCCGGCCTTGGCCAGCAGCTCCTTCGCCTTGGCGACGTCGAGCTTGTACGGATTGTTGGTCTCGGCGCCCAGGAAGCCCTTGGGCAGGAAGTTCTGGTGAACGTCACCCTTGTACTTCATGATGGTGTCGGCGATCGCCTGATAGTCGACCAGGTACTTCAGCGCCTGCCGGACCTCGGGCTTGGCGAGGTTCGGGTTCTTCTGGTTCAGGCCGAGATAGTAGACCGTGCCCTTGGGCGCGCTCGCGATCTTGATGTCCTGGTTCTTGGACACCGCGGTAATCTCTTCCGGATTCAGGTTGCGCGCCACGTCGATATCGCCCTTCTCGAGCAGGAGGCGCTGGCTCGCGGTCTCCTTGATGTGGCGGAAGATCACGCGGGCGAGGGGCGTCTTCTTCTCGTAGTTCGGGTTGCGCTCGAGGACCAGGACCTCGTTGGCCTTCCAGTCGCGCATGATGTACGGGCCGGAGCCGGCATATTTGGTCTTCAGCCAGTTATAGCCCCAGTCGCCGTCCTTCTCGTTCTGCACGAGAAGCTTCTTGTCGACGATCGACGCGACCGAGTTGCCCAGGCAGTAGAGGACGAGCGTCGGCGCGTAGGGCTTGTCGACCTCGACGGTGAGCTCGAGCGGGCCGGTCTGCTTGATCTTGTCCTTCACGTTGTCCTTCGTGAAGCCGAACTGGCCCAGGATGAAGGCCGGCGACTTGTCGAGCGACACGGCGCGGTGGAGCGAGTAGACCACGTCCTCGGCCGTGATCGGGTTGCCGGAGGCGAACTTCCGGTTGGGCTTCAGCTTGAACGTGTAGGTCTTGCCGTCCGGCGAGACGGTCCAGGATTCGGCCACCTGCCCGTAGATCTTCGACACGTCCTTCACGTCGTAGGCAACCAGACGCTCATAGGTGTTGCCCATGATCTCGGAGGCGCTGAACTCGAATACCTCGGCGGGATCCAGGGAGATGATGTCGTCGCTCTGCCAGGCCTGGACCAGGGTGTCCGGCGGAGTCGCCGCCATAACGGCGGAGAAGGAGGTCGCCATGGTGGCAACCAGAGCAGCGGATAGGAGAAATTTCGGAAGTCGCTTCATGGCCATTCCCTTCGGCGCTCTAAGCGCCTGTTGTTGCGCCAGTATGAATGCAAATCACACAAAAGATGTCGAGTCCAGCAACTGGTTTTAAACTGGCAAACATTGCGCAGGCTGCCCATCGGGAGGGCAGACGGCGATCCGGCTTGGCCTCGGGGGGCAAAGTGTGGCAAAGGCGAGCCCGACCCTCTTTCTGGATGAACACCCGTGTCTGAAGAAGCCAAGAAATCCGGTGCCAACACCATGTGGGGCGGGCGGTTCTCGTCCTCGCCCAGCGCCCTCATGGAGGCCATCAACGCGTCCATCGATTTCGACAAGCGCCTGGCTTCCCAGGACATCCAGGGCTCCATCGCCCACAGCGCCATGCTGGCAAAGCAGGGAATCATCGCCGAGAGCGACCGGGACGCCATTCATCAGGGGCTCCAGCGGGTCCTGGGCGAGATCGAGTCCGGCTCCTTCACCTTCTCGACAGCGCTCGAAGACATCCACATGAACGTGGAAAGCCGGCTGCGCGAGATCGTCGGCGATCCGGCCGCCCGCCTGCACACGGCCCGCAGCCGCAACGACCAGGTCGCCACCGACACCCGGCTCTGGGTGCGCGAGGCCCATGACCGGACCGACGAGCAGCTGACCATCCTGATCAGGGCGCTCCTCGACAAGGCCGAGGCCCATGCCGCCACGGTGATGCCGGGTTTCACCCACCTCCAGAGCGCCCAGCCGGTGACCTTCGGGCACCACCTGATGGCCTATGTGGAGATGTTCGGCCGGGACCGCGGCCGATTTCGGGATTCCCGCCGGCGCCTGAACGAGTGCCCCCTCGGGGCAGGTGCACTCGCCGGCACGTCCTTCCCCATCGACCGGCACATGACCGCCAAGGCGCTCGGCTTCGACGGCCCGACCCGCAATTCGCTGGACACGGTCTCGGACCGGGACAGCCTCCTGGAGTTCATGGCGGCGGCTTCCATTTGCGCCGTCCATCTGTCACGTTTGGCGGAAGAAATCATCATTTGGATGTCAGCTCCCTTCGGCTTCGTCCGCCTGCCGGACCGCTGGACCACCGGGTCCAGCATGATGCCGCAGAAGCGCAATCCCGACGCCGCCGAGCTGGTGCGCGGCAAGAGCGGCCGCGTGGTCGGCTCCCTGGTCTCCCTCCTGACCGTCATGAAGGGCCTGCCGCTCGCCTATGCGAAGGACACCCAGGAGGACAAGGAACCGCTCTTCGATGCCGCTGACACCATCGAGATCGTGCTGGCCGCCATGACCGGCATGATCCAGGACCTGGAGCCGGTGCCCGAGCGCATGGCCGCGGTGGCCGGGGCGGGTTTCTCCACAGCGACCGATCTCGCCGACTGGCTGGTGCGCAGCCTCGACATCCCGTTCCGGGACGCCCATCACGTCACGGGCCGCATCGTCTCGGAGGCGGAGAAGCGTGGCTGCACCCTCGAGGAGCTGCCCCTGGACGCCATGCAGGCCGTTGAGCCGAAGATCCACCAGGGCATCTACGACGTGCTCGGGGTCGAGAACTCCGTCCGCTCCCGCACGAGCTTCGGCGGAACGTCTCCGGTCCGCGTCGCCGAGCAGGTCGCCTGGTGGCGTGAGCGGGTCTGACCGGCTCGCCCATTAACCCTTGTTTTCTAGGCCCAGGAGGAACGGTCCCCGAGGCCTTGATAGGGCGGGACACCATCGCCATATTGCCGACAGCGGCTCCTTCCGGAGCCACTTGAGTGCCGCATGAGCGGGCTCAAAACCAAACGAAGTGCCTCTAACCTTGGGCTTCGAACATGTCGCGTCAGTCGCCCTTTGGGCATCCGTTCCTGCTAGGCTTCGATGAGATCGAGCAGGCCCTCGACCGTGTCGCCAAGGCGGCGGGAGATGGCTATCCGCCCTACAACATCGAGCGCTTGGCGCGCACGGAACACGCTCCCGAGCGTCTCCGCATCACCCTGGCCGTCGCCGGTTTCACCCGGGACCAGCTGGAGGTGACCTTGGAAGAGAACCAGCTCGTGATCCGGGGCCGTCAGTCCGATGACAAGACAAGGCACTTCCTTCATCGCGGCATCGCCGCCCGTCAGTTCCAGCGCACCTTCCTCCTCGTCGACGGCATGGAGGTCATGGGAGCGGACCTGTCCAACGGATTGTTGTCGATCGATCTTGTCCGGCCTGAGCCGGAACGGATCATCCGAAAGATCGACATCATCGCGTCGGACAAGGTGTGACGGCATCCGCAACAAGGAGATGTCCATGAACTTCGATATCAAACACCATGTCGAGCCGGTCCTTGGAGTTGCCGAACTGGCCTCCCTGGGCGTCGGGCAGATGGCTTACGTGAAGCCGCTCGAGTCCGACGAAGTGGCGCGGCTGTTCCCGCAGGCTCCCAAGCTCGAGCCCGGCATGCGGCTGTTCGCCCTCCTGTCTGCCAGCGGCGAACCGATCCTGCTGACCGACAATCACGACGCCGCCGTGGCCAATGCCTGGGCGCATGACCTGACGACGGTGAGCCTGCATTAAGGCTCACCTCCTTCCCTGACATCAGGCAATCCCTTCCACCGCAGCGATCAGCCGCACGATGTCCTCCGGCCGGGAGAGCCGGTGGTCGCCGTCCTTGATCAGGGTCAGCGACACGCTGTCTCCCAGCAGGTGCTCGACGAGCTCGAGCGCGTGGCTCGACGGCACGTCGGGATCCTCCATGCCCTGCAGGATGTGAACAGGGCAGCCGGTCCGGATCGGCCCGCCGAGAAGCAGGTGCCGGCGTCCGTCCTCGATCAGCCTCCAGGTGATCGGGTAGGGATCGTCCGAATAGGCCGAGGGCCGGTGGTAGACACCGGTTTCCCGAACGCTCTTCCTGAGAGCCTCTGGAAATCGCTGCCACATCAGCCGCTCGGTCATGTCGACCGCCGGGGCGATGAGAACGATCCCCGCAGGAGCGATCTCCGGCCGCTTTTCCATAAGGTGACGGGTCATCAGAAGGCTGATCCAGCCGCCCATGGAGGAGCCGACCAGGACCGGGCGCTCCGTCACGAACCGCTCGATCACGGTCAAGGCGTCCTCGAGCCAGCGGGAGATGGTCCCGTCCTCGAACGCTCCCCCCGACTCGCCATGTCCGCTATAATCCAAGCGCAGGAACGCGCGGTGGTTCGCCTCCGCCCACGCGTCGAGGGCGGTCGCCTTGGTGGCGCGCATGTCGGACTTGAAGCCTCCGAGCCAGACGACGGGCGGACCCTTGCCCTCCCGGAACAGAACGGCGATGGGGCGGGCATCCTGGCCAGCCGTGACGCTTTGCGGCATGGTTAACTCATCCTCAACTGCTTTGAAGCAACCGTTTCTAGACGATTCTTTTGAGAAGGCTTCTACATCCGTGAGTTTTTCAACGCGACCTGGCGGAGGGATGGCTTTTCCATCGTCTCATGTGCATCCGCTGGAGGGCCGGACCATCCTGCAGATCGTGCCTGAATTGGAAGCCGGCGGAGCCGAGCGGACCACGGTCGATATTGCCGAGGGCCTGGTCCATGCCGGGGCCCGCGCCCTGGTGGCCACCGAGGGCGGGCGACTGGTCGGCGAGCTCCAGACCAAGGGCGGTGTCTGGATTCCGTTCCCGGCGGCGACGAAGAACCCGTTCTCCATGCTCCTCAACGTGCGCAAGCTCGCCCGGATCTGCCACAACGAGCGGGTTTCCCTCGTGCATGCGCGGTCCCGGGCGCCTGCCTGGGTGGGGCTGGGTGCTGCGCGCTCGCTCAACATCCCCTTCGTGACGACCTATCACGGCAGCTATTCGGGACGTTCGTCGGTCAAGGTCCTGTACAATTCCGTCATGGCCCGGGGCGATGCGGTCATCGCTAATTCCGAGTACACGGGCGAACTGATCCGGGCCGTCTACCCCCAGGCCGGAGACCGGATCCGCGTCATCCACCGGGGGACGGATTTCGCCGTGTTCTCCCCGCAGGCTGTGGCGCCGGAGCGGATCGAAGCCCTGCGAAAGGCTTGGGACGTCTCCCCCCACGAGCGCGTGGTGCTGCTCGCCGCCCGCCTGACCGGCTGGAAGGGCCAGAAAGTCCTGATCGAAGCGGCGGCTCGGCTCCGTGATGGGGGCCTCACAGACGTGGCCTATATTCTCGCGGGCGATCCGCAGGGGCGGGATTCGTACGTGAAGGACCTCGACGGCCTGATCGAGGCTCGCGGGCTGAAAGGCGTCGTGCGCCGGGTCGGGCATTGCACCGACATGCCAGCAGCCTTCCTGGCGGCTTCGGTCGTCACTGTACCCTCGACCGAGCCGGAGGCCTTCGGCCGCTCGGCCGTGGAGGCGCAGGCCATGGGAACGCCCGTCGTTGTGTCCGATCTGGGGGCCGTGCCCGAGACGGTCCTGTCCCCGCCGGCCGTGCCGCCGCACGAGCGGACGGGCTGGCGGATTCCGGCCGGCGATCCCGATGCGCTCGCGGAGTCCATCGGGGCGGCGCTGAGCCTGGGGGCCAGTGCTAGGATCGCCCTGGGCGCCAGGGCTCGGTCCCATGTGGAGCGTCATTTCTCGCTCGAACGCATGGTCTCGAGCACCCTTGATGTGTATTCGGCCCTTCTGACGGGCCGTTTTACCCATAGAACAAGTTGACTTCCCGCGCATTTGCGCGAAATGTCGATTCATTCGTGGCAAGGCTGAGCATTCCAGCAGGGATCCCTCAAGGGTCCCCGATCCTCGGCCTAGCCCTCAACAGGAGATACGAGCCATTCGCAGACCAATGAGAGCCATGCCGGTGCCGCAGAAGGACGGACCGCGCGCCAACCGAGACATTCGCGGTGTTCGCGAAGTGCAGCTGATCGACGATGCAGGGCAGAACCGGGGCGTCGTTCCCTTCTTTGATGCCCTCAAGGTGGCCGAAGAGGCCGGCCTCGATCTCGTGGAGATCTCGCCGAACGCCACACCTCCCGTCTGCAAGATCCTCGATTACGGCAAGTTCCGCTTTCTCGAGCAGAAGAAGGCCGCCGAGGCGCGCAAGAAGCAGAAGACGGTTGAGGTCAAGGAAATCAAGCTGCGTCCCGGCATCGATGACCACGATTACGAGGTCAAGATGAAGGCCATGAAAGGCTTCTTCGAGGAAGGCAACAAGGTGAAGATCACCCTGCGCTTCCGCGGCCGCGAGATGGCGCACCAGTCCCTCGGCCTGAAGGTGCTGGACCGGGTGAAGGCCGATGTGGGCGATCTCGCCAAGGTCGAGATGGAGCCGAACTTCGAAGGCCGCCAGGTCGTCATGGTCCTGGCCCCGCGCTAAGGGGCTCCCGATACAGTGAAATTCATGGCTGCCGGAGTGCCGGCGGCCATTGCTTTTTGGGTGGGCTTCTGCCATAAGCCGCCCTTCATCGAACCGCCCGGCTGTTAGGGCTGCCGTGGCGGTTCGTTTTGCTCAAGCAGCAAGACTGGGCCTGCAGGGCGGTTCAAGCCGCCCCTTCGGCCTGACCAAAGGAGAGCCAAATGCCCAAGCTGAAGACGAAGTCTGGCGCGAAAAAGCGCTTCAAGATCACTGGCACCGGCAAGGTCGTTTACGCCCAGGCCGGCAAGCGCCACGGGATGATCAAGCGGACCAAGAAGCAGATCCGCAACCTGCGCGGCACCACGACCATGTTCGAGGGCGACGCGTACAACGTGAAGAAGTACTTCCTGCCGAACGGCTAAGGCGGTTCTTCCCCCACATCCCGGATTTTGAAGGAGTTTTTAAATGGCCCGCGTCAAACGGGGCGTTACCGCCCACGCCAAGCACAAGAAGGTTTTCAAGGCAGCCAAGGGTTTCTACGGCCGCCGCAAGAACACCATCCGCATCGCCAAGCAGGCGGTCGAGAAGAGCATGCAATATGCCACTCGCGACCGTCGCAACAAGAAGCGCACCTTCCGCGCTCTCTGGATCCAGCGCCTCAACGCTGCCGTCCGCACGCATGGCTTGACCTATTCCCGATTTATCGACGGTCTCGGCAAGGCTGGGATCGAGGTCGATCGCAAGGTCCTGTCCGAAATGGCCATCCACGAGCCGGCGGCTTTCGCCGCTTACGTGGACGCTGCCAAGGCCGCCCTGCCGCAGCAGGCCGCCTAAGTTGGATAGACTCGCTTCGGTGCGGCTGGCTTGATCGGCCGCACCGCCTTACCCCCCTTCTCCCGAGACCATCCGCGCTGACGGCCAGAGGGCTGTCGGTTGCCCCTCGGCACATCGTACGGAAAAGTGGACCCGGTTTTCCGCTTTCAACGATGTGCTCATCGAAAAGGGAGCATCGGATGGATCCCAGAAGTGCAGATCCACTTTTGGGTCCGATGCTCTAGCGGCTCGGAAGACTTGACCGTTCCCGCGCCGCGCTCCACTCAAAGCGCTTGCATCTGGCAAGGGACCGATGACCGATCTCAATCAACTTGAACGTGACCTGCTGACCCAGGTCGAAGCCGCCGGCGACGAAGCGGCCCTGGAAACCGTCCGCGTCTCCGCGCTCGGCAAGAAGGGCTCCGTCTCCGAACTCCTGAAGACTCTCGGCGCCATGACGGCCGAGGAGCGCAAGGAGCGCGGACCGCTCATCAACGGCCTGCGCGACAAGGTGCAGGGCGCGATCTCAGCCAAGAAAGAGACGCTGGCGGAGGCCGCACTCGAGGCCCGTCTGGCCGCCGAGCGCATCGACGTGACGCTTCCCGTCCCGGAAGCGCCCGAATCCCGCGGGCGCGTCCACCCGATCAGCCAGGTGATCGAGGAACTGACGGCGATCTTCGCCGATATGGGCTTCTCCGTGGCCGAGGGGCCGGATATCGAAACCGATTATCTCAACTTCACGGCGCTGAACTTCCCCGAGGGCCATCCGGCCCGCGAGATGCACGACACCTTCTTCCTCGCTCCCGACGAGAAGGGCGAGCGCAAGGTGCTGCGCACGCACACCTCGCCGGTCCAGATCCGCACCATGACCTCGCAGACGCCGCCGATCCGGGTGATCATCCCCGGTCGAACCTATCGGCACGATTCGGACCAGACCCACACGCCGATGTTCCACCAGGTGGAAGGCCTCGTCATCGACAAGCAGGCCAACATCGCGCACATGAAGTGGATCCTGGAGGAGTTCTGCAAGGCCTTCTTCGAGGTCGAGCAGGTAAAGATGCGCTTCCGTCCGTCCTTCTTCCCCTTCACGGAACCCTCCGCCGAGGTCGACATCCAGTGCTCGCGCAAAGGCGGCGAGATCCGCTTCGGTGAGGGCACGGACTGGCTCGAGATCCTCGGCTGCGGCATGGTCCACCCGAACGTGCTGAGGAATTGCGGGCTTGATCCGGACGAGTACCAGGGCTTCGCCTGGGGCATGGGCATCGACCGCATCGCCATGCTCAAATACGGCATGCCGGATCTGCGCCCCTTCTTCGAGGCCGATGTGCGCTGGCTGAACCATTACGGCTTCCGCCCGCTCGACATTCCGAGCCTTGTCAGCGGCCTGACTTCCTAAGCGGAGAGCACCCATGAAATTCACCCTCTCCTGGCTGAAGGATCATCTCGAGACGTCAGCCTCCCTCGACGAGATCGTCGAGACTCTCACCCGCATCGGCCTCGAGGTCGAAGGGGTCGAGGACAAGGCGAAGTCCCTGGCGCCCTACACGGTGGCGTACGTGATCTCCGCCGAGCAGCACCCGAATGCCGATCGCCTGCGGGTGTGCATGGTCGATACTGGCGCGGGCGCCCCGATCCAGGTGGTCTGCGGCGCGCCGAACGCCCGCACCGGCATGAAGAGCGTGTTCGCGCCGCCTGGCACCTACATTCCGGGCAAGAACATCACGCTCGGCGTCGGTACCATCCGGGGCGTCGAGAGCGCCGGCATGCTGTGCTCGGGCTCGGAGCTCGAGATCTCGGACGACCACGACGGCATCATCGACCTGCCCGAGGATGCACCGGTCGGCCAGCCCTACGCGGCCTATGCGGGCCTCGACGATCCGGTGATCGAGATCAACCTCACGCCGAATCGCCCCGACTGCACGTCGATTCACGGCATCGCCCGTGACCTTGCGGCGGCCGGGCTCGGCACTCTCAAGGGGGACGCCGTTGCGCCTGTCCAGGGCAGGGGTACCTGCCCGGTTTCGGTGACGATCGAGGACGAAAGCCTCTGTCCCGCCTTCGCGCTTCGTCTCGTGCGCGGCGTGAAGAACGGTCCGTCTCCGGAGTGGATGCAGCGCCGCCTGCTCTCCATCGGCCTCCGCCCGATCAACGCGCTGGTGGACATCACCAACTACATGACCTTCGACCGGGGCCGTCCGCTCCATGTGTTCGACGCCAAAAAGGTGAAGGGGAACCTCACTGTCCGTCGCGCCAGGGACGGCGAGGAGGTGCTGGCGCTCGACACCCGCAGCTACAAGCTCGATCCGAGCATTGTGGTGATCGCTGACGAGAACGGCGTCGAATCCATCGGCGGCATCATGGGCGGCGAGCACTCGGGCTGCGACGAGAATACGACTGACGTGCTGATCGAATCCGCGCTCTGGAATCCGCTCAACATCGCGCAGACCGGTCGCAAGCTCGGCATCATCACGGATGCGCGCTACCGCTTCGAGCGCGGGGTCGACCCGGCCTTCACGGTGCCGGGCCTCGACCTTGCCACCAAGCTCGTCATCGACCTGTGCGGCGGCGAAGCGAGCGAGGCCGTGGTGGCCGGAAAGGTGCCTGAGGACAAGCGCGTCATCGACTTCCCGTGGAGCGAGGTTCCGCGCCTGTCGGGTCTCGACGTTCAGCCCGGCGAGTCCGAGCAGATCCTGAAAAAGCTCGGCTTCGCCGTTCAGGGCTCGGGCGAGCGGGTCAGCGTCCTGGCGCCGTCCTGGCGCCCGGACGTCGAGGGCAAGGCCGATCTCGTCGAGGAGGTCATCCGCATCGCCGGCCTCGACCGGATCGAGTCGAAGCCCCTCCCGCGCCTGGAGGATACGGTCGCGAAGCCGATCCTGACCCTTATCCAGAAGCGTACGCGGCTTGCCCGCCGTGCGTTGGCCGTGCGCGGGCTGGTGGAGGCCGTCACCTGGTCGTTCATCGCCAAGAGCGAGGCGGAGCTGTTCGGCGGTGGCAACAGCCGGCTGGCTCTCGCCAACCCGATCGCGGCCGAGCTCTCCGACATGCGTCCGAGCCTGCTCCCGGGCCTCCTGAAGGCGGCACAGCGCAATGCGGATCGCGGGCTCGGCGACGTGGCGCTCTTCGAGGTCGGCCAGACCTTCGCGTCCGACGAGCCCGACGGCCAGTCGATCAAGGCCGCAGCCGTCCGTCGCGGGACGGCACGGGCAGAGAGCGTGGGCCGTCACTGGAACGGCGGGGCGCAGAGCGTCGATGCCTTCGACGCCAAGGCCGACGTGCTGGCGCTGCTGGCGGCGTTGGGAATCCCGGCCGGCGGTCTCCAGATCGTGGCGGGCGGTCCGGCATGGTTCCATCCGGGGCGTTCCGCCACGCTGCAGTTCGGACCGAAGAACGTGGTCGGGGCCTTCGGCGAGGTGCACCCGAAGATCCTGAAGGCGCTGGACCTGAAAGGCCCGCTGGTCGGGTTCGAGCTCAATCTCAACGCGCTGCCGCCGCCCAAGGCCAAGCCGACCAAGATGAAGCCGAAGCTCAGCCTGCCCGACTTCCAGCCGCTCACCCGCGACTTCGCCTTCGTGGTCGGCCGCAACGTGGCCGCCGGCGACATCGTGAAGGCCGCCCAGGGAGCCGAGCGCCAGCTGATCGTGGGTGTCGACGTGTTCGACATCTACGAGGGCACCGGGATCGATCCGGACAAGAAGTCCGTCGCGATCGCCGTTACCCTGCAGCCGACGGAGAAGACGCTCACCGACGTGGAGATCGAGGCCGTGTCGGCCAAGATCGTCGGCGAGGTATCGAAAAAGACGGGCGCCGTGCTGCGCTCGTAAGGAGAGATTGCCCGGGCGCGGCTCAGGCCTTGTCCGGGCGTTCCGTTCCGCTCAGCGGGTTCGCCTCATCCCATCCGTAGTGGACCGTGTCGAACCGCATCGCGCGCGCATCGACCATCAGCAGGCGCCCGACGAGGCTGTCGCCGAAGCCGACGATCTCGCGGATCACCTCCATGGCCATCAGGCTGCCCATGACCCCTGCGAGGGCGCCGAGCACGCCGGCTTCCGCGCAGGTCGGGATCGTCCCGGCGGGTGGCGGGGAGGGGAAGACGCAGCGGTAGGTGGGGTTCGGTTTTCCACCCGGGCCGGTCTCATGGGCCCGGATCGTGGTGAGCGAGCCGTCGAACTGCCCGAGCGCTGCCGTCACCAGGGGCTTTCTCTCGAAATAGCAGGCATCCGACGCCGCGTAGCGGGTGTCGAAATTGTCCGACCCGTCGGCCACGATATCGTAGCGGCCGATCAAATCCCGCGCGTTCTCCGCCGTCAGCCGAACGGCGTGAGGCTCGACGGTCACATGCGGGTTGAGCCGTTCAATGGCCCCAGCCGCGCTTTCCACCTTGGAGCGCCCGAGATCCGGCGTGCCATGGATCACCTGCCGTTGCAGGTTGGACAGGCTCACCGTGTCGTCATCCACGATACCGATGGTGCCGATGCCGGCTGCGGCGAGGTACTGGATCAGGGGAGCGCCCAGACCGCCGGCGCCGATCACGAGCACGCGAGCGGCCTTGAGCCTGAGCTGGCCCGGCCCGCCCACATCGCGCAGAACGATGTGGCGGGCATAGCGGTCGATTTCGTCCGATGAGAGAGCCATGTCATGACCTTACGGGAATCGGTTTAGCTATCAACTATTCCTTGAAGGAAATAACATGCCGCCTTGACAGAGGCCTTGGCGTTGTGACCCTTGCCGTGCCATCGTCAGGGGGCAACCGGCAACAAGCCGGCGTCTAACAGGGAACAAAGCCGATGACAGTTACCAAGTTCGGCCTCGCGCTCGCGGGGCTCGCCTTTTCCGCCTCGGCTGCCTTCGCGCAGCAGGCGGCCTTCAAGCCCGCCGTCGTCTACGATCTGGGCGGCAAGTTCGACAAATCCTTCAACGAAGGCGTTCACACGGGCGCCGAGAAGTTCAAGAAGGACACAGGCACCGATTACCGCGATTTCGAGCCGCAGAACGATGCCCAGCGCGAGCAGGCCCTGCGCCGCTTTGCCCGTGACGGCTTCTCGCCCATCGTGGCCGTCGGCTTTTCGCAGGAGACCGCTCTGAAGAAGGTCGCCGAGGAGTTCCCGAAGACCCAGTTCGCCATCATCGATGCCGTGGTCGAGAAGCCCAACGTGCAGTCCATCGTGTTCAAGGAGCATGAGGGCTCGTTCCTAGTTGGCCTCCTGGCCGCGCAGGCGTCCAAGTCGGGCAAAGTCGGCTTCGTGGGCGGCATGGACATCCCGCTCATCCGCAAGTTCGCCTGCGGCTACGTCCAGGGCGTGAAGTACGCCAAGAAGGACGGCGAGGTGTTCCAGAACATGACCGGGACCACGGGTGCGGCCTGGAACGATCCCGTAAAAGGCGGCGAGCTTGCCAAGAGCCAGATCGATCGCGGCGCCGACGTGATCTACCATGCGGCCGGCGGCACCGGCGTGGGCGTGATGCGCGCCACCGCCGACGCGGGCAAGCTCGGCATCGGTGTCGACTCGAACCAGAACGGCCTGCATCCGGGCAAGGTCCTGACCTCCATGGTCAAGCGCGTGGACGTGGCGACCTACAATGCCTTCGATCAGGCCAAGAAGGGTGCCTTCAAGGCTGGCGTGTCGGTTCTGGGCCTCGCCGAGGATGGCGTGGCGTGGGCGCTCGACGACAACAACAAGTCGCTGATTACCGCCGACATGAAGGCCGCCGCCGACAAGGCCGCGGCCGACATCAAGTCCGGCGCCATCAAGGTGCACGACTACATGTCGGACTCCAAGTGCCCGATGTAAGGTGAATCATGTTTCGGCCGCAGGCTCGCAAGAACCTGCGGCCGGATCTTTTTTCGACCCGGTTTTGTTTTTCCGATAAGATCCGGCACTTGTTTTCTTCTTGCCGGCAGACCCTTCGAGGCCGATGTCCCCAGCCATTGAACTCATTGCCATCAACAAGAGCTTCGGCGCCGTTCACGCCAACCGGGACGTGAACCTGCGCGTGGAGCGCGGCACGATCCACGGCATCGTTGGTGAGAACGGCGCGGGCAAGTCGACTCTGATGTCGATCCTGTACGGGTTCTACGAGGCGGATTCCGGCGCGATCCACGTCAACGGCAAGCCCATTTCCATCCGCTCCCCCATCGATGCCATCTGTGCCGGCATCGGCATGGTCCACCAGCATTTCATGCTGGTCGAGCCGCTGAGCGTCGTCGACAACGTGATGCTCGGCGCCGAGGGCGGTGCCATGCTGCGCGCGGGCGAGGCCAAGGCGCGTGCGGAACTCTCCAGGCTCGCCAAGGATTACGGCCTCGAGATCGACGTGGATGCCATTGTCGGCGACCTCTCGGTCGGCCTGCAGCAGCGCGTGGAGATTTTGAAGGCACTCTATCGCGGTGCCGACATCCTCATTCTTGATGAGCCCACGGCCGTGCTCACGCCGGCCGAGGCCGACGCCCTGTTCGTTCTGCTCCGCTCCCTCAAGGAGCAGGGCAAGACCGTCATCCTCATCACGCACAAGCTGCGCGAGATCATGGCAATCACCGATCGGGTCTCGGTGATGCGGCGCGGCGAGATGGTGGCGAGCGTGGAGACGGCCGTCACCTCGCCCCCGGAGCTGGCGGAGCTGATGGTCGGTCGCCGCGTGCTCCTGCGTGTCGAGAAGGCCGACAAGACGCCCGGTGCGCCATTGCTCGACATCGACAACCTCTCCGTGGTCGATTCCCGCGGCGTTGTGTGCGTCGCAAACGCGACCTTCACCGTTCGTGCGGGCGAGATCGTCGGCATCGCGGGTGTTGCAGGCAACGGACAAAGCGAGCTGATGGAGGCGATCGCCGGCATGCGCCATTCCGCGCTCGGCTCGATCCGGTTGGAGGGACGTGACATTCCGGCCTCGGAGCACAATCCGCACCGCATGCGTCAGCTCGGCCTCCTGCACGTGCCCGAGGATCGGCTGCGCATGGGGCTCGTCCCGGCCTTTCCGGCCTTCGAGAGCGCCATCCTGGGCTTCAGCGACGAGCCTCACCTTGGCCGCGGACCGATCCTCGACCATGACCGCTTGATCGCGGACCTGGCGAAGAAGATGGAGCAGTACGACGTGCGCCCTCCAGCGCCACGGCTGAAATCCTCGAAATTTTCCGGCGGCAACCAGCAGAAGATCGTGCTGGCGCGCGAGATCGAGCGCAGCCCCAAGGTGCTTCTCGTCGGTCAGCCGACCCGTGGCGTCGATATCGGAGCCATCGAGTTCATCCACCGCCGCCTCATCAGCCTGCGCGATGCGGGCGTCGCCATCCTCCTCGTCTCCGTGGAACTCGACGAGATCATGAACCTGTCCGACCGTATCCTAACCATGTGCGGCGGCAGGATCACCGGCGAGCGCAAGGCCTCCGAGACGAACGAGCAGGAACTCGGCCTGCTCATGGCCGGCGTGACGGACGAGGCGGCGTGATGCAACCGCGTCTAACCCTCGTCACTCTTGGCGTCTCCGATCTCGCGGCATCCCGCGCGTTCTACGAGGCCTGGGGCTGGACGGCCTCGTCCGCCAGCCAGCCCAGCGTCACCTTTTTCCAGGCGAACGGTTTGGCGCTCGCCCTGTTCGGCCGGGGGGACTTGGCCAAGGATGCGGGTCTCGAGGACACGCCCACGGGCTTTGCTGCCATTTCGCTCGCCTACAACGCTCGCTCCAGGCAGGAGGCCGACGAGGTCTATGCACGTGCCGTGAAGGCCGGCGCGCGTCCGCTCAAGCCGCTGCAGGATGTTTTCTGGGGCGGCTATTCGGGCTATGTCACGGACCCCGACGGACATCTCTGGGAGATTGCCTGGAACCCGTTCTTTCCCCTCGATGAGCAGGGACACATGTTCCTGCCGGATAGTCAGACGTGAGCGCTCCACTCGACCTGCCCAGATGGGCCGATACGGTTCTCGTACCCGCCATTTCCGTGGTGGCGGCTTTTCTCGTCGCCGGCCTTGTCGTGCTCGGCATCGGCGAGAACCCGCTTTCCGCCACCCGCTACCTGTTGCAAGGCAGCCTCGGGACCGGGGAGGGGCTCGGCTTCACTCTGTTCTACATGACCGACTTCATCTTCGTCGGACTGGCGGTTGCGGTGGCCTATCATGCCGGATTGTTCAACATCGGCGGCGAAGGGCAGGCGACCCTCGCGGGTCTCGGCATCGCGCTCGTCCTCAACAACCTGACCTTTCTGCCCGGCTTCCTGCTCATCCCGCTCGGCATTCTGGGCGCTGCAGCCTTCGGAGCAGCTTGGGCGGCCGTTCCCGGCTACCTCCAGGCAAAGCGCGGCAGCCACATCGTCATTACGACGATCATGTTCAACTGGCTGGCCAGCGTACTGATCGTCTATCTGCTCGTGAACGTGCTGCGCGAGCCGCAATCCATGAACCCGGAAACGCGCGCATTCCCCGACCAGTCCTATATTCCGTTCATGCACGAGGTCTTCGCCGCTTTCGGCATCGAGATCCCGGCCTCGCAGCTCAACCTCACGCTGGTTCTGGCGCTTGCGGCATCCTATTTCGTCTGGCTCCTCATCTACCGCTCGCGCCTGGGCTATGCGATCCGCGTCGTCGGATCGAACCCGACGGCGGCCGTGTATGCCGGCATCTCGCCCGCGCGCATCATCATCGTCGCGATGATCATCTCCGGTGCGTTGGCCGGCGGCCTCGCGGTCAACGAACTCATGGGCTATCAGCATCGCCTGCTCCTGGAATTCACATCGGGCTACGGCTTCGTCGGCATCGCGGTGGCGCTCATGGGACGCGCTCATCCCGTCGGCATCATCCTGGCCTCGCTCCTCTTCGGCATCCTCTATCAGGGCGGTGCGGAACTGGCCTTCGAGCAGCCGGCCATCACCCGCGACATGGTGGTGGTGATCGGCGGCATCATCATCCTATTCGCCGGTGCCCTCGACGGACTGTTCCGACGCATCGTGGCGCATCTGTTCACGCGCCAGAAGCTGGCGAGGGCTTGAGCCATGGATCTCAGCTCCTTCGTGACGGTCTTCGACTCGGCCCTGCGGCTCTCGATCCCGCTTCTCGCCGCGTGCCTGGCCGGGCTCTGGTCCGAACGCTCCGGCGTGGTGGATATCGGTCTTGAGGGCAAGATGCTGGTGGCGGCTTTTGCCGCGGCGGCGGCCGCCTATGCGTTCGGATCGGCCTGGATCGGGCTTGTGGCCGGGATCGGCGCATCGGTGGTTTTCGGTCTCATCCACGGCTTCGCCTCCATCAGCCAGCGCGGCAACCAGATCGTTTCCGGCGTCGCCATCAACATGCTGGCCGCGGGGCTGACTGCCATCGTGGGTAACGCCTGGTACGCCCAAGGCGGGCGCACCCCGCCCCTGGAGGGCGTGCAGCGGTTCGGCGATGCGATCTTCGGCCATTCGGCTCTCGTCTACATCGTGCTGCTGGCCGTGCCACTCACCTGGTTCGTGCTGGGGCGGACCCGCTTCGGTCTTCGCCTGCGTGCCGTGGGCGAGAACCCGGCCGCAGTCGACACGGCGGGCATCTCGGTGACGGGCCTGCGCTACACGGCTGTCATCATCGGCGGCGTTCTCTGCGGCATCGGCGGAACCTATCTGTCGGTCGGCCAATCGGCGGGCTTCCTGCCCAACATGACGGCTGGCAAGGGCTTCATTGCGCTCGCGGCCCTGATCTTCGCCAAATGGCGAGCTTGGCCGGCGCTCGGCGCCTGCTTCCTGTTCGGGCTGCTCGATGCCATCGCGATACGACTGCAGGGAATCTCGCTGCCCGGCATCGGCGAGGTTCCGGTCCAGGCGATCCAGGCGCTTCCCTACCTCATGACCGTCATCCTGCTCGCCGGCGTCATCGGCAAGGCGATTCCGCCCCGGGCTGCCGGCGTGCCCTATGTGAAGGAGCGCTGAGCATGGCATCGTTGGACACCCTGTTCGAGGCTGCAAGGGCGATTCAGGCCAAGGCCTATGCACCCTATTCGCGCTTCAAGGTCGGTGCTGCGATCGCCACGCCCAGTGGTCAGCTCTTCATCGGATGCAACGTGGAGAACGCGGCCTATCCGGTCGGCTCCTGCGCGGAAGCCGGGGCCATCTCGGCCATGATCGCGGCCGGCGAGAGCCGCATCGCCGAGATCGTCGTGATGGGCGAGGGCGAGCACCTCGTCACGCCGTGCGGCGGCTGCCGCCAGCGCATCCGCGAGTTCGCCACGCCCGATACGCCCATTCACATTGCCGGCCCCGAGGGTATCCGGAAGCGCTTCACGCTCGACGAGCTGTTGCCCTTCTCCTTCGGGCCGGACAACTTGACGGATCGTTAGATTGGATCCGAAGCCTTTTGCGATGATGAAAGGATGGCCTGCGGTTCAGGCCTGAAACGATGACGATGAACCAGATGATTCAGGAAGCGGCCGAATTCGTCCGCGCCCGCGGCTTCGACGGCCATTTCGATGCGGCTTTCGTGCTCGGCACGGGGCTCGGAACCCTCGTCGAAGAGCTGAGCGATGCGGTGAGCCTCCCATACGCGGAGATTCCGCATTTTCCTGGAAGCGGCGTTTCCGGTCATGCCGGCAAGCTCGTGACCGGCTCCCTCGAAGGCAAGCGGGTGCTCCTGTTCCAGGGCCGCGCTCACTACTACGAGACGGGCGATGCAGGGGCGATGCGCATTCCGGTTGCCTTCGTGAAGGAGCTCGGCATTCCGGTCTTGGTCGCCACCAATGCGGCGGGATCGGTGCGCGCCGATATTCGTCCGGGAAGCCTCGTGGCGATCAGCGATCACCTGAACCTCTCGGGCGGCAATCCGCTCCTGCGCGATCACTCCGAGGGCCGCTTCGTCTCGCTCACCAACGCCTACGACGCGGACCTGCGCCGGGTGCTGCAGCGCGCCGCAGGCAAGAGCGGCACCGACCTTCCCGAGGGCGTCTATGCATGGCTCTCCGGCCCGAGCTTCGAGACTCCGGCCGAAATCAGGATGGTGCAGATCCTGGGCGGCGATCTGGTCGGCATGTCGACAGTGCCGGAGGTGATCCTCGCGCGTTATTACGGCCTGAAGGTCGCGGCCATCTCGGTCGTCACGAACCTTGCCGCCGGTATCGAAGGTGCTTCGCCCTCGCATCAGGAAACCAAGGACACGGCGGCGGAAGCGTCAGAGAAGTTCAAGCGTCTCATCCGATCCTTCGTTGCGGAGCTGCCCCATGTCTGATGCGACCATCGCAACCCGCGCGCTGCGCAGTCTCGATCTCACCGACCTGACGGAGACCTGTACCGATCAGGCCATCGATACGCTCTGCAGGAAGGCGGTCGATCCGCACGGGCCGGTAGCGGCCGTCTGCGTGTGGCCGCAATTCGTGAAGCGCGCACAGGAGAACCTGCGGGGATCACCCGTGCGCATCGCCACGGTGGTGAATTTCCCCGCCGGCGGCGAGGATGTGAGCCGCGTCACCGACGACACGCAGGAGGCTCTCTCCGACGGCGCCAACGAGATCGATCTCGTGCTGCCTTACGAGGCCGTGCGGCGAGGCGATCTCGCCGTTGCGGCCGAGATGGTGGAGGCGGTGCGCGATCTCGTCGATCAGGGGCGCCTTTTGAAGGTCATCCTGGAGACGGGCGAGTTGACGGATCCGCACCTCATCGAGACTGCAAGCCGCATCGCGATCGACGCGGGCGCTGATTTCATCAAGACGTCGACCGGCAAGACGCCGGTATCGGCGACCCCGGAGGCCGCCGAGATCATGCTCAACGTGATCAAAGCGTCGGGCAAGGCGGTCGGGCTCAAGCCCTCCGGCGGCATCCGCACGGTTGCTGACGCGAACATCTATCTCGATCTGGCCGATCGCATCATGGGCCCGGGCTGGGCGACGCCGCGGACATTCCGCATCGGCGCGAGCAGCGTCTATGACGCGCTCATCGCCGCCATCGAGGGACGGGCCGGCACGGCGGCCATCGGAACCTACTGACATGACGCTTCTTCCGCAGGAAATTATCCGCCACAAGCGCGACGGCGGCACGCTCGATCCTGAGCATATCGAGCACTTCATCGAAGGCCTTACGGCAGGCCGTGTCACCGAAGGACAGGCGGCATCCTTCGCGATGGCGATCTTCTTCCAGGGACTGTCCGTGCCCGAGCGCGTGGCCCTGACGCGCGCGATGATGAACTCGGGCACGGTGCTCACCTGGGATCTGCCGGGTCCGGTTCTCGACAAGCATTCGACGGGCGGCGTCGGCGACACGGTCAGCCTCGCGCTCGGGCCTGCGGTCGCGGCCTGCGGCGGCTATGTGCCGATGATCTCCGGACGCGGCCTCGGCCACACGGGCGGCACCCTCGACAAGTTCGATTCCATTCCGGGCTATGTCACGCAGCCCGATATCGACACGTTCCGGCGGGTCACGCGTGAGGTCGGCTGCGCCATCATCGGCCAGACGGCCGATCTTGCGCCGGCCGACAAGCGCCTCTACGCCATCCGCGATGTGACGGCGACGGTCGAGTCGATCGACCTCATCACGGCGTCGATCCTGTCCAAGAAGCTGGCCGCAGGCCTCCAGGGTCTGGTGATGGACGTGAAGTTCGGCACCGGCGCCTTCATGAACAATGCCGAGGATGCGCGAAAGCTCGCCGAAAGCCTCGTGCTCGTGGCCAACGGCGCGGGTCTTCCCACAAGCGCGCTTCTCACCGACATGAACGAGTCGCTGGCTTCCTCGGCCGGCAATGCGGTCGAGATGGCCTATGCGGTCGACTATCTGACCGGGCAGCGTCGCGAGAAACGCTTCCACGAAGTCACCGTGGAACTGTCCGCCGAGATGCTGCTGCTCGGCAAGCTTGCCGCCACCATCGAGGAGGCGCGCGACAGGATCGAACGCGCGATCTCGTCCGGGAAAGCGGCCGAAGTGTTCCAGCGCATGGTGGTCGCTCTCGGCGGTCCTGGCGACTTCCTGGAAAGGCACAAGGCCCATCTGCAGGCTGCGCCGGTCGTTCGCGACATCCACGCCGAGCATGCTGGCGTCGTGCAGAAAGTTGCCGCGCGTGGTATCGGCGTCGCCGTCGTGGCCCTCGGCGGAGGGCGTACACGGCCGCAGGATCCGATCGATCATGCCGTAGGACTCACCGAACTCGCGGCCATCGGCGAGACGGTCGACGCCCACCGTCCGCTCGCCATCGTGCATGCGCGCACCGAAGAGGCGGCGGAGGCGGCCGCGCGGGCGGTGCGCGCCGCCTATGTGATCGATGCCGGCAAGGCTGGCCCCGGCCCGACCATTCTCGACCGGATCGGAGCGACCGCATGAGCCTTCTCGTCGCCGTCACCTGGGAAACGCAGCCCTGGGTCGAACGCTTCAGGCGCCACCTGCCGGACAGGGCCATCGCCGTGCTGGGTGAGGATTTCGACAGAAGTGCCATCCGCTATGTGGCGACCTGGGGTCCGAAGCCCGGGAGCCTGTCCCACCTGCCGAATCTCGAAGCGATCTTCTCACTCGGCGCCGGGGTCGATCACCTGATGAGCTATCCCGATCTGCCCGATGTGCCCATCGTGCGCGTGGCGCAGGACGATCTCACCCATCGCATGAGCGAGTACATGGTGCTGCACTGCCTCATGCATCTGCGTGAGCAGCGCCGCTTCGACGAGGACCAGAAGGCGAAGCGTTGGAATCCCGATCGTGCGCCGCCGATCGCCGGCGAGGTCCGAGTCGGCATCATGGGGTTCGGGGTGCTGGGGCAGGATTCCGCCCGCAAGCTGAAGATGATGGGCTTCGACGTGGCGGGCTGGAGCCGCACGTCGAAAGTCGTGGAGGGTTTCGATGTCTATGCGGGCGAGGGGGGACTGACCCCGTTCCTGAATCGCACCGACATTCTCATCGCGCTCATGCCGCTCACGCCGGACACGAAGGGCATCCTCAAACGCTCCCTGTTCGAGAAACTCCCACGGGACGGCAAGCTCGGCGGGCCAATCCTGATCAATGCGGGGCGCGGCAAGCTGCAGGTCGAGGCGGACATCCTCTCCTGCCTTGACGACGGCACGCTGATGGCGGCGACCCTCGACGTGTTCGAGACGGAGCCCCTGCCGGAGTCGTCGCCGCTCTGGACGCATTCTCGCGTGACGATCACGCCGCACAACTCCGCGACGAGCGAGCCGGAAGCGACGGCTCGCTACATCGCGCAGCAGATCCGCCGCCATGAGGCCGGGGAGGTGTTCGAGAACGTGGTCGATCGGGCGCGGGGATATTAGGAAGGGTCCCGGCTTCGATGTCATCACCGGCCTTGTGCCGGTGATCCCGATTGGTTGAAGCGCCGCGCCTTTTCATAGAGGGATGGCCGGGACAAGCCCGGCCATGACGAGAGAAATTGCGGAGAGTTCAGCCGAGCCGCTTGATCGAGCTGATCGGCCCGTAGCTCGTCTTACGGATGCGCTCCTCGGCGACGGCGAGCGGCTCGATCATGACGGTCATGCTGTGGCCAGTGGCGTGGATGAAGTTGCTGGCATCCATCATCAATCCCACATGGCCTTTCCAGAACACGAGATCGCCGCGCTGGAGGCCACTTAAGCTCGGCGTCACCTCGATAGGCGTGCCGAGCGCGCGCTCCTGCATGTCGCTGTCGCGCGGCGCCTTGATCCCGGCGGCGGTCAGCGCGGTCTGCGCCAGTCCCGAGCAGTCGATGCCGAGGCTGGTCTTGCCGCCCCAGAGATAGGGCGTGTGCAGGAAGCGTTCGGCGACGCTCACGTAATCGGCCTCGAACGCATCGAGCCCGCTCAGATGCGCGGCAAAGACCCAGCCGCCGGTGGCGAGGCGCGCGTAGTCGCCCTGCGTGTCCGTCACGATCACCTGGGAGTTCAGCGTTAGGTAGTCCTGAAAGGGCAGCTTCAGGTTGGGGCCCGGATAGATGAAGGTTCGGATCGCCCGGACCCTGTGGGTCGGCTCCGGTCCGGGTTCGCTCAGAGCCTCGCTCGACAGATAGCCCACATAGCCATCGTCCCGGAGCTGCACCCAGGCCCAGCCCTCGTGCTCGTCGTAGACCGTCGCGCTTTCCCCGAAGATCGCCTGCGTGTCGACGGGCGCCTCGCGGGAGGGATGGCGGTGCAGGGGCGAGAACGCGGAGGCGACACGCTTGACCGTGCCGGTGGTGAAGCGCTCGGCCTCGACCTGTCCGCGCAGGCGCTCATCGGCCAGATCCGCGCGGACGGGCGTGATGCGGCGGTCGAAACTCATCGGGGCGGCTCCTGAACGATCATCCCGTCTTCTACCCTGTTCGCGGCATTTCCGCCATCGGCTCAGGCGCCATAGCGCTCCTTCACGAGAGCATACATCGCGCGCGCCGCCTGCACCTCGCCGCCTTCGGGCCGGGCGGGCTTGGTGGAATTGTTCCAGGCGAAGATGTCGAAATGCACATGCGCCTTGGCCGACGACACGAAGCGCCGCAGGAACAGGGCCGCCGTGATCGAGCCCCCCATGGGCCCACCGGTGTTGTTCATATCGGCGAACTTGGAATCGAGCTGGCTCTGATAGGGCGTCCAGAGCGGCATGCGCCAGACGGGGTCGTTCACCGCCGTCCCGTGGCGGGCGATGTCGGCCGCCAGTGCATCGTCATCGGTGTAGAAGGGCGGCAGCTCGGGACCGAGCGCCACGCGGGCAGCGCCCGTGAGCGTGGCGAAATCGACCAGGAGATCGGGGCTCTCCTCGTCCGCCAGTGCCAGCGCATCGGCCAGGATGAGCCGACCTTCCGCATCGGTGTTGCCGATCTCGACCGTGATGCCCTTGCGGCTCGGCAGAATGTCGCCGGGGCGGAAGGCATTGCTGGAGATGGAGTTCTCGACCGCCGGGATGAGGACGCGCAGACGCACCGGCAGTCCGGCATCCATGATCATCGAGGCGAGCGCGAGGGTGGCGGCCGCGCCCCCCATGTCCTTGCGCATGAGCAGCATCGAGGAGGCGGGCTTGATGTCGAGACCGCCGGTATCAAACGCCACACCCTTGCCCACCAGTGTGACGCGCGGCGCGTCCGCCTTGCCCCAGGTGAAATCGATCAGGCGCGGCGGCGTGATGGAGGCGCGTCCGACCGCATGGATCATCGGAAAGTTCTGCGCCAGCAGATCGTCACCGACGATGCTGGTGAAGGAGGCTCCATGCCGCTCGGCCAGTTCACCTGCGGCGGCTTCGATGCCGTCGGGGCCGAGATCGCTGGTGGGCGTGTTGACGAGGTCGCGGCTCGTGACCACCGCATGGGCGATATGCGAAACCTCCTCGGCATCGACGCCGTCGGGCGTCACGAGGCGAACGGACTTCTCGCTGCGGCGGCGGTAGCGGTCGAAGCTGTAGCTGCCCAGAAGCCAGGCGAGGGTGGCGAGCGTCGGATCCGGCGCGCCGGTCTCGAGGCGGTAGATGCCGTCCGGCAGAAGGGTCGGAAGCTTGCCGACCAGAAACGGATCGCTGTGCCTGGAATCCGCGCCGTTGAGGCCGAAGACGACGCCCGCGAGGCCACCGTCCGTATCGGGGAGCAGGCAGTGGCTCCCGGCCTTGCCCTCGAAGCCCTGCGCCTTCGCGAAGGCTTGCGCGATCGGCGGCAGCTGCCCGACGATCTCCGGCCAGGTCTGCTCGTTGACGAGCCAGATGGGCTTCGACGTGTCGTTCGCGGAGGCGAGGAGGGGATGGGGCATCGGCTTGGACCTTGACGGTTATGAGCGAGTGTTGAGGCCGGTTCTAAGGGCGGAAGCGGCCCGTGTCACCCTGGATCGAATGCAACCCATCCTTCCGGCGGAGAGGAACGCCGGGTCAGGTGATGACGTGGTGTGGACGAACGCCGGTGTTCTTCAAGCACCGCGCCCTGGCCTTGCGCTCAACTCTTCATCCCGCCGCAAGGGGAGGGAGGATCCCTGTCTAGGACGATGGGAAACGTCAGCCCAGGGCGTGCTGCCGGACGACCCGGGCCAAGCCGGCGATGAGGGCCTGCTGCGTGTCCTTCGTCTCCGCCGCGATGCCGTGGCGCTTGAGGGCTTGGATGTAGAGCTCGGCGCGCTCCGGCGCGGCCAGGATGGTGACGGAGTCGGGGCGGCCGAACTGCGCCAGCGCCCCGTTGATCTCGTCGCCGGTCAGCAAACCGGAGAGATAAGGCGCCAGAAGATTGCTGTTCATCCGCCCCGACACCACGGAGGCGCGGGCGCTGAACAGGAGGTGGAGCAGGCCGACCCTGTTCGCGCCGCTATTGCGCTCCGCGGCGTCCATGCCGAGGTCGAAGCCCTTCGGGTCTTCCGGCTCGGTGGCCGGCCGGCCGATCATGGAGTGCTCGCGCAGGAGCGCGTACATCTCGCCGGTCATGTAGGTGGCGAAGCGCTCGATGCGCCCGTTCCTCATCTCGATCCATTTCGGATGGGTGCCCGCCGAGCAGATCAATCCGTTCTCGATGCCGGCGCCGAGAACCAGTGTCTCCTCGCCGCGCATTACGTCGGCCGCGCCGGGGGCGGGCTCGCAGAACAGGCCGGGAATGATGTAGCCCTGCCGGCCGTTCTCCAGATTCACCGGCACGAGCGCCCGGGCGATCTCGGCCGGGCCGGCCGGGCAGGTGGCGTAAGGCGCCTCGACCCAGCCCTCGCGGCTTCCCACCATGCCGACGAGCAGCACCGGCGCATCCGGCTCGGCCTTCAGCCAGTGCCCGCACTGACGCAGGAACACGTCGCGGTGCTGGCCCTTTTGCAGGGCCGAGACGCCCTCGTTCGACGAGACCTGGTCGAGGATGGTCTCGTCCTCGATCAAGTAGCCACGAAAGCGGGTCGTTCCCCAATCGGCGACGATGAAGCGCAAGATGGATGATCCTTGATTAGCGCGTTCCGTACATCCGGTCGCCGGCATCGCCGAGGCCCGGCACGATATAGCCGTGGTCGTTGAGGCGCTCGTCGATGGACGCGGTCCAGATATCTACGTCCGGATGCGCGCCGCGCAGCTTCTCGATGCCCTCGGGCGCCGCGAGCAGGCAGACGAAGCGCAGGTCCTTGGCGCCGCGCTCCTTCAGCCGGTCGATGGCCGCCACCGCGGAGTTGGCCGTTGCCAGCATCGGGTCGAGTACCAGAACCATGCGGTCGGCAAGGTCCGAGGGAGCCTTGAAGTAGTATTCCACGGCCTGGAGGGATTCCGGATCCCGGTAGAGGCCGATATGGGCCACACGGGCGGCGGGCACCAGTGTGAGCATGCCGTCGAGGAAGCCGACGCCCGCGCGCAGGATGGGGGCGAAAACGAGCTTCTTGCCGGCGATCTGCGCGCCTTCCATGGTGGTGAGCGGCGTCTCGATCTGGATGCGCTCCATGGGCAGGTCGCGGGTGACCTCGTAGCAGAGCAGCATGCCGATTTCGTTGAGGAGCTGGCGGAAGCCTTTCGTCGAGCGCTCCCTGTCCCGCATCAGGGTCAGCTTGTGCTGAACCAGCGGATGATCGACCACCGTGACGCCCTGCATGCTTTTTCCCTCTTTGATCGTCGTCTGCTGATTCATCTAAAACACTGTCCCGTCACTGATCACGCTGAGAGGGGGCGAGCCGTCGCCGCGCCTCTCCTTCGCCAGTCTTCGCCCCGTCGCCCAGGTGCCGCCTTCCAGCACCTTGGCCAGGGGAAAGTCGCCTGCCGCGAATCCTAGTTTCGCCCGGATCGGTTCGGCAATGCGGTCGAGAAGAGCCACGGTCAAGGCCCGCCATTCCACCACAAGCCGGGAATCCACCGCGTGAGCGCGGGCGGCGTCGGCCGGGTCTTTGAGGGCGATCACGCCCGTGTCGAGAAAAAGGCCACCGTTGCGGTATTCGGGCAGGCCTGTGAGGCCATCAACATCGATGACGGTGAATCCGGCCCATTCGAGCGGCTCGATCAGCGAATAGGACAGCCACTGGGACAATTTGTGGAAGGGGATCAATCCCTTCGTGACATCCGACGCTTCCACCAGGGGATGGCGCCAGGTATCGCCGAGGTCAACCCCGCCCAGGGTGATGCGGCCCGGCCATATGGCACCAAGGTGGGTGAGCAGCGCCTCGAGAATGGATGTCGCCTTGATCTCGTCGTCCTCGGAGGTTGCCGCGATGACATCGAACAGCCCGCCGGGCCTCGGATCGTCGACCTGGCCGAAGATGTCCGGGTTCGTCGCGACGACGCGGCCCAGGCGGTTGAGCAGAGCGGCGCGGCCTTCGAGACCCACGAGCGGATTGCCGCCCGAGACCTGGAAGCCGGATGCCAAGTCCTCGGGCGTGAGGGTCATCAGCACATCCGCGTCCACGCGGAACGGGTCTTCCGGCCTGCTGGAAAAGGCGCCGCTCACGAACATGTCGAAGCTCGCCACCGCCAGACCTTCGGACCGGATATACGTCTCGCCCGTGCGGCCCTCCTCGTAGCGCCATTGCGCGCCCGCGCCCGCATCGAGCAGGACGGACACGATGGCGAGATCGAAGGCCGAGCGGGCCATGTCGGCAGCGGTTTCCCAGGGGGCGCCGTGCATCACCGCATCCCACCGCTCATGGCCGCCGGCGGCGAAGTGGCGCCAACGGGCATGGAAGGGAATGTCGAGGGACGGATAGGCCTTGCGGATCGTCGTCACGACCTCCTCGGCGCAGGGCTCGAGCCGGCCGAGATCGACTGTGAAATGATCGAGACGGCCTTCAAGTCCCGCTTGCAGGAGCTGGTGCGAGCGTTCGCGCACCGCTGCCGCGGTCAAGAGGCTTCGGGCGGCTTTGGTCTCTGAAGACAGGTCAGGCAGGTCCGTCACGCGGGGCTCCGGTGCTCTCGGGTCGGGAGCGATAGCATAGTCTTGCGGCCGCGCGGCATCCCGGCGCGCGACCGTTTGACGAGAAGGTTAAGATGCAAGCGTCAGAACCGCTCCAGATCGCGGCCCTTCACGCGCTCGAGTTCCGATGCATCCGGCGCGCCATCGGGCGTGTAGTAGCCGGCAGCCTTCTTGGCCTCCAGTTCCACCTGTGCATCCGGGGGCACCAGCTCGGCCGGGATCGGCACGCGCTCGACCACCTCGATGCCCGATCCGGTGATGGCGTCGTACTTCATGTTCGACATGGACATGAGCCTGTCGATGCGCCGGATGCCGAGCCATTGCAGAACGTCAGGCATCAGCTGCTGGAAGCGCGCGTCCTGCACGCCTGCCACGCATTCGGTGCGTTCGAAATAGGTGGAGGCCTGGTCGCCGCCTTCCTGCCGCTTTCGGGCATTGTACACGAGGAACTTGGTGACTTCTCCGAGCGCCCGGCCTTCCTTGCGGTTGTAAGCGATCACGCCGACGCCACCCTCCTGGGCTTCCCGCACGCATTCCTCGATGCCGTGCACGAGGTAGGGGCGGCAGGTGCAGATGTCGGAGCCGAACACGTCCGAGCCGTTGCATTCGTCGTGGACCCGGCAGGCGATGCGGGTCTTCGGGTCGCTCAGGCGCGACACGTCGCCGACCACGTAGACCGTGGTGTTGCCGATCGGCGGCAGGAACACACTCATGTCGGGCCGGGTGACGAGCTCCGGGAACATGCCGCCGGTCTGCTCGAACAGGGTACGGCGCAACTCGCCCTCGGAGCAGCCGAAGCGCTGGGCGATGCCGGGCAGGTACCAGACCGGATCGACCGCGATCTTCGTGACCGAGATGTCGCCGGATTCGTGCAGGAAGCCGCCGTCGGCCTTCAAGCGCTTCGCCCCCATGGCGCCGAGGATCTCGGGCATGTTGAGGCGCGCTTTGGTGACTGCGATGCTCGGGCGGATGTCGAGACCGCCGGCGATCTCGTCCTTGTAGACCTCGCCGACCAGATGGCCCCAGGGATCGAGGGACACGATCCTGCCCGGCTCGAACCACTGCGGATGCGGACCGATCTCGGCGGTCGGATGGGTGTTGTGAAGATCGGGCCGTGCCAAGGGGTTGAGCGCCCGTGCCGAGATGGCGAGCGCCCGGTAGAGGGAGTAGGAGCCGCCGTGGGCGCCGATCACGTTGCGGTCGGCCGGATTGGTCACGGTCCCGATGATCGGGCCGCGCTCCTGGGGATCCTTCGCTCCCCACTTGATCGGATGCTTGATGGTGCCGGCATTCGGCTCGGGATGGGAGGTGAGCCGGATATGGGTCGAGCGGTTAGGCGAGGTCATGAACGATCTTCCACGCAAAAACGGGAAGACTCCCTCGACCGATCGTCGGAGAGCCTCCATACGATCTATGGGAGACTGATCCAAAGTTGCGGGGCCGTCAATGCCCCAAAATCGGCTCGGGCGCAGCGTCGATCTGAAATAAAGATGAAGCTTCAGCAACTTGCTGGCCGCAGTATCTAAACCGCAGAGCTTTGGCCCGTTGGAGAAGATTCGCGTTCTTCTCGATGAGAGATGAGCGTTCAGAAGGGCGAAGATGGTCGCACAACCCGAGCATCCTACTTGCTTCGGTCAGGAACTTTATTTGGGAGTTTATGTATACGCACCTCCCTTTTCGATTTTTGATGTGCTTGTACTCATCCCGCACGGCTGCGGCTGCAATCATCTCAGCTTTGAGACCAGAGATAGCAGCCGCGCATTGATCTTCTGCTGCAGCTTGTCCTTGGCATGTCGCCAGAATTGCCGAGACAATCCAGCCCAGACGGATCGCTGAGGCTTTCATGCATGACTCACTGAGTTAGCCAGGATCTCCCACTATTGTTAACGCCAAGGCGGAGATGATGCAACACAGTTGCGCCAATATCGGCAAAGCTCTCGCGCCGGCCGATCGGTCCCTGCGTCACGCCCTGCCCGAAGCTCAGGATCGGCACGTGCTCGCGGGTATGGTCGGAGCCCGGCCAGGAGGGATCGTTGCCGTGATCGGCCGTGATGATGACGAGGTCGCCGTCCTTCAGAGCCGCCTCGATCTCCGGGATGCGCCGGTCGAAGGCCTCCAGGGCGGCAGCATAGCCGGGAATGTCGCGGCGATGGCCGAACTCGCTGTCGAAATCGACCAGGTTGGCGAAGACGAAGCCGCCGTCCGGCAGGTCCTTCATCGCCGCGATGGCGGCGGACAGGCAGGCGTCGTTGCCGTTGGGCTTCACCTCCCGGCCGGTGCCGCGATGGGCGAAGATGTCGCCGATCTTGCCGACCGTGACCACCGGGCGCCCGGCCTTCGTCAACGTGTCCAGGATGGTGTCGGCCGGCGGCGGCGTGGCGAAGTCCTTGCGGTTGCCGGTGCGCCTGAAACCACCCTCGGGCGAGCCGACGAAGGGGCGGGCGATCACGCGGCCGATCTTGTAGGCGTCGCAGAGCTCGCGCCCGATCCGGCAGAGCTCGTAGAGCCGCTCCAGCCCGAAGGTTTCCTCGTGGGCGGCGATCTGCAGTACGCTGTCGACGGACGTGTAGAAGATCGGCTTTCCGGTGCGCATGTGCTCCGCGCCGAACTCGTCGATGACGGCGGTGCCGGAGGCGTGCTTGTTGCCGAGAATGCCCGGAAGTGCGCCGCGCGCGACGAACGCCGCAGTCAGTTCCTCCGGGAAGGTCGGAACCGTGTTGGGGAAGTAGCCCCAGTCGAAGGTGACGGGGACGCCCGCGATCTCCCAATGGCCCGAGGGCGTGTCCTTGCCCCGGGAGGTCTCGACCCCGTAACCCCAGAAGCCTTTCGGAGAGCCCTTCAAGGCAATCTGCGGCGCCAGACCGGGCGGCACGCGTCCCGACGAGGCCTCGCAGGCCGCGCCGAGGCCGAGCGTCGTCAAGTGCGGGAGCCGAAGCGGGCCCTCACGGAGGCCCGCCTGGTCGCCCCGGCCGGCCGCGCAGGCCTCGGCGATATGCCCGACCGTGTCGGCGCCGGCATCGCCATAGACGTCCGCATCCTCGGCCCCGCCGATACCGACGGAATCGAGCACGATGAGAAGAGCGCGAGGCATGTCGTCCTGTCCTTCAAGCCGCGAGAATCACGACTGATACGGCATTGCGGGGAAAGATGCGATGCTCTCTAAGGGTGGGGGTGTCCCCCATGATCGTGCCCCTCATGGGCATGGACATGCTGATCGAGCGGGCATTCCTGGCCGTGATCGTCGGTCCCCGGCCGGTGGATCTCGATCTGAAGGGTCGCGTGCCCGATCCCGAAATGGGCTCTCAGCTCCCGCTGGGCCTCCGCCAGAAAGCGGTCGCCCGGATGCCCGCCGGGCATGACGAGATGAGCCGTCATCGCCGTCTCGGTGGTGCTCACCGCCCAGACATGGAGGTGGTGGACCCGGGCGACGCCCGGCATCGCTTCGAGCGATCGCCGCACCGCCGGCACGGCGATGCCGTGCGGCACGCCGTGGAGGGACAGCGCCAGAGACTGCTTCAGCAACCCCCAGGTTCCCCAGACGATGACGGCCGCGATGACGAGGCTCAGAACCGGATCGATCCAATCGGCTCCGGTCCAGAGGATGGCGAGGCCTCCGAGAACGACCCCAAGGGACACGGCCGCATCCGCCACCATGTGGAGGAACGCGCCGCGGATGTTGAGGTCGTGCTGGCCGCCCATGAACAGGAACGCCGTGAACCCGTTCACGAGAATGCCAATGGCGGCCACGACCATCATGGTGCCGGCCGCGACCGGCGTCGGCTCGATCAGCCGCTGGACGGATTCCCAGAGGATGCCGCCCACCGCGACCAGCAGGAGGAGGGCGTTGAACAAGGCGGCCAGGATAGAGCTCGAGCGCAGCCCGTAGGTGAACCGCTCGGTGGGTCCGCGCCGCGCGAGCAGGGCCGCGCCCCACGCGATGGCGAGGCCGAGCACGTCGCTCAAGTTATGGCCGGCATCCGAGAGCAGGGCCATGGAATCGGCCCAGAAGCCGTATCCCGCCTCGATGGCCACGAAGGCGAGATTGAGCATGATGCCGATCGCGAAGGCCCGTTCGTGGCCGGCCTGCGGGGCATGGGAATGCCCGTGATGCTGACGGCCGGCCGAATGGTGGTGCGCATCCATGATGGAAAACTTGTCAGCCCTAGTCTCGAACGGCGTTCGAGGCAGCCGTCTCAAGATTGAAGGCGGCGGCGAAGAGCGCCCGGGTATAATCGGTGCGGGGGGCGGCGAAGATGCTCTCGGCCGACCCTTCCTCGACGATTTTGCCGTTCTGCATCACCACCACGTGGTTCGCGAGCGCCCGCACCACCTTGAGATCGTGGCTGATGAACATGTAGGCAAGGTTGCGCCGCTTCTGAAGGTCGCGCAGCAATTCCACGATCTGCGCCTGCACGGACATGTCGAGGGCCGAGGTCGGCTCGTCGAGCATGATGAATTGCGGTTCGAGCGCCATGGCGCGGGCGATGGCGATGCGTTGGCGCTGGCCGCCGGAGAATTCGTGCGGATAGCGGTCCATGGTCGACGGGTCGAGGCCGACATCCTGCAGGGCCTTGGCGACGATCTCGCGGCGCTGCGCGTAAGAGAGCGCCTTGTTCTGGACCAACAACCCTTCCTCGACGATCTCGGCCACGGACATGCGGGGCGAGAGGGAACCATAGGGGTCCTGGAACACCACCTGCAGGTCCTTGCGCATCGGGCGGATCTCTTTTCCGCGCATGCCGTCGATGCGGTTGCCGAGGAAGACGATCGGGCCTTCCGACTGCACGAGGCGCAGGATGGCAAGACCGAGCGTGGTCTTGCCCGAACCGGATTCGCCCACCACTCCGACGGTCTCGCCCCGGCGCACCCGCACGGACACCCCGTCGACCGCCTTCACATGGCCGACGGTCTTCTGGAAGAAGCCGCGCTTGATCGGAAACCAGACCTTGATCGGTCCGGCATCGACGATCACAGGCGCATCGTTCGGAACCGGATTGGCGCGGCCCTTCGGTTCCGCGGCCAAGAGCCTCTGCGTGTAGGGATGCTGAGGGTTGCCGAACACCTCGGCGACCGTTCCCTGCTCGACGATCTTGCCCTTGAGCATCACGCAGACGCGGTCGGCCACTTTTCGCACGATGCCAAGGTCATGGGTAATGAACAGCATCGACATGTTGAGCCTACTCTTCAGCTCGGCGAGGAGCTTCAGGATCTGCGCCTGCACGGTCACGTCAAGGGCGGTGGTCGGCTCGTCGGCGATGAACAGATCTGGCTCATTGGCGAGCGCCATGGCGATCATCACGCGCTGGCGCTGGCCGCCGGAGAGCTGGTGCGGGTATGCGCCCAGGCGGCTTTCCGCGTCCCGGATGCCGACGAGCTGCAGGAGTTCGAGCGTGCGGGCGCGGGCCTGGCGATCCGAGAGGCCCCGGTGAAGCGTGAGGATCTCGCCGATCTGCCGGTCGATGGTGTGGAGCGGGTTGAGCGATGTCATCGGCTCCTGGAACACCATGGTGATGTCGTCGCCCCGGACCTTGCGCATCTCATCCTCGTCGGCGGCGATCAGGTCCTTGCCCTTGAACAGGATTCGGCCGGACGGATGATGTGCCGACGGGTAGGGCAGGAGCTTGAGGGCCGACAGGGCCGTGACGGATTTGCCCGAACCGGACTCGCCCACCAGCGCCACCGTTTCGCCCGGCATGACGTCGAAGGACACGCGGTCGACCGCCAGCATGTCGCCGGCGCCTTGGCGGAAGGCGACGGAGAGATCCTGCACGGAGAGGAGAGGCTCGGTCATCGAAACGTCTTCCGCGGATCGAAGGCGTCGCGCACCGCTTCGCCGATGAAGATGAGGAGGCTGAGCATGATGGCGATCACGAAGAAGCCCGCCAGGCCGAGCCACGGCGCCTGAAGGTTGGCCTTGCCCTGCGCGAGCAACTCGCCGAGCGACGGCGAGCCGGGCGGCAGGCCGAAGCCGAGGAAGTCCAGGGAGGTGAGCGTCGAGATCGAGCCGTTGATGATGAACGGCATGAAGGTCAGCGTCGCCACCATGGCGTTCGGCAGGAGGTGTTTGAACATGATGGTGCCGTTGGACAGCCCCAGAGCCCGGGCAGCACGGACGTATTCGAAGTTCCTGGCGCGCAGGAACTCGGCGCGCACCACGCCCACCAGCGACACCCAGGAGAACAGCAGCAGGATGCCGAGCAGCACGAAGAAGCTCGGCGTGATGACGGCCGAAATGATGATGAGGAGGTAAAGCGACGGGATCGCCGTCCAGATCTCGATGAAGCGCTGGAACAGGAGGTCGGTCCAGCCGCCGTAATAGCCCTGCACGGCGCCGGCGAGAATGCCCACGATGGATGAGATGCCGGCCAGCGTGAGGCCGAACAGAACCGAGATGCGGAACCCGTAGATCAGGCGCGCGACGACGTCGCGCCCCTGGTCGTCGGTCCCGAGCCAGTTCCACTCGATGTCCCGGCAGCCGGTGCCGCCGGTGCGCTCGGCGATGGGGCGGCATTGCTCGTCGGTGAGCATCCAGGTGGGCGGGGCCGGTGCGGGAACGGGAAGATCGAGATTGTGCGTGTTGTAGGAGAAGCGGACCGGCGCCCAGAGTATCCAGCCGTTGTCCTGGATCTCCTTGGCGATGACCGGATCGCGGTAATCGGTCTGAGCCAGGAAGCCGCCGAACTTCTCCTCCGGGTAATCCACGAAGGCCGGATAGAGCAGCTCGCCCTTATAGGAGGCAAGGATCGGCTTGTCGTTGGCGATCAGCTCCGCGAAGAGGCTGAGCACGAAGAGGATCATGAAGATCCAGAACGACCAGTAGCCGCGACGGTTGGCCTTGAAGTTCTGAAGCCGCCGCCGGTTCAGCGGCGAGAGCCTGATGAAGCCCTCTTTCGGCAGGGGCGGGGCGACCGGCGAGGAGGCCGGCGAGACCAGGGGCACGTTCTCGTTCATCTCACGCCTCCCGGGTCTCGAAGTCGATCCGCGGATCGATCCAGGTATAGGTGAGGTCCGAGAGCAGGTTCACCGCCAAGCCCACCAGGGAGAAGATGTAGAGGTTGGCGAAGACCACCGGATAGTCGCGGTTCACGATGGACTCGAAGGAGAGGAGCCCAAGGCCATCGAGGGAGAAGATCGTCTCGATGAGCAGCGCGCCGGCGAAGAACGCCCCGATGAAGGCTCCCGGGAAGCCCGCGATCACGATGAGCATCGCATTTCGAAAGACGTGGCCATAGAGCACTTGGCGCTCGGACAGACCCTTCATGCGCGCGGTCAGCACATATTGCTTGCGGATCTCGTCGATGAACGAGTTCTTCGTCAGCAGGGTCGAGGTGGCGAAGGCGCCGAGCGCCATGGCGGTGATCGGCAGCACCAAGTGCCAGAAGTAATCGACGATCTGGCTGTACCAGGGCATGAAGGCCCAGTTTTCGGACGTGAGGCCCCGCAGGGGGAAGATCTGCCAGAACGAGCCGCCGGCGAACAGCACGATCAGCAGGATCGCGAAGAGGAAGCCCGGAATGGCGTAGCCGATGATGACGATGGCGGAGGTCCATATGTCGAAGGAGGAGCCGTCCTGCACGGCCTTCTTGATGCCCAGGGGAATGGAGATCGCATAGGAGAGGAGCGTCATCCACAGGCCCAGGCTGACCGAGACCGGAAGCTTCTCCTTGATGAGCTCCAGGACCGAGATGTCGCGGAAGTAGCTCTTGCCGAAATCGAAGCGGGCATAATCCCACAGCATCTTCAGGAAGCGCTCGTAGGCCGGCTTGTCGAAACCGAACTGGGCCTCGAGCTGCTTGATGAATTGCGGGTCGAGCCCCTGAGCGCCGCGGTAGCGCGAGGACGAGGCATCACCTGTACCGGCCCCGCCGGGGCTCTGCGCGCCGAAATCGCTTCCGCCGCCGGAGATGCGCGAGGACGCGCCGGAATCCTGGCCCTGAAGCTGCGCGATGATGCGCTCGACGGGACCGCCGGGCGCGAACTGCACCAGCACGAAGGAGATGAGCATGATCCCGAGGATGGTCGGGATCATGAGAAGTACGCGGCGTGCGATATAGGCGAGCATCAGGCGCCTTCAGGAGTTGCGGCCGATGCGGCCGAGGTCGAGGTCGTTCAAGCCGGATGTATCGTCCAGGCCGTCGTCCGGCATGCGACCGAAGCCGCGATGCGTCGCCCCGTGTGGCGTCAGAGTCCTGTCCAAGCCTTATCCTCTCCCGATCCGCTTCGCCTTCTCGGCGTCGTACCACCAGGTCCCCGGCGCGCCCGAGGCGAAGCGGGGCTTGGTCTGCGGGCGCGAGAACTGGTCCCAATAGGCCAGCCACTCGCTGGCCCGGTACCACATGGGCACCCAATAATGGCCCGAACGGAGGACCCGGTCCAGGGCACGGCAGGCGATGTTCAGATCCTGGCGTGACTGGGCGTTGCCGATCCGCTCGATCAGGGCGTCGACGGCGGGATCGGCGATGCCGGCGAGGTTCTGCGCGCCCGGGGTCCTGGCGGACTGGGAGCCGTAGACGGTCCGCAGGCTGTCGCCCGGTGTCGTGGATCCGACGAGGGCGCGGCTCGTCATGTCGAAATCATACTCGTTCAGGCGCTGCTGATACTGGGCCGCATCCACGATACGCGAGCGCGCGTCGATGCCCAGGCGCTTCAGGTTGTTCTGGAACGGTTGGGTGTGCGGCTGGAGCGAGGGCTGGAAATCGAGGAACTCGATGGCGAAGGGCTGGCCGTTCGGCAGCTTCAGCACGCCGCCGTCACGCTTGCAGCCCGCCTGCCGCAGGAGCTCGTCGGCCCGGCGCAGCAGCTGCCGGTCCTGCCCGGAACCGTCGGAGACCGGCGGAACAACGGGATCCGCGAACACCGAGGCGGGCAGCTTGTCGCGGAACGGCTCGAGCAGGGCGAGCTCCTCCGGCGAGGGCTTGCCCACGGCCTTCATGTCGCTGTTCTCGAAGAACGACGTCGTGCGCCGGTAGAGGCTGAACATGATGTTGGTGTTCGTCCACTCGAAATCGAACGCGAGGCCAATGGCTTCGCGGATGCGCGGATCCTTGAAAGCCTCGCGCCGCGTGTTGAAGTACCAGCCCTGGATGGACGAGGGAGAATCGTTCGAGATTTCTTCCTTTTTCACCCGGCCTTCGCGCATGGCGGGAAAGTCGTATCCGGTCGTCCAGGTGCGGGAGGTGAATTCCTCGTGATAGTTGAGCGTGCCGTTCTTGAACGCCTCGAACGCGACCGTGCGATCGCGGAAATATTCGTATCGGATGCGATCGAAGTTGTTCTGCCCGACATTCACTGGCAGATCCTTGGCCCAGTAGTCCGGGACACGGTCGAACTCGATGAAGCGGCCCACCTCGAAGCGGCCGACCTTGTAGGGACCGGAGCCGAGCGGCGCCTCCAGGGTCGAGGCCTCGAAATCCTTGCCCTGCCAGGAGCGCTCGGAGAAAATCGGCATGCCGGCCACGATGAGATGGATGTCGCGGCTGCGCTGCGGCGTGAACTGGACGCGCAGGATCCCGTCCGATTCCGCTTCTGCCGAAGCCATCTGAGTCAGGAGCTGGCTGAAGACAGGGTGGCCCTTGGTCTTCAGGATGTTCAGGGAGAACGCCGCGTCGTTCGCGGTCAGCGGCGAGCCGTCATGGAAGCGCGCCTCGGGCCGCAGGATGAAGCGGTAGGTGAGCTTGTCGTTGGAAACGCGGACGCTTTTCGCCACGAGGCCGTAGAGCGCATCCGGTTCATCGGCCGAGCCGGCCATCAGGGTGTCGAACGTGCCCGTCATGCCGGCTGCGCCGTCACCCCGCAGCACGAAGACGTTGAGGGTGTTGAAGGTGTCGAAGTTCTGGTTGCCGGTGGTCTGCTTGATCTGGATCGCCAGCGTGCCGCCCTTCGGCGCGGCGGGATTCACGTAGTCGAAATGTTTGAAGTCCGGCGCCTGCTTCAGTTCGCCGAAACTGGACAGGCCGTGCGTCTCCGTCTCGCCCTCCTGCGTCATGCCGATGCGGGGCAGCAAGGAAAGAGCGGCGCCGGCTGCTCCCGTCTTGAGGATGAGGCGGCGGTTGAAGGTTCTCATCGCGGGGCTCCCGTCTTGGCCGCCTTGGCTTCGTCATACCACCAGATGGTCGGGAACGCGGCGCCGCCGTAGCGTGGCATGGTGTCGGGATGGCTGTAGCGGTTCCAGCGCGCCGTGCGCTGCTTCAGCGAGGTCCATTGCGGGACCACGTAATCATGGGCGAGAAGGACGCGGTCGAGCGCCTTGGTGGCGGCGACGAGCTCGTCGCGGTTCTTGGCGAAGATCACCCGGTCGATGAGCGCGTCGACGCCGGGATCGGCGATGCCCGCAAGGTTGCGCGAGCCGTCGCGCGCCGCCGCCTGCGAGCCCCAGAACTCGCGCTGCTCGTTGCCGGGCGAGAGCGATTGCGGCCACAGACCGGTGGCGATGTCGAAGTCGAAGGACCGGGTGCGATTCGTATACTGCACGTCGTCGATGGTGCGCACCGAAGCCATGATGCCGAGGCGGTCCAGGGACGCCTTGTAGGGCAGGAACACCCGCTCCTCGTTGGGACTGCTGCTGAGCAGCTCCACGGTCAGGACGTCGCCTTTCGCGTTGACCCGGCGGCCGTTCCTGATCTCCCAGCCTGCCTCCTTGAGCAGCCGGTCGGCCTCGCGCAGGTTGTTGCGGATCGTCTCGGGCGAGTCGTTGACCGGGTTCGTGTACGGCGTCGTGAAGACGGAGGCCGGGACCTTGTCGCGGACGCTTTCGAGGATCGCCCGCTCCTCGCCTTCAGGCAGTCCGGACGATGCGAGATCGAGCCCGTAGAAGTAGCTCGAGGGCCGCTCGTAGAGGCCGTAGAAAATCGTCTTGTTCAGCTCCTCGAACGGGAAGGCGAGATTGAAGGCCCGGCGGACGCGCTGATCCTTGAACTTGTCGCGCCGCATGTTGAGCACGAAGGCCTGCATCACGCCGGTGGCGCGGAACGGAAACTCTTCCAGGATCACGCGGCCTTCCTGGCGCGCCGGGAAATCGTATCCGGTCGCCCAGTTGCGCGCGCTGTTCTCCGTGCGAAAGTCGAGGCGGTCGGCCTTGAAGGCTTCGAGCAGCACCGTCGCATCCCGGTAATACTCGTAGCGGATCTCGTCGAAGTTGTTCTGCCCGACGTTCACGTTGATCCTCTCGCCCCAATAGTCCTTCACGCGCTCGTAGGACGCGTTGCGGCCGGGCTCGAAGGTCTTGAGACGATAGGGGCCTGAGCCGAGCGGCGGCTCCAGCATGGTCTGCGTCACGTCGCGCTTGCGCCCATCGGGGGCGGTTCCCTCCCACCAGTGCTTCGGCAGGACCGTCAGCTGCCCCATGATCTGCGGCAATTCGCGGTTGCCCTTCTCGTCGAACGTGAACTTGACCTCGCGGTCGCTCACCTTCTCGGCCTTGGTGACGTTGGCATAGTAGAACGCATAAGTCGGGCTGTTGGCCTTCAGGGTCTCGAACGAGAAGATCACGTCGTCCGCCGTCACGGGCTTGCCGTCATGCCAGCGCGCCTCCGGCCGCAGCCGGAAGCTCACGGACGAATAATCCTCGGGATAGGAGAAGGATTCCGCGAGCAGCCCGTAGGCGGCGTTCGCCTCGTCGAGGGCCGAGGTGGTCAGGGTCTCGTAGACGAGGCCGAGCCCCTGCTCGGGCGATCCTTTCACGCCGGCCACGACGATATTGAAGCTGTCGAAGGTGCCGAGCGCTCCCAGGCGCACAAGGCCGCCCTTCGGGGCATTCGGGTTGACGTAGTCGAAATGCGCGAAGCCTTGCGGATATCTGGGCTCGTCGAGGAGAGCCGCGCCGTGCCGCCATGGGGCTTCCTGGGCTGCAAGGGGCGTGAAGGCGAGGCAGGCAGCCAGAAAGCTCGGCAGAAGGGTGCGGATCACACGGCGTCTCCTGAAGGGTGAGGCGTCTGTCGTCCCGTTAGATTTTGTGCGCAACGGGGCGAGCGCAAGGGATAACCCGCAAAACCACGGGGGCCAAAGAAAAAGCCGGGCCTTCGTGCCCGGCTTTCCGAAATGTGATGGGTGCAAGAATCTTGCGGAGCGATCTTACTGAGCGGCCGGCAGCGGAACCGGGCTGTCGGACAGGGTTCGCAGGTAGACCAGCAGATCCGCCCGGTCCTTGGCACCGGCGAGGCCCGCGAAGGCCATGATGGTGCCGGGCGTCGCCTGCTTCGGATTGTGGACGAAGGCGTCCAGGGCCTCGTAGGTCCAGTTGCCGCCGTGGGCCTTCATGGCGGCCGAGTAGTTGAAGCCTTCGTGCGAGGCGACCGGACGTCCGACGACGCCATAGAGATTCGGACCGACCTTGTTCGCGCCGCCCTTGTCGAGGGTGTGGCAGGCGGCGCACTTCTTGGACTGAGCCTGACCCTTGGCCGGATCGGCGCTGGCCAGGAGAACCGGAAGCGGCTGCGCCGGCTCGGCAGGAGCGGCGGCGCCACCGGCGGCCGCCTCTTCGGGTGCCGGGAGGTCGTAACCGGGGACTGCGGGCTTATGGGGGGCAAACAGGCCGCCGGCGATAACGTTGACGCCGACCACGAAGAGAAGCGAACCGAAAACGGCGCCCGCGATCTTATTGGTCTCGATATTCATCAGTTAGGCTCTCCTCGCCTTCGTACACCGGCGAAATCAGCGCAGCAGAACGGATCCGCGGGCGGGTGCCCGCGATAGGGCCGTTGCTTAGCCGTAGTAATGGGGTTTTGACAATGGGGTTTCCAGGAGTTTTCGCCGCTCTCGTGGTCGCAGCACGGGGCTCAAACGTCCGAGGCCAGCCGAAGATCCGGCTCCGGGCAGGGACAAACGGTCCCTGCTTCCCCTTTTAGAGCCGATGTTCTAAGGACGCGCAGTTCCCGTCGAAGACCGCACCATGTCCGATCCCCTCATCCTCATTCCCGCCCGCCTTGCCGCGACCCGACTGCCGAACAAGCCTCTGGCCGAGATCGCCGGCGAGCCCATGATCGTCCATGTGTGGCGCCGGGCCGTGGAGGCCGGGATCGGGCCGGTCGCCGTGGCGACGGATGCGCCCGACATTGCCGAGGCCATCGCCAGGGCCGGCGGGCAGGCGGTCATGACCCGGGCCGATCACGCGTCCGGATCCGACCGCATCTTCGAGGCTGTGGAAAAGCTCGACCCGGAGGGCCGGCACGACGTGATCGTGAACGTCCAGGGCGACCTGCCGACCATCGACCCGGCCGCCATCGCGGCCTCCATCGTGCCGCTCGCGGATCCGGCGGTCGACATCGCGACCCTTGTGGCCGTCATCGGGCGCGAGGAGGAGAGAACCAACCCCAACGTGGTCAAGATGGTGGGGAGCCCGCTCTCAGCCGGCCGCTTCCGCGCCCTCTATTTCACCCGGGCGACGGCGCCGTATGGCGACGGTCCGCTCTATCACCACATCGGCCTCTACGCCTATCGTCGCAGGGCACTGCAGCGCTTCGTCGGCCTCAAGCCGTCGCCGCTGGAGACCCGTGAGAAGCTGGAGCAGCTGCGGGCGCTCGAGGCCGGGATGCGCATCGACGCCGTGGTAGTCGACGACGTGCCGCTGGGCGTCGATACCCCTCACGATCTCGACAGGGCGCGCGAGATCCTCGCATCCAGGGCATCGGGCCCGAAAGTGGTCTCCACTTTTGGGAGCGATCCGATGCCTCGTCTTTGAAACAGCGCATGGTTCGGAGCGGAAAACCGAGCCCACTTTTTCCCCGCGATGCGCTAGGAGGCCATCATGAGCAAGCTGATTTCTTTCCAAGGCGAGCTGGGCGCCAATTCCCACACGGCCTGCTCGGAAGCGCGTCCCGACTGGGAGCCTCTCCCGTGCCCGACCTTCGAGGACGCCCTGGCGGCCGTCAACGAAGGCCCGGCGGGTCTTGCCATGATCCCGATCGAGAACTCGATCGCCGGGCGCGTGGCCGACATCCACCATATGCTGCCGACCTCCGGACTGCATATCGTCGGCGAGCACTTCCTGCCGATCCACTTTCACCTCATGGCGATCCCGGGTGCGGATCTCGGCACCGTCAAGGAGGTCTACAGCCACGTCCATGCGCTGGGCCAATGCCGCAAGATCATCCGCAAGCTCGGGCTGAAAGCCCACGTAGCCGGTGACACGGCGGGCTCGGCCCGGGAGGTCTCCGAGTGGAAGGATCCGACCCGGGCGTCGCTCTCGCCCCGCATGGCGGCCGACATCTATGGCCTGAAGATCCTGGCGGAGAACGTGGAGGACGAGGCCCACAACACCACCCGGTTCGTGGTCCTGTCGAAGACCCCGCAATGGGCGCCCGTCGGGCAGGGTCCGACCGTGACCTCGTTCGTCTTCCGGGTCCGCAACCTGCCGGCCGCGCTCTACAAGGCGCTCGGCGGCTTCGCCACCAACGGCATCAACATGACGAAGCTCGAGAGCTACATGCTCGAGGGCGAGTTCCTGGCGACCCAGTTCTATGCCGAGGTCGATGGCCATCCCGAGGAGACGAACCTCAAGCGCGCCCTGGAGGAACTGGAGTTCTTCTCCCGCGAGCTACGCATCCTCGGGGTCTATCCGGCCGATCCGTTCCGGGAGAAGATCCGGGAAGCCGCCGAGTGAGCATCCTCATCCGCGATGCGGTCGAGGGAGACGTGGAAGGCATCGCCAGGGTCCATGTCCAGGGCTGGCGCGAATCCTACAGAGACTTCCTGAGCCCCGAGGCGCTGGCGGGCCTCTCCGTCGAGGAGCGGACGCGGATGTGGCAGAAGGCCTTCGCGCAGCCCGATCCGCGGGCCCGTCTTCTCGTTGCGGAAGCTGCGGGCGGCGAGATCGTCGGCTTCGCCGGCGGCGGGCCGATCCGGCGCGAGAATGCCGACCGGCTCGGCGCCGAGTCCGAGATCTTCGCCATCTACCTGCTCGACAGGGTCAAGCGGCAAGGGCTCGGCCGCCGGCTGATGCGCGGCGTCCTCGATCATCTCGGCCGGCAGGGCTGTCGCTCCGCGGGCCTGTGGGTGTTGAAGGAGAACCACCCGGCCCGCCGCTTCTACGAGGCGCTCGGCGGGACGCCGGGAGCCGAGCAATCCTTCGACCTGCGCGGCCAGCCGGTGGTCGAGGTCGCCTACCGGTTCGAGCTGACCCAGCCTTAGGAATCGTGCCTCGGCTGGCCTCGTGATTCCCCTCCCGACAATCCGGTCTTCGTCTAACCCAGGCCGATCTCATCCGCCACGTCATGGCCGGCCTTGTGCCGGCCATCCCGATCGGGAAGGCGCCGCGCCTCAGAGCGGCGCGCGGCCCGTCAGTCCTTCACCCATTCCCGGACGAGGTGGTTCGCGATCGCGATGGGGGCGGGGGCGGCGAAGTGTTCGTGCCGGCCCTCCAGCATCAGCCTCACGTCGTCCTTGGAGAACCAGCGCGCATCCTCGAGCTCCTCGCCGTCGAAGGCGATATCCTCGGTGAGCGCCTCGCCGATGCATCCGATCATGACGTTGGACGGGAAGGGCCAGGGCTGGGACGTCATGTAGCGCACGGCGCCCACCCGGATGCCGGCCTCCTCGAACGTCTCCCGCCGGACCGCGTCCTCGATGGTCTCGCCCGGCTCTAGGAAGCCCGCGAGGCAGGAATACATCTTCTCGGCAAAGCGCGGCTGGCGGCCCATGAGGCACTTGTCGCCCCGGGTGATCAGCATGATCACCACGGGATCGGTGCGGGGGAAATGCTGGGCCCCGCAGGCCGCGCAATCCCGCCGGAACCCGGCCTGGGTGGGCTGCGTCGGCGCGCCGCAATTGGCGCAGAAGCGGTGGCGCCGGTGCCAGTCGAGCAGGGATTTCGCCATGGCGAGCATGCCGAGCTCCTCAGCCGGCACGAGTCCGCGCACCGCGATGGAGCGCAGATCCACGACCGCGAAGGCAGGGTCGTCCTGGAACAGCTCCGCCGCGTCCGGCGCGGCCAGGGTGGCGACCACCGGGCGCTCGTTCAAGGTTCCGAGGAAGACCTGTTCCTGATGAGCCGGGAGGCGGTTCATGACGGAGACCGGCAGAAGGCTCGTGCCGGGCTCTCCGGCCTGGAGAACCGGCAGGTCGCCGGCCAGGACGATCATGGCGGTGTCCGGATCGCTCGCCGCCTTGGCAAGGGCCTCCGGGTCCCGCTCGGCGCTGTGGCGGACGAGCGGGTTCGAAATGTACGCGATGGGTCCGGTCATGGGTTCAGGCTGCCGCGAAGAGGGTGGCGGCGCGCTCGATCAGGGCGCTCGCCGCGTGGTCGGGATAGGGCGTGCGGGCGCCGTGGCCCCAGACGGGGCCGGGCCAGGCCGGATCGGAGCGGAAACGCCCGACCACGTGCACATGAAGCTGCGTCACGATGTTGCCCAGCGCCCCGACGTTCACCTTGTCGGGTTTGGAAAGCTCGAGCATGACCCGGGTGGCGATGCGGATCTCCTGCATCAACTGGGCGGACTGCTCCTCCGAGAGGTCGGTGAGTTCGCTCGCCCCGGCGATGCGCGGCACGAGCACGAACCAGGGGAAGCGTGCGTCGTTCAGAAGCAGGACCGACGAGAGCGTGAGATCGCCGACGGGGATCGTGTCGGCTTCGAGCCGGGAATCGAGCGTGAATGTCATGGCGCTATGTAACCGAGCCCGCGGCTTCGTGTCAGCCAGTGTTCTCCAGGTCCTTCGCGGAGCGTCCGGTGGAGACCGGGGATGACCGGGCAGGGAGCCTCGTTTCCAACTTGCGTTTCGCCGCCGATACGCCCATATAGCCGGTGGGAGGTTGGCGAGGGACGTCTCACTCGCCAACCGGGTCAGGTCCGGAAGGAAGCAGCCCTAACGAGACCGAACGGGTCTTCGTCCAGCCTCCCACCTTCAAAGAGTTTCTCCGAAGCCTTGCAGTCGATGGACGATACCACAGCCGGCACGCCCCTGAATGACGAGCCGGCCCTGCCGGGCTTCCCCGCCGCGCCCGCTCCCGCGGCTGCTTCCGCCGCGCCGGCTTCGCCCTATCGCGTCCTTGCCCGCAAGTACCGCCCCAAGACCTTCGACGACCTGATCGGCCAGGAAGCGATGGTGCGTACTCTCTCGAACGCCTTCGAGACCGGGCGCATCCCGCAGGCCTGGATGCTGACCGGCGTCCGCGGCGTCGGCAAGACCACCACGGCCCGCATCCTGGCCCGCGGCCTCAACTACCAGAGGCAGGACGGCTCCGGCGCCCCCACCATCCACATGCCCGAACTCGGCGTCCACTGCCAGGCGATCATGGAATCGCGGCACGTGGACGTGCTGGAGATGGACGCGGCCTCGCATACGGGCATCGACGACGTCCGCCAGATCATCGACGGCATCCGCTATTCCCCGGTCTCGGCGCGCTACAAGGTCTACATCATCGACGAGGTCCACATGCTCTCGGAGAAGGCGTTCAACGCCTTCCTGAAGACCCTGGAGGAGCCGCCGCCGCACGCGAAATTCATCTTCGCCACCACCGAGATCCGCAAGGTCCCGGTCACGATCCTGTCGCGCTGCCAGCGCTTCGACCTGCGCCGCATCGAGGCCGACAAGCTCGTGGCCCATCTGGGCCGCATCTGCGCCGCCGAGGGCGTGCAGGCGGATCAGGAGGCGCTCGCCGCGATCGCCCGGGCGGCGGAAGGCTCGGCGCGCGACTCGCTGTCGCTCATGGACCAGGCGATCGCCCACGGGGCCGGCGTGGTGACGCCCGACACCGTGCGCGACATGCTGGGTTTGGCCGATCGCACCCAGGTCATCGACCTGTTCGAGGCCGTGATGCGCGGCGACGTGCCGGCGGCCTTCGCGGGCCTGCGCGCGCAATACGATGCCGGGGCGGATCCGGCGGTGATCCTGTCCGATCTCGCGGCCTTCTCGCACGTGGTCACCCGCCTCAAGCTGATTTCCGAGGCCGCGAAGGATCCCGCTCTCTCCGAGATCGAGCGGACCCGCGGCACGGACTTCGCCCAGACGCTGTCGGTGCGCACCCTCTCGCGCGCCTGGCAGATCCTCCTGAAGGGCATTCCCGAGGTGCAGTCCTCGAACCGACCCATCGCGGCGGCCGAGATGGTGATCGTGCGCCTCGCCTATGCGGCCGACCTGCCGACGCCGGACGAGGCCCTGCGCGCCCTCAAGGATGGCGGGCCGGTTCCCGCAGGCGGCCCGTCCGCGCCGGGGCCGCGGTCGTCCGGACCTGCGACCTCCGGGTCCATGGCCCTGGCGACGTCCCAGCCGCATCCCCAGCCGCGCCCGCAAGGAGCGCAGCCCGAGCCGACCATGCGGCTCCGCCGCTTCGAGGACGTGGTGGCGCTCGCCGGCGAGAAGCGCGAGATCGTGCTCAAGGCGCAGCTCGAGCGGGACGTGCGTCTCGTGCGCTTCGAGGAGGGACGCATCGAGCTCAGCCTCACCGAGACCGGCAGCCGCACCATCGCCAACGACCTCACCCGCGCGCTCCAGCAGTGGACGGGCGAGCGCTGGATGGTGGCGCTGTCCTCGGAGGAGGGTGGGCAGACCCTGCACGAGAAGGCCGTCGCGGCCGAGCGCGAGCGGCGCGAAGGCGCGGCCAACCATCCCCTGGTCCAGGCGGTGCTGACGAAATTTCCCGGGGCGCAGATCGTGAACGTAATCGAGCGGGCGGAGAAGGCCGGCGAGGATGCGGAAACGGAGATCCTCGGCGAGGCCGATGCCCTGGCCGCGCACGAGACCGAAGAAGACGACGATCTGTTTTAACGCGAGGATACGGTCATGAAGGACATCATGGGACTGATGAAGCAGGCTCAGGCCATGCAGCAGAAGCTGCAGGACGCCCAGGCCGAGCTCGACACCCTCGAGGTCGACGGCACCGCCGGCGGCGGCGTCGTGACCGTGAAGGTGACCGGCAAGGGCAGCCTCACGTCGATCAATATCGATCCCTCGCTCATGAACCCGGACGAGAAGGAGATCCTCGAGGATCTCATCGTGGCGGCCATGAACGATGCCCGCGGCAAGGCCGACCGGGCCGCCCAGGAGCGGATGGAGAGCCTCACCAAGGGCCTGCCGCTGCCGCCCGGCCTGAAGCTGTTCTGAGCAGAGCATCGCTCGGGGAAGCGGGTACCGGTTCCTCGAGCAATCCGATCAATCGAAGAGAACTTGAATGGCCCAGCACGTCGCCGGTCCCGAGATCGAGCGCCTGATCCAGCTCCTCGCCCGCCTGCCGGGCCTCGGGCCGCGCTCCGCCAGGCGCGCGGCGCTCCATCTCATCAAGAAGCGCGAGACGCTGCTCAACCCGTTGAGCGATGCCATGCGCATCGCCAACGAGCGCATCGTCGTGTGCTCGTCCTGCGGCAATGTCGATACCTCGGATCCCTGCACCGTCTGCCGGGACGCCAAGCGCGATCCCTCCATCCTCGTGGTGGTGGAGGACGTGTCGGATCTCTGGGCGCTGGAGCGTTCCGGGGCGATCAACGCGCGCTATCACGTGCTCGGCGGCGTGCTCTCGCCGCTCGACGGCGTACGGCCCGAGCATCTCAACCTGGAACGCCTCGTCGCCCGCGCCTCGGAGCCCGACGTCGCGGAGATCATCCTGGCGCTGAACGCCACGGTCGACGGCCAGACCACGGCCCATTACATCACGGAGCTTCTCGCGCATCTGCCCGTGAAGGTGACAAAGCTCGCCCATGGGGTGCCGGTTGGCGGCGAGCTCGACTATCTCGACGAGGGCACGCTCTCGGCGGCGATCCGGCAGCGCACGTCGTTTTGAGGCAACCCTGATATCTCCCACGTCATCACCGGCCTCGTGCCGGTGATCCCGCTTCTGGCGAGCGCCCAGCTTTTTCGTATCGGGATGGCCGGCCCTGTGCCGGCCATGACGTGGTGGGCGTCCTCCCGGCCACGACAAGGCCGGTTCTCGCGTGAGCAGCACATGATGACGTGACAGGCCGGGGCGCCGTTGCTAATCAGGCGGCAACGAAACCCCTTGCCCCGAGTTGCCCATGTCCGCCGCTGATCTTGCCCGTACCATCGACGCCGCCTGGGAGGACCGGGCCAATGTGAGCCCGTCCACCACGGGCGCCGTGCGCGAGGCCGTCGAGGAATCGATGAACCTGCTCGATTCCGGCAAGGCGCGCGTCGCCGAGAAGACCGGCGGCGAGTGGCAGGTGCATCAATGGCTGAAGAAGGCGGTGCTTTTGTCCTTCCGCCTCAACGACATGGGCATCATCAAGGGCGGTCCCGGCAACGCGGTCTGGTGGGACAAGGTGCCGTCCAAGTTCGACGGCTGGTCCGAGGCCGACTTCAAGGCCGCCGGCTTCCGGGCCGTCCCGAACTGCACCGTGCGCCGCGGCGCCTATGTCGCGCCCGGCGTGGTGCTGATGCCGTCCTTCGTCAATCTCGGCGCCTATGTGGACGAGGGCACCATGGTCGACACCTGGGCGACGGTCGGCTCCTGCGCGCAGATCGGCAGGAACGTGCATCTCTCCGGCGGCGTCGGCATCGGCGGCGTGCTGGAGCCGCTGCAGGCCAACCCGACCATCATCGAGGACAACTGCTTCATCGGGGCCCGCTCCGAGGTGGTGGAAGGCGTGGTCGTGGGCGAGGGTTCGGTGCTCTCCATGGGGGTGTTCATCTCGGCCTCGACCAAGATCATCGACCGCAATACCGGCGAGGTGTTCGTCGGCCGCGTGCCGCCCTATTCGGTGGTCGTCCCCGGCTCGTTGCCCGGCAAGCCGCTCCCGGACGGCACCCCCGGCCCGTCCCTCTACTGCGCGGTGATCGTGAAGCGCGTCGACGCGCAGACCCGGGCGAAGACCGGCATCAACGAGCTGTTGCGGGACTGATCCGATGGAACACTCGCCCCTGTCCCTGGCCCAATCGCTCCTGCGCTGCCCCTCCGTGACGCCGGAGGAGGGCGGGGCGCTCGCCTTCATCGAGGGCGTGCTCAAGGAGGCGGGCTTCGAGGTTCATCGCCCGGTCTTCTCCGAGCCCGGGACGCCGGATGTGGAGAACCTCTACGCCCGCTACGGCAAAGGCGAGCCCTACCTGCTCTTCACCGGCCACACCGACGTGGTTCCGCCGGGGGACGTGGGTCGGTGGCAGTATGATCCGTTCGGCGGCGAGATCCACGGCGGCGAGCTCTACGGGCGCGGCGCCGTGGACATGAAGGGCGGCATCGCCTGCATGATGGCAGCGGCGCTCGACTTCATCCGCAGCAACCCGGACTTCAAGGGCTCCATCGGCTTCCTGATCACGGGGGACGAGGAGGGGCCGGCGGTCAACGGCACGGTGAAGCTCCTCGAATGGGCGAAGGGGCGCGGCGAGCGGTTCGATCACTGCATCCTGGGAGAGCCGACCAATCCGAACCAGCTCGGCGACATGATCAAGATCGGTCGGCGCGGATCGCTCACCGGCAGGATCGCCGTCGAGGGCAAGCAGGGGCACGTGGCCTATCCGCACCTGGCGGACAATCCCATTCCCGGGATGATGCGCCTGCTCGAAGGGCTTTTGAAGGAACCGCTCGACCGGGGCACGGACCATTTCGACGCGTCGAACCTGGAGGTGACCACTGTCGACGTGGGCAACCCGGCGGCCAACGTGATCCCGGCCGAGGCGCGGGCCACCTTCAACGTCCGCTTCAACGATCTCTGGACGCCGCACAGCCTGGAGGCTGAGATCGAGCGCCGCCTGCGCGAGGCCGCCGGCAACACTGTGCGCTACACCCTGACGGTCGAGCCGACCAACGCGGTGGCCTTCCTCACCCCGCCGAACGACTTCGTGGGCTTCGTCGCCGACGCCATCAAGGCTGCGACCGGCTCGCAGCCGAAACTCTCCACGACCGGCGGCACCTCGGACGCTCGCTTCATCGTGAAGCATTGCCCGGTCGTCGAGTTCGGCCTCGTCGGGCAGACCATGCACCAGATCGACGAGCGCGTGGCCGTGGCCGATTTGGATCGTCTCGCAACGATTTACCGCAAGGTGCTGGATTCCTATTTCGCGGCATGAGCCGGATAGAAACCTTGACTATTTAGACTAAAGTCGGAGAATTGCCGGAACGTTTTGTGAGCTCCGTCCATTTCCGAGGGCAATCGTCTTCGAAAAATGAGGCCCCACATGATCGTCACGGCTGATGAGGTCAACCGCTCGTTCCGGGGAACGCTCGATCTGCTCAACAGCAGGTCGGAAGGGCTGAAGTCCTTCGATATGAGCGAGCGGGGCTTCTGGCGCTCCTTCATGGCGATCTGGCTGACGCTGCCGGCCTATGTGGTGTCCCTGGCCTTCGAGCGCCTCCGCCTCGGGCTCCTTCAGCCGGACCGGTCCCTTCTCGACAGTCTCTGGATCGATCTCGTGGTCGCCCTGGGCCATGTGGCGGGCTTCATCGCCCTGCCGGCCGCCATGATCTGGATCGCCCGCTGGTTCCGGCTCGAGAAGTCCTATGTGCCCTTCGTGATCGTCACCAACTGGATCTCGGTCATCGGCATGCTGGTGCTCTCTGTCCCGGCCATGCTCATGCTGCTCGGCTGGGCGCCTCCCGGGCTGGCCAGCCTGTTCGCCCTCGCGTTTGCGATCATCATCGTGAGGCTGCAATGGTTCGCCACCAAGGCCACGCTGGGGCTCGCGAGCATTCCCGCCCTCGGCATCGTGGTGCTCGGCATCGTGCTCAACGGCTTCGTCGGATCGGCGATGCGGACGCTCCTAGGGTAGGTCCGGATAATCGACGCCGATCAGATAGAGGCCCGTCGACGGCGCCATGGGCCCGCAGCGTTTCCGGTCCCTTGCGTCGAGAGCCGCGCGGACGTCCGCCACGGACCAGCGCCCGGCGCCGGCGCGCTCCAGGGTGCCCGTCATCGAGCGCACCTGATGATGCAGGAACGAGCGCGCCGAGGCATAGATGCGGATCTCGTCGCCGATCCGCTCCACGTCCAGCCGGTCGAGGGTCCGGACCGGACTGTTCGCCTGGCACTCGGCGGCTCTGAACGTGGTGAAGTCATGCCGTCCGATCAGCTCTTGCGCGGCCTCGTGCATGAGGTCGGCATCGAGCGTCCAGGCCACGTGCCAGACCCGGGTCGCATCCAGCGTCGGCGGAGCCCGGCGGTTGAGGATGCGGTAGACGTAGTGGCGCTTCACGGCGGACAGGCGGGCGTTGAAGGTCTCGGGCACGATCCGGGCCGACAGGATCGCAACCGGCGCAGGCTTCAGGTGGGCATTGGTGGCATCCCGCACCGTGTCCGGGCGCCACTCCTTGTCGAGATCGACATGCACGACCTGATGAGTGGCGTGAACGCCTGAATCGGTCCGTCCGGCACAATGAACGCGGACGGGCGCGCCCGTAAAGCGCGCGATCGCGTCCTCCACCGCCTGCTGCACGGAGAGGCCGTTCGTCTGATGCTGCCAACCGGTGAAGGGCGTGCCATCGTATTCGACGACAAGCTTGTAGCGAGGCATGTTATTTCAGCTCTGCGAAGGCCCGGGCATAGGATGCCGGGCCATGGGCGCCTGTCCCCCGGGGGGACAGGGCGAGGGCCTGAAGATAGGGGCCGTCATAAGGGGTTTGCAGCTTTTCCGCCAGATTCGGATCGAACCCGAAGCGGCCGTAATAGTGCGGCTCGCCCAGCACCAGGACCAGATCGTAGCCGCGATCGGTGAGCCGCTTCAGCCCGTCCCGGACGAGGGCCGCGCCGATGCCCTGCTTCTGGAAGGATGGAGCCACGGCCAGCGGGGCGAGGACCGCCGCTCTGATCGACCCTGTCTCGTGCAGGACCAGCCGGGAATAGGCGATGTGGCCCACTGGCTCGTCGCCATAGGCGATCAGCGACAGGATCAGGTCGCCATCCTGGTGCATGTGCCGGACGAGATCAGCCTCCGCCGATTGCCCGAACGCCGCGGAATAGATGGCGTAGACAGAAGACCAATCGGCGCTTTCCTCCAGACGGATCCCCATGCCGGACCTCATGCAAATCGGGCGCCCGGACCGAGCCTCACTCCGCGCAGGAACTCTTCGAAAGCCACCGGCCCCTTGCCGGCGCGCTGGACCTGGATCAGGCGGACCGCTCCATCGCCACAGGATATCGTACCATCATGGTCGATCAGTGTCGCGGGTGCCCCCGAGCCCTGTCCGAGAGCCGCCCGCAGAACCTTCACGCGCTCCCGGCCCTTGCCGAAATCGGCCGTGAAATAGGCCCCCGGAAAGGGCGAGAGCCCGCGGACGTGATCGTGAACCGCCTGCGCCGGCTGCGTCCAGTCGATCAGCGCGTCCTCATTCCTGAGCTTGTGGGCATAGGTCACGCCCTCCTCGGGCTGAGGCGTGAAGCCCAGACCGCCGCGGGAGAGGGCCGCGAGGGCCCGCACCATCAGGTCGGCGCCGAGAACCATGAGCCGGTCGTGCAGCTCGCCCGCGTTCATGTCGGGTGCGATCGTCACCCGCTCGACCATGGCGACCGGGCCCGTGTCGAGACCCTCTTCCATCCTCATGACGGCGACGCCGGTCTCCCGGTCGCCGGCCATGATCGCTCGCTGAATCGGCGCCGCGCCGCGCCAGCGGGGGAGAAGGGAGGCGTGAAGGTTGAGGCAGCCCAGTTCCGGCGCTTCCAGGACGGCTTTCGGCAGCAGCATGCCGTAGGCCACCACCACGGCCACGTCGGCATTGTGGCTGCGGAAGATGTCGGCCGCCTCCTCCGAGCGCAGGGTCTTCGGCGTCAGCACCGGGAAGCCGAACCGGTCCGCCATCGCGTGGACGGGCGAGGGCTTCAGCTCCATCCCACGGCCGGCGGCTGCGGGCGGTCGGGTATAGACAGCAACCACGTCGTGGCCCTGGCCGACGATTTCGGACAAGGTGGGCACGGCGAAATCGGGCGTGCCCATGAAGACGACGCGCAGGGTCATACTCCGGCCTCGCGCTTGGCGGCCTTCTTGAACTTGGTCATGACCCGGTCGCGTTTGAGCTTCGACAGGTAGTCGATGAACAGGACCCCGTTCAGATGGTCGATCTCGTGCTGCACGCACGTCGCCAGGAGCCCGTCCGCATCCTGCTCGATCGTCTCGCCCTGGAGGTTCATGTAGCGGAACCGCACCCGGTCCGGCCGCTCGACCTCCTCGTAGTATTCGGGAATCGACAGGCAGCCTTCCTCGTAAGTCCGCTTTTCCTCCGAGGCCCAGACGATCTCGGGATTGAGGAGCACCAGCGGCTGGCGCTCGTCCTCGGATTTCGACACGTCCATGGTCACCATGCGCACCGGCACGCCGATCTGGATGGCGGCAAGGCCGACGCCTGGCGCGTCGTACATGGTCTCCAGCATGTCGTCCGCCAGATGACGGATCTCGCTCGTGATTTCCTTAACGGGCTCGGAAACCAGGCGGAGCTTGGAATCGGGGATGATGACGAGGGGTCTGATGCTCATGATCGCGGGAGATAAGCGGTTGGACGAGGATGGTCAAATCGTTCGTCTTTAGCATCGGACCCAAAAGTGGACACCGCTTCTGGGACCAATCCGATGCTTATCATTCATGAGTGCATCGTTTTCGCGGAAACGTGGATTCCGCTTTTCCGCACGAGGCACTTATGTTCGGATGCATCCGTCAACCGGAACAGTAAGCTCCATGAACGACGTCGTCCTGATCCTCGGCCAGACATCCCTGACTCTGGGGCAGATCGTCATGGGGATTGCGGGTGTGAGCCTCCTTCTCCTCCTGCTCGTGACGGCGCTTCTGCTGAGCACGCGGCGGGAGCGGGCGCTCGAGGCCGCCATCGCGGCGGAGCGGGCGCGGGAGATGGACGACAAGGTGGCCGAACTCACCCGCACCCAGTCGGAGATGACCGGTCGGATGCGCACCATGGCGGAGGTCTTCGGAACCCGACAGAGCGATTTCGTCCGCATGATCTCGGAACGGATCGACGGATTGCAGCACCGGGTCGGGCAGGGTCTGGAGGCCTCCACCCGCCACCAGACGGAGAATCTCTCCAAGCTGAACGAGCGGCTCGCCGTGATCGATGCGGCGCAGCAGAACCTGACCAGCCTCACGGGCGAGATCGTCGGGCTCAAGGATATCCTGTCCAACAAGCAGACCCGGGGCGCCTATGGGCAAGGGCGGATGGAGGCGATCGTCCGGGACGGGCTGCCGGCCAGTGCTTTCGCGTTTCAGGCCACCCTGTCGAACCGCACGAGACCCGATTGCCTCGTGCGCCTGCCGGGCGACGAGCGCGGCCTCGTGATCGATGCCAAGTTCCCCCTGGAGGGCTTCACCCTCTTCCGGGAGGCCAAGGGCGACGAGGCCCGCAGCCGCGCCGCCGCCAGGGTCCGCAACGACATGCTCGTGCACGTGAAGGACATCGCGGAGAAATACCTGATCCCCGGCGAGACGCAGGACATCGCCATGCTGTTCGTGCCCGCGGAATCGATCTATGCCGACCTGGCCGAGCATTTCGACGATGTTGTCCAGAAGGCTCACCGGGCTCGTATCGTCATCGTGTCGCCTTCGCTTCTGACGCTCGCCATCCAGGTGATGCAGGCGCTGGTCCGCGATGCCCGCATCCGTGAGGAGGCGCGGGTGATCCAGGTCGAGGTGCAGAAGCTTCTCGAGGACGTGGTACGCCTCGATTCCCGGGTCGCGAAGCTCGACGCGCATTTCCGACAGGCGCAGGACGACGTCACCCAGATCCGGGTCTCGACCGACAAGATCGCGAAACGTGGTCAGAAGATCGAGACTCTCGAGTTCGAGGAAGGGGAAGCCGAGTCCCGGGCCGAGTGGCTGCGCCTCCAGGGCCGGAATCTGCGGGCAGTCGAATAGGCCGGGAACCGGCTTTCTCCCGCGACGTTCTCCCCAGGCTGAACGATGCGCCAAGCGGATGATGGCGCTCGCATGTTGGCATATCTCAGAACTCGGGAAGGATTGCGCTATGGGCCTTTTGTCGAAGGACATCAAGTCGTTGGATGATCTCTTCATCCACACTCTGCAGGATATCTACTATGCCGAGCAGCAGATCACGAAGGCGCTGCCGGAGATGATCGAAAAGGCGAGCGACCCGCAGCTGAAGCAGGCGTTCCAGACCCATCTCGGCGAGACCCAGCAACAGATCCAGATGGTCGAGCAGGTGTTCCGCATGCACGGCCACGATCCCAAGGGCGTGACCTGCCCGGCCATCGACGGCATCATCGACGAAGCCCAGGAAATCGCTGGCGACATCGACGATCCGCAGGTTCTCGACGCAGCACTTCTGGCGGCCGCTCAGGCTGTCGAACACTATGAGATCACCCGCTACGGCACACTCGTCGCATGGGCCAAGCAGCTGGGCCGCGAGGATTGCGCCGGCGTCCTGCACCAGATCCTGGATCAGGAAAAATCCACCGACCAGAAGCTCAACCGGATCGCCGAGAGCAAGATCAACACGAAGGCTGCGTAAGCCCCTCGTCCGTTGAACGGAAATGGCCTCCGCAAGGGGGCCATTTTCGTTTGGGGGCCCATGGAAGTGACCGTGGCGACGCCTGCCATGCCGGGGCTGTGACGCGCTCGCTGTCGCTCGGGACGAGTCCTGAGGGGAGATCGAGCTGTCCGGTGCCGCAATCTCTCACGCCATGGTCGACAGCCTCCCGCCCTTCGCTCATCCTGGCCACCTTCCGTCCATCCTGATACCCTCCCCGTCATGGCCGGGCTTGTCCCGGCCATCTCAGGGTCTTTCCATCACCCTCGGGGTCATGGCCGGGCTTGTCCCGGCTGTCCCGATCATGTGAAGCGCGGCGCTCTTCCGATCGGGATCACCGGCCCAGGGCCGGTGATGACGGGCCGAGGGTCGGAGTGGTGGACAGGTGTGGGTGAGATCATGTTCTAACTTTGTTCTTGACAGATCGATCAAGCTAAGCTATATCGTTGGATAGATCGGTTCCTTCGAGGGGCGCGCTCGCGAGGCGTCGCAAGTGTGGGAGCCGGCACGGTCCTGCGACAGGCTTCGCACCCCTGGGCGCGCAGGAGGCCGACCTTGGGCTCCGTCCAGCTGGTCCGCCTGAAAAGAACCGTGCGCGACGAGCAGCTTGGCTCTCGCTTATCACCTCAGACATCGAGCCGGGCTGCCACTCGCGCCACCCTCGATCATCCTGCAGGCTCGCAGCGCAAGCTGCGGGCCCACAGGTGCTGGCTCTTTGACAGTCCACAGATCACGAACCCGCACCGCAGCGCGACGCTCCTCCGTCATCCGACCCTGCCACGTCATGGCCGGCCCTGTGCCGGCCATCCCGATCCGGAAGAGCGCCGCACCTCAAACAAGCGGGATCACCGGCACAAGGCCGGTGATGACGGGGAGAGGATCAAGGCGGGCCCATCCCGATCCGGTGAGGCGCAGCGCCCTACAGGAGCGGGATCACCGGCACAGGGCCGGTGATGACGGAGGGGGTGTCAGCACCCGCCATTCCGATCCGGACAGGCACCGCGCCTCGCAGCATCATGATCGGGACGTGGAATGCCGGCCTATCGAGCCCGGCTCTCTTTCGCCGGCAGCGCGTAGGCGCGCAGGAAGTCCGCGAGATCGTTGGTGATGTAGTCGATGTCCGGCGTCTGGACGGCCTCCTGCTCGAAACTTTCCCGGAACGGATCGAACGTCTTGGGAACGATGAGCGTCGTCGTCATGCCGAGCTCGTGGGGCACGGTCAGGTTCTTGGCGATGTCCTCGAACATGGCGGATCGGGAGGGTTCGACCCCATGCTTCTCGAGGAAGATCTCGTAGGCGCGCCGGTCCGGCTTGGGCACGAAATTCGAGGCCGCGATGTCGAACACGTCCTCGAAATGGTCGAGGATGCCGATCTTCCTCGCCACGTTCTCCGCATGCTTGCGCGAGCCGTTGGTCAGGATGAGCTTGCGGCCCGGCAGCCTCTCGATGGCTTCGCCCAGGCTGTGGTTCAGCTCGATATCCGTGTGGTCGATGTCGTGGGCGAAGTCGAGAAAGTCGTGCGGATCGATGTCGTACTCGTCGATGAGCGCCCGCAGGGTCGTGCCGTACTTGTGATAGAAGTACTTCTGCAGAGCCTGGGCGGACAGCCCGTCGAGCCCGAAGAGCTCGGTGATGTAGAGCGTGATGCGCTGGTCGATCTGCGGCCAGACCCGGGAGGTGTGCGGGTAGAGCGTGTTGTCCAGGTCGAAGACCCAGGTCTCCACATGCGAGAAAAGCCGGGAGCCGGCGGATGACAGATGGTTTTCGGCAGACGGTTTCGCGTTCATGGATCCCAAAGACGACAATGGGGCCGTGCGGCCCCACTGACGGAAATATAGGGGTTTTCGGTCGATCCGTGAAGGGCGACGCTTTAGCCCCTCCGGATCAGGGTGCCGGCACCATGATCGGTGAACAGCTCCAGGAGCACCGCGTGGGGCACCTTGCCGTCGAGGATGACGACCGCCTCGACGCCCTTTTCCAGGGCATAGATGCAGGTCTCGATCTTCGGGATCATGCCGTCCGTGATCGTGCCGTCGGCGATCAGGCGGCGGCAATCCTCGATCGTCATCTCCGGGATCAGGTTCTTGTTCTTGTCCAGGACGCCCGGGACATCCGTCAGGAGCAGGAGGCGCTTGGCCGTCAGGGCGCCGGCGATGGCCCCGGCGAAAGTGTCGGCATTGACGTTGTAGGTCTGGCCGTCGTGGCCGGTCGCCACCGGGGCCAGGACGGGAATCAGCTCGGCCTGGAGCACCTGGTCCAGCACCGCCCGGTTCACGTGTTCCGGCTCGCCGACGAAGCCGAGATCCACCACCTTCTCGATGTTGGAATCAGGGTCGACGGTCGTCCGGGTCACCTTGCGGGCCGTGACCATGTTGCCGTCCTTGCCCGACAGCCCGACCGCCTTGCCGCCCTCGGCCCCGATCCAGCCGACGATCTGCTTGTTGATGGAGCCGGCAAGAACCATCTCGACCACCTCGACCGTGGCCGCATCCGTAACGCGAAGCCCGCCCTTGAACTCGGACTTGATGCCGAGCTTTTCGAGCATTCGGCCGATCTGCGGCCCGCCGCCATGGACCACGATGGGCTTGATGCCCGACTGCTCGAGCAGAACCACGTCCTCGGCGAAGTCCTCGGCGGCTGCCCGGTCGCCCATGGCGTGGCCGCCATACTTGATCACGACGACCTGCTGGTCGTAGCGCTGCATGTGCGGCAGGGCCTGCACGAGCACTTCGGCCTGCACATGAACGTCGGGGAGGGGCGTAGACGGATCGGACATGAACGGCTCCGGCGCGGGATCAGGATCAAACGGCCTGCCTTCTAGCCGAAGGATGGGCCGGTGCAAACAGCGACTTCAGGCTCGCAGGCGCAGAAGCGCCGAGATCCCCACCAGCACCCACCCCAGCATGAGGAGAATTCCTCCCGTCGGGGCGGCCCTGGGAAAGAGCGCCGCGCCCGAGAAGGCCCGGCGGGCAAGGTCGCCGCAGAAGAGGACAAGGCCGAGAATCAGCACGTAGCCGGCGATCTGGGCCAACAGGGGGTTCACGACCCCGGCTGCGATCAGTGCCACGAGGGCGAGCAGGGCGGGGGCGTGGAACAGCAGGAACTGGGCCGCCGTGGCGAGATTGCCACCCGTGATGTGCGCGGCGGCCGCCGACAGGCCCACGCCGAGGAGGCCCGACAGGGAGGCCAGGACGAGGAGAAGGTGGGCAGCGAGGCTCATCCCGCGCCCCGTTCGCTCAGGAGCTGGGCGACTTTGGCGCGCAGTTCCGGAATGCCGAAGCCGGTGCGGCTCGAGGTCGGCAGGATCTCCGGATAGGCGGCGGCGCGCTTCTCGATCTTCTGCAGGGTCTCGGCCATGCGCTTGTCGAGCTCGCCCTTCTTCAGCTCGTCGGCCTTGGTCAGGACGATCTGGTAGGAGACCGCGGCGGTGCCGAGGGTCTGCAGCACCGTCTCGTCCACCGGCTTAATGCCGTGGCGGGCGTCGATCAGCACATAGACGCGGGCAAGGCTCGCCCGGCCGCGCAGGTAGTCGTGGATCAGCTGCGTCCAGGCCGCGACCTTCTCCTTGTCGACGGCGGCATAGCCGTAGCCGGGCATGTCGACGAGATGGAAGCGGTCGTTGATGTTGAAGAAGTTGAGCTGCTGGGTGCGGCCCGGCGTATGCGACGTGCGGGCGAGCGTGTTGCGCCCGGTCAGGGCGTTGACAAGACTCGACTTGCCGACGTTCGAGCGCCCCGCGAAGGCGATCTCCACCTTGCTCATGGGCGGCAGGTTCTTCAGGGAATTGGCCGCCCAGATGAAGTCCGCCTCGCCGGCAAAGAGCTTGCGGCCGATCTCGAGGAAGGGGTCGACGTCCGGGTTCGGGGGGCTTGTCTCGGTCATGGGGTCCTTATCGGCGCTCGGACGGCATTCTTCAAGGCATCCGGTTGAATTCCTGTCGGGGCGTTGGATCGCAACGCCCCATACGAAAATCCCCGGGACGATGCCCGGGGATGATCCTGGTCGATCCGTGGCCGGTCAGCCCTTGGCCGGGCTGGCCTTGCGGCTGAAGGTCTTGCGCAGGTTGTCGAAGAGCTCGATCTTCACGCCGTTGCGCTTCATGATGAAGCCCTGCTGGGTCACCGAGAGCAGGTTGTTCCAGGCCCAGTAGATCACGAGGCCGGCCGGGAACGAGCCGAGCATGAAGGTGAAGATCACAGGCATCCAGGCGAAGACCTGCTTCTGAACCGGGTCCGGCGGCTCCGGATTCATCTTCATCTGCAGCCACATGGTGATGCCCATGATGATCGGCCAAACGCCGAGCATCAGGAAGTGGCCGACCACCGGCACCGCACCCGGGTTGTAGGGCAGGAGGCCGAACAGGTTGAAGATCGTGGTCGGATCCGGTGCTGCGAGGTCGCGGATCCAACCGAAGAACGGTGCATGGCGCATTTCGATGGTGACGAAGAGCACCTTGTAGAGCGCGAAGAACACCGGGATCTGGATCAGCACCGGCCAGCAGCCGGCGACCGGGTTGATCTTCTCCTTACGGTAGAGCTCCATCAGCGCCTGCTGCTGCTTCATCTTGTCGTCGGCATAGCGCTCGCGGATCGAGGCCATCTCCGGCTGCACCGCCTTCATCTTCGCCATCGAGGCGTAGGACTTGTTGGCGAGCGGGAAGAACAGGATCTTCAGGAGCACCGTGACGAGCAGGATCGCGATGCCGAAATTGCCGAACAGGTGGAAGAAGAAGTCGAGCACCTTAAAGAGCGGCTTGGTGATGAAGTAGAACCAGCCCCAATCGATCAGGAGATCGAAGTTCTTGATGCTGTACCGCTCGTGATAGGCATCGACGGTCGCGACCTCCTTGGCGCCCGCGAACAGGCGCTGGGTCACTTCCGTGGTCGCGCCGGGCTGGAGCGTCTGGGACGCGCCGGCGATCGTGGCCTGGTAGGTGCGGTCCGCCGTCTGGCCCTGCTGAGAGGTGAAGGAGCCCTGGAAAGGCTGCGTCTGGTCGGGAATGACGGCGGCGGCCCAATACTTGTCGGTGATGCCGAGGAAGCCGCCGGTGACCGAGTTCCAGATCTGGCCGACCGTATTGCCGCCCGAGATCGGCTCCTTCTTGTCCAGGTTCGCGTAGGTGAGCTCCTGCAGGCCCTCGTCGCCGAGAACGCCGATCATGCCCTCGTGCAGCACGTAATAGCCGAGGGTGATCGGACGGCCGTGGCGGGACACGAGGCTGTAGGATTGCAGGGTCACGGGTGCGGTGCCGCGGTTCTCGACCGCATCCTTCATCGTGAACATGAACTTGTCGTCGACCGAGATCGTCCGCCGGAAGACCAAGCCCTGCTCATTTTGCCAGGTCAGGGTGACCGGGCTGCCCGGCGTCAGCGAGGTCTTGTCGGCCGTCCACACCGTATTCTGGTTCGGCAGGCTGCCAGCCTGTGCGCCGATCCAGCCGAATTCCGCGTAATAGGGATTCTGGACGCCGGTGGGCGACAGGAGCACGATGATCGGGCTCTTGGGGTCGACCGTCTCGCGGTAGTTCTTCAACGCCACATCGTCGATACGTCCGCCGCGCAGGTTGATCGAGCCGGCGATGGAGGGGGTGTCGATGGCGACGCGCGGCGAGGCGGCGAGGGCGGCCTCGCGGGTCAGGACGGAGGGAGCCGACGGGGTGCTTGGAACCGTTCCCGGCACGGTGGGCGAGGCTCCTCCGGCCTGGCTCGGGCTCGCGGGCGGATTGGGCGCATTGGGATTGACCTGCGTGGACTGCGCCTGCTGGGCGGCCTGCCGCTGCCGCTCCGCCTGTGGAGCCGCAAAGAAGTACTGCCAGCCCAGCAAGATCGCCAGCGACAGGGCGATGGCGACGATGAGGTTTCTATTGTCTTCACGCATGGGAATGTCCGCGACGCTCGCCGTTGGGGGGAGGTGAGGAAGATTTGGGACGCTCTACGGGAGCCGCGCTTCTCGGCTTGGTGACCGTCCGCAGGGCGCGCCGAAGATCGTCGATGAGCACGTCGAAATCGGCGGAGAGGATGTCGCGCCGTCCGATGACGACGACGTCCGCATCGATATTCGCGTAATCCCGGCCCGCCGTGGGAATGGCGGCCCGGAGCCGGCGCTTGATCCGGTTGCGCTCGGTGGCGTGACCAACCCGCTTCGTGACCGTGAGGCCGAACCGCAGGCCGAGGCCGGAGCCTTCGCGCAATCGAGCCTGGACCGACATCCGCTCGGTATGAAAGCGGCGGCCAGAGGCCGCCGCGACGAAGTCAGGTCTTTTCGTCAGACGCCCGAGGCTTAGCTCTGCGCGAGGCTCGCGCATCGGGCGATCCTAGGCTGCTTACGCCGACAGGCGCTTGCGGCCATGGGCGCGGCGAGCGGCAATGACCTTGCGGCCACCCTTGGTCGCCATGCGCGCACGGAAGCCGTGGCGGCGCTTGCGAACCAGCTTGCTCGGTTGATACGTCCTCTTCACGGCACATCTCCGGTCGAATGGGGCAGCGGTGCTCGATGGCTCGCGCCCGTCTGGTAATGATGGGGTTGCCCCCGAAACTGTCTCGAAAAAACGATCAGCGCCCCAGAAGAGCGCTGTCAGCTTGCGGGCTTATGACGGAATGGAGGGGCAAAGTCAACGCCGCTCTGGTCTTTATGCGGCAATCGGCCCGGTGGTATGGCCGCCCCGGCAGACCGGTAGGCCCGATCCGGCGAAGCCCTACATAAGGCATGGAATTCAGGAGGGGCCGTGCCCGACACGCAGCCAAAACTTGATAGCCTAAGAGAGCCGAGCCGTCTCCGGCGCATTTTGCCTCTCGTGTTGCTCACCCTGGCCATCGGCAGCATCTTCGCCACAGGTCTGCATCGCTCTCTGAGCTTCGAAGCATTCATCCGCTACCAATCCTGGCTTCAGGGACTCGTGGCAGCCCATCGATGGGTGATGCTGGGGCTTTTCGGCCTGATCTACGTCGTGGCCGTGACCCTGTCGCTGCCGGTCTCGGCCTTTCTGACCACCATCGGCGGTTATCTCTTCGGATGGCCGACCGGCGGAGCGGCCGCCTCCGTCGCGGCTACCCTAGGGGCGAGCAGCCTCTTCCTGATCGCCCGCACCTCCCTGGGGCGTCCGCTCCTGCAGCGGGCCGGTCCCCGGATCCAAAGCCTCGCGGCGGGCTTTCGCAGGCAGGCCTTCCTCTATCTGCTGTCCTTGCGCCTGATCCCGGTCGTGCCGTTCTGGCTGACCAATCTCGCGGCCGCCTTCTTCGGCATGCGGGTGAGGTCGTTCGTGCTGGCCACCCAGTTGGGCATGCTGCCGGTCTCCTTCGCCTTTGCCGTTGCCGGGTCGGGCCTCGATGAGGTGATGTCCAGGCATGAGAAGATCCGAGCCGATTGCCTTGCCGCGGGCAGAAGTGAATGCAGCATCGATTTCAGCCCCGGAAGTCTGTTGACGCCCGAATTGATGACCGCTCTAGCTATCTTGGGAATATTGGCGCTGGTTCCGGTTGCGCTGCGACATTGGCGCGGGCGCGTTCCCGGCAAGGGATGACAGCCGAGGGGTGGGAGAGGGGACGGACTTGATTCAGCCCTGACTCCATTTATCCCAACCGATGTTGGACCCGGCGGTGGAGTTTCTCGAGCCGTCAGCCCAAAATCCGTGACCATGGCGACAGGATCCCTGGTGCGCCGCCTGGAATGAAACCGGAATGAGCCGCGAGCAGACCACTTTGGCAGGACGCTTTTTGAGCCAGTTCGGGCTCTCCGCACGCCTGCTCCTGCTGACGGTCCTCTTCGTGATGATCGCCGAGGTGCTCATCTATGTGCCCTCGGTGGCCAATTTCCGGCTGACCTGGCTCAACGACCGCCTTGCGGCGGCCCAGATCGCCGCCATGGTGCTCGATGCCGCGCCCGAGGAGAGCCTGTCCGAAGAGTTGGAACTGCGCCTCCTTCACGGGGTCGGGGCCAAGGCCATCGCCCTGAAGGGGGGAGGGCGCAGGAGCCTGCTGGCCACCGGTGACGTGCCGCCGGAGGTGAGCAAGACGGTGGATCTGCGCGACGCCAAGTGGATGACGCTGGTCCAGGACGCGTTCGATGCCCTGTTCAACCCTGCCGACAAGCCGATTCGGGTCATCGGGGCCGGCATGGGAGTGGAATTCGTCGAGATGATCCTCGATCAGGCGCCCCTTCGCCGTGCCATGATCGAATTCTCGCGCAACATTCTGTTCCTGTCCCTCTTCATCTCCATCATCACGGCGAGCCTCGTCTATCTGACCCTGCAATGGGTCATCGTACGGCCCGTCCGGCGGCTGACCGGGAATATCGCGGATTTCTCCAGCAACCCGGAGGATGCCTCGCGGGTCATCCGGCCGACCGACCGGGTCGACGAGATCGGCCTCGCCGAGCAGGCCTTGGCCCGGATGGAGACGACCCTGGCCGACGAACTGCGCCAGAAGCGGCGTCTGGCGCAACTGGGGCTGGCCGTGAGCAAGATCAACCATGAGCTGCGCAACATGCTCACGACGGCTCAGCTCCTGACGGATCGTCTCGACCGGGTGAGCGACGAGAGCGTGCAGCGCATCGCCCCCCGGCTCGTCAGCACCCTCGACCGTGCCATCGCCTTCTGCGAGACCACTCTGGCCTATGGCCGGGCGACGGAGCCGCTGCCGCAGCGGCGGATGATTCCCCTGGCGCCCCTGATCGACGAGCTGTCGAACCTGACGGACCTGGCTCCCGAGGTGGGGATCGTCTTCGAAGCGCGGGTTCCCGGAGATCTCATGGTGGACGCGGATCCGGATCAGCTCTCCCGGGTCCTGGTGAACGTGGTCCGCAACGCGGTCCAGGCCCTGAGCCAGACCGGCTCGCCGGAGGGACAGCCCCGGGTCGACGTAAGCGCCTCACGGGAGGGCGGCACGGTGTGCATCCTGATCAAGGACAACGGTCCCGGCATCCCCGAGAGGGCAAAGGCCAACCTGTTTACGCCCTTCCAGGGCTCCACCCAAAAGGGAGGAACGGGCCTGGGCCTGCCGATCGCGGCGGAACTCGTTCAGCTTCACGGCGGGACGATCACCCTCGACGAGGGCTATGGCAAAACCTGCTTCAAGATCATGATCCCGGACCGCCTATCGTCCGCGGGGACAAACTGAGGCTTTCCGCACATCTTCTGCACGAAGAGGCTTGCCAACCGGATCAGATCCCTCTATGTCACCGGCCTCGGCCAACGTTGCTTCCCGCAACGACCTGCCGATCAAGCGCCCGTAGCTCAGCTGGATAGAGCACCAGACTACGAATCTGGGGGTCAGAGGTTCGAATCCTTTCGGGCGCGCCATTTTCCTTCCGACATCGATGCATCCAAGTCGAAGGTTCGAGGCTGCGGCCTCGCACGCCGCAGCCTCACATCGCCGAATGGATGTCCCTGGATCCTATACTTCGGCCGCTGGAGTGACCCCGAGGTCATTGAGCTTGGCACGGATCTCGGTGACCGGTCGCTTCAGCTTCAGGCTGATCACCGATACCGGGATGCCCTCTCGGGCAAGGGACAGAAGCGCTTGAACGGATTCGTAGTTCCAGTTTTCTCCGACAGGGCTCATGGCAGGCATCTCCATGCGAATGAAGCGCAAGCGTCTGCCGCAAGTGAGGCGAGATCATGAAAAAGAATGCTTGGGAAATCTGTCCGCCGCAACCTTAGCCGAAGCTGTGCGTTCCTTGTGGAGGCAACGCAGACTAAGGACCGCATCATGAGCATTATCTGGACCATCATCATCGGCTTCGTGGCTGGTGTGATCGCAAAGTGGATCATGCCTGGCCGCAACGAGCCGTCGGGCTTCATTTTGACGACCATCCTCGGCATCGTGGGTGCAGTCGTGGCGACCTATCTTGGCCAGGCTCTGGGCTGGTACCGGGCCGACGAGGGGGCAGGGTTCATCGGGGCGATCGTCGGAGCGATTATCGTCCTCTTCATCTACGGCCTGATCGCCGGACGTCGTTCCACGTCGTCGTACTGATTTCTTCCGATCTCAACGCCAAGGGCCACAGCAGCGCTGCTGTGGCCCTTCTCGCATCAGCTGTCGTGAGCGATGCGGCCGCTTCCGCCCGTGCCTGTGAGGGCCGCTTTGACGGGGCAGTTGCCCACATATCCGCGCCAGGCGAGGTAAGAGCCGCCTGCGAGCGCGAGGATGTTCAAGAGGGGATTGGGGCGCGGTTTTGCGGCCGCCGCCGCGAGGCCGAGGCCGGCCAGCATATAGGCCCCGCGCTCGACCGTGCTGAGGTTGGGCTCTCCATCCATCATGTTCGTCACATCGGTTCTCCTTGTTCAGACCTTGGCCGAACGCGACGCGAAGCCGTGTTGTTCCTCTCGAAACATGAAGCTGAAAACCGCAGGAACCCCAAAGCTTGACCTTCGTTGAGTCCACGCTCAACCGAGGAGTTGTTACAATGGCAGCCAAGGAAAAGACCCTGAACGACCTGTTCCTTCATACGCTGAAGGACATCTACTATGCCGAAAAGCAGATTCTGAAGGCTCTGCCGAGAATGGCCAAGAATGCCGAGTCGGAGGAGTTGCGCCAGGCTTTCGAGACCCACCGCGACGAGACCGAAGGCCAGATCGAGCGCCTGGAGAAGGTCTTCGAGATGATCGGCAAGCCAGCCCGCGGCGTGCAATGCGAGGCCATCAACGGGATCATCGAGGAAGGCAAGGAAGTCATGGAAGACTTCGCGGACAGCGAGGCCCTCGATGCCGGCATCCTGGCGGCCGCGCAGGCCGTCGAGCATTACGAGATCACCCGCTACGGCTCCCTGAAGACCTGGGCGCAGGAACTGGGCATGGGCGATGCCGCAAAGCTTCTTGATCAGAACCTTCAGGAAGAGAAGAAGACCGACAAGCTGTTGACCGACCTCGCGGAAGCCCGCGTGAATATGAAAGCGGCCTGAGGAAATCGCATCGAGTGCACAGCCCCGTGCTTGTGGAGAGCACGGGGCCTCTTCGCATTCGGCTCAGAAGACAGGCTTCAATGCCGATGAGCAGGGTCCGGCGTAATTTTCGTGTCCAAGGTCAGGCGCATGGATCCCGATGGCGTGATCTCGAGCGAGGCTCTCATCGTGTCGGGATATTCCACCAGATGCATGAAGGCGAGGAGCCTCAACCGGACGATGGGAGGAAATTGGCCAAGGAAATGCGCCAAGTTCTGAGACGCGCGGTCGATTATCTCCTCCTGTATGAAGGAGGAGAGGGGAGGGTTCTCGTCAGGCAGCGACATGCGGCACCCGCTCATCGTAGGAGGCGACACCAGACATTCGCGAGAGGAAGGAGCCGTGGAGGCCGGCCAATCGGCTGACATGCTCCAGGCTCGCCTCGGATATCTGGATGGCCGCTGCAATGCAGGGCTGGCCCTCAATCGTCGTCGGCAGACCGAGCGGGCGGGCCCGGAATCCGGCCTGATGCCAGCGGGGCAGCCACCACATCTCGACGATGGCCGTGACTTCCGTAACGTCCTCCTCAAGACAAAATTGCTGGAAGGCTGCCAGGAGGCGGCAATCCGTGCGACCGGTCCGCCGTTCCTTGACGATGAAGTAGCGCGTACATTCAAGGATCGACGGCCCCCTCAGGACGCTCCGGTTTCTAAGGAGATGGGGAAAGGTCTCGCTGATCATGTGCGGCAGGAGTGTGGGGTAGAGTCTCAGGCCGCCGATAACCCGTCCCTTGTCCAGGGCGACCAGATAGGTCGCATGATCGTTGTCGTAGGAATCCATCTCCCGCCCGTCGGGACGTCTCAGGGTCTGCCAACCTCTCTCCTCGACGAAAACTTGATGCCGAAGCTGGAAATACTCGTCGAGAATCTCGGAATAGCCTGCCTTGTTGTCGCGCGTAATTACCTGAATAGTGGTCATGCCCCATGCCCTCCGAAGGATCGGGGAGCAGTCTCCACAGCCCGCGGCACTTGAGTATTGTAGGAAACTACAGGTGCTTTTACGTCAAAGGTCGATCAGGCGGTGCTGAAGCGCCCGAGCGACCGCGTGAGTCTTGTTGGCAGCGCTCAGCTTCTGGCAGGCGCTGCAGATATGGGCCGTGATGGTCCTCTCCGTCACGCCCAGGATTTCGCCCGTGTCGGCGGCTGACTTGCCCAAGGCCGCCCAGCGCAGGGTCTCTCTCTCCCGGGCGGTCAGCGGGTTGGGTTGGGGAGCGGGTGCCAAGACCAGTCGCGCCCGTTCGAATGCGTATATGGCCATCAGATGGAGCGCCGGCTTGGTCTGCGGTGTCAGGTCGAGCTGTGGGCCGCTCATGGAAAGGCAAGCTTCGAAGCCGTTAAGCCCATGGATTGGCAGGCAATAGCCCTGCTTCATGCCGAATTCCGCGGCCCCGTGCATCACCTCCAGCCCCTTCGGGTTTGTGTCCGGATCGTAAGGGGCGTCCGCCCACTCGAAGGGTTGGACGGTTCGCCGGCAAAGGCGGATGACGGGATCGTGGCGGTCGTACCCGTTCCGAGTGTAGCGGCGAAACCAATCCATCGGCCACTTTTTCAGCAGAACCAGTGTTTCGATCCGTTGCTCCGGATGCGGTAGCCCGGTCATGATGAAGTTCTCGAAGCCGAAGCGGGCGAAGGATCGCTCCATCGCATTGATGATTTCATCAGGAGTAGCCAAGTGATCCAATTTTTCAATAAAATCAAAGGCTTCTATCGAATGATCAGGGCTTCGGCCGCTCACGGAGACCTCGTGGTTATCTCAACCTACAGGTTAATATAATAACTATACTACCAAAAGTTTTGGAAGTGGCATACAATCGCCCAGGTATCGCATGGCGCACCGTGGGTAGAGCCGGTTCCCCATCCCGAAAGGTGTGCCTGGCGCAACGGCAGGAGCGATTGTTGCAGAAGAAGTCCTCCGAATCAGGTCGATAGGCGCATCGGCAGTTGCGTCAGAGACCGGCGCGTCATGCTCGGACTAAGCCAGGAGAAGCTCGCGGATGCCCCTAAGCTCAGGTTTCAGCAGGTGCAGAAATGCAAGAAGGGGGTTAATCGGATCGATGCAAGCCGTCTGCTCCACATCGCCGGCATTCTCGACGTCGACATCGAGTTCTTCTTCGCGGGCGTTCCCGGGTTGCAGGCAGCGGGTTTACGAACGACAGCCTCATGGCCGAGTTTCTGAGGACCTCTGACAGCGACCGGCTCGTACGCGGCTTCTTGAAACTGAAGGACAACGAAGCCCGCCTGAAAGTCGCGGATCTTCGTTTGGCTTGCATAGGCGAGCCAGGTCTCTCGCCTGGAACCTGGCAAACCACGAATTTCCCTCTAAAGCATTGAGCTTCGGGGACGTTCGGAACCTGCCGCGCTTCTAATGGTTACTCACTCACGATTGAGAGAGGTTGACCATGGGCGTGGGACAGCAAAACACCAACAGGCAGCAGGACAACGGCAACGAGGATTGGGATGCGCTGAAGGGTGATGTCGGCGATATCGCAGGCGTTGCAGTGGAGCGCAGCCGTTACTTCATCGATTCCGCCAGGGAGCAGGCGACGGATTATGTCGACCGCCGCAAGGATGATGTCGCGCAATCCGTTGCAGACTTTGCCACTTCGTTGCGGGAATCCACCCATTCGTTCGATGAGCGGCCCAACATCCGTGCCGTGGTCGATACGGCAGCCGAAGGACTGGAGCAGCTTGCGGAATCCATCCGAGAGCGCACCTTCGCGGACTTCTTCAACGAGTTCGAGGATGTGGTCCGGCGTCGTCCGGCGACCGTCGCGGCTGTATCCGTGGCCGTCGGCTTCCTCGCGGCGCGCTTCATCAAGAGCACGGCCGAGGATCTTCGCTACGATGGTATGAATGCCGGCCGGGGACAGGGTGGGCAGGCTCGTGCGCGCCAGGCCCAGCACGCGCGTTCCAGAGCCGGCGCCTGATGGAGGCTGCCATGCACAGCAACGGCAACCAAACCATTCAAGGTCTCGTCGGTGAGGCGCTCCGGGAATCGACCGATCTTGCCCAGAAGGAATTCACCCTCTTCAAGACCGAAGTTTCCCAGAATATCCGCACTCTGTTCCTAGGCCTCGCCATGGTGGTGGTCGCGGCAGTCTTCGCCATCGCGGCCCTCATGCTGCTGACCGAGTCGCTGGTCGAGTGGCTCGCCACTGTGGTCAATTCGGAGGCGCTTGCCGCGCTGATCGTTGGCGGCGTGCTGGCATTGATCGCCATCGGTCTCGGGCTCTGGGGACGCAGCGCCATGACCTCGTCTACGCTCATGCCGCAGCGGACGATGCGCTCGCTCAAGCGTGATGCGGAAGTCCTGTCCGAAAGAGGTGCATGATGACGACACAGAGTCTGCAGGAGATGGAGCGGGATATCGAGCGCAGCCGCGCTCAGCTCGACCAGACCATCGATCGTCTACAGGACAAGATGTCCGTCTCCGGTGTCGTCGACGACATGCTCGGTACGGCCCGGAACGGCCAGTACGGACCCCTCTACGAACAGGTTCTTGACACCGTCAGACGCAATCCGGTGCCGGTCATGCTGATCGCCATGGGTATCGGGCTTCTCGCCTACAGGCTCGGACGGTCCGCGGCGCCGCGGCGAACCCGCTTGATCGCGGCGGACGAGGATCTGATCACCGAGGAGCATCTCCTGATGGAGATGGAGGATCCTCGCCTCTATGGGGCTGAGGTCGCGCCCTTGCATTCGTCCGATCCGATGTTCGAGCGTCCCGGCGTCAATTCCCGCTTTTGATGAATAGAACAGGAGTTTCCTATGGCTAATACCAAGAATGAAGCCGGCAAGCCGACGGACAAGCCGAGCGGAGCCCCGTCCGGGACGACGGGCAATGTCTCTGCCGGAACGTCGGTGGGCAATATCGGCGAGGCGCCGATGCCTCATGCTCATGAGCAGAAGTCCACTCAAGCATCGGGTTCCGCGGGCGGAAGTCAGGGCGCAGGCCAGCAGAGGAACCAGTCGTCTCAGCAGAATGCGCAGGGGCAGAGCGACTCCATGGCCGGCAAGGCCCAGCAGGCGGCCGATCAGGTGCGCCAGAAGGCGGAAGATGCCTATGAGGGAGCTTCCGACTGGGCCCGCGACACCTACGATCGGGCGTCCGGATGGGCATCCAGCACCTATGAGGGCCAGCGCCGCCGCGTGAACCAGATGGGTGGCCGCTCGGCCCGCGCTTTCGGCAACGCCCGCGGTGGCGTTCAGAACTATGTGTCGGAAAATCCGATGGTCGTCGGCCTCGTCGGGCTTGCCGCGGGTCTTCTCCTGGGCGCTCTGCTGCCGCGCACCCGCCGTGAGAACGAGATGTTCGGCGAGTGGGCGGACGAGGTGCGCAATCAGGGCCTTCGCTACGCCCGTGATGCTGCCAATCGCGGCCGTGAATATGTCGAAGAGACGTTCAACGGCGACGACGCACGCTTCAGCCGGCATGAAAGCGAGTTCAACGGACAGCGGGACGCCAACCAACACTGACGCTTGAGCCGCATGACACGATCGGAAGCGCCGGCGAAAGCCGGCGTTTCTATTGGCTCATTGTCCGTTCTCAACGGGTCGAGTCATGCGTCGAAGAGACAGGAAATACGACAACGGCCACGGCGAAACGATGCGCGTACATCCGGCGTCATCGTCTCGGCATCGTGACCGTTTCTGGCAGGCGATGATGCCACCAGGGTGATCGCGAGATGGGAAGGACGATCCATGATTTCAAGGGTTTCACGATGAATGGCTCCTGGCCGATGAATCGAGCCTGACCCCTTTCTTAACCTTGTTTCTTCGAAAGACCCTTGTTGGAGAGACATGAGGGAACGAGGAGCTTCCCAACTTGTTGGCTCTGCACAAGGATAAACTTTCCTATCCCCGATGAGTGTGGTGCGAGAAACGATCCGCTTGCGGATCGGAGGGTGGAGTTGGGGCATGCGTATTCTGATCCTGGAAGATGATCCGTGGATTGCGACGGATCTCCAATCCATTCTCGAAACCGAAGGGCATGAAGTCGTCGACTCGCTCGGTTCCCTCGACGAAGCATACCGACATCTCGATGACGAGTTCGATTGTGCCTTGCTCGACATCGACGTTATCGGCGGGAAGAGTTTCGGCGTGGCCGAAGCACTTATCGAGCGACGCATTCCGTTCGTTTTCGTATCTGCTTCGAGACCCTGCGATCTGCCCCAAGCACTTCGACAGGTGACCTTCGTCGCAAAGCCGTTCGAAGAGCGAGCGCTTCTCCAATCCGTCGAGCACCTCACCGTCAATCGTCTGCCCTGCTGATGACGCCGCAGTCGGGAACCTGGCACGACCCGATGACGTCATCCCTGGTCATGAAAGATTCCCGTTTCGGCTTCTGCTGCAAGTACATTCCCGAGGATGGCGACGCCCAGTCCGGGCGGGCGATGAACACGAGCACGGTGACCATGGCCTATCTCGGCCGGCTCGATCCGAGGGCGGCCTTCGATAAGCTCAGTGCGGTCGTGTCTCACAACCTGGAGGCGTTCCGGCTGCAGATCGCCCATGTGGCGACCCGGCCGACAATCGAGCGTCTGCACCGCCTGTCGAGCGATCTTCTTCCGGGCTACACTCATCCAGGCTGCCGGGAATTCTACCGCGACCCGGATCTGCGCCGCTTGATCGAAACGAAACTCGAGGCCACGGGGCGGTTCGCCCGCGACAGCGACGTGCGGCTCAGCATGCATCCTGGCCAGTTCTGCGTCATCGCTTCTGCCAATCCTGCGGCGGCGGCGAACGGTCTGGCGGAGTTCGAGTACCATGCCGAGATCATGGCGCTCATGGGCTACGGAGACGGCTGGCATCCGCACGGCGCCCACATCAACATCCATGGCGGTGCGAAGGCGCTGGGAGCCGAGGGCATCCGGAGCGGGCTTGCCCATCTGTCGAACACGGCCCGCAATCTCATCACGATCGAGAACGATGAGGTCAGTTTCGGCCTCGACGACCTCCTGCCGCTCACGGATGACGTGCCGCTCGTCCTCGACCTGCATCATCACTGGATCATGAGCCAGGGCGAGTACATCGAGCCAGGCGACCCCCGGATCGCACGCATCATCGCGTCCTGGCGCGGTGTGCGTCCCGTAAGCCATGTCAGCGTGTCCCGGGAAGACCTGCTGCCCGATCAGGACATCGGGTCACTGCCGGATTTTCAGGCCCTCATCGCGGCAGGGATCAAGCCGAGGGATCTGCGCGCCCACTCGGATCTCATGTGGAACGAGGCCATCAATGATCTGGTGATGCGCCATTTGGAGTGGTCCGACTTTGAAATCGAAGCGAAACTGAAGAACATCGCCTCAGAAGGCTTGGCTCAACACATGGCGGAGCGTCACGCATGGGGCGATGTTACGGCATAACAACGTGCGGGCATTCATGGACTTGGAACCAAACCGTTTTGGCGGCGTTGTCGGACATTGTGCAACGAGTCAAGAAGTCGATGTCCGCCGAGCCTTCCACCGTTCTCCTCGTTGAAGACGAGCCTCTCATCCGCCTCTTCATATCAGACCTTCTCGAAGATGCCGGTTTCAAGGTGGTCGAAGCTGCCAACGCAACTGAGGCCTTGGTGCTTCTCGAGGCGAGCCTTCCCGTCAACGTCCTCCTGACGGACGTGGATATGCCCATGGGTTGCAACGGGTTCGAACTGGCTCACAGGGTCCATCATTCGTGGCCGGAGACCGAGATCCTCATCATGTCGGGACGGCAATGGCCCTCCCAGGGCGACCTGCCGCCCGGAGCGGCGTTTCTGGCCAAGCCGTGCCCCAATGAAGCCATCGTGTCCCATGTGATTTCCGCGGCGGAGCGGACAAGGCGCTTCAGCCATGTTGCCAAAAGTCCACGGCCCCCCGCCGAACAGGCGACCAAGATCCTCCCGTTTCCGAAAACCGCCTAAATTCCTGAACTCTGGCTTGCTGATGACGTTGAGCGGACATAAGCTCTGCCGGAATTGACCTTCTGTCAGGGGGCCGGGCTCCGGTATGCCTTTCCGCGACGTCCGACCGAAGGCCGGTCAATGAGCTCTTCGGGCCTGAGTGAGGGCCGTCGACGAGCTTTCCCATACCATTCCCGGAGGAATACATGCCGACCAAGACTACAGACGGAAAAGCCGGTGCGAAGAAGGCTGCAGACAAGCCTGCCGCTAAGAAGGCTGCCGGCTCCAAGCCCAATGCTCTTCAGAAGCCTCTGCAGCCGTCCAAGGAACTGGCCGCCATTGTAGGCTCGGATCCGCTCCCGCGGGGCGAGGTCGTGAGCAAGATCTGGGATTACATCAAGAAGAACAACCTTCAGAACCCAGAGAACAAGCGCGAGATTCTCGCCGACGACAAGCTGAAGCCGATCTTCGGCAAGCCGAAGGTGACGATGTTCGAGATGAACAAGCACCTCGCCCAGCACCTGAAGTAGGCGCTTTTAGGAATCCTGCCGCCACTGCGTGAGCGGCAGGATATCCGGCCGCTGACCGGGCGCTTTCTCCCAGGGATCCACGGCCCAGGCCGCGCCGGTCCGCTTTTCCGCGATGACGGCCGTGAAATGCGGATAGCGTCCGTCGAGGAAGAAGCCCCGCGATTCCGGGTATTCCACGATATGATGGGAGAGAAGACCCTGTTCCTGCAAAACCAGGAGCAGGCTCGTCGTGTTCGTGGTTTCGTCGAGGCAGTCCATCTGACCGTAAACGCCCGACATCTGAGGAGGAGACCCTGGCACATCGGGCTTTCCGCCCAAGGATGTCGCAAGATAGGCGGTATAGGCCCGCACCACCTCGCCCAAGGCCCGCCGCTCCGCGTCGGGCGAGGCTTGGCCGGCTTTCAGAGCGGCCCTGGCCCTGTCGATCCATGTCCCGTCGACCGAGATCTGCTGCCGACGCACGCACCCATAGCCGTGGCAGGCAATGATCCGGCCTCCTGACGGCCCGACATAGCCCTGCTGGTTGAACCAGCTTTGAGCCGGAAGCGCGCCTGCCGTAGCCGATGAAATGGTGAACAGGAACGGAAGGGTTTTCAAAATGAGAAGTGGCATCGATCTCATGATGGGGGTACCTATCGCCAGCATCGCTGTGGGTGCCCCAGGTCATATAGATCGGACCGCTCGTCTGCCCATAGGTTAAGCTTGGTTGAGTCGGGTTACGACTTTGGAGGTCCCATGTCCCGCATCGTGTTCCTGAACGGATCCTTCCTGCCCATCGAAGAGGCCAAGGTGCCTTTCATGGATCGTGGCTTCATGTTCGGGGATGGGGTCTACGAGGGCATCGGCATGCTCGACGGGCGTTTGATCGACAACGAGGCGCATCTGGAGCGGCTGGAGCGCTCGCTCGCCGAGATCCGCATCACCAACCCCTACACCAGGGCGGAGTGGACCTCTTTCCAGGAAGAGCTCGCGCGTCGCAACGGTATGACGGAAGGCTTCATCTACTTCCAGGTCACTCGCGGTGTCGCCGAGCGTGACTTCTTCTTCCCGGAGGATACCAAGCCGACGGTTGCAATGTTCACCCAGGCCAAGGCCATCGCCGCCGCACCCGCTGCGCAGACGGGGATCGCCGTCATCACCGTGCCAGACCTGCGCTGGCAGAGGCGCGACATCAAGTCGATCAACCTGCTCGCTCAGGTTCTCGCCAAGCAGGCGGCCCGGGAGGCCGGTGCGCAGGAGGCCTGGCTGGTGGAGGACGGTTTCGTGACGGAGGGCGGCTCGTCGAGTGCCTTCATCGTGACGAAAGGCGGCAGCATCGTCGTGCGTCCCTTGTCCAACGCCATCCTGCCGGGCATCACGCGCAAATCGCTGCTGCAACTCTCGAAGAAAGCCAGGATCGTGCTCGAGGAGCGCCGTTTCACGGTCGAGGAGGCCTATGACGCCGCGGAGGCCTTTCTCACAAGCGCATCGAACTTCGTTCTTCCCGTTGTGTCCATCGACGGGCGCGCCGTTGCCGACGGCAAGCCGGGCCCGATCACGAAACGATTGCGGGAGCTCTACCTGGCCATGGCCGGCGCACCGGCCCTGGCAGCCGAGTAGCTGGGCCGGAACCCGCTCCTGGGTCGCCCGTTGCCTTCTCAAAGGAGCGACCCCATGAAGCGTGTGCTGGTCTTATCCACCATCCTGGCAACCGGCCTCGGCACGGCTGCCTTGGCGCAAAACCCCGAGGTTCTGAGGCAGCAGGCTCCGAACATGCCTGCTCCCAGCCAGATGCCGGCCGAAAAGGTCGAGCCGGACAGCAATCTCTCCGGCACGAGCGGACCCTCGGAGACTGGTTCGACCAACACCTTGAGCGACAAGCTGGAGCGTTCCGACGGGGTGATCCGTCCGCCGGAGAACGCCTCACCGGACATCACCGTACCGGCGCCGGTTCCCGATCCGGGCACCACCCCGGTCATCCGCCCACCAGGAAGTCCCGGGGGCAATCAGCAGGTGGATCCAAAGTAGGTGCACGGCCCTCGACAAGTCCGTTGCCGGCGGGTGCTACTTTCCCGCCGAGCGACGGCGCTTGCCGTCGCGTGACCTGGTGTTTTCGCGGGCTCTCCCGTTCTCTGGCTGACCGCCGCTTTTCATGATCTGAGCGGCCACCTCGGAGATCTCGCGGCGCAGCTCGTCGTTCTCGCCTTGCGAGCTTTCCAGTCCCGCAAAGCGGGCTTGGACCTCGTCCCGCTCGCTTTCGATCTCCCGGATTTTCTGCTCCAGGATCAGGCCGCGCTCCTGCTCGGCGGCCAGACTCTTGGCCAGCTCGGCCAAGCGCAGACGCTCGTCCGAGAGCTCGCTGTGGCGTTCGCCCAGCGCTCTCTCGAAGTCGTTGCCGCGGGCGGTCTGTGTCATCAGGCGGGTTTCGAGGTCCGAAATGGTGATGCGCTTGGTATCGAGTTCGCTCAGCGAGGCCGTGAGCCGCCGTTGCGCATCCGTGAACTCAGTCTCGAGACGGGAGAGTTTCTCGTCCGCGTGAATGAGTTCGTTCCTGAGCTTGGCGCGGTCTTGCTGCGCCAGATCCAGTTCCATGCGGGTGTTGGACAACTCATCCAGGGTGGCGCGGTGGGCATTTTCGAGAGCGGCCAGCGTCTCGCGCGTGCTCGAGAGATAGGTTTGCGTCTGGGTCTGATCGGCCTCGGCGGCTGCCAGGCGGGTCTGGGTCTCGGCCAGCCTGGTCTCCAGTTCCGACACCGTCCTGTCCCGTTCGGTGAGAGTGGCTTCGAGCGCCTCGATGCGGATAGCCCGCCGGCCCAGCTCTTCCATGCTCTCGTGCTTGAAGGCGAGGGCCTCCTCGGCCTTGCGCTCGATCCGCCGCTGCAGCACGGCGAATTCCGCCCGGAGGTGGTCCTTCTCCGCCGTCAGTTCCGAGATCGACATGGGAAACAGAGCTTCGGCCCTGCGCCGGGCCAGGCGCTCCGCACGCGCATTGACGGCCGGGATGATGAGAAGCGCGATGAGGGATGCTGCGACGAATCCCAGCGCAAAGATCATGATGCTTTCGATCACGCGGACGCCAACTCCAAGGTGCTTGACCGGTAACGCTCAAGCACCTTGCCTTGTGCCTGCGCAGCTTTCCAGAGCCATCTGGCCCCAGACGGCCCGTTGTAGCGCATTCGCGGGCCGTTTCCACTGGCGGGCGAGCAGATGCTGACCCGCGCCGTGTCCTAGAACGGATTCCAGGTCGGCTCCGAGGTGAATTTCAGATACCCGACATTGACGCCGAGGCGTGCGCCGACGCCGGCCCGGATCGGCACCACGATCATCTCGTCCGCGGCCACGGCCGTCACGCCGAAGCCGCCAATGAAGTAGGCCGAGCCGTCGATGCCCACGAAGCGCTTATAGAGGGCCTCGGTGAAGGGCATGTTGTAGACGAGCATCATGGTGCGGGCTCCGTCGCCGCCCACATCGAAGCCCAGCGACGGTCCCTGCCAGAAAATGCGGCGGTCTCCCGCATTGCGGGTGAAAAGCTTGCCCTCGCCGTAGCGCAGGCCGCCGAAGAAGGCGCCGGAGGCTTCCTGGCCCAGGATGTAGCCGTTGGGCTCGCCCCAACGCCGAATCGCCTCCTGCAGAGCAAGGGCGATGCCGCGGGAGGCCGAACCGAAGAACTGGTGCCCCGATTCGACCAGTTCGTTGGAATTGAACGAGTTGGGATTGCCGGGACTGCTCGCGTAGGCGCGGTGAACGGATTGCGCCGAGACCTGGAGGGGCAGGGCGCCGACCAGCGCGGCAAAGGCCGCTGCCGCAAGGAACGTGGATCGGGAGCGCATGGGCTATCTCCTCGCATGAGACAGGGGTGCGTCCGGCCGTTCGGGCCGGAGGGCTGCTATCGAGGCCCGAAGTTTAAGATCATCAACCCTAACAATCTCTGTACGGAGAGCCTGATGGACGTGCGGGATTCATCATTCCGACCGCCAATGTCCCGCGAGGCTCCCAAATCGGCTGCAAGCCTCAGGCGACCGAGGCCGAAACCGGCAGATCGAGGCGTGTCGCCAGAGCCGCGTCTCCGATGGCCGCGAAGGGACCGTTGCGATAGCCCCTTCCTTCGTGGCCGTAGGTCAGCGGAGCGCCGCCCGGTCCGACAACGCTGCCGCCCGCACAGGTGAGGATGTGATCCCCGGCTGCCGTATCCCATTCCATGGTGGGGCCGCAGCGCACATAGACATCGGCCTCGCCGGACGCGATGAGGCAGAATTTCAGGGCCGACGAGGTCATGCGTCGTGTGCCAATCGACAGGACGGACAGGCAGGTTTCCGTCGCCATGTCGCCATGACGGCGGCTCACCAGGGCCACGAGGTCCTTTTCCGGGGCCGGACGAACCCTCGCCTCGCGCCAGTCGAACCCCGTCTCCAGCCCGTTGGGGAGGGGACTCTTCCGGGCCGTATCCCCGGCAATCCACACCGATCCCATGGCCGGAGCCGCCACCACGGCCGCCATGGGCCTGTTGCCATGGATCAGCGCGATATTGACGCTGTATTCACCCGTGCCGTGAATGAAATCCCCCGTGCCGTCGAGGGGATCGACCAGGAAAAAGTAGTCGTCCGTCTGCGTGGAGCTGGAGGTTTCCTCCGCCACGACCGGGACGCCGCGCCACGCCTCGTCGAGACGTTGGATGATCAGGTGTTCGGCTGCGAGATCCGCCGCCGTCGTCGGAGTTCCGTCATCCTTGATGCGCTTGTCGACGATCGCGCTTTCCATGCCGCGCAGGATGCGGCCTGCCTCCCAGGCGATATGGGCGAGCTTGAGGGCGATCTCGTCGGGATTTTGACCATCGAAGCGCATCATGGCTTTGTGCCTGCTCCCTTAAGAACTGTCGATCTCTTTTTGCCCGCTTTTCAAAGAACTCATAGCCGGGTATCCCGGTTCACGTTCTCTTTCCTGTTTGGCTGTATGCATTCTGGTCGAAATTTCGATTTCATGAACACATAGCTGACATTACGGTGCTTCCGGAGCCCTCATGGCCACGATCTCGCTCGATTCGCTCGACCTCGCCGCTCTCCTCTGCTCGCGCGTCTGCCACGACGTGATTTCCCCGGTGGGCGCGATCGTCAACGGGCTGGAGGTTCTGGAGGATGACAACGACGCCTCCATGCGCGACTTCGCTCTCGATCTCATTCAGAAGAGCGCCCGCCAGGCCTCCGCCCGGCTGCAGTTCGCGCGCCTCGCCTTCGGGGCGGCCGGATCGGCGGGCGCTTCGATCGACCTCGGCGACGCCGAACAGGTAGCCCGCGGACTTTTCCTCGACGACAAGATCTCCTTCTCCTGGTCTTCACCTCGGCTTCTCTTCCCGAAGAACCGGGTGAAGCTGCTCCTCAATCTCGTCATGATCGCCACTGCGGCCATTCCGCGGGGCGGCTCGATTGCCGTGACCGTCACGGGAGATGCGGAGAACTGCGCCTTCACGATCGTCTCGAAAGGCCTGAACGCCCGCATTCCCGCGCATTCCGAGGCGCTGCTGGCCGGCAATTCTGAAACCGGCACCGTCGATGCTCACGGCATCCAGATCTACTATGCCGGCATGGTGGCGCGCGCCTCGAGCATGAGCGTCGCGTTCAGCATCGAGGGTGACGAGGTGACGATCAAGGCCGCCATGGCCTGAGGCCGCCGGTCAAGCCTTATAGGAGACGAGAACCGCGCCCGACGCGATTAACGCGATGCCGATCCAGTTCGGCATCGCTAGCTTCTCGCCCAGAAAGAGCACGCCGAACAGGGCGACGAGCACGACGCTGAGCTTGTCGAGCGGGGCGACGCGTGCCGCATCGCCGAGCTTCAGGGCCCGGAAGTAGCAGAGCCAGGACGCACCCGTGGCCAATCCGGACAGGACAAGGAAAAGGTAGGTTCTTCCAGAGATGGAGGTAGGCGCCTGCCATTGGCCGCTGGCGATGAGAATTCCCCCGAGGACGAACAGGATCACGACCGTCCGGATGAAGGTGGCGAAGTCCGAGTTGATCTGCTCGATGCCGACTTTGGCGAAGATGGCCGTCAGAGCCGCGAAGGCGGCGGAAAGCAGCGCCCAGAACTGCCATGAGACGAGAACGGATTTCATGAGGGCCTCCATGCGCCGTCAACAAAAAAGCCCGGGTCTGAACCGGGCCTTTTTGGGTTTGTAGTCGATCGCGAGGCTTAGATCGCGATGCGCTCTTCCGCCTCGTTCGGCTCGCGCAGCACGTAGCCGCGGCCCCAGACGGTCTCGATATAGTTGCGGCCCTGCGAGGCATTGGCGAGCTTCTTGCGCAGCTTGCAGATGAAGACGTCGATGATCTTCAGTTCGGGCTCGTCCATGCCGCCGTAAAGGTGGTTAAGGAACATCTCCTTGGTGAGGGTCGTGCCCTTACGCAGGGAGAGGAGTTCCAGCATCTGGTATTCCTTGCCGGTCAGGTGAACGCGGGCGCCGCTGACCTCGACCGTCTTGGTATCGAGGTTCACGATCAGGTCCCCGGTGGTGATCACCGACTGAGCGTGGCCCTTCGAGCGGCGGACGATCGCATGAATGCGGGCCACCATCTCGTCCTTGTGGAACGGTTTGGTGAGATAATCGTCGGCGCCGAAGCCGAGGCCCTTCACCTTGTCCTCGATGCCCGCCATGCCGGACAGGATCAGGATCGGGGTCTTCACCTTCGCGACGCGGAGCGTCCGCAGAACCTCGTAGCCCGACATGTCGGGCAGGTTCAGGTCGAGAAGGATGATGTCGTAATCGTAGAGTTTGCCGAGGTCGATGCCCTCTTCGCCGAGATCCGTCGTATAAATGTTGAAGTTCTCGGACTTCAGCATCAGTTCGATGCTTTGCGCTGTCGCGCTGTCGTCTTCGATCAGAAGTACGCGCATGTTCAATCCCCAGCCCTTGCCCTTGAGCTTGAGAGCAGCGGAGGGCTGCCCATCCGACGCCGGGCCTGCGACGGATGCTCTTTTGAACTGATTCGAAACGCTAATTCAGAATGGTTAACAAACACTGATTCTGGGATGCAAGCGCTTAACGACCTTGGCCGGCAGATCATCCGCCGAAGACGATTGTCCTGTGGATTCTGGGTAACCATAGGGAACCGCCTCACATCATCCCAAATTCTTGTAACCTAAGCGTTTCAGGTGAATCCGGAGGCGGATCCGGTCTGGCCGCGCCCGTGACCGACCCAGTGTTAACGAAACCGGTAAACGAAAGGTTTACAAACCCGGAGGATGTCGCTCCCGGGCCCAGGCGCGCCTCAGGGGAGCCCCGGGATAGGAAATTTTTTGTCGCAGCCGGTAAGGAAAGCTCAACCTCCATGGGCGATGGTCAGGCCTGTCTGGCGGATAACTGAGCGATCCGTGAGATGCAGTGAAACAGCGACGTGTGGAGTTGAATCAAGATGAAGTCGCGGGATACGCTCATCCGCCTCAAGCGCTTTCAGGTCGACGAGAAGCGTCGGCGGGTGGCGCAGATCGAGATGATGATCGCCGAGTTCGACCGCATGGCGGCTGACCTCGACCGGGAGATCGCGGCGGAAGAGCAGAAGGCCGGCATCGCCGACCCGAACCACTTTGCCTATCCAACCTATGCGCGCGCCGCGGCCCAGCGCCGCGACAACCTCCGCCACTCGGCTCAGAACCTTCACATCCAGCTCGACGACGCGAAAGCCGAGCTCGGCGAGGCCTTCGAGGAGCTGAAGAAGGCCGAGAGCCTGGAGGATCGCGAGCGGACCCTCGATGCCGCCATCAGCCAGACCGGACAGGGCCGGGCCGTCCGCGCCACCGCCTGACCGTCCGAACAATCCACGTGATCGAAGGGCGCGCTCGACCGACCGCGTCCTTTTTCATGTCTGAGCCGTCAGGATCGGCACCTGGGGGGCGGCATCCCGTGGGAGGAACCCGAGGAGGCGAGGATCGTCGGCCACCTCGATGGCGCGCCGGTAAGGCGTGAAGCCCGACCGCATGTAGAAGGCGAGGGCCCCCGGGGCATCGAGCGTGCAGGTATGGACGAAGAAGCGCTCGGTCGGCCGGGCGAAGGCGCGGGCGATAGCCTCGTTCATCAGGAAGCGGCCGGCGCCTTGGCCGATGAACCCGGGAACGAGGCCAAGAAACGCCAGCTCGACCTCCCGGTCGACCCGGAAATCGAGTTCAAGCAGCCCTACATCGGCCGTGCCGTCGTGAAGGGCATAGGCCTCCACGTCGGGATCGTCGAGGATGGAAGCCAGCCTGTCGTCGGCCATGACCACGCGGCTGAACCAGAGCCAGGGTTCGCCGATCGCCTTGAACAGCGCCCGGTAGCGCGGGCGATCCCGATCGATCCGCCGAAGGCTCCAGCCGGCGGGCTTGGAAAAGGGCGAAGGACTGGGGCGCTCGCGCATTTCGAGATACGTGACGATCGCGGCGATCTTGCCGGGCGGCAGGTCCGTATAGCCGTCGAGGTTGAGGGCCGCTGCAGGTTCCGTCGTCATGGGCCAGGCCTTGTGGACGCGATGGGGGGAAAAGGGACGACGCTCGATAGGGGCATCGCGGCCCCGCGTCACTCCCTTTCGGTGGCAGGCCCGACATGCATCCCAGCTTCCATGGAACCGCCCGGGCCTTCGCCTCCCGTAGCGGGTGCCGGAATTGAACCTTATGTCATGCTGCGGCAAGGCATAATCCCCTTGCGGAACAATGGGATTGTGGGCACAGAAGAAACCAGCGAGGGAGTTCTGCCGGCTCTATGAAGAATGTGCGTGAGTTCATTTGGCCCGTGATCGGGTTGCTGGCAGTCGTCGTGTCGGGCTGGCTTCTGTATCGCGAGCTGCGCGGCATGTCCCTCGATGACGTCTGGGACAGCCTGACCGCCGTTCCGGCCCATCGTTATGCCCTCGCGGCGCTGTCCACCCTCGTCGCCTATGCGGCCCTGGCCTGGTACGACCGGATCGCCCTGCTGCACCTGGGCGTCCGCCACATTTCGTGGCTGTTCGTGTCCATCACGTCGTTCACCACCTACGCCCTGTCGCACAATATCGGCGCGTCGGTCTTTTCCGGCGCCGTCGTGCGGTATCGCGCCTATACCTCGAAGGGCCTGGGCGCGCCTCAGATCGCCGTGCTCGTGGCCCTGTGCTCCTTCACCTTCGGGCTCGGCACCATCCTGCTCGGCGGCATCGCCCTGGTGGTCGACCCGACCCTGCTGCACCGGCTCGAGGAGCTGCTGCCCTCGGTCCTGACCAACCCGGCGACGGCCCGCATCGTGGGAATCCTGCTCCTCGGCTTCGTGGCGCTTTACGTGGTCGGCTCCATTCTGCACCTCCCGCCACTCGTCGTCCGCAAGGCCAAGCTGGAATACCCCCGGCCGGCCGTGATGGTGCGCCAGCTGATCGCGGCGCCGCTCGAGCTCCTGGGCGCGGCCGGCATCATCTATTTCGTGCTTCCGGCCCATCTCGAGCCGAGCTTCATCATCGTGCTGGCGGTCTTCCTGGCGTCGTTCTCGGCGGCCCTGGTCAGCCATGCGCCCGGCGGACTCGGCGTGTTCGAGCTCGTCTTCCTGACGGCGATGCCCGATATTCCCAAGGCCGACGTCCTGGCGGCCCTCATCATCTTCCGTCTCTTCTATCTCCTGATCCCGTTCGGCCTCTCGCTCGTGGTCGTGCTGATGTTCGAGCGGGCCCGGCTGGCGCAGGCCTGGCGCGGCCGGGTCGTGGCGCCCGACGGCTCCGTGCCGCCGCCGCCTCTATCCTCTTCCGATCAATGACGTTCTTCTGGCGTCGGCTGCGCTTCGGTCTCGCGACGCTGCTTGGCGTCAGGCCGCTCGGCTTCTTCATTCCTTACCGCTATGCCGGGAGCGTCGAGCCGCAGGACTACCCTGCGCTAAGCCCCGTGTTCGAGGCCGCCCTGCCTCGTTTCACGGAGGTGCTGGAGGCGATCGACTCCCATGCGGAGGATCTGCGCGCGATCCTGCGGGGCAGGGGGCCTGCGCGGTTCGACCAGAGCTGGTTCCCCCGGCTCGACGCGGCCGCGGCCTATGCCATGGTCCGCCAGGGAAAGCCGGGGCGGATCGTGGAGATCGGCTCCGGCCACTCGACCCGTTTCATGGCCCAGGCGGTCCGGGACGGGGGGCTTCCCACCCGGATCATCTGCATCGATCCCGCCCCCCGGGCCACGTTGAGGAAGCTCGACGTGGAGCACCGGCAGACGCTCCTGCGCGACGCCGACCCGGGCGAGTTCGAAACCCTCGCGGCCGGCGACATCCTGTTCATCGATTCCAGCCACATCGCCATGCCGGGCTCGGATGTCGACCGCCTGTTTCTCGACGTCCTGCCGCGCCTCGCCGGCGGGACGCTGATCCACGTCCACGACATCACGCTGCCCTACGCCTACCCGGTGATTTGGGAGTGGCGCGGGTACAATGAGCAATTGCTGGTGGGGGCACTCCTGCAGGGAGGCGCCTATGAGCTGGTTTTCGCGAGCCATGCTCTCGTCAGGGACCATGGATCTGCGCTCTCGCAGGGCATCCTGGCGGAGCTGCCGCTGGTCCCCGGGGCTCACGAGACCAGCCTGTGGCTGCGTAAGCTGTAGACCGTCCGCAATCAGGCGGTTGCCGGCCGCTGTCCGGGCTCCGGCACGGCGATGCCGGCTTCCATGTACTCGTTCAGCTTGTTGCGCAGGGTGCGGATCGAGATGCCGAGGATCCGCGCCGCGTGCGTCCTGTTGCCGAAGCAGGAGGCTAGGGTATCGAGGATCAGATGGCGCTCGACGTCCGCGATGGTGCGCCCGACCAGGATGCGCCTGAGCGCGTCGATGGTCTGCTCCCCGTCGGCGGAAGGGGGCTCCCCCATAGGGGCCCGAGATGAGCCCTGCTGGTCCAACGGATCCGGTATGCCAAGCACGATGAGGAGCCTGCCTTAAGGGAAGTGATTCAGGAGTTTATGCTCATCGTATGGTTAGGATCATCTTAACGGCCGCGCTTCCCGATGGAAAAAGGCGCCGGTCGGAGGACCAGCGCCCGTTTCGTGGGGTCCGTGACCGCGCCCTATTGCCGGTATTGCTGGATGCGGGTGGTGCGCAGGCCGGCCAGGCCGTGCTGATCGATGGACATCTGCCAGCTCAGGAATTCCTCGGTGGTCAGCGTGTAGCGCTGGCAGGCCTCTTCCAGGCTGAGCAGGCCGCCGCGGACGGCAGCGACAACCTCGGCTTTGCGGCGGATGACCCAGCGGCGGGTGCTGGACGGGGGAAGGTCGGCAATCGTCAGGGGACTGCCGTCGGGCCCAATGACATACTTGACCCTTGGGCGGTTGGGTTCGGTCATGATACGCTCACACAAAAATTCAACGACCTTTGACAGGCTCGAACCTACGCGAGGGGACTTAATGTTTCCCTAAGCCCATCAGGTGGTTACGAGAATGCCTAAGCTTAGCCATAAACATTAACGTTGGCTTATTGCGGGGCACTTTCCCTTTAAGAATTGTGGCATCGGGGCATCGGACCCGGAACGGTCCTGCCCGTTGGATCCCGGGACTGTGGTCCCGCCCGGCCCATCCCCTTGCCTGAACCCAATGGACCGCGTCAGTGAAAACGGGTCCACTTTTCCTCTTGATGCGCTATAGAGGGGCCTTGGCCCCTCCCGTGCGCCGCCTTGAACGGCGCCTCTGGATGGAAAGATGCTCAATTCACTCGACCTTCCCACCGATCCCTCGAAGACCCGCGTCGTGGTTGCGATGTCGGGCGGCGTGGACTCGTCGGTCGTCGCAGCCCTGCTCAAGCGCGAGGGCTACGACGTCATCGGCATCACGCTCCAATTGTACGACCATGGCGCCGCCGCCCACCGGAAGGGCGCCTGCTGCGCCGGCCAGGACATCTACGATGCCCGCCGGGTGGCCGAAGCCATCGGCATTCCCCATTACGTGCTGGACTACGAGGCGCGCTTCCGCGAGGCGGTGATCGACCGCTTCACCCAGAGCTACCTGGCCGGCGAGACGCCGATCCCCTGCGTCGAGTGCAACCGCTCGATCAAGTTCCGGGATCTCCTGGAGACCGCCCGGGAGCTGGGGGCCGACGTGCTCGCCACCGGCCATTACGTGGCCAGCCGTGCCCTGCCGGACGGACGCCGCGCCCTCCACCGGGCGGCCGATCCGGACCGGGACCAGAGCTATTTCCTCTATGCCACCACGCCGGAGCAGCTGGATCTCCTCCGCTTCCCCCTGGGCGAGCTGCCCAAGGAAAAGACCCGGGAGCTCGCCCGCGAGTTCGGCCTCACCGTGGCCGAGAAGGCGGACAGCCAGGACATCTGCTTCGTCACGCAGGGGCGCTACAGCGATGTGATCGAGCGCCTCAAGCCGGGCGCCGTGCAGGGCGGCGAGATCGTCCACGTGGACGGCCGGGTGCTGGGCCGGCATGAGGGCATCATCCACTACACGGTGGGGCAGCGGAAGGGACTCGGGCTCTCCGTGGGCGAGCCGCTCTATGTGGTGCGCCTCGAGGCCAAGGAAGCCCGCGTCGTCGTGGGACCCCGGGAGGCCCTGGCCACCCGGCTGATCCGCGTGACGGACGTGAACTGGCTCGGCGACGTTCCCCTCGAATCCTTGGGCGAGAAGGGCATGGAGGTGGCCGTGCGCGTCCGCTCCACCCGCGAGCCGCGTCCCGCCACCTTGAGATCCACAGGAACCGGCACTACGGTCGAGCTGTTATCGGCGGAAGACGGGGTGTCTCCCGGCCAAGCTTGTGTCATCTATGAGAGCGATGCTCCGCGGGCACGTGTGCTTGGCGGCGGCACCATTGCTCGGACCATCGCCGAAGCCGCCCCCGCTGCGGCCTGAGGTGCTTACCTAGGGATAGTTTATGACGGATGGAGCGACCACGGTCCTGATGCGCAAGGCTTATGCGCGTTGGGCCCCCATCTACGACCTCGTCTACGACAAGCTGACCGAACCGGCCGCCCGCGCGGCCGTGAACGCCGCTGTCGCCTGCGGGCCCAAGGTTCTCGAGGCCGGCGTCGGCACGGGGCTGTCCCTCGGGTACTATCCCCGGCACGCCGAGGTCTATGGGGTCGATCTGTCCGAGGACATGCTGCGCCGGGCCCAGGACAAGGTCGAGAGGAGGGGGCTTCACCATGTGAAGAGCCTGCAGGTGATGGACGTCACCCGTCTGGGATTTCCGGACGAGAGCTTCGACGCCGTCACGGCACAGTTCATCATCACCCTGGTGCCCGAGCCCGAGACGGCGCTCGACGAGTTCATGCGCGTGCTGAAGCCGGGCGGCGAGATCGTGCTCGCGAACCATTGGGGCCAGCCCTCCGGTCCGATCGCCGCCCTGGAAGAGCTGGCCTCCCCGGTCGCCAAGGCCATCGGCTGGAGCTCGGCCTTCAAGGCGGCCCGGGTCGAGGACTGGGCCCGCGGGACAGGCCGCATGGAAGTCGTGGAGCTCAGGACCCTGTTCCCGGTCGGCTTCTTCAAGCTGATGAGGATCAGGAAGCGGGCCTGATGATCCGGCGCGAGCCCAGGGGGCGCTCCATCCGCCGGGGTCGCGAAGGAGATTGGCGCGGTTCCGGTCGGGTGACTTTCGGGGGACGGGCCCTATCTTTAGGGGAAGCTCCCATCCTCCCATTACGAAAGTCATCCCCATGCGCCTCTTCATGTTCACCTCCCAGGCCAAGGACGACCTGCACGCGTTCGCCGGCGACGAGGCGGGCAGCAAGCTTCCCGCCAAATACGCTCCCTGGGGGCTGACGGGCACCCTCGCGTCCCGCGAGGCTCCGCCGCACAAGTTCTCGCGAAAGGCCATCGAGCAGGCGATTTCCTCGGAGGGATTCCAGCTCTGGCGCATGAAGCCCAAGGGCTGAGCGATCGACCGGCCGGCCGGTGCCGATTCCTTGAGAACGCGCGTGTCACAAATCCGCGGCTTGGCCGCGTGTCTTTCTTGACACTGGGGGGCAACCTTCCCTATATCGCGCTTGCCTGATGCGGGGTTCGGCCCCGCTTCCTGGGGCGGAGTAGCTCAGTTGGTCAGAGCAGAGGAATCATAATCCTTGTGTCGGGGGTTCAAATCCCTCCTCCGCTACCACCTTTACCCCCAATGCCCGCACCTTGTTTGGAGACGCGGCCTCGCCGAGGAGGACGTTCAAGCGTCCGCTGATCTCGACCGTCGAGGGGGCTGAATGGGTAGCCCGCAATCCGAGCCGGTTGGATCGCAGCCTGGGATCGTTCAAAGTGAACGTCCGCACGGGCAAATGCAGCATATCGGCATTGTTCGTCGTGCGGGCACTAAGCGCACGGCTTCGTGGCTCTTCCACAGGCACCTCAGCCGAGCTCATGCTTCTGGAATTCGTCAGGACAGCCGATAGGTCGGGAAACAGGTCCAGGACAGCGTCCAGATGAGCATGGGCCTGCTGGCCGCAGCCGATGAAGCCGAACACGAACATGAGCTCGGTCCGCAGGATCAGCGAGGCTGCATCGGCCTACCCGGCTAGCCGGACATGGCCGACGACCGTACCGCGGCACAGCTGAAAGCGATGGTCCCGCATCTATTGATCTGCGTCCAGGTGCGACCCGCCATCACGAAACGCCAGAGCCAAGGCAGCAGCTCGGGACGATGACGCCAGCGGATGACGAAGGGCCCCGTTGGGTCGAGAAGGAAGCCCGGCACCTTCTTCCAGAGGCCAGGCACGGAAATGAGCATCACCGCGCCGGGGCTGAGCCAAGCGCCGTTGCCGTAGGTGGCGGATTGGCTTCCGCCTGGTTGACCGGGCTCGATGAGGATCACTTTGTGACCGCCACGCTGAACCTCCAGCGCAGCCGCAAGTCCCACAATGCCGCGCCGATGACGGCGACCCTCAGCTGCTCCCGACCTTGCGATGCCTCCGTTCCATCGGGCGGTACGGCATCAGCTCCGTGCGTGGAAATGGCTGAGGAAGGCGCGGGTTGCATCCTGCGTGGGATTGTCGATGACATCGCGCGCCGGGCCTTCCTCGACGATGACACCGTCGCGCATGAACACGACGCGATCCGCGACCTCGCGCGCAAAGGCGATCTCATGCGTGACGATGATCATCGTCATGCCCTCTGCCGCCAGGTCGCGCATGACGCCAAGCACTTCTGCGACAAGCTCCGGATCGAGCGCGGAGGTCGCCTCGTCGAACAGCATGACCTCGGGCTCCATTGCCAGCGCTCTGGCGATGGCCACACGCTGCTTCTGTCCCCCCGACAGGCGATTGGGGAAAGCGTCCATCTTGTCGCTCAGCCCTACCTTCGCCAGTAGCTTCCTCGCGATGTCCGCCGCTTCGCCTTTCGGCATCCTCTTCACCGAAACCGGCCCTTCCATGACGTTCTGCAGGACCGTCATATGGGGGAACAGGTTGAAGTGCTGGAACACCATCCCGGTGTTCGACCGGAATCGGGCCTGCTCCTTCACCCTGGGGAGGCGCGAAGTCTGGCCGAAGGAGAAGCTGTCGGTTCCGATCCGGACACGTCCCCCTTCCGGGATAACCAGCAGGTTCAGGCAGCGCAGTAGGGTCGACTTGCCTGATCCTGACGGACCGATCAAAGCGACGACGCTGCCGGGCTCGACCTTCAGGTTGATGTCGCGCAGCACCACATGGGTGCCGAAGCTCTTGCGCAGGGAGGCGACTTCGATCTTAGGTTCGTTCCTGTCCATTGCGGCCTCAGTTGCTCAGCAGCAGACGTTTCTCGCTTCGTTTCACGATAGCCGTGAGTGGCACGAGAACAATGAAATAGATAACCGCGATCACCGTGTAGACCTCAAGCGGCCGATAGGTGTCCATTGCGGCGACCTGGCCCTGGTAGACGAGATCGGGGACGGCCAGGACCGATACCAGCGACGTGTTCTTGAACTGGATGATCGATTGGTTCATGAGCGGAGGCATCATGCGCGTGATCGCCTGTGGCAGCACGATCCTGCGCATGACACGGGCAGGAGTCATGCCAAGGGCGAGACCGGCCTCGGACTGCCCGGGATCGATCGACACGATGCCGCCTCGGATCACTTCCGCATAGAACGATCCACCGTAAAGCGAGAGCGTCAGCACGGCGGCCGTCGTGGCCGTCATCTCAATGCCGGTCAGAATGGGCAGCGCGTAATAGAACCAAAGGAGTTGGACCAGCAGCGGCGTGCAACGGAAGACCTCGATATAGAACCAGGAGGCCCATCTCACGGCCGCAAAGCGCGACAGCTGCGCGAGACCTGTTACAAGGCCGACGAGAAGGCCGAGAATGATGACGCCGATGGTCAGAGCGACCGTCACGAGCGTTCCGTTCAGAAACAGCCAGCGATAGCCCCAAAGAATGTTGTAGTCCCAAGTATACATGTCTTCCCTTTCCGGAGGGGGCGAGCGCACAGCCGCGCGGCCTGCGGAGATCGGCTCTTCCCGCCACCGGGAAGAGCCGTCTGCAGCATCAGAACGTGATGCCTTCCGGGATATCGGCGAGCGTGATGTCGACCTTCTCGAGGCTCGAGATCACGGCCGTTCGGATCAGGCCGAGGCCTTGCGCATAGACGATCCAGGTGTTGACGAAATCGCGCCAGGTCTTGTCCGTCTCGCGGCGGAACGCAGCGTTCGACGTGGAACCGAACAGCGGCTGCGGGACAATGACCTTGCCGATGGCGGCATCGCGCTTCACCGCGCGAACCGCACCCTGCCAGAAGATGCACTGGGCATCGACGCGGCCGCTGCGGAGGGCGAGAGTGGCCTCGTCGATCGACTTGAAGCGGACGATCTGCGCCTGCGGGCACAGGCGGCTGATGACCTGATCGTGCGCGGAACCGACATCCACCGAGATCTTGACTTCGGGCTTGTTCATGTCGACCCACTTCTTGGGCTCGAATCCCGGCTTGCCGATCACCACGAGGGCGCTGTTGTAGACCGGCCCGGAGAAATCGACCGCCAGAGCGCGTTTCGGAGTCGGGTTCAAGCCGAACATGATGTCGATCTTGTTGGCCTGCAGGTCCAGGACGGCATTGCCCCATGAGGTCTCGACCAGCTCGAGCTGAACTTCCATGTCGGCGGCCAAGGCCGAGCTGATGTCCCAGAACTGTCCGCCCCATTGGCCGGACGCCTGATCCTTCACCCACCAGGGGGCGCCGGCGGCAACGGCGCCGACGCGGAGCTTCTTGGTGCTCATGATGCGTTCGAAGGAATTCTGAGGCGCCGATTGTGCCTGGGCCGGGCCGACGCCCAGGAGAGCTGCCGCTGCGGCGCCAAAGGTGATCTGGCCTGCGAGTTCTCTGCGTGAAACCATGTCGAGTTCCCTTCTGGTTTTCCAAAGCCTCGTGATCGATGAGGCGAAGACCGTCTTTGCGACGGGTTACTGTTTTTATGTTGCCCGGCCCTCAGCTGCCGCCTTCGTCGAAGGCAGCAGCACGCCGGGGTTCATGCGATTGTCAGGATCAAGCATCTGCTTGACCTGAAGCATCAATTCGTAGCGAACCGGATCGCAAAGGCGTTCAAGTTCCTGCGTCAGCTTGCGGCCGACGCCATGTTCTGCGCTGAACGTGCCGGAGAAGGCTGCGGCAACGTCGTGAATCGCCTGCTCGACCTCAAGGGCGAACGCATCCTTGTCGGCGAGCGCAGCCCAATACGCGTGCGCGAACATGAGGATGTAGTGCACGTTGCCGTCGCCAAGATGGCAGACGACCTGCGTGACGGCCTCCGGAAACCTCTCCGACGAAACCCTGTCGGCGGCCGCGATGAAGCCGGGCACGTCCGAGGTGCGCACCGCGACGTCGTGAACGACACCGATGCCTTCCTTCTTGTTGGCTTCGGAAACGGAATGACGGATGTGCCAGATCTCGGATGCCTGACGCTCCGAAGCGGCAATCACGGCATCGGTGGCGATGCCGGATTCGAAGGCGTCTCCGAGAGCTGCTTCGAGAATCTCCGAGAGGCCCGTCGAGGCATCGACGCTGCTCAGTTCGATCATCACCGACCAGGCCGGAATGGCCGAGAAGGGGATCCTGACGTTCTCGACGTGGCGGGCAACGAGCTGGATCTGCGAGGCGGAGAGCAGTTCGAACGCCTCGATGTAGGGACCGGCCTTGTCCTGAAGAACCGCGAGGAGAGCGACGGCGGCGGCTGGGTCGGGAACCGCCACCCAGGCGTGGGCGGAATTCGCCATCAGAGGGTGCAGGTGAAGTGCCGCCCCGGTGACGATGCCGAGCGTGCCCTCGGCACCGATGAAGAGATGGCGGAGCAGATATCCGGTGTTGTCCTTCCTGAGGCCGGCGAGATCGCGCAGGACGCGCCCGTCGGCCAGAACGACCTCGAGGCCCGCCACTAGGTCCCGTATCGGACCGTAGCGCACGACGCCGGTTCCACCCGCGTTCGTCGAGATGAGGCCGCCGATCTGGGCGCTGCCTTCACTGCCCAGATGCAGCGGGAACTGTCGCCCTACCGCGTGAACCGCTTCGTGCAGATTGGCCAGGATCACTCCGGCGTCGACCGTCGCGACATTGGCGGCTCGGTCGATGCTGCGGATCTGGTTCATGCGGCGCAGCGAGAGGACGATGCCGGACTTGTCCGCCTTCCGGCTGTCGGGAACCGCCCCGTAGCAAAGCCCCGTGTTGCCCCCTTGAGGGAAGACCGGCTGTCGCTCGGCGGTCGCGAGGCGCATCACGGCGGCCACTTCATCGGTCGTGGCCGGCAGGACCACGCAGAGAGCCCGACCCTGCTTGCGGCCCCGCCAATCTGTCAGATACGGCTCCATCTCGCTCTGGTCGGTGATCAGGCCCTTGCTTCCGACGATATCCCGCAGCCGGTCGATCATGCTGGTCTCCGATCAGGCGAGAGCAGCCGACTGGGCTTGCTTCGCGACCGCTTCCAGTTTCGCCAGCGTGTCGGCGCTGGGCCCCTGCAGCGGCAGCCGCACCCCGCCGACGGGCATCCCGGCCATGGCCATATAGCTTTTCAGCGGTCCCGGATTCGTCTCCAGGAAGATGGTGTCGATCACGGGATCGATGCGGTTCTGCAGCGCCAGCGCCTCGTTTAGTTTTCCATTCCGGGCCAATTCGAAGATTTGCAGCCAGATCTTCGGATAAATCGAGGCCGATGCGAGCACGCCGCCCTTCGCCCCGAGTGCCACGTGGGTCGCAAAGAGTGGCTCCTCACCGCTCAGGATGGCGATCCTGTCGCCGACATATTTGATCGTCTTGATGTATTCCGGCATGTCGTAGGACGAGAACTTCATGCCGATGATCGAGCCGTCCTCGGTCATGGCCTGCACGCCCTCGGCGGTCACGGCGACGGTCGTCCGGCGCGGGATCTGGTAGAGCATCACCGGAAGATCGACTGCGTCACGATAGGCGCGGAAGTAGGAGCGCATGCCGTCCTGGGTGCCAGAGGCATAATAGGGCGTGACCGTCATCACGGCCCCCGCGCCAGCCTCGGCGAAGTCACGGCCCGCCTCGACGGCATCTTCAAACCCGGTGGAGAGCACGCCCGGGATCACCGGCTTGCCGCCAGCCGCTTCGACACAGGCCGCTACGATGGCCTTACGCTCCTGGCGGGACAGAGCAGGATACTCTCCGGTTCCGCCGATCGGCACGATCCCGGATGCGCCGGCCTCCAGCTGATACCGGACCAGCTTCTTCAAGCCGGCGATATCGACCTGACGATCGGCCGTCATCGGAGTGACGATTGCCGTATAGAGGCCGGTGAGCTGATCGTGCGTGAGTGCCATCGTAGGTCCTGTCAATACGTTCCCGTCGAGCAAGCCGAATGGCTGCTCGCCCAGTGATCTGGTGCATTTGAGAGAGGGGCTCTTGGAGCGAGGAAGCCCAGAGAGCGATGTTCCGCGACTGACCTCAACGATTATCCAGGGTCGGACACGTGTCAATACGAAAGTGAAAATTTTTCCGATAGTATAATTCGTATCTCATACGCGTGTTTTTCCTTGCATCTTCGAAAGGTTGAGCTACCGATATAAAGGCACGCTGCTCCTTGCTTCGGCCTAGAGCAGCGTCTGGCAGGCAAGAAGGGAAACCGATGTCCGAGGCATCGCTCAAAGATCAAGGGGAGCTGATTCAGGACGTGATCCGGCGCATCGACGTCGGTGCGCGCCGTTCCGAGCTCGATCATCCGGCGGAAGACGTCAATATCGGCGCGCGGCTGAACCAGATCCGGAAGGATCGGCAGATGACCCTCCAGGAGGCGAGCCGTGCCACGGGGGTTTCCGCCTCGGCCTTCTCCAAGATCGAACGGAACGAGTTATCTCCCACCATCTCGACGTTGCAGCGCATCGCACAGGGGTTGGGAGTCGAACTGGTCGCCCTGCTCAGCGAACAGGAAAGCGGTGTGGTCAACTACGGCCGCCGCAGCGTGTCGCGCGCTGGCGAGGGGAACCCTCACAAGACGATTACCTGCAACAACACGCTGCTGTGTCCTGACCTGCGCAATAAGCGCATCACCCCGATCCTGACACGGGTGACGGCGCGATCGCCCGAGGATTATCGTTCCTGGGCCAAGTCGGAGGCGGAAATCTTCCTGATGGTGCTGGAGGGGACACTCGTCGTTCACAGCCGGCTCTATGAGCCCCTGACCCTGAACGCGGGAGACTCGATGTACTACGACGCGAACTCCGAACATGTCTGGACGTCCGTCGGACCAGAGGACGCCAAGGTGCTCTGGGTTCTGACCGTCACCTGAGTACGGAGCTCAGAGCATGGGACAGCTCCTCAATGCAGCGGATTTCAGGCACGCGGCGCAGCGGCGGTTGCCCCGAGGGCTGTTCGAGTATATCGACCGCGGCGCGGAGGATGAGCTGGCGTTAAGCAATCTGCGCCGCAGTCTCGATGCAATCCGCCTTTCACCTCGTGTGTTGACGGGGCATCCCGAACGCGATCTGCGCGTTCGTGTAATGGAGCGGGAGATCGCGATGCCCGTGGTTGTCGCTCCGACTGCTCTCGCTGGTCTCGTCGCCTATGACGGCGAAGCGAAACTCGCTCGCGCAGCGGCACGGCAGGGAGTTCCGTTTTGTATCTCGACCCAGTCGATCACGACGATTGAAGAGGTGCGCGCAGGCGCTCCCGATGCCGATTTGTGGTTCCAGCTCTACCTCTGGAAGGATCGTGAGCTGACCCGCAAGCTTCTCGATCGTGTCTGGGCCTGCAACGTGACGACCCTAGTGGTCACGGCCGACACACCCATCGGCCCTAAACGCGAGTACAACCAGCGCAACGGCTTCTCCATTCCTTTCATCTATTCCTTGCGGGCTGCTCTTGATGTCGCCATGCGCCCGCGCTGGCTGGCCGGAGTGCTTCTGCGCTATCTTCATACGACCGGGATGCCCACTTATGGCCATTACCCTGAGGAGTTCCGCAGCGCGATCACCCGACCGTCCATTGTCGAGGCTGTGAAGCTGGAGAACCTCCTGAACTGGGACGACCTGCGTATTCTGCGGCAGCAATGGAAGGGACGCCTCATCGTGAAGGGTATCCTCCATCCTCAGGACGCGAGAGAAGCTGCGGATCTGGGAGCGGATGGCATCGTCATCTCAGCCCATGGCGGGCGCAATCTCGATATTGCGCCCGTGCCGGCAGAGGTGCTGCCGGACATTGCCGATGCGGTCGGGAACCGTCTTGAGATTCTCGCCGACAGCGGAGTTCGCCGCGGCAGTGATGTGCTCAAGTACATTTCGCTTGGAGCACAAGCTGTCATGCTCGGCCGCCTTCCGCTCTGGGGGCTCGCGGCGGGAGACGAGAAGGGTGCAGACCAGATGCTTGCCATGATCCGCACGGAAATTGATATGACGCTGACGATGCTAGGTGTCCGGAGACCTGAGGATTGTCGCGGTCTCCCCATCCGGTCGACTTGGATTTAGACCAACTTCGCTCGTTGCACTTGTCGGTAAGGATACGTGCGGCAAGTTTCGGGATAGTCCGGAATTAGCACAAAGCTGAAATCACCTGAATATCCGCTCTGGAGTCTAAGTCGGCCGTTAAGCCGAGACGTCCTGCCCTCCAGTCGCTCATAATCCACCGTTTGTGAGCGGCATTCCCGAGCCACCGGGGAGGAAGCTTCAATGTGTGGATGTGCAATCGCGAAGCGGTCGATGTGCCCTTAGGGAAGGCGCCCCATGTCCAAGTGAGTCACAGCCGCAAGGCGACCGCTTGCCGGCGCAGCCCGGCTTCGCTGCAACGGGATCGCACTTTAGGATTAAGGAACCGAAATAACGTTTCCAAGTTCCTTCATCGACGAAAAAAGGTCGATGGATGTCTCAAGTTCCTAAAACCGCAAGCGCTGCAACGGGCCCGACAACCCAGCAGACCGATGTGACGGCCCTCCTCTGCGGCTACCAGTGGGGAGGGTCCATCACCTATGCCTTTCCGGACGAGATGTCCGATTACGACGGTGAGTGGGATGACCCGCATGTCTATCGGCTCTCCTTCGAGAGACAGCAGGCGGTCTGGCATATCCTCGAGGGCTGGGGGCCCTATGAGACGGCCTCCCGTTTCGGTCTGACTCCCGTCGAGGGCTTCACGAGACTGTCAATCACCTATGCGGGCTTCGGGCAGGGGACCCTGCAGATTTCCGGCATCAATTTGGAGGATGCTCCCGAAGTCGAGAATCGTCGTGTGCTCGGATACAGCAACTTTCCTGGAAATCGTTCGGGCGGCGCGGGCAACGTCGCGCTTGTCGAAAACAAGTATTCTTACGAAGTCGAGATCCTCCCCGGGTCTTGGTCCTACTTCGTCATAATTCACGAACTCGGACACGCCCTCGGCTTGAAGCATCCCCATCAGGAGGCGCCGCGCGGCTCCTTCCCAATCATGTCCGAAGAGCACGACAGGGACGACTTCACGGTCATGTCGTACAAGGGCGCCGGTACTAATCCACAAACTTTCATGCAGTACGATATCGCCGCCTTGCAGATGATGTACGGGGCTAATTTCGAGTTTCGCAGCGGCGACACGATCTATCGCTGGGCTGCGAACGGAGAGACCTTCGTCGATGGAGTATCCCAGGGGGCCATGGTGTCGCGCTTCGTCCTCCAGACCATCTGGGACGGCAACGGCAACGATACCTATGACCTGAGGGCGTTCGAAGGCAGCACAGTTGATTTGGAACCTGGAGGCTTCACGATCTTCGAGATCGGTAGCCGCTCGCGGATCGAAAAAGGCAATATCTCGAATGCCTTCCAGTATGGCAGCGATCCCCGGTCGCTCATCGAGAACGTCCTCGCGGGCGAGGGCAACGATAGAATCTCCGGCAATGCCACTGCAAATATGCTGGTCGGAAACGGCGGCAACGATGAACTGCGCGGCAAGGGCGGCAACGACGGTCTGAAGGGCGGAGCCGGCAACGATTGGATGGACGGCGGCAGCGGCGCGGACATGATGGATGGCGGCGACGGCTGGGATGTTGCGTCTTATCAAAGCATCTCTGCTTCCGAGGGCGGGGTCGTGGTCAACCTCGAGACCAACAAGAATGGCGGCGCCGCCAGGGGTGACAAGCTGTATCGCATCGAGGTGGTGCAGGGGACAAACGCCAACGACAGCCTCACCGCTATCGACCGCGGCAACGGCAGCGGCGTCCAGCTCTACGGCGAGGGCGGCGACGACGGGCTCACCGGCAAGGGCGGCGATGCCCTGTTCGGCGGCGCCGGCAACGACTGGCTCGACGGCGGCCCGGGCGGCGACCTCCTCGACGGCGGCGCCGGCTGGGATGTGCTCTCGTACCAGAGCGCCACCGGCGGAGTCGTGGTCGACCTGACCGGCAACCAGAACGGCGGCGCGGCGGCGGGGGATCAGGTCTCGAACATCGAGGTGCTGCAGGGCTCGAACTACGCCGACACGCTCACGAGTGTTGATCGCGGCGGCGGCTCGGGGGCGCAGCTCTACGGTGAGGGCGGCAACGACACGCTCACCGGCAAGGCAGGCGGCGACTACCTGTTCGGGGGTGCCGGCGACGACCTCCTCGACAGCGGCTTCGGCTGCGACGTGCTCAGCGGCGGGGCAGGGGCGGACACGTTCCGGTTCAGCACGGGCCCGGGCGCGGGCAACGTCGACACGATCCAGGACTTCTCGGCCGCGGAGGGCGACCGGATCGTGCTCAGCCGGAGCGTGTTCGCGAGCGCGGGGTATCAGTATCTGTCCGGTGCGGCATTCAAGCTGGGGGCTGCGGCAACGGCGGCGGAGCATCGCATCGTCTACAACCAGACGACCGGCGAACTGTTCTACGATGCCGACGGCTCGGGCGCCGCGGCGCAGGTCAAGTTTGCCGTGATCGCCAATCATGCGTCGCTCAGCGCAGCCAGCTTCTCCATCTTGTGAGATTCTGTAGGCGGCGAAGCTCTGGGCTCGCTTCCGCCGCTCGACAATGGATCACATGGGGCGCGGCGGAGGTTGCGCCCTTCGCGTGCTCGCGGGGCTTTCTGCTTGGCCGAAGGGGGCTGTTATTCCGGAACTCGAGCTTCCAAGTTGCCCATAATCGGCCGCTTGTGAGAGGTATTGACAGGCCGGGAGGGTAGGGGACTTCGTGTGCAGAAATGCAATTATGAAGGCGACGGTTGGTGGGGCCCTACTCAGGACGCCTATGACACCGATGACCTCGCCTGTCCGAGATCGCTTGGTAAGCAGACGTTCTCAGGCAGGGACTAGCTGCCGCGTCTGTCCCCGAGCAGACTTTCGTGCTTCCGAGACGCTTCATTCGAACCGATGCCCAGACGCCGGACAGGTGACGCGCCTGCGGGTTGCTGCCTTCAGGAGCTTGCGGAAGGTTGGACATTCCAGGTGCGACGGAGCGGGACATTCGGCTACGTGCCGAAGCGCATCCCGCAACACCCGTAGGTCGGCCATCTGGCGCTGCAAATCATCCGCCTTGGCGTGCAACTGATCCCGGGGGATGTCGGGCCGGCCGTCCTTGCCGAACATGCCCGCAATCTCGGTGAGGGAGAAGCCTGCCGTCTTCCCGAGTTCGATCAGCGATAGCGTCAGAAGAACGTCGGCGTCGAATTGCCGTCGCAACCCATGTCGGCTGATCGAGCGGATCAAGCCGATCTCCTCGTAGTAGCGCAGCGTCGAGGGCGGCACGCCCGAACGTTCGGCAACCTCTCCAATATCCATCATTCCCAGGCTTGACCTCAAGTTGACTTGAAGTCGTAGCCTCTCTCGAATCGTCACTTCGAGCAAGAGGCATGTTATGGCTAGCACCACAATTCCGCGGCAGACACAGGTCTGGAGAGACCCGCGAGCAATCGCGCTGCTGATGGCAGCATCGCTCACGACCATGGCCAATGCCACGATCAGTCCCGCGCTCCCCGGGCTGGAACGCCTGTTCGGGGAAGACCCCAACGCGGGGATGCTGGTACGCCTGCTGGTGCCGGCGCCCTCAATCAGCGTCGCTATCTTCGCGCCGTTCGCCGGTCTCGTCGCTGATCGGTACGGTCGGCGGCGGATGCTCCTCGCCGGGGTCGTTCTCTTCGTGATCGCCGGATGCGCAGGGTTGTTCCTTCCCGACCTCCCAACCGTCTTTGCCAGCCGTCTGGTACTGGGACTGGCTGTCGCTCTTATCATGACGGCGCAGACCGCGCTCATTGGCGACTACTTCACTGGGGACGAGCGGAGCGCGTTGTCAGGAATTCAGATATCAGCTCGGAACTTCGGGGGGCTCGTGTTCATCTCGCTCGCGGGATGGTTCGCGGCGATCTCGCCGCGTCTGCCCTTCGTCATCTATGGAGTTGCCGCAGTCTTCCTGCCGTTGATGTGGAAGGTCATTGTCGATCCGCAACGCACCTCGTCCGCTCCCCATGCCTGTCTGGAGGAGAGTTCCTCCGATCCTTCATCATGGAGCCTCGTCTTCGCGCTGCTCGTGCTACTCCAGGCCGTGACGAACATGATCTTTTTCGTCATGCCAACCCAATTGTCGTTTTTCTTCGCAGTGGCAGGCTGCAGCAGCCCAGTGATGACCGGCTCAGCGCTCGGCATCTTGATGCTCTCCGGCGGCAGCCTTGCGCTCCTGTATGGTCGGGTCCAGCGGGCCATCGGCTACGCTGCCGTCTTCGCCCTGGGCTATGGTGTGATGGCGCTTGGGTTCGTGTTGCTGGCCCTGGCGGCGACGCCTTTGGCATGGTTCGTTGCAGCCGCGGCCATCGGCGCAGGCTATGCATTGGTCTCGCCGAGCTTCGTGACCCTTGCTTTGGAACTTGCTCCCATCCGGCGGAGGGGAGCGGCAGGCGGTGTTCTGGCAGCTTCCGTATTCATCGGCCAGTTCTGTTCGCCTCTCCTGAGCACACCACTGGTCGCGACGTACGGCTACGAGGGGCTCTTCTACATCACCTCATCGCTTGCCGCCGCGATGGCCGGTGCGGCCGTCTTGAGGGCCGCGGCCTTGAGATTGGGTGGCCTAAGCTGCCTTAGGGGTATCTATGGCAAGAGATAGACTCGAAGTCATTGCCTATCACGAGGCAGGTCACGCTGTAATAGCGTGGGCCTGCGGCCTAAATATTCAAGGATCAGCATTGTCCCTAGCGGAGACAGTGACGGCCACATCCTCCTGAACTTCTCGGATGAGCAAAAAAGCAAGATCGATGATGGCGATCTGACAATTCATCGATCGCTGTCTCTCGTTGGCGTCGGCGGCATGGCAGCCGACGTCACTCATTGGGGCACGTACACCGGTTATGATCCCGAAAATTACATTGAAGGTGTCTCCAGCGACCATCCGAAAGTATCATACCACCTCGCCCGGTTAGGCACTCCTGGAGAGGACACGTTTCAGTTTTATGCAGCTTTGGCGTTTCATAGGTTCACAAAAGACGTCAAGACATGGTCGGTGGTGACAAGCCTCGCGCTGATATTACTTTGAATCCCGACGCTTACAGAATCGAACCTTTCTAACTTCCAGATGGATATTCCCAAGCTCGATCAAGCTTACCGGAACTGGTTCGAGCGCTTCCGGCAAAACTTGAGTACCGGTTTCAGAGAGATGCTGGAATTCCGAGGCGTGTACTAGCAGATCCCTATTGGAGCCGCAGTTCAGGATGGAAGGCTCACGAAGCTGATCGTTTCGACGGGACCACTTTTCGGGCAGACTTGATGTTAGGGGATAGTAGACCCGTTAATATTAGAACCACGACAAGCAGAACGGCAGTGCCAACCCCGCGCATGACTCCCAGGGTAGATAGTGTGGCACCTTCGATCATTTCAGGTGCCACGAGTACCGTCACGACAAACATGTCAAACACGGCTAGCATCACCAGCCATGCCATGTTCACAGATTTGATCGAACGATTAGCAGGAGCCGTCATCCGTTATACTCGGTGTCGATGTAGAAGTCGCCGTCGTTGAGAACTGTGAATTGGATCCAACCATCACGGCGGGTTGTCAGAACGTGCCGCCGCTTGCCTGTCGTACGCACTATGGCTCCAAGACCCTGGGTCATTGCCCTATAGTCCGGAATTGTAAGCTGGGTGTCATGGACGATCGGCTTATCGGAAATGACAATCGCTCGCGGCCTGCAGTATTTGAATACATCGAGGCAGAAGCCGTTCTCGCGCCCGTGATGGGACGCCACCAGGACGTCAACACTACTCAGTTCTGTTCGAAAACGTGAGGGAGCTCGACACCGCGAAACGGGTGCTGATCGAGACCATCGTCCACGACGACGGCTCCAGTCTTGCCGGGGGCAAGGATTACGATCAGGACGGCCACAACTACCGCGACAAGGTCAACGCCGCGCAGGCGCCCGGGCAGGAATGGGAAACCTTCGAGGAGCACCGCGACGCTGCCAACAACAAGACTTGGCAGATCTACAAATACTACGGCCCGACCGTCGAACAGGAGCGGATCGTCGAGTGCGGCTGGGACTACAGCGGACAGCCATGGACGCGGACGGAACTGACCCGGGACGGCCTGCTGCGGGAGACCAGGCTCGAGACCTGGTTCGACAACGGCACGCGTACGGTCAAGGAGTGGAACTGGTCCGGCCAGACCTGGGCCTGGCGCGAGACGCTCTACAGCGGCAGCACGCGGCTTACCGAGTGGGAGCAGTACGATGGGCAGCGCCATATCTACCGCGAGTGGAACGGCGGCGCCGCCTTCGACGAACGCGAGACGCGCACCAACGCCGGCGGCATCATGTACTATCAGCACGTCGTCACCGGCACCCAGAAGACGGTGCATCTGTGGGACGTCGATCAGGCTCAGCCGTGGGCCGAGCGGATCACCACGACCGTCAACGGCGTGATCGGTCGGATCGAGACGATCTATGGCGATCATAAGACCGTCGAGGTCCGCGATCTGACTGGTACCGAGGAATGGACCAAGCACATCCAGGAATGGCGTGGCCCGAACTTCAAGAACAAGGTCGAGGACAAATATTATGACGGCAATAAGCTCATCAACAAACCGACCTGGGACTTCAACGGGGAAGACTGGGAATCGGAGGAGAAGCGCTACGATGACGGTACGGTCCACTACCACAAGATCGTCAACGACGATTCCCTGACAATCGTCACCGAGACGGACACCAACGGCAGCGACAACTGGGAGACGAAGATCACCAAGTCGCGCGAGTTCGCCAGCACCATGAAGACCTTCGCCGTCATCACGAAATACGACGGTGCTCCCACCGAGAGCGGCATCACCTTCGACGAGTTCGTCAAGCTGACCGATCACAAGGGCGTCGAGATCTGGTTCGAGAACCACATTCGCGCCAATAACGGCACTCCGGTGTTCGGCTACATCACGGACGAAAACGGCAATGGGATGAGCGTCACGTACCTACCGGGCAATCTCGAGAAGGCACGCGCCTGGGAGGGTTTGGACCCTGTCTTCTAGCAAGGACCCCGGCAGGGGAAACCAGGATCTGGACGTCGCGCGGATGCCGCGATGCGCGGCTGAACTCGAGGAGGGGATCACCTTCGCTGATTCTCGAACGGACAGAGGACGAACCTATCCCACATTCTTCGCGTTCATCGATCGTCCTGAGGTCATGACCTCGGCGCAGATCGGCAGTGATGCCTGGGCGGTGGATCAGCCTGGAGACCGGGACGCCTGGGTGCAGCTTGACTCTGGAAGACCAAGCAGCGGCATGCTTGCGGCGCTGTACGTTCAAAAGCCCAAAGCCTCGGATGGCCTGGCCAATCTGTTCGGGACGACATCAGGCTAGATCCCCAAACGACGACTTTCTGTGAGGACGTGGGCAGAGCATGCGTCCTCCGACTGTCCTGCAAAACCCCAGAAGGAACTCAGCCTTGGCCCTTCCGCCCCCACATAAGGGCCATTGTGGGCGGCTGACCTGGAGGAGAAACGACAACTCGCTAAGCTGGCTCGGTTCACACAGCCCAGCTTCCCGACTAGCATGCGCTTGGAGGTTTACATCGGCATCATATGCGATTTGGAGCATTCGGTATCGGTGTGCTCGGCACAGCCGCTTGGTTACTCGGCGGTAATATCTTCACAGTCTTACGCTGGAACGAAGTCTCCAGGGCCAATATCGATACTCTTGGCGATGGTCTTGGAGCAAGCTGTATTCGAAGATCATAAAATAAAGGTTTATTATCGTTAGAGAAAAATAGTCTCTGTGAGGTCTTCATTCAATGTCTCTGATTATCAAAACCACCAATAAGGGTATTAATCAAATTTTTATCGTTACAGGCAATATCTTATCTGGTGACAAAATTGTTAAAGTCGATGATAATCTGGTGAAATTTCCGCAGGACCCGTGACATATCAGAAGTATATTGCACTTGCAGCGTCCGATCCAAGCAACCCGAGGGATCGAAAACTTAAAGTCGTGACAATTGCGAGATACATCTGTGGCGAAGCAAAAAGCTTGGCTGAAACGGAACGATACGCCGTGAACCCTTTGATATTGGCGAGACTCAAAGGCCTTGAGTTTGAAAGGTTCTGCGACAACACAGAGGAATTTGTTACGTTTTTGACCGTCGCATAAGCGAAGAGACGTGACCTAAGGAGTGTCGCATTGCCGATGCCTTCCCTTACGCTAAGTTTAGTATCCTGATTGAACTGTCTCATAAGTTGTGTAGCATCGGTCCTCGTTTTGGAACGGACACCGTCAGTGAATATGAGGCCTTTCGACCCTGACCAGCGCAATCTCGTCCGTTCTCCACTGGACAACGAGAACATTCTGAGCGGACAGTTCTGGGGCGAGCTGCGGGTGTTTCTGGCCGTCGCCAAAGCCAAATCATTCAATCGGGCCGCCGAGATCCTCAACACCAGCCAGCCGACGGTCAGCCGCCAAGTCAAACGGCTTCAGGACCTGATGGGGTCGCAGCTCTTCGTTCCGACCCAGCACGGGGTGAAGCTCACGCCCAAGGGGCAGGCTTTGGCACAGGCCCTGACAGCCCTTGATCACTCCCTCTTCGCGCTCACCAATGATTTGAGAGCTGAGACCAAGGACGCCGAGGGCGTCGTACGGGTCAGCATCACGGACGGTCTCAACACCTTTTTCGTGGCGCCCGGCACTTCTGCCTTCGCGGCAGAACATCCGAAGATCCAGCTCCATCTCAAAAGTCCGGCCAATGTGGTGAGCCTGCGGGATAATCAGACGGACATGATGATCGGCTTCAATCCGATTGAGGCCGCTGACATTTCCATGCAGAAGCTGGGATACCTGCATTTCATCCCGATCGTGGCGAAGTCCTACATCCAGCAATATGGAATCCCGACGCGCCTGAACCTGGTTCAGCATCTCTTCCTGCAGTCCGAGTTCTACTCGGCCAACACAGGATTGTGGGCGCCCTGGAACGGGGTCGTCTCGCAAGGTCAGGTCGCCCATTTCTGCGACAACTCGATGGCCTATGGCATGCTCGTCAAGGCGGGGCTGGGAATCGGGCTTCTCGGCAGCTACACCATTCTTGAGCCGAACGCGGTTCCGCTGGAGCTCGATGTCACGATCTCGGTCCCGATGTACGCCCTTGTTCTGACCGAGCGGCTGAACGCACGGCCCGTCCGCTTAGTCTTTGACTGGCTGTGTGAGATGTTTGGGCCGGCGAATCCTTGGTTTGCCCCGCGACTGCGCCTCGATCCGCCGCAGAGTCGGTTCGATAGCGGCATCAAGCTGCTCTTCAATCTGTGAATGCCGGCGTTGAAGATGAAGCCGGCTGATGCTTTCCGAGATGCCGATGTAGGTATTGCCGACGTCCTCGAACAATTCGGCCATTTCGAGCGGCACCCCGTCAGCCTCGAACAGCAGCTTCTGGAACGTGGCCGAATGCAGGGTCACCACCTGCTGGAGGTAAGACTGGAAATAGTCCATGATGACGCCTGCGTCAGCGTTGTTCAAATCCGGGAGGGCAGGGGATCCATTGAAGGTCATGATCCGACGACCTCGAACTCGGAGTGGACATCCCAATGCCCTTCGATGCGGAAGAGAATGGCGGCATCGGAGGAAGGCGTGATGGCGTTTTCGGGAGGAGTAAGATGCTTGACGAGTTCGACATAGGGCTCGTCATGCCCCTCGAAATAGAGAGGGTCTTTGCCCGGCGCCGGCATAAAGCCCAGCATCCGCCGCCACAGGCGAGCATGAAGAGGCTTGGCATGGGTGATCACACAATCGTAGCCCTTGCGGCTGATATGCTCGAAGATGAATTCGGCACATCGCTTGATCACCCGCGGATCCCGCCAAGTCTTGCGGAAGCTGGTGCGCTCCATCTTGGCGAAGTCCTTGAACCAGCGGATCCGGGCCGTTCCGATCGGCTCATCGCCGGCGTAAACGATGATGTGGGTCGCCTGGTAGTCGTTGCCGTCATAGGTCTGCCGGGCCGAGACTCCATTCTCTTCCATGAAGCAGATCGCCCGGATCGCATGGGCATCAAGGAGCTGCTCTGCGGTCGTGACGACCTCGACCCGGATTAGATTGTCGTGACGGCGGATGCGGGATGGTTCCTGATCCATGGCGGGGCCTTTGATCTGCCTGAAGAGTGCAGATAGGGAGCACGAGAGGCCGGGAATTCTGAAGATGCTGAGATGTATGACGGTTCTACATCAGTGTTGAACGGGAGCGGGTGATGACCCGACAGGATAGTCCTAGGACCGCAACCCTGGCTGAGCTATGCCACGAGGCAGTGCAACGCTATGGCGATGACTGGGGGCAGATTCAGGCCTATGTGGCCAAACGCATCGCCGCCATGCCTCGGGAAGACCGGGAGCGACTGACCGCCGATGTCGGTCGCCTTCTGTCCTTCTGCGCCCCAATCCGCTCGAGCGTCCTGCACTGAAGTCGTGCAGGGCTAAGGGGCAAATGCAGAAGTCACCGAATGAAGCCGACCGTCACATCGGCAAACGGATCCGCTTGAGGCGCATCGCCCTGGGCATGAGTCAGGAGAAGCTGGCGGACGCTCTCGGGCTGACGTTCCAGCAGATCCAGAAGTACGAGAAGGGGATCAACCGGATTGGCGCCGGCCGCCTCCATGAAATCGGGCTGATCCTGGGAGTCGATGTAACCTATTTCTTCGACGGCCTGCTGGGGCGCAATGCCTTGCTTAACGCCAACGACAACGTGCTCCATTTGGTCGCGAGCAATCCGCACGGTGCCAAGCTGATCGAGCTGTTCGCCAGTGTCGAGGACAGCAACATCCAACGGAGCATTGTTAAACTGGTGGAGGCGGTGCTGAGCGCGAGGGAGACCGTCAGATCATAAGGCCTGTTGCACGTGGCCCTCGGGCCCGGCGCTCTGATCTCCGGTGACGAGCCAGGCTCGACGTCTGCCATCAAGCTTCCATCCTGCGCCTCGGCGCGGTCTCCGCCAGGCACTCCTTGTTTCCGCTGTCGATTCGGGATGAAGCCGAGGGGTCGACGAGCTTTGCCATTCTTTGGCAATATGGGGCTGCAATCCATCAGGCTACGATGCTTCGACAGGTCCATCCTCTCTTCGCCAGAATTCTCATCCTCCTGCTGTTCAGCTTTTGCCCGGACGCCAGGGCACAGGTCGGCCTGAGTGACGAGTCCGAGCGGCCGCCCGACGCCAGGCTCAACCCGCACCTCGGGCCGGGCGGGGTCTATGCGAGGATCCCCGCGAGAGATGACCTCGGCCGTGATCAGTTGGCGATGTTCCGCACCTGGAACCCAGACCCGATAGGGCACCACGAGGCCAACATTCGCGCCCTCAACCCGGTTCTAGCCAGGGTTATCCTCAAGGTGCAGGCCGATAACCCCAGGTTGACCTTCGTCATCGGCTCGGGCAAGCGCGACGCCAAGCTTCAGCGCAAGGCGGTGGCTTGGGGCTGGTCGAGAACCCAGGGCAGCCCGCACCGCACCGGCGACGCGGTGGACTTGTGGCCGCTCGACCAGGACGGCCGCGTCTACTTTGATCCGGGTGTCCAGACCCGGATTGCGGAAGCCGTCGCAAAGGCCGCCGCAGCGCTGGGCGTGCCCGTCCGCTGGGGCGGTCACTTCCACGGCTTCAAAGACATGGACCGCTCCCATTTCGAGCTCTCTTCGCGATAGGCGGAACATGGTTTTTCCGGTCATGGCCCGCATTCCTTATGAAACCCTCTCCTGCTCTCGTGGTTGATAGCCGGTAATCAAACGACTTCACGAGGGGAACCGGATGCTGAAACGCCCTCAGATGCAGGTTCAGCGGGTCTTCCCGCCATCTCCAGGTTAAGCTTTCCCTTTCATTCTCAGTCCTTGGTCCATGCCCGAGATCAGCGCTTCCATGCATTTCGCATGACGAATGCCCCCAGGCGGCGGAAACACCTGTCGCGGAAAGTTTTGCAATGTCTCCGTTTGCCGGCGGCCCATCCCAGAGCGGCCACACCCGATTCCCGTCCTTGCATGAGTTCGTGCTCCTCATTGCCCTTGTGATGAGCCTCGGGTCTCTGTCCATCGACAACCTGCTTCCTGCCTTCGGGCCGATCCAGTCCGATTTCGGGATCGCCGATCCCAACGATCTCCAGATGCTGATCACGGCTTACATGGTGCCCTTTGCCGTCATGCAGACGGTCTATGGCCCTGTCTCGGATACGATCGGTCGGCGGCCCACGCTGATGATCGGGCTGGCCGTTTACCTCATGGGAGGCTTCATCGCAGCAACAGCCATGAGCTTCGACATGCTGCTGATCGGACGCGCCGTTCAGGGTGCCGGCTTGGCTGCTACTCGCGTGCTGACGGTGGCGATCATCCGGGATCGCTTCGCAGGCCGTGAGATGGCACGCGTTCTCTCGATCACCATGATGGTTTTCATCATCGTGCCGATGCTCGCGCCCGCATCGGGCAGCCTTCTCCTGCTCCTGGGCACGTGGCGCATGATCTTCGCGACCATCCTGGGCTTTGCCGTGTTGGTGGCGGTGTGGTTCTCCATCCGCATGCCGGAAACCCTCCATCCGGAATATCGCAGGCCGTTCTCCTTCGACCAGATCGCATCCGCGGTCAAAGTCACGGTCTCCACGCGGGTCAGCATCGGCTATGCGACGGGCGTCGCCCTCATGATGGGCTGTCTCATGGCGTATATCGGGTCCGCACAGCAGATTTTCGAGACGGAGGTCTATGGGCTTGGAGCGCTCTTCCCTCTGGTCTTCGGGTGTATCGCGGCCTTCATGGGAGCGGCCTCGTTTACGAACGCGAGGCTTGTGCAGCGTCTGGGAATGCGCCGTCTGTCGCATATCGGCCTTTGCGGCTTCACGCTTGTTGCAGCTGTACAGCTGGGCGTGGCGCTTCTCTACGGCGGCCGGCCGCCCCTGCTTCTGTTCGCAGCGATATTCGCTCTCAACCAGTTCCTTTACAGCCTCACGGTGCCGAACTTCAATTCGATTGCGATGGCACCCCTGGCTGCCATTGCGGGCACAGCTTCGTCCTTCATCGGGTCCTACACCACGCTGGTCGGAGCTCTGTTCGGATTTTTCATCGGACGTTCCTTCAACGGCACGGTCGTGCCTCTCAGCGCGGGCTATCTCTGCCTCGGTGTGGCATGCCTGGCGGTGGTCCTCTGGACCGAGAGAGGGCAGCTGTCCCTCCGGAGCGAGCCCGATGAAGGAGGAGACGAGCAGGCCGTTCCGATTGCCGCGGAGTGAGGGCCGGCCGTGAATGGTGAGAAGACCCGGCCAAGCTGGGTTGACGGGCGAGGTTACTTTGCCAGAGAGCGCAAGTCAGCTCGCGGCAGAAGCGGGGTCCCGTCGTCACGGCCCTGCACTTGTGTCTGACGCTGCCTTGGCTGTTTGGCAGAATTGTCCTACATACCCATCCTCGTCCGTCATCCTTGCGCTCTGGGGCCACGCCCACAGGAGTTGGTTTTAGAGAAGCTGGGGTGATGGCTCGGGGCAGGACATGGCCATTGCTCTGGCCTGCGCCATCGATCCAACGTCATGACGTCCCCAGCGGGAGCGAGCACATCGTGGGCAAGTCCCTGTCAGCCTCGAGCGAGCGAGGGCTCCGGATGCTTGCACGCTCGTGGCTCCCGTCTTTGCGCTCGCGCCTGGTCCTTCTCACACTTGTCCTGGTAATCCCAGCCCTCGCGGCGGCCGGGATCGCCGTCTATGCGGGATACCGCCATGATCGGCATGAGGTCGAGAAGCACCTCCAGGAAACCGCCCGCGCGCTCTCGCTGGTTGTCGACCGCCAGTTCGGGCAAGCGGAGGCGCTGCTTTGGGCCCTGTCGACGTCCCCACAGCTCCTTGAGAAGGACTACGCCGCCTTTGACGCGCGAGCGCGCGCTGCGATCCGTCTCCCAGGCACCTGGGTTGTCGTCGCGGATGATGAGAAGCAACTCGCCAATACCCTGCTCCCACCCGGCAGCCCCCTGCCGATCATCCCGGACAATACCTATCGAAAAGGGCTTGTCCCGGGCACGATCCGGATCAGCAACCTGTTTCTGGGGACCGCGGCAAAGCAGCCGGCCGTCGCCGTCGATACCCTTGTGACCACCCGAGAGGGTTCCGAGCTCTTCGTCTCAGTCATCATGCTCGCCGAGAGGGTCAGCCGCATCCTGGCCGATCAGGGGCTGCCGCCATCCTGGATCGGCACGATCATGGATCGCAACGGCACGGTCGTGGCGCGCAGCCGGGACGCGGCGCGTTTCGCCGGGAAGCCTGCTCCCCCGGACGGGGTCGCACGTGTTCAGACCGGGGTGAGCCAGGGCGTGTGGGAAAGTGTCTCCCTCGATGGCGTGCCGACGGTGGTTGCCCTCTCCCGCTCGCCGGGATCGGGCTGGTCGACCATCGTGGCCGTGCCGCAGACGGAGATCACGGCCCCCGCCTGGCGGTTCGCCCTTTATCTCAGCGCTGCCGGAGGGCTGCTTCTTGCCGGCGGTGTCGCCATGGCGTGGCGGGTCGGGCGCAGCATTGCGACTCCCGTGGAGGGATTGGCAACCATCGCCCACAGGATGGGACGCGGCGCGCCCGTAACAGCCCATGGGAGCGGACTAGCGGAGGCCGACCGGGTGGCACAGGCGCTTGCCTCGGCCTCAGCGGAGCTTCGCACGCGAGAGGCTGCCCTGCGGGCCAGCGAGGCTCGCCTTCGTGCCACGCACGAGAACGCTGCGGTCGGCATCACCGAGGTGGACAGGGACGGGCACTTCATTTCGGTCAATGAAGCTCGCTGTCAATTGACCGGCCACAGCCGCGACGAGCTGATCGGAGAGCATTTCGGTCATGTGACCGACCCAGAGATCCGCGAACATGATTTGGAGCTGTTCGCGCGCCAAGTCGCCGGCGAGCTGAACACCTACACCACGGAAAGCAAGTTCCGGCGCAAGGACGGCAGCTGCGGATGGGCCCGCGTGACCAGCACGGCGGTGCGGGATGGCGACGGCACGTTCCTGTACGCCGTGCGTGTGGTGGAGGACATTACCGAGCGCCGGCAGGCGGATCGGCGCCAGAAGCTGCTCATCGACGAGTTGAACCACCGGGTGAAGAACACCCTGGCCACCGTGCAGTCCCTGGCCTGGCAGGCCGCTCGTCCCGGCGTGCCACCAAAGGTGGCGCAGGAGCGCTTCCAGGAACGGCTGCTGGCCCTCTCGCGCACCCACAACCTGCTCAACGAGACGCACTGGGAGGGGGCTTCCCTCAGGGCCATCCTTGAGACGGAGCTCGGGCCTTATCTCACACCCTTGTCCCTCGTCCGAATCCGTGGGCCGCAGGTCGATCTTTCGGCACGGGTCGCGGTGGTGCTGGGGATGGCCTTCCACGAGCTCGCTACCAACGCGGCCAAGCATGGAGCCCTTTCATCCGAGCGAGGACGGGTTCAGGTCGACTGGAAAGTCGACACATCAGGGGGCGGGACCGTTCTGACCGTCGACTGGTGCGAGTTGGATGGCCCCGTCCCTGAGGTGCAGCCGGTTCGAGGGTTCGGCTCACGGCTGCTGCAGCAGACGGTCACCCGAGAGCTGGCCGGGCAGCTCGACCTCCGGTTCGAGCGGGGAGGGGTCTGCTGCACGATGACAATTCCCATGGAGGCAGGCGCCGACCGGGCGGCCTGACATGGGCTCTGCAACGCTCGGGCCGGGCGGTGCCGGACGTCGAGCGCATGGACAAATTGCTCTCCGACACGTGCTGTGCGCCAACGGACATCTCGGCCGCTTCCCAGACGGTTCGGGCCCCGCGGCGCTCTGCCACTTTGGATCGACGTCCTTGGCTGCCCACATGATCGACATGGATGTTGTCCCGGCGGATTCTCATTCGAACAGATCAGGCAGCCCAGACGTCAAGCCGTTGCTCGACAGGCACCGGCCGAAGCTCTGGAAGCCCAAGCGCGTGCTCGTCACACCTGCTGCGCTCGAATGGGAGCACGGGCATGCCATGCTCACGCGGGCAGAAGCTCTGGACTGCGAAATCGTGCGCCTGAAGGCCAACCGTCTCGCGGGCCTTGCAGGCGACGATCCTCGGCGCGCCTATGTGGACGCCAAGAACACGCTCGCGATTGTCGTCGCACCGCCGACCAAATTGCGTCTGCAGCCCATTCCGCCGAGCGCGGATTGGCGGCTTGATCTGGCGGAAGGCTGCCCGGCCCATTGCCAGTACTGCTATCTTGCCGGCAGTCTCGCCGGTCCACCTGTCACGCGAGTCTACGCCAATCTCCCAGAGATTCTGAGCGCCGCAGAGCGCCATATCGATCGCGGGGCCGTCACCTCCAGGTCTGCCGGACGGCGGCATGAGGGGACCACGTTCGAGGCTTCCTGCTACACCGACCCGCTCGGCATCGAGCACCTGACGGGCTCTCTCGGCGAAGCCATTGGATTCTTCGCGCAGCTCGACGCCGCCGTTCAACTGCGTTTCACCACCAAGTTCGATGCGGTGGGACCGCTTCTCAAGCTCGACCACAACAAGAACACACGGATGCGCGTGTCGGTCAACGCTCCGTCGCTTGTACGCCTTGAAGGCGGCGCGGCAGGCCTCCTGGCGCGCCTGCAGGCTGCGCGCCGGATGGCGGAGGCGGGTTATCGCATCGGGCTGACGATCGCGCCCATCATGCCGGTGCAGGGCTGGCAGGAGGAGTATCGATCCCTCCTTAACCTCGCGTCCGAGACCCTCGGCAGCGTGCCTGGGGCGGACCTCACCATCGAGTTGATCACGCATCGCTTCACGGCTGGATCGAAAGAGGTTCTGACGAGCTGGTATCCGGGTTCAAGTCTCGAGATGGACGAAGACACACGGGCGCAAAAGCGCACGAAGTTCGGCTCTCTCAAGTATGTCTATCAGCCTGAGGTCATGGAGCAGATGCGCGGCTTCTTCATGGCCGAGCTGCCGATCCGGCTCCCTGAGGCGCAGGTGCTCTACTGGACCTGAGATACCATGCTCATTCGTGCTCGGATGGCATGGAGGCAGGGGAACCTGACACACGTGCCCGTACCCTTCTCGATGGATCGCTGATCCCCAGCCGGGATGCCATCGTGCTGTCTCGCTGCAAGGCTCGAAAGGCCCGATAGCCTCGTTCCTGCCGAGTTTGCTCGGACTAGCGCGATCTATGGGGCGGCTTCTTGTGCGAATCAGGACCCCTTGCTCTCCGCTGGTGCTCGAATGGGCTGGATGCCGATTCTCGAACATTCTTGCAGTCAAGGGGTGACCTTGATCCGAGCATGCCTAGCTAGTGAGTGTCGTTTGAGATCTTGGCATTAGGAACAAAGACCGTTGATTCCTCTTTCGTCGGGCATGGCTAGCCCGAAACATGATTCACGCCCCCTCATTCTGGTTGTTGAAGATGAGGCACTCGTCCGGATGACGCTCGTCGACGTTCTGGAAGATGCAGGCTTCAAGGTGATCGAGGCCGTCCATGCAGATGAAGCGCTACAGGTTCTGAAGGCCGTCTCAGACATCCAGGGGATGGTGACGGATGTGGAAATGCCACGTGGCAGCATCAACGGTTTCGAGCTCGCCCGACAAGTTCGGGCCAGCCGGCACGAGATCGGCGTTCTGATCGTCTCAGGACGGGCTGCCCCCAAGTCTGGTGAACTCCCTGAAGGGGCGTTGTTCATCGGCAAGCCCGTTCATCCCGAAACGCTGGTCCGTCTGCTCAAAGGGACGCTCGTCTCGAAAGACACGTGATGCCCTCCACATCAAGTCAGGTTTTGGGGGGTACGTGCATCATTCATCCTTGATGATCGACCGGATTTTCTGCGCGAGAGCGTCCACCGCGAACGGTTTGGTGATCATCTGCATCCCGGGCTCGAGGAACCCCGCAGCCAGAGTGGCATTCTCAGCATAGCCGGTGATGAAGAGCGTCTTGAGATTCGGGCGCATTCCCCGGGCTGCATCCGCCAGCTGGCGGCCGTTCAGCCCAGGGAGGCCGACATCCGTGACGAGAAGGTCGATGTGCCGCTTGGATTGAAGGATCTTGAGGCCCTCTGGTCCGTCCACCGCTTCAAGTGTGCGGTAGCCGAGATCCTCCAGCACCTCGAGAATGAGGCCACGCACCACCGGCTCGTCTTCCACCACCAGCACGGTCTCGCCGGACTGCGCCCGCGGCGCCTCAGCAAGGGTCGAAGCTTCGATCTCGGCTTGCGTCTCGCCTCTGTAGCGCGGGAGGTAAAGCTTGATCGTGGTGCCCTGGCCAATTTCGCTGTAGATCCGGGCGTGGCCCTCGGACTGGCGTGCAAACCCATACACCATCGACAATCCAAGTCCGGTGCCCTGACCCAACGGCTTTGTGGTGAAGAACGGGTCGAACGCGCGCTCGATAACGTCGGGCGGCATGCCTGTGCCGGTGTCAGTCACGCAGATGCAGACATACTGGCCCGGCTTCACGTCCCGCTGCGCGGCGATGTAGGTGTCGTCGAGATGCGCGTTGCAGGTTTCGACTGTCAGGCGCCCCCCGTCCGGCATGGCGTCGCGGGCGTTGATGACGAGATTGAGAAGTGCGCTCTCAAGCTGGTTCGGGTCGCATATCGTGGGCCAAAGCCCACCGGCGAGCACCACCTCGAGGGTCACCGTTTCGCCGACCGTGCGTCGGAACAGGTCCTCGAGGGAGGCGACCAACGCATTCGCCTGCACCGGCCTGGGATCAAGCGGCTGGCGACGTGCGAAGGCCAGCAGGCGGTGGGTGAGCGCAGCCGCGCGGTTAGCCGATGTGGTGGCAGCCGTAATATACCGATCGACCGTGTCCAGCCTGCCCTGTGAGACACGCGTGCGCAGCATGTCGAGGGAGCCGACGATCCCTGTCAGAAGATTATTGAAGTCATGAGCGATGCCGCCCGTGAGCTGGCCCACCGCTTCCATCTTCTGCGACTGCCGCAACGCCTCTTCGGTTTGCCGCAATGCCTCCGTGGCTTCCCGCTCGGCCGTGATGTCGCGACCGATCGCATAGAACAGTCCCTCCTTGGGCACTGCGGTCCAGGAGACCAGGCGATAGCTGCCGTCTTTCGTCCTAAAGCGATTTTCGAACCGGAAGGTCTGTGCCCCCTGTTCCAGATGTGCAAGTTCCGCGAGTGTGCTCTCGACATCATCGGGATGAATGAGGCCGAGAAAGTTGCTCGCCAGCAACTCCTCCTCGGTCCAGCCGAGCATTGTGGTCCAGGCCGGATTGACGGCAAGCAGGGTTCCATCCGAACGGCATACGTCCATCAGGTCGGTGCTGAGCTGCCAGATCTGATCGCGTTCACGGGTCCGTTCCTCGACCTGGGCCTCCAGGGTCTCATTCAGGCGGCGCAAGGCCTCTTCGGCACGCCGCCGCTCCTCGATCTCGCGTTGAGCTTTCTGGAACAGGCGAGCGTTGTCGATAGCCACTGCAGCTTCTGCGGCAAGCCCGGACACCAAGCGCTCGGAACGCTGATCGAAAACACCGGTCTGTTCGTGTCCGAAGAACAGCCCGCCGATCACCTCTCCCGATCGGGAGACCACGGGTACAGCCAGATAGCTGCGGACGGGCAGATGGCCGGGCGGCATGCCGCGATGCGGGTCTGTGTGACCATAGCCCGGATCCTGGGTGATGTCGTCCGAGCGTACGATGCGTTCCCCGCTGAACGTCGGAGAGAACACCTTCGTGTTGCGCGGCATCGGAAACTTGGCGAACGCCTCGCGCGGAACACCGGAGATCGTATAGAGCATGTAGCTCTCGCCTGCCGCGTTCTCGACGTTGTAGAAGAAGGCGCCGAATTGCGCCGCTGTCAGCTCGACGCCCGCATCGGTCACCCGCTGTACCAGCCCGTCGAGATCAAGCTCGGACGCAACGACCGCGAGGGCGGTGTTCAGAATCTCCAGGGAGCGCGTCTCTTCCTGGAGAGCCTCCCGGGCGGCCCTGCGCTCATGAATATCCTCCGTGGTGCCGTACCACTTGACGATTTCTCCGGACGGGCCCCGTCGCGGGAAGGCGCGTGAGTGCATCCAGCGGTATTCGCCCGAGCGCATGCGAGCCCGGTGCTCGATGTCGTAGGTCTCCCCGGTGGATGTTGAATGGGTCCATGCCTTCAGGGACGGTTCCAGATCCTCAGGGTGCATGGCCTGCGTCCAGGTCTCCCCCAGCCCGGAAGTGCCGGTCCAGTCCTGCCAACGGTGAGCCACACGGTCGAGTTGCCCATTCGGCGCTGCCGTCCAGGTGACCTGCGGATTAAGCTCGACTGTGTGGCGGTAGTGGTCCTCCGCTTCGTGGAGGCGATCTTCGGCGATCTTGCGCTCGGTGATATCCCGGTAGAACACAGCCAAGCCGTCTGGGCTTGGATAGGCCCGGATCTCGGTCCAGGCTTCCCGGCCGTCGGGCCAGACGTAGCGGTTCTCCGTTCGCATCGGCACCCGATCGGCCATCGCCTGCTTGTAGAACTGGCCGAGCGGCGTATCCTCTGTTCCTGGCCAGACCTCCCAGTGACGGCGCCCGATGATCTCAGTCTCCGGCCGGGTGTCCAGCCGCAGTCCCGCCGTGTTGATCTGGAGGATGCGGAACTCGCGGTCGAGCAGGATGAAGGCTTCGTCCATTCCATTGAGCACGCCTGTCGCGCGCTCCTCGCTCTCACGAAGGGCTCGCTGGTTGAGGATCTTCCCTGTCGTCTCGATGGCCGCACAGAACATGCCGGCCACGGCCCCGCTCTCATCATGAACGGGAGAATAGGAGAAACTGAACCAAGCCTCTTCCCGGTAGCCGTACCGCTCCATGGGGATGAGAAGATCCTCATGCCAGCTCGCCTGTCCCGCGAGCGTCTGGTCGACAAGCGGCTTGATCTGCCCCCAGATGTCCGACCAGACCTCTGCAAAGGGTTGCCCCAGAGCCTCAGGATGCTTGGCGCCGAAGATCGGGGCGTAGTCGTCGTTGTACAGGAAGGCGAGTTCAGGGCCCCAGGCGATGAACATCGCCTGCTTGGCATTGAGCATCAGGCGCACCAGGGTGCGCAGGGATTGCGGCCAAGCTTCCGGCGGCCCCAGGGGAGAGGTCGTCCAGTCGTGCGCCCGCATCCGTGACCCCATTTCCCCACCGGCAGACAGGAATTCGCGATCAACGGGGGCAGGCCGGAGTGACGTCTTATGGTGCATCGGTACCCCGTGAGGAGGCTAGATCCGGCTCGTGGGCGAGCCAGGATCAGGCTTCGCCAAGGCTTTAGCGAGAGCAGGAACAGGGAGGCTGGGTCGGCCTCGGGTTGAAATCTAAGGCAGAGTGCCCCGATCTCAACGCTCCTTCTGCGTCCAGGCGATCCCCACGGGCATCGCTAGGACGCCCTGCCACCCCATCATGGGCACGGAACGAAACCAACATTCCCGTTCCGAGTTAATCAACCGTAGCAGTTTGGGTTTCTGTGAGGTCGGCGTATGCGGCGGTTCCTGCGTGACAATGGGCTGACGGTTACATTGTTGGTGCTGTTCGTCCTGTCCCTCATCGGTCAGGCGCTCACCGGATGGAGAGCCCATGGGGAGGAACTGCGCCTCCACAACATGCCCGCCATCGGGTTCGGCTCTTATTTGTCCAGCGGCCATTTCATCTCAGCCGTATTCGAGAACTGGGAAAGTGAGTTCCTCCAGATGGCGGCTTACGTGCTGCTCACCATCTTCCTTTTCCAGAAGGGCGCCTCGGAGTCCAAGAAGCCGGACGAGGTCAATCCCGAGGACGAGTCGCCATCGGCGCATCGCGGGGATCCTGACGCGCCGTGGCCGGTCCACCGGGGTGGGCTGCTGCTGAAGCTCTACTCGCACTCGCTCAGCATCGCGCTGGTCACGCTCTTCCTTGCGTCTTTCTGGCTGCATCTTGCGGGGAGCACGCGGCGGATCAACGAGGAGGCGATCCTCCACAATCAGCCGACGCAGACGGTGGTCGAGACATTGGGAGATCCGCAGTTCTGGTACGAGAGCTTCCAGAACTGGCAGAGCGAGTTCCTGTCGATCGGCGTGTTGCTGTTGCTCGGCATCTATCTGCGCGAGCGCGGCTCGCCGGAGTCGAAGCCGGTGTCAGCCCCGCATGCGATGACCGGTCATTGATCGGCCGGCGAGCACAAAGGCCGAAAGGGATCAGGCAGCGTGCCTTGTGGCACGTCTTCCATGTCCAAGTAAGCCTATTTCGGCGTCCGATCCGGGCGCAACCGGCAGCCTCTGGTTCGATCGGTCAGCCCTGATCCGCCCCGCCATGGTTCCGCTTCGATAGTTCCGCCAGGCTAAACTGATCCACCTTATGGTGCCTGAAAGCATAGGTTCGATCGCGCTGGCATTCTCAGGGAACTCTCATGGCAAGCGCCCGTTGGCTTCCGTTCACTTGAGAACGGCCATGAGCGATCCAACCACACCCATCTTTCGGCGCTCGGACGACGAGCAGCACCACACCAGGCTTGAGGCGTCCCCCGAGGCTGGCACCCAGGCTATGTCCGAAGAGGTCATCCCGATCGTTGAGGAGACCGTTTCCGTCAGCAAGCGTCAGGTCGTGACCGGACGTGTGCAGGTCAAAACGATCACCGAAACCGTCGAGGAACTGGCGCATGCGGACGTGAGCCGGGAAATCGTGGAGGTGACGCGTGTCCCCATCGACAGGATGGTCGAGAGCGCCCCCGAGATCAGGACCGAAGGCGATGTGACGATCGTCCCGGTGCTGGAGGAGGTGCTCGTGGTCGAGAAGCGGCTGGTGCTCAAGGAGGAGCTGCACATCCGCCGCAGCGCCAAAACTGAAACTGTCGAGGTGCCGGTCAGCTTACGCAAGCAGCGCGCCGTCGTGGAGCGGTTTGCTCCCGATATACCCACCCCCCAGGAGGAGACATCCCGATGAACTCTGGAGCCATAACCGGATCTTCTACCCAAAAGCTCGTGACGGCGTTCTTCGACAGCCGCAGCGATGCCGAGCAGGCGATCAGCCGTCTTCATGCCGCCGGGATTGCGCGGGACAGCATCCGCCTGACCCCCGGCGACGAGGATGCCGGCACGTCGCGCGGCACGGACACGCAGTCCTTCCCGGAGGCCAGCGTTGGCCTGTGGGATTCGTTGCGCGACCTGTTCCTGCCGGACGAGGATCGCCACACCTACGCCGAAGGTCTGCGCCGGGGCGGCTATCTCATTTCGGTCAATGCCGCCGATGCAGATTACGAGCGCGTGATCGACATCCTCGATGATGAAGGCACGATCGACATCGACGAGCGCGCTGATTCCTGGCGCTCTGAAGGATGGACGGGAGCAGCGGATGTCGGAACCTCGGACGTGTTGTCCGGGAGCACCGCCAACCTGACCACCGGCACCTCATCCACCTCCGGGACTTCTAGGCGATCTGAAAGCACTGTGGGTGCAGCATCGATGAACACAGACTCGCAGCGCACCACGCGTGGCGACGAGGTGATCCCGATTGCCGAGGAGCAGCTGCATGTCGGCCGGCGTGACGTGAGCCACGGGCGTGTTCGCATCCGCTCGTACGTGGTCGAACGTCCGGTAAGCGAGCAGGTGAGCCTGCGCGAGGAGCACGTGGAAGTGGAGCGGCGCCCGGTGGCTGGCGCGACGCAGGCCGGCGCGATCAGCGGCGACCCGTTCCAGGAGCGTACCATCGAGGTGGAAGAGCGTGGCGAGGAGGCGGTCGTCTCGAAGGAAGCCCGCGTGGTCGAAGAGGTTGTCGTACGAAAGGAAGCCGAGCAGCGCACGGAGACGATCTCCGATACGGTGCGCCGGACTGAGGTCGATGTCGAGGACGAGCGTGGCACCATCGGCAACCGGACGGGTACGGTCGATCGCAATTCCTAGCACACGAGAGGCGGGTCCTTCCTGGCGGAAAGGGCCCGCCCATCAAGCGAGACATTCTTGAGGGCCAATCAGTGGGGATCAGGTCCCTGCTATCATCGTTGAACCGGCCTCGTCAGAGTTTTGGCATGTTTTGTGCCAGAGGCGTATTGCCGAATTACGAATAACCGCAGGGACCTCTGATCCAGGCCGACCGTGCGGCTCGCATACCGGGTCCGGCCGATCCTCGCAGATCGATTGTTGACAATCCTCCCTTGTGTGCCCCCAACTGTTCATTCCTCTCGATCCGGCATAGGATTGACGCAGGCAGACGGCTATGCGGTCCAGCCGCTGACAATCGTGCAGGCGACGGCCGTGCCTGCGTATTGAAGGCGCGGGTTCTGCGAAGGAGCGAGGTGGATTGAGGATGACCCTGCACCAGCATATACAGAAACATTGGAAGACCGCCGCCATCCTCGTTGTGGCGGGCATCCTTGCCTACAGCATTTCTTACTTCTGGTAATTTGGCGGTCGTCTGCGTTCCGACGGGCCCAAGCATGACGAAGGCAGATCGCGTGCAGGGCAGGGCAAGCTCAGGAGGGAAGCAATGACGAGATCCACAGGCGGCCGGCGCTCCAGCGATCCTTTGAAGGCGGCCGAAGCCGCCTTCAAGAAGGCGACCACGAAGCCGATCGAGGGGCCACCGAAGGCTACTGTCATTCCTGGCGTCAAGGAGACGATCACCCTTCGCATTGACCAGGACGTGCTTGCATTCTTTCAGGATGACGGCCCCGGTTGGCAGGACCGCATCAATGCGGCGCTCCGGAAGGTTGCGGGCAAGTCCGATAACTGAGAATCAACCACTTGCGTTGAAACCCGATCCTCCCGAGCGGGTTGGCTCAACGATGGGCAAGGGGAACGCGAGGCACGCGGAGCCTGGCGATGTTGGTTGACGATGAGCAGATCCGGGGGCTTCGGCTCCCCAATACCCTCGAGCTGCCGCCGAGTCACACTGCGGCGATGATTGGGCTGTTCCTCAAGAGCCTATATGCGGAAACTCTTTCAGAGGCGCATCCGCGCCATCTGACCGCTCTGATTGAAAGGCTTGACGAAGCCGAGCGCAGGTCGATGAAGGCGGACCCGGGGCAGCGGTCTGGGAGGGCCTGAGCGACGGCTGGTCGCGGCCCTTGGGCGATGCTGAAGTCTATTCAGCGAAAGTCTCGCGTTGCAACTCTGATCACGGGTACCTGGGAGACGTCGCTTGCCGATGCTTCGGAGGTGTCGCGGACACCCATCCGCAGCATCTCGCGCGAGCCGGTCTTCGCCTCGTCGCCAGCCCCATGCCTCATCCGGAAGGGCTCGTCCCGATCACCCACAGAGCGCAGGAGATCGGACAGATCGATGAGATGCTCGGCGATCAGGTGGGTGACGCCGCCCTCTCGTTGGAGCCGTCCGCGGCAGCCGATCATGCCCGACGACAGGATCAGCCGCCGGTGCGTCTCGAATATTCTGGACCAGATCACCAGATTGGCGACGTCGGTTTCATCCTCGATGGTCATGAAGGTCACGCCCTTGGCGGAGCCCGGCTTCTGGCGCACCAGCACCAGACCTGCCACCGTCATCCGCTGCCCGTCCCGGGCATGGTGAAGATCCCCGCATGAACGAATCCGTCGTTCGGTCAGCTCCGGCCTCAAGAAGGAGACAGGATGCCGACGCAGCGTCAGCCCTTTCGAGCGGTAGTCGTCGACGACTTCACGACCTTCCGTCATCGGGACGAGTTCGACGTGGGGCTCGATCACCTCAGGCCGAATCGTGCACTCCCGCTCGTCGGCAGCCGCAAACAGCGGCAGCACCTCATCGGACAATCCCTCGATGGTCCAAAGGGCATCGCGGCGCCTGATGCCGAGGGAACCGTAGGCGTCGGCTTCCGCCAGACGCGTGAGGGATGCGACCGGAAGACCCGCGCGCCGCGACAGATCTTCGATGGACGCGAACGGCTGCTCTGTTCGAACGATCGGGATCAGGGCGGCGTCCGCATTGGCAAGACCATGGACCATCCGGAATCCGAGCCGGACGGCGAAGCGTCGTGGGTTCCTGGTCGGCTCCAGGATGCAATCCCAGCGCGAGTGGTTGATGTCGACGGGCCGCACCTCGATGCCGTGGGCCTGCGCGTCCCGGACCAGCTGGGCCGGTGCATAGAAGCCCATCGGCTGTGCGTTCAGAATGGCACAGCAGAACACGTCGGGATGGTGGCATTTCAGCCAGGACGATGCATAGGCGATCTTGGCGAAGCTCGCCGCATGGCTCTCCGGAAAACCATATGAGCCGAAGCCCTCGAGCTGCTTGAAGGTGCGTTCCGCGAAAGCCGCGTCATAGCCGCGAGCGGTCATGCCCTGGATCAGCTTGTCACGGAACTTGGAGACGCCGGCGGTGAACTTGAAAGTCGCCATGGCGCGACGGAGCTGATCGGCCTCGGAGGGCGTAAATCCCGCGCACTCGATCGCCACCCGCATCGCCTGTTCCTGGAACAGCGGCACACCCAGCGTCTTCTCCAGCACGCGCCTGAGTTCCGGGCGCGGGTAGTCGACCTCCTCGTGCTTCTCGCGCCGTCGCAGGTAAGGGTGCACCATGTCGCCCTGGATCGGGCCAGGGCGGACGATCGCCACCTGAATGACGATGTCGTAGAAAGTCTTCGGCTTCATGCGCGGCAGCATCGCCATCTAGGCGCGGCTCTCGATCTGGAAGGTGCCGATCGTATCGGCCCGCCGGATCATGGCGTATGTGGCCTGATCCTCACCCGGGATCGTGGCGATGTCGTAATCCTCTCCCTTGTGCTCGCGCAAGAGATCGAAGGCGCGGCGCATGCAGCCCAGCATGCCGAGACCCAGCACGTCGACCTTCATGAATTTCAGGGTGTCGATGTCGTTCTTGTCCCACTCGATGACCTGCCGGTTCTCCATGGCGGCCGGTTCGATGGGCACGAGGTCGTCGAGCCGCTCATGGGTGAGCACGAAGCCGCCCGGATGCTGCGAGAGGTGACGCGGAGCGCCGATGAGCTCCGCGGCGAGTTCAAGCGTCATCCGCAGGCGCGGATCACCGAGGTTGAGGTTGAGTTCCTTCGCCTCCTTGTCCGACACGCCATCGTTGCCCCAGCCCCAGACGAGGCCAGCCAATCCTGCCGTCACGTCCTCGGGAACGCCGAGAGCCTTGCCGACCTCGCGCACGGCGCCCCGGGCGCGGTAGCAGGAGACGACGGCTGTCAGCGCCGCGCGGTGCCGACCATAGGTGTCATAGATCCACTGAATCACCTCCTCGCGCCGCTCATGCTCGAAATCGACATCGATGTCAGGCGGCTCTCGCCGCTCCTGAGAAACGAAGCGCTCGAACAGCAGGTCGTGCTCGGTGGGATTGATCGACGTGATCCCGAGCACGAAGCACACGGCGGAGTTCGCCGCCGAGCCGCGCCCCTGGCACAGGATGCCGCGCGACTTGGCGAACGACACGATGGCATGAACCGTGAGGAAATAAGGAGCGTATCCGAGCTCCTCGATCAGGTGCAGTTCGCGGCGGCAGGTTGTTGCGACCCTATCGGGAATGCCATCGGGGTAGCGATGCCTCGCACCGTCCCAGGTCAGCCGCTCCAGCTTTTCCTGCGCGGTCTCGCTGCCCTCCGTTTCGGACGGATACTGATAACGCAGCTCGTCGAGAGAGAAGGTGCAGCGATCGAGGATTTCTTGAACGCGATGAAAGGCTTGCCTGTGGCGTTCGAACAGGCGCTCCATCTCGATCGGATCCTTGAGGTAGCGATCGGCATGGCGCTCGAGCCGGTAGCCGGCCTCGTCGATGGTGGTGCCTTCCCGGATGCAGGAGACCACATCCTGCAGGCGGCGGCGATCGGGATGATGATAGAGCACGTCTCCCATGGCGATGGTCGGCACCCTGGCGGCCTGCGCGGCTTGCTCAATCGCGTGAAGCCGCAGGTGCTCGTTGGGCGCAAATCGCCGGATCAGCGCCATATAGGCACGGTTGCCGAAGGTCGCCATCAGCCGGACGAGGTTTCGAGCGAGCTCCTCCGTCGCCTCATCGCCCAGCAGGATGGCCACGAGACCCTCATTCCAGGCGGCCACATCGTCCCAGACAAGATGGCACCTGCCCTTGCCGCCGCGGCTCTTGCCGATGCTGAGCATCCGGCACAGGCGGGAATAGGCAGCCCGGTCGGTCGGATAGACGAGCAGCGATGTGCCGTCGGTGAGGTCGAGGCGGCTCCCGACGATGAGGCGAACGCCCGTATTCCGCGATGCCTCGTAGGCGCGCACGATCCCGGCCAGCGAATTGCGGTCGGTGATGCCGAGCGCCGGGATGCCTAGGAGCTTTGCCTGCTCGAACAGTTCCTGCGGGCTCGAGGCTCCGCGCAGAAAGGAAAAGTGGGTCGTGACCTGGAGCTCGGCATAGATGGGGCGGAGGGCGTCCGTCATGAGAAGAAGCCGTGCATCCACCAGCGCCCGCCCTCGGCAGTCGGCGCATCGCGGAAGACCCAGAAGCGGCCGCCCTGCACGGTCTCGACGCGGTAGTAATCCCGGGCTGCTGAACCCTCGTCGCCGTTCCACCATTCCGGCGTGATGCGCTCGGGTCCGTCGGCTTTGGCGACCGTGTGCTTCACCTTGCGCCAAAGGAAGAAGCGCGGCGGATGGTCCGGGAGCAGGGCGGTCGCCACGACGGGCTCCGGCGGGTCGAGCAGGCGCGTGGGCCGCGGCAGGTTCTCCGGCCAGACGGAGCCGGTCGGCGGCGCAAGCGCCGGGATCCTTCGAGCCATGCGCTCGGGGACAAGGCTCTGGACGGGTGCGAGGCGGTAAACCTTTCTCATGCCGATGCGGGCGCCGAGACGATCGACGAGAGGGCCTATATCGGCTTCCATAGCAACCTCGTCACTAAGGCCACAGGCTTGAATTTGCGTCTCCGTCAGCGGCTCGACCTTGCTTGCGACGAGAATGATCTCCTCGATGCCGAACCCGGGATCGATCGTTTGCAGGCGCTCGTCGAAGAGCTTGGCGAGATGAACTGCATCCCGATTGGCTCTGGCGGTGCCGACCCGCAGGCAGGCGCTCTTCTGATCGACACGCTGGCAGAGAAGATCGAGGCGGCGCACGCCTTCGCCGCGGCGCTCCAGTTGCCGGCACAGATCTTTGGCCAGGCGCAGCACCACGCCCTTGAGATCCTCGAGACGACCGATCGGCTCCGCGAGGGCGAGGGCTGCCGTCGGCGCTTCCCTGGGGATGAGCGGCGTGATCGGCTCGAAAGCATGGCCCATGGCCTGGTCGAGACGCAGCGCCACATCGCGGCCGAAGCGTCGTACGAAAGGCGCCCTTGGCATGGCGGCGAGCTGACCGATCCGTTCGATGCCGAGTCGGTGCAGGGCGCTGAGTTTGTCGGCGGCCACGCGCAGGGCACGGATCGACAAGGTCGCAACAGCGTCTGCGGCCCGGCCCGTCGGCACGACCCCGCCGCTTCCGTAGCGGGCCACCGCCCAGGCCGCTCCCGGGGCATCAGAGACGGCTGCTTTCGAGGCGATCCCCTGTCGTCTCAGGCGGCTGGTCAGATCCGTGAGCAACTCCTCCTCGCCGCCGAAGAGATGCGCCACGCCGGCAATATCGATCCACAGGCCATCCGGCGGGTCGGGCGCCACCACAGGTGAGTAGCCAATGGCCCAGCGTGCCAGCTCGCGCAGCGAAGCGTCATCCTCGTCCGGGGTCGCCTCGACCACGTGCAGGTTCGGCACCAGAGCCTGAGCCTGGGCAAGCGGCATGCCGACATGCAGACCCGCCTCCTGCGCGGCCGCGCAGGCGGCACGCACGACGCGGCGTGATCCGACCGCATGAACGGTCACGAGCGGCTCATTGCGCGGCGGCTCGCCGGTCCGCCGTCTGATCCGATCGGTCGGCCAGGTCGGCAGGTAGAGCGAGACGACCCTTCGCATCGCAGGCCTCCAAAATCCAGGTACGCGGTTCGGCGCCACGGCAGCGCAGGAGTTCGATCTGCCAGCGCTCTCGGCCAAGTCCGGGGGCAGGCATCACCTCGGACGAAACGGGGGTGATGCGCCAGCGGGTGACGGCGGCGGTCGGCAGATGGACCAGATCCTTCTCGGCCAGGGTCCACCAGCGTCGGATCACCAGGGCTGTGACGCCCGTGGCTTCCGCCGCCAGTTGCAGGCGCCGCGAGGCTGTCAGACCCAGGCGCGAGACCTCGCCGACAACAGCCGCCAGTCCCTTTTCACGGAGGCCTTCCTCGATGAGGGGCAGGATGTCCCGGTCGCGATCGGCCTCGGCATAGATCACACGGTCCGGATGCAGGCCAGCGCGCAGGAGGCCAGGGGCGAACAAATCCTGACGGGACAGGCACCAGAGCACGGGTCCCTTGAGGCGGGCAGCGATCCCGGCGGTGAACAGGGTCGTGCAGCCGGCGAATTCCGAGGCAAGTCCTGCCTCGATCATCTCGTGCAGAGCTCCCCTGGCAAGCCCACCCCCCGGCAGGTGGCCGTCGATCTCGCGAAGAGCGAAGGGCAGGGGTTTGATCTTCTGGGAACTGCCTTCGAGCCGGGCGATCCGATGCCGTAAATCGGCAAGCCTTTTCTGTTGCCCGGCATGATGCATGTCCCGCGCCAAATCAGTTTCGTGTTGAGGATGTTCCTAGTATGTTCTCGTTACGGAAGGTGTCAAATACACGCGTCAGCAATTGTGGATTGCGAGGAGAAGAATGTTGCGTTCACGCTTGGCGATTCCGTGAAGGTTGGCGCGGATCAGGCTGCAGCATGGGGCCGGGCTTTGTGCTGCGATTGAGTTGTATCTTCGGCGACCCGAAGGCAGTTGCGGCCGGCGGCCTTGGCTTCGTAGAGCGCCTGGTCCGCAGCCTCCAGGAGAACGGCTCGTTCGCTTCCGCGGGATGGTCGTGCCGAGGCAATTCCGATGCTCGCCGTCACCACCTGATAGGGGCTGCCCTCGTGGGCGATGTTCAAGGCGACGATGCTTTGAAGAATGTTCTCGGCGATCAGCCCGGCGCCTGCCGGATCCGTCTCGGGCAGGATGATGGCAAACTCCTCGCCGCCATAACGGGCCGCGACATCGCGAGGGCGGCGGATGCTGGTCTCAAGCGTGCCGGCGACTGCACAGAGCACCTCGTCTCCTCTCCCATGGCCATAGCGATCGTTGAAGTTCTTGAAATAGTCGGCGTCGACGAAGAGCAGCGACACAGGCGAGCCTGCACGGACAGCCTGACGCCATTCCCGTTCGAACGTCTCACGGAACGCGCGACGGTTCGGCAAGCCCGTCAGGTCATCGGTCCTCGCAATCCTCCTGAGCTTGGTTTCCGCCCTCGTACGGCGCTTCAACTCGCGCTGGAACAGGATCGTCAGTCCGACGACCGCACAGCAGAGAGCGAGCGTCGCCAAGCTGAGAATGAGAGCTTTTCGCTGCCAAGCCGAGAAGATCTCGTCGACCGAGAGGGCTACGGTGAGAACCAGCGGATATTTTGTGAGCCGCTCGAAGGTGATGATGCGCCGGATGCCATCGATGGGTGAGATCGAGTCGAACGTGCCGGATTTTGCCTGCAGAAGACGCTGGACATGCGGTGAGTTGCCCAGATCCTGATTGATCTGACCGGCATCATAAGGATAGCGGGTCAGCAGGACGCCGTCGTTCCGGAAGAGATTGATCGCCCCCTGCCGGCCAAGGCTCAAATTATCGAACATCTGATTGATGGTCGCCAGCGGGATCGATCCCATGATGACGCCGGCGAAATGGCCCGTCGGATCCGATAACCTGCGGCTGATCCCGATGCTGAGATCGCCATGGCTCGTTCTGCTCGCGAAAGGTCGGCTCACGAACAGGCCGATGTGATTGTTCTCTTTGTGGACGATGAAGTACTCGCGATCCGCGACGTCGAGCGACCGCGGGGCAATGACCGGACCGGCATCGGCGATGAGTTTGCCGGCCTGATCCACGAGCAGCAGCGCTCCCATGAAAGACGCGGAGGCAGCGCGGTCGAAGAGCATCCGGTATTGGAGATCCGCAGGAAGCTGCTGGGAGCCAAGATATCGCAACCCCTCCATCGCTCCTTTGAGAGACAAATCGAGCAACTCGAGATTGCCGTCGAGATCGTGGGCAATCGTGGTCAGGACGTTCCGGGAGGCCCTTTCGGCCTCATGCCACGTGTTCTGGCGATCCACCCACAGCGTATGGGCCGAGATCCCGAGAATGCCCAGGGCGATCACGCCTGCAATCAGGTGTAGATAGACTTCTGAGAACAGACGTTTCATTCGACACTGCACAAACCAGATTAGAATATATTCAATAAATGGTCCTAATAGATTGTTACAATTGGCAGATGGTCGCGACTGTCGACGAGGACAATTTCCTCGCGAAGCTTCGCAAAGCAAAGAGATGCAAGGTAACACCAGATAGATGGATTGAAATGCCGAGCGGTTCGGGACGTTACCGCTTAGAGACCGCTCGGGCTGCCGGATCAGCCGCAACTGTAACTATGTAGCGGATGGGGGCTCCTTACAGCATCACATCTCACGGTGACTGCCGAGCTTGTGCAGGGATCAGGATCGGGGTCGGCTTCACGATCACCTGATCGCGCTGCCAATACCGTTGAAGTGCGAGAGCCCGCCTCCACATCGTACCTGAATGGACATGCAGGTCCCGTTCCTGTGGGTTCGTTGAGAGAGGCCAGGCTTCAGTGATCGAGTTCCCGGGTCGGCCCTAAGGTGTCAGCGCCATGGAACCGGCCACGGTAGCAGAAGCGTTCCCCATGGAATGATCTGGAGGCGTGTCATGGCAGGATTGACAGGACGTTGGCTGGTGACTGCCTCGCTTGCGGGGCTTCTGGGGGCCTCGTCAGCGGCCCTGGCCCAAGCTGGGCGCCCATGGGTCGATCCGCCATCCGAGGCCGAGACCAAGGCACCGATCTCGGCACCATCCTCCCTTCCGGCGTCGCCGCCGGCCCAAGCTGCCGCGCCTTCTGCGGCCCCTCCTAGTCCACGCCCCGCCGAAGCGAAGGTCGACACCGAAGCTCAGCCGTCTGCTGAAACTTCGCCGCGGAACACAGTCGCTGACACGCAGACCAAGCCAAAAACCACTGTCGAGCGCAAGACACGCCCTCGCTCGCAGCAGGCCAATGCATCAACCCGCAGCCAGAGGCGGGATGCCCAGGTCGCGCGCCGACGTGCGACCGGAACCCAAATATCGCAGGCTGAACCTCGCAGCGCCATAGAGCGTCGGGCGCGGGTCACACGCTACGGGTCTGTTCGGGAGGGACTGGATGCAGGTCTCCAGGTCATGAGGCTGCGGACCATTCAACTTCCGGACGGCCGTCGCATCGATATCCTGACACGGCCCGATCAGGATATCGCATCCGGATTGCCGGACGGATATTGATTGGTCAGCTCTGGGCAGAAGCCGAAGGACGCCGATACGACGCAGCACCGTTCATGCTTGACTACCGGGCCTGTCCGACTGTTTGGGGTGTGTCGATGCCGCCCTGTTGGGATCGCGCGGCGGCTTCTTCCACACGGCGGCGTATGTCGAGCCAGAGACGTTGCTCGCGCCGCGCGTCCGCAAGGGCACGGTGGGCTGCAGGACCGAGTTCATCATCGCGGCGCTGAGCTTGGGCAAGAATATCTTGCATAATGCTTCGATGGAGATCCGCCGGAATCCGAGCATCCCGCAGCACCTCACGCATAATCCGTCGATGAGCCATCTCGGTATCTTCAAGACGCAAGGCGTGGCGTGGCAGTCCGGCTGTGCGCAGGAGCTTGCTGAGCCACTTCCCATCCCATGATGGCGCTGTTGCATAGAGTGCACGGCCCGTCAAAACTGACACCATCCTCTGAGCAACCTCGTCGAGCGGTTCTCCTTCCGCGTTCAGTTGCTCCCTTGAAATGCCATGAACCCTTCCTGCTTTGACATCCCAGTCGGTCCACGCTTCAGCAGGCTTGATGAGGTGGCTCTCCTCCTCGCCATTTGCGAAGACCCAGGCCACCTCAATAGGATAACCCTGCTTGTCGAGAGATGAGGCCTCAAAATCGAGGAACACGGTTTTCGATAAATCCGGCATCGTGGATCAACTCGCGTATGGCGTGGTTTGCTCTCGACAATCACGGACAGTATCATCGATGAGCAGCGATGGATCATACATCCATCGCATTCAGAACGCGCAAGCGGCCACACGGCTCCACCGCAGGGGGGGGAGGTTCAGAAGCCCGTGACGGAAGAGAGCGCCGGAAATCTCTTGTGGCCTGCCGAAACCCTGAGATGTGCTGAAACGCTGTCGCTCCAACCCGAACTTCCAAGGTGGCCAGACCATGATCCTGCACCATGCGGCGTTTCCACCGCGCAGGGGTCGGAACCTGAATGCTGGAGACTTGCAAATGTTCGGCCCAAGTGCCGTGACGAAGAGCGCCTAACGGGAATTGGAGGATGCGAAGCCTGCCGAGGCGGTGATCGAACCTGTCGTCACGGGTTCGCTGGCGCCGGTTCGAAGGGTATGCAGCAATCCCTTGCGCTTGGCCTCGTAGTAATAGCCGCCAGCATAAAGCGCGACGGCACGGTCCGGGTTGCCGCCTGCCACTCGATAGGCGTTCGCAAGATACGGAACGGCATATGTAAGATTGGTGTTCGCGTCGAGCAGGCCCGAGACTGTTCCTCTATAACCCATTCCTCGCGCGGTGGCATAGCGGATCTGCATGAGGCCCAAATTGCCGGCACTGGACGCGCGTGGATTGTAGCCGCTTTCACGCCGGATGATTCGATGTACCAATGTTTCGGGAATTCCGTGGGCCCGGGCGTGTTGTGCGACGAGTGTGTCGATCTGGTCTCTTTCAGATGCTGCGGCAGGCAACGTGCAGGCGAGCGCCGTACATGCGAGAACAAGACGAGAAATCATGAAGGTCCCCTTGTTTGAGGAGATTTCTCGACGCCAATCGTGGCAATTGGACGTCAGCTTGACTGTAAGGATGTCATGCCGACCCGTGTATCCCTTCTGATGGCGCTTCGGATGTAAGCTCTTTGGCCGTTACTCTGACCATGCCGCTCATTGGAGACATCGTCGTCGCTTGTTCAAAGGGGGTAGAGAGGTAATCCCATGTCAAAGTGCGCGGACTCCAAACGCTCGCGCGTCCTGCAAGACTCTGGAAGGTCAATACACCTGACTTATCGGATTGAAGCCAATGCCTGGAAAGCACGCGCTGAGATCAATCGATGACTGTCTTCCTAGAATTGGAGCGGTGAGTATTCTAGGCAGCTAAGGCCATATTCTGAAATACATACGAATGTACGATGACATCTTGCTGAATATAGCAAACGCCGGATTGAGTTTTGAACCGGATGCGAAGAAAGAATAACTCAGACTACCGGCCTCGCTGAGCAAGGGGTATAGGCAGCACTTATGAGTTAAAGCCTCATGTTGAAAGTGGTAATGCCTTTCTTAGTTCCGAGGGGGTATCTCGCAAGCCGAAATAGTGGGGCGAAATAAAACCAAGCGGTAGTATTTATTGGGCTGTATCCGGCGCTTTCCAAAGTCTGCGCCCCTTCCACTGTGATTCAGCAGGAACAGCCCAATGCAAATCAGCGTTTTTGGGATTGGCTATGTCGGTGCCGTCTCCGCGGCCTGTTTGGCCAACGATGGCCACAACGTCATTGCAGTCGATCCAAATCCCCAAAAAGTCGGACCTCTCAACGAGGGTATCAGCCCGATCGTCGAGCCGGGACTGAGCGAGATGATCAAAGGCGGCATCAGCAGCAAGCGCCTGATGGCGACGAGCGATGTTCGCGAGGCCGTTCACGGGACTGACTTGTCCTTCGTGTGCGTAGGAACTCCCTCTCGTTCGAACGGATCGCTCGACACGGCTTATGTGAACGCCGCAGCCGAGCAGATCGGTGCAGCCATACGCGAGAAAAATTCCTTCCATTCCGTGGTCATGCGGTCGACGATCCTGCCAGGCACGATGGAGGGCATCGTTCTCCCTGCTCTTGAACGCGCATCGGGCCGTCAGGCAGGCGTCGGCTTCGGCGTCGCATACTACCCCGAGTTCCTGCGGGAAAGCACAGCGATCGCCGATTACTATGATCCGGGGGCCATCATCTTCGGCCGTCACGATCAGCTGACGATCGATCGGCTGATCGATCTGCACAAGATTTTCAAAGTTGATCCGAAGATCGTGTCCATTCGCACGGCCGAGGCCGTCAAATATACGAATAATGCATGGCATGCGCTGAAGATCAGCTTCGCGAACGAGATCGGCAACATCTGCAAGGAGGCCGGAATCGATGGTCATGCCGTGATGGAGGTTCTGTGTGCCGATACGCGATTGAACATCTCCAAAGCGTACCTAAAGCCGGGCTTCGCGTTCGGAGGCTCCTGCCTCCCGAAGGATCTTCGGGCTCTGCGCTTCGCGGCACGTAAGCTCGACGTCCCGACGCCCATTCTCGATGCCACGATGGAGGCGAACGAAGAGCAGTTGCGTCGTGCATACTCGATGGTCGCCGCCACCGGCAAACGTCGTATCGGCATCATTGGTCTGAGCTTCAAGCCCGAGACCGACGATCTGCGTGAAAGCCCCCTGGTCGAACTCGCGGAGCGCCTCTATGGGCGTGGCTATGATATCCGCATCTACGACCCGAACATTCAGGTCGCGAAGCTGACCGGAGCCAACCTCCAGTTCGTCAAGGCGCATCTGCCCCACCTGACCTCGCTCCTGACCGACGATATCAACGAAGTCATTGATCACGCGGAGGCTTTCGTTCTCGGCAATCGCGATGAGGCAAAGCGGCTGATGGCGACCCTGAACGACGACAGGCCGCTCATCGATCTCGTGCGCATCGATCAGACAAGGTGTTCCGGTGACCTTTATCAAGGAATCTGCTGGTAAAACCAGCAGCAACCGGCTTTCGGAGTCGGTAGGGGCACACGTGCTCTATGTGGTGGCCGTAGCAGCGTTTGCTGCTGCGATCCCGCCTCAGGCTTACGGCGCCGTGAGCGCCGGAGCCGTTGGAACCATAGGGTTTCTCGCCCTGTGGCGCTACGGATGGGGCTTCCTGCATTTCATCCGCGCTCTGGTCTTCCGCAAACAGGCATTCCCACGCATGCGGAAGGCTGCCAATGCGGCGGTGGAGCAAGCACCACCCAACGCTTTTCTGCTTGTGACGACCTTTCGCATCGACAGTGCAGTCACCGCACGGGTCTATCGCGCCGTTTTCGAGGCGGCGTTGGCAGCCCCTGGAAGAGCAACGGTCGTCGCCTCCGTCGTGGAGGCCGGCGATCAGAGACTCGTCAAGAGCCTGTTCCGAGCCGTCTGCGGAGACGCGAGCAACGTCGATCTGGTCATGGTGCGCATTGCCGGGACAGGCAAGCGGGACGCTCTCGCCTATGGCTTTCGAGCGATCGCACGCCGCACTCCTGCCGACGACGACGTTGTCGCCGTCATCGATGGAGACAGCATCGTCCCGCCTGACCTCGTGCGGAAATGTGCTGGGTTCTTCCAGCTCGATCCGCAAGTCGGGGCATTGACGACCGATGAGCTGAGCGAAGTCCGCGGCCGCCGAATCTTCCAGGAATGGTATTCACTCCGCTTTGCCCAGCGCCACACCCTGATGTCGTCCGTCGGACTGTCGCAGCGCGTCCTGACATTGACCGGTCGGATGGCGATGTTCCGTGCGAGCATCATCTGCAACCCCGAGTTCGTTCGCCAGGTCGAACTCGACTACATCGACCATTGGCGCCTTGGCCGGTTCAAGTTCCTGACAGGGGACGACAAGTCGAGCTGGTTCTGGCTGCTTCGGAACGGCTACAAGATGCTCTACGTGCCCGACATCGTCGTGCTGACCGTCGAGGACCCGCCCTCGGACAGCTTCATCTCCGCCGCGGCCATGCTCATGGTGCGATGGTTCGGCAATATGCTGCGCACGAACTCGCGGGCTCTCGCGCTTGGTCCACGCAGGATCGGGCTGTTCACCTGGTGGGCGATTCTCGATCAGCGGATGTCGATGTGGACGTCGCTCGTGGGCTTCGTGATCGCTCTGCTGGCAGGGATCTTCGTCAGCGGCTATGCGCTCCTGCTTTATGCCCTCTGGATTCTGACGTCGCGCTACGTCCTGACCCTGTCCCTCTTGGCGTCCAGGCCGAGGGTCTCCGTCTTCTATCCTTTCCTTCTCTACTTCAACCAGATCTTCGGGTCCCTGATCAAAGTCCATGTGACCTTCCGTCTCGACCGGCAGAAATGGACACGCCAGAAAACCGCCTCGACAAAGGCGACGAAGCGGCCCCTCATCGCGAGCAGCTTCATGTCCGCATACATGCATAGCCTCGCGCTGGCCACATTCGTGACGGTCCTCGCCTGGAGCATGGACGTGCTTCCGACACCGAAGCCGATGCTGTTTCTCCCTTAGAATGAACGATACCGATTTGGAGCTTGAGGTTCATGACGAAGATCACGCACGAAGCCGAGGTTCAAAGGCAACATCCCCGATACCGGATCCCGGTGCGGTGCATCTATAACGGATCTCAGGTCTCCGTGGTCGATGTCTCGGTCGGAGGCATCGGCCTGAGGACAGGCGCGATCGACGCGAAGCCGGGCCGTGTTCTCGACCTTACCCTGGTCTTCCCGTTCAGCGGCTACGAACTGTCGCTGCCCATCAATGCGGAGGTCCGCTACATCACCGATGAGCACAGCAGGATCGGCCTGCGCTTTGTCGATGTCTCTCCGCGTCAGCACAACCTTCTGCGCTTCATCCTCGACGCCTACCTGTCCGGCGAGGTGGTGGATGCCGGTGACATTCTGGATGTGTCATCACGCCGGAACGAGGGCAAGACCCGTGAGGTTCCCCAGCGCGCCGCGCCGCAGGGATTGAGGGCTCATCTTTCCCATCATGGCCGCACCGTAGCGGGCTATGTCGGGATCGGCGCCTTAACCCTGTTTCTTCTCGGGTTCATCGGCATGGGCCTCTTCGAGCGGATGTACATCATACCCGCCCAGTCGGCCCTGATCACTACGGACCTCGTGACGGTTCCGGCTCCTTCGAACGGTCAGGTCACGTTCGTCGCAACCGGCAGCGAAGTGAAGGCAGGGGAGCCGCTGCTGACGATCCAGGGCCCGCAGGGCAACAGCATCGTCATCGACAGTCCCTGCAACTGCGTCGTCCAGGCTCGTTACAGCCGAGCCGCCAATTTCGTCCGCGAAGGTGCGCCCATCCTGGCTCTCCGCGAGAAGACGAGCACTCCTTATGTCACGGCAAGCATCTCTCACGATCAGCTTCTGCGGTTCTATCGTGGCGCCAGTGCCGTCATCGAGTATTCCGATGGAACCCGTGTGCGGGAGAATCGCATTGAGCGCCTGCCGACCCTCGTCGGCGAGGCCGCATCGTCCGGTCCGTTCCTCGTCAAGCTCGCACCGGGACGCGATCTCGACATGTCCACCATCGGGCAGCCCGTATCCGTGGTCTTCAACACGTTCTCAGGATCCTCGGTCGGCGCCGCGACCGGCAAGCTGCGGGCAGCCATGAACTGGGCAGGCGAGAGGATCGCGGCTGCCTTCGGGCAAGGCAACGAGGTGGCGGCGGCACCCAAAAAGGCCAAAGAGCCTGACGTCGACAGCGGGAGACGCCTCGCGGGGCTGAAACAATAACAACGATCAAATCAGGGCCACGCTTCGAAGCGCAATCTTTAAACAGTTTGGAGATTTGAAATGAACAGCATCATTCCCGTTCTGATGTGCGGTGGGTCCGGAACCCGGCTGTGGCCGGTATCCCGCTCCAGCGAGCCGAAGCAGTTCCATGCCCTCGCGGGTCAGTCGAGCCTGTTCCAGCAGACGGTTCGACGGTTCCGTACGGAACAGTATGCAGAGCCCGTCATCGTGGTGAACACCAACCATCGAGATCTCGCCCTGCGTGAAATCGGCCAGCTGCATGCCGGAGCCGCAAGGTTGCTGGTGGAGCCGTGCGTGCGCAGCACAGGACCTGCGATTGCGGCTGCAGCGTCTCTGATCGCCGAGGAAGATCCGGATCGCCTGATGCTCGTCGCCCCGAGCGATCACGTCATGGAACAAGCGGAGATCTTCTCGGAGGCCGTCGCTCAGGCCGCAAAGGCTGCGCAGCAGGGGCAGATCGTGCTTTTCGGCATTCGCCCGACCCAGCCGGAGACCGGGTTCGGCTATATCGAGATCGGCGAGGCTTTCGACGACGCAAGCTTCAAGGTGAGAGGTTTCGTCGAGAAGCCGGCGCGGGCTGTCGCCGAGACACTGGTTGCCGGAGAGCGCCACCTCTGGAACAGTGGAATCTTCATGTTCACGGCCCGGACGATCCTCGATGAACTGGAGCGGCATGCGCCGGACGTTCTGGCCTGCGCCCGGCACGCTCTCGCCCTGGCTCAACGTGGCAACGACACCATTCGTCTCGCGGCCGAGTTCGACACGGCCCCGGTCATCTCGATCGACTACGCTGTGATGGAACGCAGCGATCGCCTCGTCTGCATCCCGGTCTCGCCCGAGTGGAGGGATCTCGGCTCCTGGTCCGCGCTCTGGGATATCGGGTCAAAGGACGGGAACGGGAATGTGTCGCGCGGCGACACACTCCTTCAGGACGTGCGTGACAGCTACGTTCACGGGAATTCCCGTCTTGTCGCAGTCATGGGAGTCGAGAACGTCGTCGTCATCGATACCGCGGACGCCGTTCTCGTCAGTTCATTGGATCAGGCCCAGAACGTCGGACGTCTGGCGGCCGAGCTGGCGGCATCGAAGCGTTCGGAGGCGGCCCTGCACCGGAAGGTACGCCGTCCTTGGGGATCGTACGAGTCCTTGCGTGTCGGTGAGACCTTCCAGGTGAAGCACATCGTCGTGGACGTGGCAGGTCGTCTGTCGTTGCAGTACCACCATCACCGCTCCGAGCATTGGACGGTCGTTTCGGGAACCGCAAGGGTAACCGTCGGCGAGAAGGTGTTTGTCATGACGGCAAACGAATCCGTCTACATTCCAAAAGGCGACGTCCACAGGCTCGAGAACATCGGCGATGAGGAGTTGCATCTGATCGAGGTGCAGTGCGGAACCTATCTCGGGGAAGACGACATCGTGCGTCTGGAGGATCAGTATGACCGCATCGTCACGATCTGAAGGTCGCCGCCGCCTGAGGATGGCATCCCTCCTCCTGTCCATGGCGCTGGTTTCCAGCGCCATGGCGCAGGACGGCAGCGAGGTCACGCGTCTCGCGGACGAGGCGCGTCAGGCCTTCGTTGCCGCCGAACAGGGCGGTGTCAGCGCAAAGCAGAAGGCGGCGTTCTATCAGGTCGTGAGGGCGAGGCTCAAGCTCCTGGAGAAGTTCGCCGGTCAAGGCACCTCCGGCTCGGGCGAGTTCCGAGAAGGGGCGCGCGAGCAACTCACCCGTCTGGCGGACGAGGGGCTCAACCACGACATGGTCAGCGCGATGCTGCTCCAGGCCTCCATCGGCGATCTTGTTGGAATCCAGTCCGGCCCTGATCGGGTCGAGGCCGGTGTCGCCCTCCACCAGCTTGCAGGCGAGCAGCGGTCGCCGGCTTACCGGGCCGCAGCTTTCGTCGCGATTGCCAATGCCTATGCCAGGGTGGGATTCCAGGATCGGGCCGTCAGATACGTATCCTTAGCATTGGCTACGATCGACTTGGTCTCCGAGGCCGGCCAGCGTGCCGGGATCCTGAATGCCGTGTCGCGGATCGCCTCTGGGATCGGCGCTCCTGGGATTGCCCTGGCAAACCGCACGATCGGTTTGATGCCGGCCTCCAGCAGCCGGGCCTATGCCCGCCAGGTGATGGCACGAGACCAGCTCAAGGGCACCCCACTGGAAAAGGCGCCTGACGCGAAGCTGAAGGTCGAGGCCAAGAAGCGTACAGCAATGGGAGATCTGTCGGCAGGGCTGTCTTTGGCACTTGCAATGCAGGATGGCCGGGAGCGCGATGATGCTCTGTCTGCGTCACTCGAGGCCGCTGTCGAGCGTCGCGACAGGGACGTCTCCCTGGCGGCGGCACAGGGCTTCTTCGACAGCTCGAGGCAGGAGGCGGCACTTGCGGTCATCGTGAAGAATGACATGGACCGTGGAACGCCGCTTAGGGCCGCAGAGCTGGTCAACAGCCTGGAGGACGGCCATGGGAAGGCGGCGCTTCAGATCATTGTCGCGGCTGCGCTGAAGAAGGCCGGTTATGACAGAATGGCTGAGCGGATCTCAACAGGAGCTTCAGCCGTCAATCCCAGTTTAGGAAGGGCGACGGAACCTGGTGACATGACGCATCAGGCCGGGCCCGGCAAGAACGACCGGCGCACAGACGAGCTTATGATCCTGTCGGAGATCAGAGGTCTCATCGAGCAGAAAAGAAGGACTCTGGTTCCCGATGCGGCGCTCGCAGCCAGCCTGCGCCGAATTGCCAATCACGACGACCGAGCGGCTATTGCCCTCGAACTCGCCACACTGCCCGACACTGGTGTCAGTGCCGCTGATTTAGTCCGCTCCCTTGAAGACGATCGCTCTCGCGCCAAGACCTTCAGGCGTCTGGCTGAGATCCGTGCCGATCATCTCATGAAACCGTTAAGCGATGAACCTGGTGAAAATGGCGATGGCGCCGGAGCGTCTGCACCTGCCCTCGACGAAGAATCTCAGGAACTCCAGACCCGCCGGGGCCTTGCCCTGATCCGACTGGACGCGCCTCAAACGGCAAGCGCTCCCGTTCTGATTCCCAGCCAATTTGAAACGTCGGCTGCCGTGAGGTCGAACACGCCTTGGCCCGGCGGTGCGGTCGTCGGGAGCACGTTTGCCCGTCACAATCCCTATATCGCGAAGTTCCTCGATGACGACGAGAGTGGGGTTACGCGCCTCGAGCAGGCCGTCCGGTACCAGGGTTTGCCTTCGCCACGGATCGTCGTCGTCCAGAGCGGAACGGCGACCTTGGGAATGGTAGCCCGCCAGCTGCAGGGAACGGACGCCCGCGACCTGATCGTCCAGGATGGTGATGCCATCGTCGTACGAGCTCCGGTCTTCGTCGCTCCCGGCGCAACGTTGATCCTCTCGCACCTCGATGCTCCAGTCTACCGATTGAGCGCCACGGCCGGGGCGTTCATCGCCAACGCCGGCCAAGTCGACATCGTCGATGCAGATGTTGTGGGCTATGATGAAAAGACTGGGCAGCCATCGTGGTCCGACAGCGAGAAGTCAGGCCTGTTCCGTCCGTTCCTGCTGACATGGGGTGATGGCCGCATGAATGTGGCATCATCCGTCCTGGCAGCCCTCGGCTATGACAATGTAAAATCGTTCGGGCTCACGTACTCGTCAGGTCCGGATCAAGTCGCCAATGTGCGGGATCAGGCTCGCCCTACGGGAACCATCGTCGATAACGTTTTCCGAAATCTCTATATCGGGTTCCACTCCTATGAGGCCGAGCGCCTCCAGGTCGTCGGTAATGAATTTCGGGACAGCATCGTCTATGCGGTGGACGCGCACGACGGGTCCAAAGGCAACATCATCGCCTTCAACACCGTCTACGGAACCATGGTCAGGCACGGGATTGCCGTGTCTCGCGACGCCGAGGACAATCTGATCGTCGGCAATCTGTTATTCGACAATGCCGGATCCGGGATCGTGCTGGATCGCAACAGCACGGACAACGTCCTCAACGCCAACAGCTCGTTCCAGAACATGCAGGATGGCGTGACCGTCTTCGAGAGCTCTTGCAACGTGTTGACGAACAATCATCTTGCCGGGAACAGGCGTGACGGATTGAAGGTTCGCAACAGTTTCGACGTGGGAGCCTACGGAAACAGAATCGAGGCCAATGCCAATTCCGGCGTGAGCGCCTATATCGCGAGCCTCCCCTCCTCGAAGAGAGGAGACGGGCAGGGAGAGGGATCCGGCCGCTACGCTCCCGTGACCAGCCTGTCCCTCAGGAACAACAGCTTCTCGTCGAACGGAGTCGGCATCAACACGCAGGGCGTATCGGGCTTGACGATGTTCTCGAACCGTTTCGTCAAGCAGTCCCGGCGCTTGCTGGGCGGCGACATCCGCGGCCTGGAGGGCCCCGTCCTTCGTCTCGCCTTCCAATCCGATGTGCTCATTGCAAGCACATGCCGGCCTGCGAAGCCCGTTTCGTCCTGTCGGCTCAGGGATTTGGGCTACTTGGAAGGAGACGCTGATCGGCAGATCTTCAACTCCCAGGCCGGATCGGACTGCACCGACATCAATGGAAGCGTTCAACATCGAGCCTTCTCCAGCTCTTCTCAAGGGACCTAGGAGCAGCATGAACCGAATTCTCGCCTTCTCTGTCTTGAGCCTTCTCATGACGGCGACGTGCCATGCCCAGGTGAGGGCGCAGGGCTTGTTCGATGTGGAAGCCCGCCGCGCGGCCCTTTCGCAACCGTCTCTTGCGGCCGCGCGCGCGGCCTGCCTTGCGATTGCTCGCGATCCATCCTGGGCCAGCCTCAAACCCGTTGACGGAGTCAAGGCCGCCGATGGCCCCAACACCGATGGAGGCGTCAACACCCATTCCTGGGCCGTCATGGCCCTGACTGGGCGAGCTCTCGCCGGCGATGCAGCATCCGAGGCATCCCTGCGGGATCTCCTGCTCGCCTGGGCGAAGGCCAGAGCGTTCGAGGGCACGGGTGCCGAGAGCGAGGCCCTTTATGGACTGAAGCGCGTGCTTCTGCCGACGATCGTGGCTTATTCCGTTCTGCATCGCAGCCTGGATGACAGCCAGCGGCAGATCGTTTCCGGATGGATCGATTCTCTCGTTCGCAGGGTCGACCGGACCTTCGGCACGGATACGGTTCGCGACAGCCAGCGCGCTCTGGCCGACAGCATCCTCATGGCCTGGGGAGCCATCACGGCGGACGATGCTCTCTATGAGAGAGGTTCCCGCGGATATCGCGCCGTCCTTGGACAGGCCCGCCCCGACGGGAGCCTCGTACTGGAGACACGACGCGGAGCCCGCGCCCTGTGGCACATGCGCCAATCCCTGGCGAGCCTGACCGTCATGGCAGAAGTCGCCGCCACCCGTGGCGTGGATCTGTACGGACTCCGTGAGGGCGAGGCGAATTTCGACCGGATCCTCTCCTATCTCCTCAACGGAATTACAGAACCTGAAGTCGTGATGGCTTATGCCTCGGAGAACGAAAGTCCCGGCGCTGAGGCTGACTTTCGCCGCCAGGACATGAGCTTCCTGGCGAAGCGCGGTTTCGGGCGCCACCCCATGGCTTGGGTCGAGCCGGTTGCGGCCCGCGATCGGGTCGGCCTTGCGACGAAGCGGCTCAAGACGCTGCTGGCGCGCAGCCTCCGGTCGGACCGGCCTCTCATCGATGAACTCGCTGGCGGCAATGCCACATGCTTTTGGGGGCGTTGATGAACCGAACTCACCTGGGCCTGCTCGGTGCCCTCACAATTCTGACATCGCTTCCGTCCGGCCCGGCATTCTCTCAAGCTTCAACCGAGGTTGAACTGCGCGACGGGTTCCGCAGCATCCTGGCGAAGGTCGAGCAACTGAAGCAGCGCAACGATCCGGCTGCTCTCGTCGAGCGGGCTCAGGTGCTGCAGGACGGCCTTCCCGTCAGCGAAACGAACCCGCTCAGGGTTCCGCAACCGGACGAAGCGGCTCGTCTCTACGAGCAGGCCCTGGCCCTGCCGGGAGCGCACTGGCCATCGGCGGCGCTGCGGCGTGCCAAGTTGATCCTGGCGCGTGACCGGGACCCGGCTTCCGTCGATCGGGCAGCCGAGCTGCTGCGCCGCGCTGCGGCGTTGCAGAACCATGAGGCGGCCTTCGTCCTCGCCGGCCTGATGGAAGCAGGGATTGGCGGCAAGCAGGATCCGGAAGGCGCCAGAAATCTGTATCAGATCGCTCTTCGATCCGAGCACGGCCCCGCCGGCCTCGAGCTCGCGCGTCTCGAGAGCGATCCGGCAAAGGCGAACGTCTTCGCGACCCAAGGCTTGAGAATCCTGTTCCAGGAAGCTCAAGGGGGATCGGCTGAGGCGGCCAGGACACTGGCCGACCATTACCGTGATACGGCCAACGGATCGGACAGGATCAATGCCGCCATCGAATGGTACCAGCGGGCCACCGACCTTGGGGATGCAGAAGCCGCCCTGCGCCTGGGGCGCTTGAGAGCCGATCCGAAATCTGCTTCGTCCCAGCCGCAGCAGGCGAAGATTGCTTTCGAGAAGGCCGCTCAACGCGGATCCGTCGAAGCAGCCATGATCCTTGCCGAGGATCCCTACAACGGTGCGGCTCTCGGTGTCGAGGCCAGTACGGCCGATCTCTGGCTCAATCGGGCCATCGAGACGAAGGCCCCGCGAGCTTTGGTTCTCGCGGCAGAAATTCGGAGCCAAAATGGTCCTGATGGACGGCAGGCCGCAAAGGATCTGCTGGTTGAGGCCGTTCGGCGCGTCGATCAGGATGTGACGGTGCTCGTCGCGCTCGGCCGCCATCTTCGCGATGGCGTTCTCATCGACCGTGACGTGGAGTTGGCACTCAAGTTGTTCGACAGGGCGGCGGCCAGCGACAATTCGGCGGCACTATACGAGTTTGCCCGCACTTCGCTTGCTCATCCGGATGTTGCGACGGAGACCATGCGCAGGACGGCGATCGAGCGGCTTCGGACGGCGGCGGAGCGTGGTCACGTGAAGGCGGCGGTGAGCATGGGAGACGCGCTGCTTCGCGGCAATGGGGTTCCTGAATCGCAGGCCGAAGCCATGCGCTGGTACCGCCGCGCAGCCGAGAGCGGTTCTCCTGTCGCCTATATCCGTCTCGGCGATCTTTATGCGAGCCGCTTTTCCGGCATGGAAGCGCCACGCGCTCTGGAATGGTATCGCAAGGCCGCCGAGGCCGACAGCGCGATTGCCATGATCCGGCTCGGCAAGATGTTCAACGATGGAAGGGGAGTGCCGCAGGATCAGGCTCTGGCCGCGACCTGGTTCAGCCGCGCCGCAGCCGCCGGAAGCAGCACCGCCATGGTGGAGCTGAGCGCACTCTACTCTCAGGCCGGCGGGCCGGGTCATTTCAACTTGGCCCGTGAGGGACTCGAGAAGGCGATCAAGGCCGGCGACAGCCGTGCCCCGATTGCGCTGGCCAAACTCTATCTTGCGCGTGGCGAGCGCGTGCTGGCTGAGGGGACTCTCAGGAAGGCTGCCGAGGGCGGGAGTGCCGAGGCTGCCCTGCAGCTGGCTGAGATATCGCTTTCAGGCCAGCCGACGGGAGAGCAGCAGAATGCCGCCCGCCGGTGGCTGGCCATCGCCGAAAAGGCCATGGCCGCCGATGATGACCAGAATGGCAAGATTGCCTTGCTGTACCTCCGCCTCCCGGACACCGCGTCGATCGAACACGGCGCGTCCGTTCTGGAGACGTTGGTTCGAAAGAACAGTGCCGAGGCCATGACCCTTCTGGCGACGGCTCTCCTGCAGGGAACGGGGGGCAGGCAGGACCCGGCGCGGGCGGAGGCGCTGCTTCGGCGCGCCATACAGCTTGGACATGATGGAGCGCGCTTCATCCTCGCCAAAGCCTATCGCGACGGCGACGGCATCCCACGCGACCCCGCCCAGGCAATGGCGCTCTACCGGGAGATCTACAACGAGGAGCCGGGCGACACCAAGGTACAGCTGGCTCTGGGTGATGCCTACGAGCGCGGCGTAGGCGTCGCTCAGGACCGCAGGATGGCCGCGGAGTTCTTCGCTCAGGCGGCGCGCCAGGGAGACCCGGACGGGCAGATCCGTCTTGGGCTCGCGTACCTCTACGGCGGCGGCGTGGAGCGTGACAGCCGTACTGCCGAGCAATGGCTGTCACAGGCCGGCGAGGCTGGGCAGATCGACGCGAGGCTTCAGCTCGGAAGCCTCAAACTGTCCGGCCTGAGCACAGCGGTCGACAGCGAAGGTGCGTTCGCCTCCTACCTGCGGGCCGCAGAAGGCGGATCTCCGCTCGCGATGATCGAGGTGTCGCGTGCCTTGGCGAATGGTACCGGCACACAGCTTGATCCGGGGCTTGCAAAAACCTGGCTCGAAAGAGCCGCAAGCCTTGGTTCCCCGGATGCGATGTTCGAACTCTATCGTCTGAACGACATCGCAGCGAAGCCGAACGTGCGTGAAGCCGACCGTTGGCTCAGGCAAGCAGCCGAGAAAGGTCATCCGGGCGCGATGTACCGGCTGGCGTTTCGTTACCAGCAGGGATCGTCCGACAAGGAGCGAGCCATGGCTCGGGAATGGCTTGAGAAGGCCGCGCGAGCCGGTCACTCCCAGGCCGCCAAAGCCTTGGCGAAACTGACGAACGCGACGCCCGGCTGACAGGGTGAAGAATGAGCGACGCAGGACAGCGGAATGCTCGGACATGTGAGAAGGGGTGGAGAGCCACAATGGTGATGTTTCGTCGGCCCGCCAGAGTATCGCTGGCCTTTCGGCCAGCCCGGATCGGCAGCGCCTCCCTGGCAGGTTTCGCCGTGTGGATGGCGCTTGCCGCCCCCGGGGCTTCCCAGACATCCGCACCGCGATCCCTCGCACCCAATGCCGATTTTAGCAAGATCTGCCAGCCGGCCACCAAGCCGCACCTGACGCGGGATTGGAGCACGTGGGACAGATCGCAGCCCGTCAACAATCCCGACGAGATGTACGAGGCTGCGATCGCCTACGCCGAGGGACGTTCCGACATCAGCCGGTCGCCTCTGACGGCGCGTAAACTTCTCGAGGATCTCGCAGACCGGCCATGGGCCGGGAGGGGCAGGGCTCATTTTCGTCTGGGCAAGCTCTTTCTCGATCCTGCCGCGGGGCCTGTCGATGCCGAGCGTGCGGCGAGCCATTTCAAGACGGCCTCTTCCATGCTGAACATGGATGCATCCGTTCTGCTCGCTCAGCTCCATGTGCAGGGTCGGATTGCCGCGGCCAATGTTCGAGACGCGGAGCAACTGCTCCGCGCCTCCGCGACGGCTGGCAATATCGACGGCATGATCGAGTTGGCGCGGCTGCAGCGCAGCGGGAAGATCGGTTCTGTCCCGCAGGGCGCGACGGACGATCTCATCAAGCTGGCCCTCCAGACCCTCTACGCCGATCTCGGGAAAGGCAAGTGCGGCGCGCTCTTCGAGATCGGGACGATCTTGAGCGAAGACGCCCTTGTGCCCGGAGGACTGACTGAGGCCGTCAGGTGGTTCGAAGCCGCCGCACGCCAGGGCGACGCCAAGGCCGATCTGGCCCTTGCGGAAATTTACCTGCAAGGCCGTGTCGAGGCGGCCCCGGAGCAGTTTCTGTCGCATCTCACACGAGCCGCGGAGGCGGGACAGCCTCGGGCCATGACGTTGCTGGGTGAGCGTCTCCTGCTCGGCGATCGTGCGCCGAAAGATGTGCCCAAGGCGATCGCCTGGCTCGAGCGCGCCGGGTCGAATGCCGATCCCGAGGCCTACAAGCTCCTTGCCCGCCATTACCGTGGCGAGTTCGGCGCAGCCGCGGACCTGCCGAAGGCGGCGGACGTCCTCGTGAAGGCAAGTGCCTTGCCGGGGCACACCAATGGCATTCTGGTCAGCCTCGCACGGCTTTATGCCGCTGGCACGACCGGGAAGCCGGATGTGAATGCGGCCTTGAGCCTCTATCGCCAAGCGGCGGCCCGCGGGGATGTCGGATCTCTCACGGAAATGGCGAAACTTCTGCTGGCCTATCCGGCGATGGGACGGTCCGAGGAGGCGCTTCGCCACCTGAAGGAGGCCGCCTCGCTTGGTGATGCCGATGCCATGGGTGTGCTGGCCGAACTCTACGCCTGCAGCACCGCCGTCGCTCCGGATCCGGTGCAGGCCGAGGTTTGGTTGACGCGCGCGGCGGAGGCCGGACACGTGCGCAGCATTTCGGCCATCGCGAACCAGGCAGGCGACGATCCGGCCGTCGCCCAGCGGAACGCGAAGGCGCTCCTCCGTGCAGCCGAGCGTGGAGACCGCGAGAGCATGATCCTCCTGTCCTCCGCCTATCGCTCCGGTCTGGGCGTCACAATGGATGAGGCGGCATCGGCCCGCTGGCGCGAGATAGCTCTCGCACCAGGGGAGGGGCGGACCCGGGCCATGGTTCTCCTGGCCCGTCGAATGCTAGACGGCAAGTCCGGCGGCCGCGACGAGGCCGGGGCCCGGACGCTGCTCGAGGCTGCCGCGCAAGAGAGTGACCCGAACGCGCAACTCGAACTCGGACGCCTCTTGGTCGCCCAACGTGGGCGGAGCGAGGATGTCATGAAGGGCGTGCAGCTCCTGCGGGAGTCCGCCTCGGCGGGCAATGCTGCCGCGATGCTGGCTCTCGCCGAGCTCCCCAACGCTCAGCTTCAAGTGACCGGCAAGACAGGATTGGAGTGGAGGCAGGCGGCGGCGGCGGCCGGCAACGTGCGGGCGGCCATTACCCTTGCGGCGAGTGCCAAGGATGAGCCTGAGGCCGCGCGCTGGCTCACCCGCATTGCATCATTGCCGGTTTGTACCACACGAGACATGGTGGAGCTCGCGCAGGCCTATCACAAGGTTCCCGGTCCGGATCACAAGGAGAACGCTCGTCTTTGGATGAAGAGGGCCCTCGCGGACACCCAAGGCAGCGGCCGCGATCCATCAGCCCTGTTCCTGATCGGGCGTGCGATGGTCGAGGAAGTCGGCGGGCCTGCCAGCAAGAACGAGGCCGTCAGGTACATCCAAATCTCAGCAGAAGCAGGCCGGGTTGATGCAATGCGTTACCTGGGTCGCGGCTATGTCTCCGGAGAGATCGGCGAGAGCAACATGCAAACAGCCGTGCAATGGCTCTCCAGAGCTTTGCAGAAAGGAGACGCCGCCGTAGCGGCCGACCTTTCGAGAGTGGCTGCAATGCCCACGGAGGCGGCCGGTCGAGCGGTGGAGACTCTCCGGGCGAGCGCCGAGAGCGGCTTTGCGCCGGCCATTCGGGAATATGGACGCAGCCTGCAGCTCGGCTTCGGTGTGCCGGCTGATCCGCGAACCGGCGCAGCTTGGCTGCTGAAGGCGGCAGAGGCCGGCGACACGATCGCCATGAAGGAGCTCTCCCGTGCCTTTGCATCGGGATACGGCGTCGAACTATCGGCGAGCGCAAGCACGGAATGGCTTCAGCGTGCGGCACGAGCCGGCGATCCAGAGGCCATGTACGGTCTCAGCCTCGCCATGACGCTCGGCTTCGGCACCGACGTGAATGCAAGCGCCGCGCAGGACTGGCTGAAGACGGCGGAGGGTGCTGCCCGGAAGTGATGTCCGCGTGGAGACGAAGAACCATGAAAGACGAGACGAGCGCTGACATGCGTTGTGGGAGAGGCAAGATGATCAAGATTAATGGTATCGTTCTCCTGAGCTGCCTCTTCACGAGCGCTTCTCTGGCGGGCTTGGCCGCCTCTCCGAGCGACGCGAAGGCACCGGCAGCCCAGGGGGCTGCCACGGCCAAGCCCGCATCGCCCACCCAGGCGCAGCTGCGCGCCATGTCCACGGTGAGGCTCCTCCGCCTCGGTCGGAAAGCTCTCGACGCGGAGATGGATACGCAGGACTTCGCCACCGGGCTGGATGCGGCCAAGATCGCGTCGTCCCGCGGCGACCGCGAAGCAACCCGCCTCATGGCAAAGATCATGGCCCGCCACGAGGTGGCGCTGCAGGGTGTCGATCGTGCCCGGCTCGAGCAGCGCCTCCGGTTCGAGGCTCTCAGAGGCGCCTCGAGTTCGGTGCTGGCCGTGGCCGGCATGTACGATCGCGGCGAAGGTGTTCCCGTCGACACGAAGAAGGCCGCCGAGTGGTACCTGTGGGCTGCTCGTGTCGGTCATGAGCGCGCTATGGCCTATGCCGCTTATGGCTATGGCACCGGTCGTGGCTTGGAGCGCAATGAGACGGCTGCGCTGAAATGGCTCGATAGTGTGAACGAGGGCCGTCGGCGCAGCACCCTGCTCGAGATCGGCTGGGCGCTCGCCCTGGGTAGCGAGGGAACGACGGACATGGAGTCGGCGCTTCGGTTCTTCGAGCAGGCGGCTCAACTCAAGCCTAGCATCGCCTACCAGGTCGCTGCCGAACTGGAGCGTGGAACACGAGGGATCCAGAACCGTGATGCGGCCGCCCGGTTGATCAGGATCGCGGCGGAGCGCGGCGATTCCGCTGCCGCCATGCGCATGGCGACTGCTCTCTCGAGCAGCACCGATCTCGAAGACCAGCGGCAGGTCGTGCGGTGGTACAGCCTTGCAGCCCTGGACAAGGACAATCTGGCGGCCGGGCAGACCCTCGCAAGACTTCTGACCTTGCGGCCCGCCGATGACTTGGTTGCTCTGATCATCGCAGGTCTCGACAAGGCGGCCTCGGCCGGGAACACCGAAGCGCTCATCGGCCTGGCTCATGCCTACAACGATGGGATTGGCGTTCAAGCATTGCCGGAGAAGGCAGCAAGCCTGCTGCAGATTGCGGCCGATTCAGGCAATTCCGAAGCCAAGTACCGGCTTGGACTCATGTACAAGTCAGGATCGGGGGTCCGTGCCGACTCCGCGAAGGCGATCGAACTCATGAGCAGCGCCCGGGATAGCGGCTTTCCTCTTGCCGCCGTTGCTTTGAGTGCCATGACAGATCCTGCAACAGCCGAACCGACCAGGTAGGCCGGCGGAGCCTCTTCTGGCACGCCTAAAGCCGTTGCTCGGTAGGACTGGGAATGCCAGACGAGGTGCCGCAATCAACGGCATCTCGGATCAAGCGCGACCGTTTATCGGCGGCACGCGATTGTCCGCATAAGAACTCTGTCCGGATGGGCTGAATGGCGTGCATGTCTCGGGCATGCGCAAGGCCTGTATTCGCGTTGCGGGCGAGGTGGGTTGCAACCCCGCCGGGCTTGGGCCTGAACGCGTCCGCGCATCAGAAAACTCGACATCAGATAAAACGTTATAAAGAAATTATTTGAGCGGATGGCCTCGTTTCGGCATTGATCCGTCTCCTCAAAACGAAGGCCTCTGAAGAGGCATTGATTTCTACCTCCTAAGCATAAAACGATACCCCTTTATTAAGGATGGATAACGAACGGTTAATTTGTACAATTCGAGGTAATCTCTGCGGAAAGGCTCCCTCGCATGTCACACCTTCTCCCAGTCACCACGATCTTAGGCTGCAAGAATTCGATGCTGCGCGAGGGCTTGAGGCATATCCTCTCGAGCACGCGATTCCGTCTGCACCCGGAGAACCTGACGCGCGCAGAGATCGCTCTCGATGAGACCTCGCGGGAAGGCCAGATCCTCTTCATTCTCGATGCTAACCTTTATCCAACCGGGTTGGCTGAAGGCATCTCGTCGTTGAAAGAGCAATATGCTCAAGCTCGCATCGTCCTGCTCTCGGACAGCTTCAATCTTGAGGGGATGAAATCGGCCTTCCAATCCGGTGCGGATGGATACTGTCTCGCGACGACAGGATGCGAGGCTCTGATCAAGTACCTCGATCTGGTGATGCTGGGCGAAGTCGTCTTCCCGTCCGCAGCCTTCCTTGCCGCCATTTCCACGCACACCGAGGCGCTGGATCTCTCGAAGGAGGCTCCTGTCGTCAAAGTTTCCTCTCTTCAGGCTGCTCCGACGTCGGAAGGCCAGGATTCACCGATCCGCACCCTGTCGAGCAGAGAGGCGGAGATCCTTCAGTGTTTGATGCAGGGCGCGCCGAACAAGGTCATCGCGCGCAAGCTTGATGTTGCCGAGGCAACAGTGAAAGTTCACATCAAGGCTATTCTGCGCAAGATCCGCGTGGCAAACCGGACACAGGCTGCCATGTGGGCCGTCAACCACTTGTCGTCGGGCGCGGCTGATGCATCTTGGATGCAGGCGGAAGACACCTTGGCGGCAAACAGCTTGCGCTGACAGCGTCCGTGTCGCTTCACCCGTGCCCGGAAGATGGTGGAGCGACATTTGCGGCATGCGCCGACTTGCCAGCGATTGATTGTTTGCCATGGACTTGCTCGCGGCCGGATAACCTGCTCCCACCGACCCTGCCGGAATACATCGTGCGGAACGGCGAACTCGCAGCGGCTCTCCAGAATTCGGCCTTGGTCGAGATCAAGTCAGCTTTACGGTCGTTCGTGTTGCCGCGACAGGTACAGTCATCCTCCCAGAATTCCTAAAGGAAGTATCTTGTGCTTGGAGGTGAGGACTTATTGCTTACTAGACCACCGTCTGTGATACGGTATTACATATCATATTTGTACCTATCAATTACAGATTGTTAAAATGATTTGAATGGGTAATGATTGTCTCAAATGAGATTATAAGCTAAAGATCTTTAGGGGACCTTTACTATTTGCCTGACCGAATCAAGACCAGAAAGGCATCTGCGATGCGGAACACCTACGATCTTGATAGCCTTCCTCATCCAGGAGCCTCGTCGGCCAAGGACGTCGCGTATTCAAGATACATGGAACTGGCACGGTCGGTTGAGCCCTCTTCCGGGGAGCATGTTGCTGGCCGCTCGACGAAGACGCTCCTCATCGAGCCGAACGCCCTCTTGAGAGAAGGTCTGCGTAGAATTCTCGCGGAGACGGCTTACGCACCATCTGCTGCTGCGGCGAGCCTCGACGAGTTGGGATCCATGGCGGCCTTCGATGGCAGCACGATCGTCCTCATCATTGATGCAAGCCGCGACCATGAGGAAACCTGTCGGCAGGCCAAGGCATTGAAGGACACCAATTCCGGCGCGAAGATCGTCATGCTGATCGAGCAGTATGACATCAAGCAGGTTATTGCGGCCTTCCAGGCCGGGGCGGACGCCTATCTCAAAAAGTCCATCTCCCATGAGGTCCTCGTAAAATCGCTCGACCTCGTGATGCTGGGGGAGGCGATCTTCCCAGGGGCAATCCTCGACCTTCTGCGGGAGCGTGAGGCGCCGGGCGCTCACGCGAATGAGGTGCCGGCTGCCGAGGATCCCCATGACATGGGCCCTCCGGCCAAGGGTCTCTCGGTTCGCGAGACGGTGATCCTGCGCTGCCTCATGGATGGAGACTCGAACAAGATCATCGCTCGAAAGTTCGACATCACGGAAGCAACCGTCAAGGTTCACGTCAAAGCGATCCTGCGCAAGATCCAGGCAAAGAATCGGACGCAGGCCGCGATCTGGGCCGCGAGCCATCTCCCGGCAAGCCGCGGGACGCCGACGAGCTGAGTGCGTCGACTTCGGAGCACCTCTTTAATGGGAGCCGCTGGCTCCCATTCGTCTTTCAAAGGGTCGAAGAGAGCCCCCGGCTCAGGTTACGCGGAGCGTCGGGCCGGTACTGCGCTTCGCGACTGATCCTCCAGGATCATCGCGGCTCCCTTCTCGGCAATCATCAACGTTGGCGAATTCGTGTTTCCGCTCGTAATGGTCGGCATGACGGACGCGTCGATGACGCGCAGGCCTTCAAGGCCGCGGACCCGCAGGCGCGCATCCGTGACGGCCATCGGGTCGCCGTCGATCCCCATCTTGGCGGTCCCGACAGGATGGAAGATCGTGGTTCCGATCTCCCGCGCACCGTTCAGAAGCTCGTCGTCCGTCGAGAGTTGGGCTCCAGGCCTGTACTCCTCGGGCCGGTACTTCTGAAGGGCCGGCATCGAGACGACGCGCCGGACCAGGCGCAGGGCATCCACGGCCACTCTCTGATCCTCAACGGTCGACAGGTAGTTCGGGCGAATGGCAGGCGCCTCGCCAGGGCTGTTGCTGCGAAGCTTGACGCTCCCCCGGCTGGTCGGCCGGAGATTGCAGACGCTCGCCGTGAAGGCCGGGAACGGATGCGGGGCGTCCCCGAACTTGTCCAGCGACAGAGGCTGGATGTGGAATTGCAGGTTCGGAGTCGCATAATCCTCCGATGAACGGGTGAAGGCCCCCAGTTGGGAGGGAGCCATCGTGAGCGGTCCCTTGCGGAAGAGGGCGTATTCGAGCGCCATCCGGCCCTTCTTGACCAGGGACCGATAATCCTCGTTGAGCGTCCGCACCCCGTGCACCCTATAGATCGGGCGCAGCTGGAGATGATCCTGCAGGTTCTCGCCGACGCCCGGCAGGTGGTGAACCACGTCGATCCCGCACTGCCGGAGGAAGGCGCCGTCCCCGATTCCGGACAGCTGCAGGAGCTGCGGGGACGCGATGGCACCTGCCGAGAGTATGACCTCCTTGCGCGCGAGAAGGCGCCTCAGAGCGCCGTTCTGAAGGATCTCGACACCGATCGCGCGGCTGCCTTCGAAAAGGATGCGCGTGGCATGAGCCTTCGTCTCCACCTTGAGATTGGGACGGGAGAGAGCCGGTTTGAGGAAACCGCGTGCCGCGGACCAGCGCCGGCCACTCTTCTGGTTGACGTGGAAATACGAGATACCCTCGTTGCTGCCGGTATTGAAATCGCTGACCCGGGGGATTCCTGCTTCGACCGCGGCTTCGACGAAGGCATCCAGAAGGTCCCAGCGCATGCGAGGAGCCTCGACGCGCCATTCGCCGCCCACCCCGTGGTGGTCGCCTTCTCCGAGGTAGTGATCGAGATGCTGACGGAAGATGGGCCTGACGTCGTCCCAGCCCCAGCCGGCGAGACCCATCTGGCGCCAGTTGTCGTAATCCTCCCGCTGGCCGCGCATGTAGATCATGGCGTTGATGGCCGAGCAGCCGCCCAGGACCTTGCCGCGGGGATAGCTCAGGATGCGGCCGTTCAGGCCGGGCTCCGCCTCGGTCTTGAACATCCAGTCTGCGCGCGGATTGCCGATGGCGAAAAGATAGCCGACCGGAATGTGGAACCAGATCCAGTTGTCCTTGCCGCCGGCCTCGAGCACGCAAACCGAATTGCCGGGATCCCTGGACAGGCGGTTCGCCAGGACGCAGCCGGCGGATCCAGCGCCGACAATCACGTAATCGAATGTATCGCTGCCTGACATGGTATGGCTCAATCGCATGAGCCGGCGCTCAACCGCATGGGCACCGGCAGAGTTTGCGACATTTGTCGCCTAGACGGCCCCTTTGGACCTGCGTCTCATCAGCTCGAGGATCTCTCCGACGATGCCTCGGCGGAACAGAAGCACGCATATTACGAAGATGATGCCGATCAGCACCGTGACGGGGAAGTCGGATGCCGCCAGGTAGTTCTGCAGGGCGATCACGAGGCCGGCGCCGACGATGGGGCCGATCAACGTGCCGATGCCGCCGAGCAGGGTCATGAGAATGACCTCGCCGGACATCTGCCACTGCACGTCCGTGAGCGTTGCAAACTGAAACACGATAGCCTTCGTTCCGCCGGCCAGACCTGCCAGAGCGGCCGACATGACGAAGGCGCCGAGCTTATACCGGTCCACCCGGTAGCCGAGCGAGACCGCCCGGCGCTCGTTCTCGCGGATCGCCTTGAGGATGTTGCCGAACGGCGAGTTCACGATGCGCCAGATCGCGAAGAAGCCGAACAGGAAGATGGCCAGCGTGACGTAGTACATGGCCAGAGGCTGGTTCAGGTCGACGACGCCGAGCAGATGGCCGCGCGGCACGCCCTGGATTCCGTCTTCACCGTGGGTGAAGGGCACCTGCAGGCAGATGAAGGCGAACATCTGCGACAGGGCAAGGGTGATCATGGAGAAGTAGATGCCCTGGCGGCGGATGGCGACGAAACCGATCACGGCACCCATTACGGCCGCGCCGCCGACGCCGAGCAGGATGGCGGTCAGGGGCTCCAGGCCCCACACCTTGGCCGCATGGGCGGTGACATAGGCCGCCCCGCCGAAGAAGGCCGCATGGCCGAAGGAGAGGAGCCCCACATAGCCGATGAGCAGGTTGAACGCGCAGGCGAAGAGCGCGAAGCAGAGCACGCTCATCAGCATGACGGGATAGAAGAAGAAGGGGGCCGCCGCCAGGGCTGCGACCGCGATGGTCCCGAGGACCATGGAGGACGTCCGCAGCCTGGGCTGTTCTGTGAGATACTGGGTTCCGACAGCCATGATATCACTCCTCCCGCCCGAAGAGACCTGCCGGCCTGACGAGCAGAACGATGGCCATGATCACAAAGATAACGATGCTCGAGGCTTCTGGATAGAAGACCTTCGTCAGCCCCTCGAGGACGCCGAGCACGTAGCCGGTCACGATGGCGCCCAGGATCGACCCCATGCCGCCGACGACGACCACTGCGAACACGATGATGATGAGGTTCGAGCCCATCAGCGGGCTCACCTGGTAGATCGGGGCTGCCAGCACGCCGGCCAGAGCCGCGAGGGCGGCGCCGAGGCCGTAGGTGAGCGTGAGCAGCAGGGGCACGTTCACGCCGAAGGCCTGGACCAGCGTGGCGTTTTCCGTGGCCGCTCTCAGATAGGCGCCAAGCCGCGTCTTCTCGATGAGGAGCCACGTGCCGAGGCAGACGACCAGGGAGGCGATGACCACCCAGCCGCGGTAGATCGGCAGGAACATGAAGCCGAGATTGACGGCGCCCGTCAGCTGCGGCGGTGGCGCATAGGGCTGTCCGGCAGCGCCGAACCAGTAGCGGAACGCGCCTTCGAGAATGAGCGCGAGGCCGAAGGTCAGAAGAAGGCCGTAGAGCGGATCCACGCCGTAGAGACGGCTCAGCATCGTCCTCTCGATCACGACCGCGACCGCCCCGACGATCAGAGGGGCCAGAATGAGCGCCGGCCAGTAGCCGATTCCCAGCCAGTTCAGGAGCAGGTAGGCGGCGAAGGCGCCCAGCATGTACTGCGCGCCATGGGCGAAGTTGATGACCCGCAGCAGGCCAAAGATCACGGCGAGGCCGAGGCTCAGCATGGCGTAGAACGAGCCGTTGATCAGGCCGATGAGGATCTGGCCGTAGAGGGCAGGGGCGGGAATGCCGAAAATCGTGCTCATGATGCTCTACACCCCAAGAACTTCGTGGAGCTCGTCCATGCGCGCATCGAGCTCGTGGCCGGGGAACGAGTTCACCATACGCCCGTCCTCCATGAGGTAGAAGCGATCGGCCACCTTCTTCGCGAAGCGGAAGTTCTGCTCCACGAGCAGGATGGTCATGCCGCGCTTTTTCAGGGCGACCAGAACGTCGCCGATACGCTGGACGATCACCGGCGCCAGACCCTCCGTCGGTTCGTCGAGAAGGATGATCCGCGCGCCGGTGCGCAGCACGCGGGCGATGGCGAGCATCTGCTGCTCGCCGCCGGACAGCTTCGTCCCCTGGCTCGAGCGGCGTTCATGGAGATTGGGGAAGAGGCTGTAGATCTCCTCCACGCTCATCCCGCCCTCCGCGACTGTCGGCGGCAGCATCAGGTTCTCGGAAACGTTCAGGCTCGCGAAGATCCCGCGCTCCTCGGGCACGTAACCGAGGCCGGTCTGCGCGACCTTGTGGAGCGGCAATCCCAGGAGATCCTTGCCGCGCAGGCGGATCACGCCCTCGCGGCGGCGCAGGATTCCCATGATGGCCCGCAGGGTGGTCGTCTTGCCGGCGCCGTTGCGGCCGAGCAGGGTGACGGTTTCGCCCTCGCGGATGTCGAGATCGACCCCGTGGAGAACATGGCTCTCGCCATACCAGGCGTTGAGCCCGCGGACTTCGAGGAGGGGAGCGCTACTCATGCTCTGTTCCCATATAGGCTTCGCGGACGCGCGGATCCTGACTGACCTTGTCATAGGACCCGTCGGAGAGAATCTCACCGCGTGCCAGAACGGTGACGCGATCGCAGAGATCGGCCACCACATTCAGGTTGTGCTCGACCATCAGCACCGTCCGGTTCTTCGCGATGCGCCGGATCAGATCGGAGATGCGGCCGATATCCTCGTGACCCATGCCGGCCATGGGCTCATCGAGCAGCAGCATGGCAGGATCGAGCGCCAGGGTCGTGGCGATTTCCAGCGCGCGCTTGCGACCGTAGGAGAGTTCGACGGCCGGCAGATGCGCATAGGCCCTGAGGCCGACCGCATCGATGAGTTCCATGGCGCGGTCGTTGAGGGTCGAAAGGGCCGAGGCGGGGCGCCAGAACTGCGTCGCGAGGCCGGACGGCCGCTGCAGGGCCACACGCACGTTGTCGAGCACGGTCAGATGCGGGAACACCGCCGAGATCTGGAAGGAGCGGACGAGTCCGAGACGGGCGACCTCGGCCGGTTTCATGCTCGTGATGTTCGCGCCCTTGAAGGTGATCTGCCCGCGGGTCGGCGTGAGGAACTTCGTGAGCAGGTTGAAGACCGTCGTCTTGCCGGCGCCGTTCGGTCCGATCAGGGCATGGATCGTGCCCTCGTTGACGGACAGCGTCACGTCCTTCACGGCGACGAAGCCGCGGAACTCCATGGTGAGCCCGGTGGCGCTCAGGATTGGTTGCGTACTGACCATAGGGACCGGCCGATACTCTCTCGGTAAGGTGGCAACGGCCGGGTCGGGCACAAAGCTCGACACCAGCCGTTGCGAGACGATGAAGAAGCGGGACAGCCTGGGCCGTCCCGCCTCGGCCTGTGGATTACTGCGTGAGCTGGCAGCCGCTCTCGGCCATCGACAGGTAGGCCTGGTCGCCGGGTACCTTGGCGAGCTGCTTGTACATGTCCCACTCGCTCTTGCTCTCTTCCGGCTTCTTCACCTGGAAGAGATACATGTCATAGACCATGCGGCCGTTGGGCAGCACCTTGCCGTTCTTCGCGAAAACGTCCTCGACCGGCATCTCGTGCAGGAGCTTGGCGACCGGCTCCGTCGAGTCCGTACCGGCTTTCTGGACGGCCTTCAGGTACTGCGTCACGGCCGAATAGGTTCCCATATGGATCATGTTCGGCATGCGGCCGGTCTTCTCCTGGACTTTCTTCGCGAAGGCGCGGTTCTCGTCGCTCTGATCCCAGTACCAGCCCTCCGTCAGGGTCAAGCCCTGAGCGGCCTTGAGGCCCAGGCCCTTCACCTCAGCGAGGGTGAAGAGCAGCGCCGCGAGGCGCGTGCCGCCCTGGGTGATGCCGAACTCGGCCGCCTGCTTGATGGCGTTGGCCGTGTCGAGACCGGCATTAGCCAGGCCGATCACGTTGGCGCCGGAGCTCTGGGCCTGCAGCAGGAAGGACGAATAATCGGTCGCAGCCAGCGGATGTCGGACCGAACCGAGGACTTGACCGCCCTTCGACTTCACGAATTTCGAAGTCTCTCCTTCGAGGGAATAGCCGAAGGCGTAGTCGGCCGTGAGGAAGAACCACTTGTTGCCGCCGTTTTCCACGAGCGCGCCGCCGGTGCCGACCGCGAGAGCATGGGTGTCGTAGGCCCAGTGGAAGCCGTAGGGCGTGCACTGCTTGCCGGTGAGATCGGCCGTCGCGGCGCCGGTCGTGATGGTGATCTTCTTCTTGTCCTTGGACAGGCCCTGGACTGCGAGGGCGACGGAGGACGTGGTCAGTTCCATGATGGAATCGACCTTGTCGGTGTCGTACCACTGGCGGGCGATGCTGGCTGCAACGTCAGGCTTGTTCTGGTGATCCGCGCTGACGATCTCGACCGGCACGCCGAGAACCTTGCCGCCGAAATCCTGCACGGCCATGCGGGCGGCCTCGACGGAGGACTTGCCGCCGAAATCCGCGTAAACGCCGGATTGGTCGTTCAGGATGCCGATCTTGACCACGCCGTCGGAAGCCTGCTGAGCATAGGCCGACTGGGCCATGACGGTGCAGCTGAGGGCGAACAGGATCTTATTGAGAACGCGCATCGGTTTCCTTCCCTTCATTCCGAGGCCGGTTGGTCCAGCCGTTGTTCAGGCCGCGGTGTGACGCCACGCCCGGCGATGGTCAGAAAGGTACAGTCCCTGACGTCTTGTGCAATGCGAGAAAGGGTCATCCTTAAGTCGCAGGTCTCTTTAAGCTTCAAGTTTCTGCCTCATTTTCAGGCATAGGCGCGGCTGGTCTGTCTGGCGCCTGAACCGCTTTGCCGGAAACCCTGCTCCGCTCCTCCTGCGGTTCACAGAACCGAGGACGGCACCTATATCTCCATCATCTTTCCCGTGCCCGTCTTCGAGGCTGGAGCTCTGCCATGACCGTTCATGCGAACCCTGTTGCGCGTCGTGTTGTTGATCTGAAGGACCCGTCGCTTCTGGTGAGCCAGGCCTATGTGGCGGGCGAGTGGGTGGACGCGCCCGACGGCCGGACGATCCCGGTCACCGATCCCTATGACGGGGCGCTGATCCTGGCGGTGCCCGATCTCGGCCCCGAGGCCGCCCGCCGGGCCATCGATGCGGCGCACGCGGTGCAGACGGACTGGGCGAAGCGCACCGCCAAGGAGCGCAGCGCCGTCCTGCGGCGCTGGTACGACCTGATCGTGGCCAACGCCGACGACCTGGCGCTGATCCTCACCACCGAGCAGGGCAAGCCGCTGGCCGAGGCCAAGGGTGAGGTGATCTCGAACGCCGCCTACATCGAGTGGTTCGCCGAGGAAGCCAAGCGCATCGACGGCGACGTCATTCCCGGCGCCCATCCCTCCCAGCGCATCGTGGTGCTGAAACAGCCGGTGGGCGTGTGCGCGGCGATCACGCCCTGGAACTTTCCCAACGGCATGATCACCCGCAAGGTGGGCCCGGCGCTGGCGGCCGGCTGCACCATGGTGCTCAAGCCCGCCGCCCAGACGCCGCTTTCGGCCCTGGCGCTGGCGGTGCTGGCCGAGCGGGCCGGGGTGCCGAAAGGCGCGTTCTCGGTGATCACCGGCGAGGCCCGGCCGATCGGCGAGGAGTTCTGCCGCAACCCGAAGGTGGCCAAGATCACGTTCACCGGCTCGACGAATGTGGGCCGGTGGCTGATGAAGGAGGCGGCGGACGGGATCAAGCGGCTGTCGCTGGAACTGGGCGGCAACGCGCCGTTCATCGTGTTCGACGATGCGGATCTGGATGCGGCCGTGGAGGGCGCGCTGGCGTCGAAGTTCCGCAATGCCGGCCAGACCTGCGTGTGCGCCAACCGGATCTACGTGCAGGCGGGCGTCGTGGAGGCGTTTGCCGCGAAGCTGGCCGACAAGGCGAAACAGCTCAAGCTCGGGCGGGGCACGGAGGCGGGCGTGACCATGGGGCCTTTGATCGACGAGCGGGCGGTGGCCAAGATGGAGGAGCACGTGGCCGACGCGCTGGACAAGGGCGGCCGGGTTCTGGTGGGCGGCCGGCGCTCGGATCTTGGCAGCACGTTCTTCGAGCCGACGGTGATGACCGGGGTGACTCAAGGCATGAAGGTGACCAAGGAGGAGACGTTTGCGCCTCTGGCGCCGATCATCGCGTTTGCCGACGAGGCGGAGGTGATCGCGATGGCCAACGACTCGGAGTTTGGTCTGGCGTCGTACTTCTACGCGAAGGACATGGCCCGGGTGTGGCGGGTGGCGGAGGCGCTGGAGAGCGGCATGGTGGGGGTGAACACGCCGGCTTTGGCCAACGAGATGGCGCCGTTTGGGGGCGTGAAGCAGTCGGGGCTGGGGCGGGAGGGCTCCAGGTACGGCATCGAGGGCTTCCTCGAAATCAAGTACATCGCTCTCGCAGGTCTGTGAGCACGGAAAAGCCCGGCATCGCCGGGCATTTTTGTCGGCGGAGCTGAGGACAAAAACCGCTCTCCTATGCGCCCTTCGCCCTGAGCAGCAACTCGGCCAGTTGCACGAACCCTTCTCCCGAATGGCCGCTCGCCACATAGGCGGGCTTGCTGATGAGGCGATGCGCGAAGGCCTGGATGTTGGCGACGCCGACGCTCACGGGAAAGGCTGCGAACATGGGCTCGTCGTTCGGGGAATCGCCCGCGTAGATCACGGTCTTCCTTGCCTCGTCCCATGCCATGCCGAACACGTCGGCGAGCAGAGTCCGGGCCATGGTCAGCTTGTTGTAGTCGCCGAACCAGCCGTTCACATGAATGGAGCTGACCTTGGCCTGCGCGCCTGCGCGCTCGAAGGCGGCAACGATCCGGTCGACCTCGGATTCCGGTAGGGGAGGGACATCCTCGCAGAAGTCGATGGCGAGATCCGCCAGGCGGTACGCCTGATCGCTGGCGAGCGCGGTGCCGGGAACGCTCGCGAGCACTTCCGCCTCGATGGCGTCAAGCTTCGCGCGGTTCCGCGCCAACTCTTCCGAACTCGCCCAGAACCGCTGCTCCATCGTCCTGCGCTCGCGATCGTAGCGGAAATAGAAGGCGCCGTTTTCTCCCACCACGGCATCGACGGGCCACATGCGGGCGATGTGATCGCACCATCCGGCCGGACGGCCCGTCACGGGGATCACGATGAAGCCTGCGCGGTGCAGCCGCTCAAGGGCCCCATAGGCTGAGGCCGTCAGCATTCCCTCCGTGGTGATGGTGTCGTCGATGTCGGTCAGCACCACGCGGATGGAGCGCGCCGTCTCCAGCGGCATCTCGGACAGGGGCTTCATGCCGTGCTCGTCCGAGGACAGAGGCAGGGAAGCGGAAAACGGCTGGGACATCGGTGCGTCATCCTCGGGCGTGACAATCATGAGACGGCTAACGGACCGCCTTTAAGCATGATCCTCCTGCGTGTGCCAGGGTCGATGCCGGATCAATGACGGGCAGGCACGCCGCCCTGTGTGCAATCGTCAACGGATGACTTCACGAAGGGGATTTCTGACGTAAAGTGACGCCATGCCAAACGATGCCGAAATCCTCTATGCCCTGTTCGATGCCGCCCTGAAGGCGGCGCTTCCCGATGGTCAGTTCGACGGCCGGCTCCCGCCCAGGCCGAAAGGGCGGACGATCGTCCTCGGCGCCGGCAAGGCCTCGGCCCGCATGGCGGCGGCATTCGAGGAAGCCTGGGCCCGCGCGGGGGGGGCTTGCGAGGGGCTCGTGGTCACCCGTTATGGGCATGCGGTGCCGACGCGCTCCATCGAGATCGTCGAGGCCGCCCATCCGGTTCCCGACGAGGCCGGCCTCCAGGCCGCAGGGCGGATCCTGGCCCTGGCCCAGCAGGCCGGCCCCGACGATCTCGTGGTCTGCCTCATGTCCGGCGGCGCCTCCTCGCTGCTGTCGCTCCCGGCGGACGGGGTGACGCTGGCCGACAAGCAGGATCTCAACAGGGCCCTGCTGAAATCGGGCGCGCCGATCGGGGAGATGAACCTGGTGCGCAAGTCGCTCTCCGCCATCAAGGGCGGGCGCCTCGCGGCGGCGGTCGGGAAGGCGCCGCTCGTCACCTACCTGATCTCGGATGTTCCGGGTGACGATCCCGGCAGCATCGGGTCGGGTCCGACGATCCCCGAGCGCGTCGAACCGGACGTCGCGTTCGGCATCCTGCGCAAATATGGCATCGACGTGCCGGACCATGTCCGCGCGACCATCCGTTCCAACGCCGTGACCGAGCCCGTCGCCGGCGGCGTGGTGCATATGCTCTCGACGCCCAAGATGGCGCTCGATGCCGCCGCCGCGAAAGCCCGCGAGCTGGGTCTGACCCCGCTCGTGCTCGGTGATGCGCTCGAGGGGGAGGCCCGGGAGGTTGGGCGCGTCATGGCGGGGATCGCCCGCTCGGCCCTGATGCACGGGGAGCCGGCCGGTGCGCCGTGCGTTCTGCTCTCCGGCGGCGAGACCACGGTGACGGTGCGCGGGCAGGGACGGGGCGGGCGCAATGCCGAGTTCCTGCTGTCTCTCGCCCTGTCCCTGAAGGACGAGCGAAAAATCTCCGCGATCGCCTGCGATACGGACGGGATTGACGGCTCGGAGGACAACGCCGGCGCCTGGTTCGACGGAAGCCTCTTCGAGAATGCCCGCAAGGCCGGAATCGACCTGGCGGCTCACCTCGACAGGAACGATGCCTACACGGCCTTCGCGCAGCTCGACAGGCTCGTGGTGACGGGTCCCACCCTGACCAACGTGAACGACTTCCGCTGCATCCTCATCCGTCCCTGAGAGGATCGGCTTAGGGCTTCAGATGGAATAGCTGAGTCCCGTCGCGTTGGTTTGCGGCACCACCATCGCGACCTTGGTTCCGCGGCCCTCCTGGCTGTCGATCTCCAGGTCGCCGCCGTGGAGCTTGAGGATGTACCAGGCGAGGCTGAGGCCTAATCCCGTGCCGGGCAACGTCTTCGCGTTGCGGCCCCGGAAGAAGGGCTGCATGATGAAGGGCATGTCCCGTTCGGGGATCCCGATCCCGCGATCCTTGACGACGATCCGGATCATGCCGCCCTTCCTGGATGCCACGATGTCGATCGGCCGTTCCGGCAGGGAATATTTCATGGCGTTCGACAGAACGATGACGAGGGCCTGCTCCAGCAGAATGGGATCGCCGATGACGATCTCGGGCAAGCCGCGGATCTGGACCTGAAACGGGCGGGACGGCTCCTGTCCGCCTTGCTCCCGGCACACCCGACGGATGAGTTCGTCCGGGTTGAATTCGCTTGGATTGAGCACGATTCCGCCGGCAGTGGCCCGGGTGTAGGACAGGATCGTGTCAATCAGCTCGTCCAGGCGCAAACTGGCGCGCCAGATCTTCTCGGCCTTGGCCTGGATGTCGGTGGTGCCGAGCCGGTCCGCACGTCGGATCAAGCCCTGCGCCAGAGCATTGATGGCCGAGAGCGGGGTTCTCAGCTGATGGGCCAGAAGGGCGACCCGGTCGAGCGAATGGGCCGGACCTCTGAGGGCGGCGCGGCTGTGAGTGCGGCGCGGGGCGGTCTGGGTCGACCGGGGGGGACGTCGGTTGGCTGCGGACACGGACGCGACACCTGTTAACTTTATAACGTTAAATCCGGTTCGTTGCGAATTAGTGCGCCTCCATCCGTTGTCCATACCCACCCTCGCAGGACGCTGCAGAGCCGCCGCAAACCAAATCGTGCAGGTAAATTAACTGAAATTGCCGAGCACTATGAGAGATGAAAGCCAGTCATGGCGGAAGCAGAGTGACAGCCGCACGAATAGACAAGAAGTGTCTCCAGATTTCGGGAGATTGAATACTGTCCCGCGATCACCGGGACGTGAGGTCGGAAGCGTCACAATTGCCGCACTTGGCACTTTCGTTGAAACCGGCTGTCAGAAACGGCGTTTCCATGTCTGGAAGCCAGTTTCAGGAGTTACACCATGGATAACGATCGCACCGAAGGCAGCATGAAGAACATCAAGGGCCGCCTCAAGGAAGGTCTCGGCAAGGCTCTGGGCGATTCGAAGATGGAAACCGAAGGCAAGATGGATAAGGCCGAGGGCAAGATCCAGAACACCGTCGGCGGCATCAAGGACTCGCTGCGCAAGAGCACCTGATTACTGCACAGGCATTTCGGTCGGCCCGGCGTCTCGCCGGGCCGCCTCATTCAGGATGACCCGCCTTGCGGATCAGAAATCTGATCCGGGAGGCGTCCTGCGTTTGCTCCTCCAGAATGTCGCCGGTCTCGCGGATCAGATTGGGGACGTCGATACCAGCCAACGGGTCGGTGCAGACCACACGCAGCTTTTCGCCGGGCGCCATGCCGAGCAGAGCCTTTCGCGTGCGCAGGACCGGCAGCGGGCATTTCAGTCCGGAAAGATCGAGTTCGGTCATCGCCTCCGCTCCTGCTGCAGCAAAACCTTCGCGGTTACCCAATCATCCGGCGTGTTGATGTTGAAGAAGGGATCGCGCGGCTCGGTGTGCCAGGAGGCTTCGGCATATCCATGACGCTTCGCCCAATCTCGGATGCTGCGTATGTCGCTTTTCACAAGCATCTCGCGCAGGTCTTGCCGGAGGGAGATCGGCCAGAGCCCGACGGCGAAATGCAGCTGTTCGCCCGATGACGCGCAAGCCAGAGTATGCCTGGATTCGCCGCGCGCCTCATGCAGGCGCCCCACGAGATCGGACGGGACGAAGGGCGTATCGGCCGGAACGCTGACTACCCATTCGACGCCCGGGCGGTGGGCCTGGGTCCATTCGAGAGCCGTCAGGATGCCTGCCAGGGGCCCGAGATGCCCGGCTACCGAATCCGTCACGACAGGGAAGGGCAGGGTTCCGAAGCGCCGGGGTTCGCCATTCGCGTTGACGATGAGGCTCTCGCATTGCGGGGCGAGGCGCTGCGCCACGTATTCGAGGAGCGTGAGACCCTCGAACGCTAGCAGAACCTTGTCCTGGCCGCCCATGCGCCGCGAAAGGCCTCCCGCGAGAACGACCCCGACAGTCGGCGGCATCGTGGCGGCCCCGCTCATTCGATCACGATGCGGGGAGCCGGCCTGGCTGTGGCGCCCCCCGTGAGCGCAGTCCAGATCTGCCGTGCCATGTCCTTGTAGATACCGGCATGCGGACCATCCGGATCGGCCACGACGACGGGCCGGCCCGAATCGGACAACTCGCGGATCGTCATGGTCAGTGGAACTTCGCCGAGGAAGGGGACGTCCAGACGCCTGGCCTCCTCACGCGCTCCGCCATGGCCGAAGATGTGGGAGCTCTGGCCGCAATGCGGACAGATGAAGGTCGCCATGTTCTCGACGATGCCGAGGATCGGGATCTCCACCCGCTTGAACATCGACACCCCGCGTCGGGCATCGATGAGGGCGAGGTCCTGCGGCGTCGACACAATTACGGCGCCGGCCAGCGGCGTAGCCTGCGCCATGGTGAGCTGCGCATCGCCGGTGCCCGGGGGCATGTCGACCACGAGCACGTCGAGATCACCCCAGGCGACCTCCCGCAGCATCTGGGTAATGGCCGACATCACCATCGGTCCGCGCCAGATCATGGCCGCTTCCTCCTCGACCAGGAAGCCGATCGACATGACCTTCAGCCCAAAGGCTTCCATCGGTTCGAGAACGCGGTTCTCGAGCAGGCGCGGCTTGCCGTGGATGCCGAGGAGCTTCGGCACCGAGGGGCCGTAGATGTCCGCATCGAGCAGGCCGACCTTCAGCCCGAGGGCCTTCAGGCCGAGAGCCAGGTTGCAGGCCGTCGTGGACTTGCCGACGCCACCCTTGCCGGACGCGACCGCGATCACATGCTGCACGCCGGGAATGCGCTGATTCCTGGGCTGGGCCGCCGCTCGCGGCCGCTGCGGGGCGGCCGGGGAAGGAGATGCGCCGGAACCGGAGGGCCGGTCGGCTGTGAGGCTAGCGAAGACGCCCTTCACGGACGGCAGGCCCTGCACGGCCGTGACGGCGGCCTGCCGCACCTGCTCCATGGCGGCGGCTTCCGATGGATCGATGGTGATGGAGAACATGACGCGGCTCGCATCGTCCACCACCACGTCCGACAGCCGTCCCGAGGCGACGAGGTTGGTTCCGCCGGCGTCGACCATGACGGTCGACAGGGCCTGCAGCACATGCTCACGGGTAATGGCCACGATGTCGTCTCCTGATGGCTCCGAGGATTCTGCCCTTCATGTATAGGTCCGGAGCCTGCGCGTTAAGGCCATCGATGGCGGCCAGGGTGCATATCCCGAACCAAACTGCACCTTGTCCGTTGTTCACCCGATCCCTCGGGAGCCGGCCCGGCCGGCCGCGTCACTGCCTTGGCTGATCAATCCCGAGTGCCTGCCACATACGATCGAGGAGACGACGATGCACCAACACGGCCATAACGATCCGAATGCCGGGAAGCTCTATGACCTGATCAAGGACGTGAAGATCGCCATGATGACCACCGTCGACACGGACGGTACCTTGCACAGCAGGCCCATGCACAGCCAGGAGGCGGACGAGCACGGGGATCTCTGGTTCTTCACCCAGATCCAATCGCCCAAGACGACGGAACTCTCCCGCGACAACGAGGTCAACCTCGCCTATGCCGATCCGAGCAGCCAGACCTATGTGTCGGTGACAGGACGGGCCGAGATCGTGCGCGACAAGGCGACGATCGAGGAGAAATGGTCGGAGCCTCTGCGGGCGTGGTTCCCGAAGGGCGTGGACGATCCGCAGATCGCCCTGATCCGCGTTCACCCGGCCAAGGGCGAATACTGGGACAGTCCCTCGTCGACCCTGGTGCATCTCTACGGCTATGCGAAGGCTGCCATCACCGGTCAGCCGCCCCATCCTGGCGATCAGGCGAAGGTCAATCTGAGCTGAGGTTTCGCTGCAGCGCGACAGTCTCGGGGCCGCACGCGGCCCCTTTTCTTTGGCTTGATTCTATCTACCTTTACGGAAGAAGCTTAGGTATGTTTGAGCAACGAAGACAATACGGAAAAAACCGTTCGTCGTAATCAAGAACAGGCCTTGGGGGCGGTCTTAGGGAGGAAACAATGAAGTTCGTCCTGCTTGCCGCAGTTTCGATTGTTGCTTTCGCGTCCTCGAGTTTCGCTCAGCCTGCCACCCAATCGCCGACAGGCAATCTCGAGAAGCTGACGTCGTTCCAGAGCACGGGAACCACCGAGCCGCGACCCATCGCGCAGGAGGGGCGTCGCGCCGATGCCATTCGGAAGAACCTCGAGAAAATCCAGTTGCCGGCCGGTTTCAAGATCGATCTTTATGCGATCGTGCCCGATGCGCGCCACATGGCGGTCGGCCCCAATGCCGGCGTGGTCTTCGTCGGAACCCGCAAGAACAACGTCTATGTCGTGACAGATCGCGACAAGGATCGCGTCGCCGACGAGGTCAAGCAGTTCGCCCCGTCCGTCGCGTTCAAGATTCCCAACGGCGTCTGCTTCTCGCGTGACGGGATGCTTTATGTCGCCGAGCAGAACCGAGTGCTGCAATTCCCGGCCGCCGAGTTCTTCTATGAAGGACCGGATGTCGCGGCCTTCGTGGTCGCCAAGCAGGGAGACCTCATCCCGCCGTCGGAGGAAAGCTTCAACCATACGGCCCGCGTCTGCCGGGTCGGGCCCGACAACAAGCTCTATATCGCGCTCGGCCAGCCCTTCAACGTACCGGCGAAAGACAAGCTCGACCTCTACAAGCGGACAGGCATCGGCGGCATCATCCGCATGGATCAGGACGGCAAGAACCGCGAGGTCTATGCGACGGGCATCCGCAACTCGGTCGGCATCGACTTCAACCCCGCTGACAAGTCGCTGTGGTTCACCGACAACCAGGTCGACGGAATGGGCGACGATCAGCCTCCCGGCGAGCTGAACCGCATCGCCAGTATGGGACAGAATTTCGGCTTCCCGTATTATGGCGGCGGCACCGTCCGCACGGTCGAGTACAAGGACGATCAGGTTCCGGCCGGCGTCGTCGGGCCGCAGGCCGAAATGGATCCTCATGCGGCGGATCTCGGCATGATGTTCTACACGGGCAAGATGTTCCCGCAGACCTATCAAGGCGGCATCTTCTCGGCCCAGCACGGCTCCTGGAACCGCACCAAACCGGTCGGCGCGAGGATCATGTTCACGCCGATCAAGCAGGACGGGACAGCCGACAAGCCGCAGATCTTCGCGGAAGGATGGCTGACAGACAACGGCGAGTATCTCGGGCGGCCGGTGGACGTCGCCATGCTGCCCGATGGCTCCCTGCTGGTGTCGGACGATACGGCCGGCGCGGTCTACCGCATCTCCTACGAAGGCCGGTAACGATCTCCCGACGGGCGCGCCACGCGGCGCGCCCGCTTCCCATGGGACCATCACGCATGAAGACGAGCCATTTCCTCGCATTCACGGCCATGCTGCTGGGCAGCCTTGCTTGCGGTCCGAGCCAGGCAGGAGACGCCAGGGCCGGGCGCCAGAAGCTCACCACATGTCAGGGCTGCCACGGCCTCGACGGGCTGTCGAAGAACCCCGAGGCGCCGAACCTCGCCGGTCAGGTCGAGACCTATCTCACCAGGAGCCTCGAGGCCTATCGGTCCGGCGAGCGCAAGAACGAGTCCATGAACATTGTAGCGAAGGAGTTGTCCGACGAGGACATCGCCGACGTGGCGGCCTATTACGCGTCGATCCAGGTGGATGTCCTGCCTCCGTGAGAGGCCTCACAAAGTCTCGTAGCCGGCACTCTTTCATCCCGGGCGCCCCTTCGCTATTGTCTCGCCTCCCTCGAGTGGCATGGAGCAGGCGATGGTGGACATCGCGACCCGGGTCTACAACCATACCTGGAAGATCGACCCGATCGTCCGGTCCGTCCTGGATACGGATTTCTACAAGCTTCTGATGGCGCAGACGATCTTTCGCCGCCATCGGGACGTGCAGGTCACGTTCGGCATTCATAACCGCACCACCCGCATCCGACTGGCCGACATCATCGATGCCGGGGAGCTGCGCGAGCAGCTCGACCACGTGCGCAGCCTCTCCCTGACGCGGGGCGAGTCCACCTGGCTTCGCGGCAACACGTTCTACGGCAAGCGGCAGATGTTCTCGCCGGAGTTCATGGACTGGCTCGAAACCTTCCGCTTCCCGGAATACCTGCTCGAGAAGGAGGACGGCCAATATGTGCTGACCTTCCATGGGCCCTGGATCGAAACCACCATGTGGGAGATCCCGGCGCTCGCGATCCTCAACGAGCTGCGCTCCCGCGGCGTGCTCAAGGGCATGGCGAAGTTCGAGCTTCAGGTGCTCTATGCCCGGGCGATGACGCGGGTCTGGGAGAAGATCGAGCGCCTGAGAAAGCTCCCGGATCTGTCCATCTCCGATTTCGGCACGCGGCGGCGGCACGGCTTCCTCTGGCAGGACTGGTGCGTTCAGGCGATGATGGAGGGACTCGGCTCCTCGTTTCTCGGCACCTCCAACTGTCTCATCGCCATGCGCCAGGAGGTCGAGGCCGTAGGCACGAACGCCCATGAGTTGCCGATGGTCTACGCGGCCCTGACCGACAGCGACGAGGAACTGGCGGAATCGCCCTATCGGGTGCTGGCGGATTGGCAGCAGGATTACGAGGGGAACCTGCGCGTCATCTTGCCGGATACCTACGGCACCACGAACTTCCTGCGCAACGCGCCCAACTGGGTGGCGTCCTGGACGGGCATCCGCGTCGACTCGAAGGATCCGATCGAGGGGGGCGAGGAAGCCATCGCGTGGTGGAACGAGCGCGGGCAGAACCCGAAGGACAAGCTCGCGATCTTCTCCGACGGGCTCGACGTGGACGTGATCGAGCGCATCCACCGGCATTTCCGCGGTCGCATGCGCATCGGCTACGGCTGGGGCACGCTGCTCACCAACGATTTCCGCGGCCTTGCGCCCGAGGGAGCCCTCGACCCGATCTCCATCGTGTGCAAGGTGATCTCGGCCGACAGCCGGCCGACGGTGAAGCTCTCCGACAATCCGACCAAGGCCATGGGGCCGAGGGCGGAGGTCGAGCGCTACAAGCGCATCTTCCATGTGGGGCAGCAAACGGCCCAGCCGGTTCTAGTGTGACGGACATGACGATCGATCTCAATTGCGACATGGGTGAAGGATACGGCCCCTGGCCGATGGGCGACGACGAAGCGATGCTCGACATCGTCTCGTCGGCCAACATCGCCTGCGGGTATCACGCGGGCGATCCGTCGATCATGTTCCGCACGGCGGAGATCGCGAAGCGCAAGGGTGTCGCCATCGGGGCGCATCCGGGCTTCAATGACCTTCACGGCTTCGGACGCCGCATGATCCGCGGCGACTCGCCGGCCGAGATCGAGCGCATGGTGGCCTATCAGATCGGCGCCATGCAGGCTCTCGCGGCGCTGGCCGGGCACAAGGTCACCTACGTGAAGGCGCACGGCGCGCTCAACAACATGGCCAACGAGGACATGGAGCTCGCGCTTGCCATCGCCCGGGCCATCAAGGGCGTCGATCGGAGCCTGGTCAATGTCTGCATGCCGGGCCTTCCCATGGAAAAGGCATCCGAGCAGATTGGCGTGAAGGTCGCCCGCGAGATCTTTGCCGACCGCACCTACGAGGACGATGGCACGCTCACCAGCCGGAAGAAGCCGGGTTCCGTGCTGCACGATGCGGAATTCGCCGCCGAGCGCATTCTCCGCGCCGTGCAGGACAGGGCGATCACGACAGTGTCCGGAAAGCGGATCCCGGTCGAGATCGACACGATCTGCGTGCATGGCGACGAGCCGAGCGCCGTCGCCATGGCCCGGACGGTCCGCGCGAATCTGGAGGCAAACGGGATCGCGATCGCGCCGTTCGCATAGGCCCGTTCGACCTTGCGACCTCCGCCTGACACGGTGTCGGAGTGCTCACCTTCGTCGTCATCACCGGCCTTGTGCCGGTGATTCCGATCTCCGGAGACGCCGCACCTTTCGCATCGGGTTGGCCGGGTCAAGCCCGGCCATGACGTCTGAGATTAGTCTTTGAACGCCCTCTCCAGGAAGGGCTCCAGAGCCGCCAGCGTTTCCTCGGGGGCCTCCTCGGCGAGATAATGGCCGCAATCGATGCCGTGGCCTTCCACTCTGCCGGCCCAGTCGCGCCAGACCCCGACGACGTCGTACCACCGCTCGAGCCCGTTCTTCAGGCCCCAGAGCGCCTGCACCGGACAGGCGATGCGGCGGCCGGCCTTCTGGTCTTCCTCGTCGAGGCGCATGTCGATGGTGGCGCCGGCCCGGTAATCCTCGCACATGGCGTGGATCGTCGTCGGATCCGTGTAGCAGCGGCGATATTCCGCGAGCGCCGCCTCGTCGAACAGCGAGCGCCCGCGGCGCAGATAGAACACGTCCGGATCCGACGCGATCAGGCGCTCGGGGATCGGGTGCGGCTGGGCGAGGAAAAACCAGTGCCAGTAGCCCATGGCGAAGGCCATGTCGGTGCGCTGGAAATGCTCGGCCGTCGGGATGATGTCGAGGACGGACAGCGACACGATCCGGTCCGGATGATCGAGCGCCATGCGGTAGGCGCAGCGCCCGCCGCGATCATGCCCGACGACGGCGAAACGCTCGAAGCCGAGAGCCTGCATCGCCTCGACCTGGTCGCGCGCCATGGCGCGCTTGGAATAGGGCTCGTGGTCCGGGGTCGTCGCGGGCTTCGAACTGTCGCCGTATCCGCGCAGATCGGCGCACACGACCGTGTAGGTCTCGGCGAGCTTCGGCGCCACCTTGTGCCACATGACATGGGTTTGCGGATGCCCGTGCAGCAGGAGGACCGGCGGTCCGCTTCCGCCATGGCGGAGGTTGATGACGGCGCCGGAGGTTTCGATCTGTCGGTGTGTGAAGGTCTCGAACATCCCGCCGTTGTATCGGAGCCGGCCCGGATCGTCACCAGGAACGGCGCTCGCCGTTGTCGATATGGATGATCCCGTTGCGATAGATCTTGAGGCCGCCGACCTGGGGATGCGCCCGCAGGTAGGCCATCACGCCCCGCGCCTTCGCCCGCACGCGGAAATCGACCGCGCGGCAGGAGAGGTGCAGGGAGTGGCGGGCGCCGCCGGCGCGCCAATTGCGGCCGCTGCTGCGATGGGTCGACTCGATGCTCACGGGGCCGAACGTCGCGGCGACGGACGCCACCACGTCGCGCAGGTTGCCCGGAATGCAGTGGGTGGGGGCGCTGGCGCGCAGGGTGATCGTTCCCAGGGACACCAGCGACGAGAAACCAGAAATTCCCTTCGCGTCCGGCAGGCTTCCGGTGGCGGCGGGGTCGTCGAGGCGCTCCTGGGACGGCAGGCTGGCGTATTGCGCCGAAGGAATGATCCCGGCGTCCTCATCGCCGGCCTTGAGCGGACCCGGCGACAGTCCCGCCAGAAAGGCCCCGGCCATGACGGCCACCTTCGAGGTCCAGCGAACGCGGCAAACGATGCTCATCGGGTTCTCCCGTACTGAGCCCCTACTTGAGGTCCTGCGCCGGCTCGGTCCCCCCACCGGCTTTCGCTGCTTGTGGATCAGCCACCAAGGGTTGATGTCGCAGCGTTAGGCACGGCTACCTAAGGTTAAGCTTGCCCTAGGCAAGAACACCTAGGGGCGATCAGAGGCGCAAAGGCCACGCTTGGCCGGCAAAGCTTTGCCCTGCAAGGAATCCCGCCACGGGAAATTTCGGGTGAGTTACGGAATAACGGGCTGGAATCTTGCAAAAGCGAGCCGGAATGCACACATCCAGATCCGTTGTGCCGATCATCGGGATCGGCCGCACGGAGACAGGAATGAACACTGCTCGGACCGCCGTTTTCGACGCGATCAAGACCGCCGGACCGACCCGGGCCGATGCGCTCGCGCGCGTCACGCTCGTCGCGAAGTTTCTCGACAACGCCGTGATGATCCCGGGCCTGAACCGGCGCGTCGGCTTCGATGCCGTGCTCGGTCTCGTGCCGGGCGTGGGCGACGCGATCTCGGCCGCGCTCGCCAGCTACATCATCTGGGAGGCGCGCCAGCTCGGCCTGCCGCGCTGGAAGATCGCCCGCATGATCGGCAACGTGGTGGTCGACACGGCGATCGGCGCGATCCCGCTGGCGGGTGACGTATTCGACGTGTTCTTCAAGGCCAACCAGCGCAACCTGCGGATCATCCACGAGCATCTGGGCACGCCCAAGCGCGGACCGCTCGAGATCGACGGCACGGCCGTCCGGGTGGACGAGCGCTGATGAAGCGCTTCCTTTGGATCCTCGCCTGGTTCGCCGTGGCTGTGTGGTCGCTCTTCGCCTGGGGTGCGTACGGTCTCGTCGACTTCTTCGGCGGCGTGGCGGCGCGCCATGCAGACGTCGTGACGGGCCATCCGGAGACGGTCGAGTGGCTGTCCTGGGCGCTCATGACCCTGCGCGGCCTGGGCCTCGGCGCCATCGTGGTGGTGTGGGGCCTCGTCTGCCTGGTGATCCTGGCGGTTCCGGCCGTGCTCGGCCTGTTCTTCGGTGGAGCGCCCCGTGAGCCGCGCGTCGAGGAATGGCGCGGGCCGCGGATCGATCCGCGCCCCAGGACCGTTCCCGCCGGCGCAGCCTCCGATCCGGCGCATCGAGAAGCGATGACGAGAAAGGGCGCAGCGGATGCCGCTTCGCCCTTCGTGTTTGTCGTTGCCGTCTTCCCGTCATCACCGGCCTTGTGCCGGTGATCCCGATCGGTAGAAATCATGGAGCCGACGCTCAGCGGTGGCTCGAGATGAACTGCTTGAAGCGCTCGGATTTCGGAGCGCCGAACACCTGGGCCGGCGCGCCTTCCTCCTCGACCACGCCCTTGTGCAGGAACACGACCCGGTTCGACACGTCGCGGGCGAAACCCATCTCGTGGGTCACCACCAGCATGGTGCGGCCTTCCTCGGCGAGGGAGCGCATGACGCGCAGGACCTCGCCGACGAGTTCCGGATCGAGCGCCGAGGTCGGCTCGTCGAACAGCATCACCTTGGGATGCATGGCGAGCGCCCGGGCGATCGCCGCGCGCTGCTGCTGGCCGCCTGAGAGGTGGGAGGGATACTGGTTGCGCTTGTCGACGATGCCGACCTTCTTCAGCAGTTCCTCGGCCTCGGCGATGCACTCGGCCTTCGGGCGCTTCTGCACGTGAACGGGCGCCTCGATCACGTTCTCCAGGATGGTCATGTGGGACCAGAGGTTGAAGCTCTGGAACACCATGGCGACCCGCGAGCGGATGCGGTCCACCTGCCGCTGGTCGGCCGGCTCCATGCCCTTGCGGCCCTTCCTGAGGCCGATCGTCTCGCCGCCGATGCGGATCTCGCCGGAATCCGGCACCTCCAGCATGTTGATGCAGCGGAGCATGGTGGACTTGCCGGAGCCCGACGCGCCGAGGATCGAGATGACGTCGCCTTCCCGGGCGCTGAGCGACACGCCCTTGAGCACCTCGAGGCTCCCGAAGCTTTTGCGGAGATCGTTGACGGAGACGGCAGCAGCGGACTCGGAAGACAAGGATGCAACTCCGTTAGACATGGGCGGCCTCCAGGCGCGGCTCGATGGCCGGTGGGCGGCGCAGATGGGGCGAGAGCCACCACTCGATGGCCATGATGATGCGCGTGATGATGAAGTTGAGGATCAGGTAGATCAGGCCTGCCACGATGAAGACCTCGACGGCCCGGAAGGTCTGCGAGATCAGCTTTGCGGCGAGTCCCGTCACCTCCATCATGGTGATGATCGAGGCCAGCGACGTGGCCTTGACCATGAGGATGATCTCGCTGCCGTAGGCCGGGAGCGCCTGCCGGACCGCGATCGGGAAGACGATGCGGCGGAAGAGCAGGAAGCCCGACATGCCGCAGGCCCGCGCGGCCTCGACCTGGTTGTGCGGCACCGATTGCAGGCCGCCGCGGAAGATCTCGCTGGCATAGGCGGCCGTGTTGAGGGTGAGTGCCAGCACCGCGCACCAGTAGGGCTCGCGGAAGAAGGTCCACAATCCCCATTCCTGCAAGGTCGGCCGGAACTGGCCGAGGCCGTAATAGATCAGGAAGATCTGCACGAGCAGGGGCGTCCCGCGGAACACGAAGACATAGGCCTGCGCCGGCCAGTCGAGCACCTTGACGCGCGACATGCGCATGAGCGCGAGCAGCATCGCGAAGACGGCCCCGAACGCGACCGCCGTGAACGCCAGGTTCAGGGTGAGGGGCACGCCTCCCATCAGGGTCAGGAAGGTATCCCGCATGAAGGCGAAGTCCATCAGGAAGCCCTCCGCATGCCACGCATCGAATGAGCCTCCGCGCGCTGGAACAGATAGGTCGAAACCCAGGTGATGAGCAGATAGAGGACCGCCGCCGTGATGTAGAAGTCGAACGGGCGGCGGGTGGAGCCGGCCGCGATGTGCGACTGCCGCAGCAGCTCGACGAGGCCCGTCACCGAAATCAGGGCCGATTCCTTCAAGACCAGCTGCCAGGTGTTGCCGAGGCCGGGAATGGCATAGCGCAGGACCTGCGGGGCGATGATGCGGCGGAACATCAGCCAGCGATGCATGCCCACGGACCGCGCCGCCTCGAGTTCGCCGCGGCTCACGACCTGGAAGGCCCCGCGGAACACCTCCGCCTGATAGGCGCCCGACACGATGCCGATGGCCATGGCGCCGGTGGCGAAGGCCGGCACGCCGATGAAGCCCTCGGCCCCGAACAGGCTGCCGATGGCGCCGAGCGCCGCGCTGCCGCCGAAGTAGAAGAGGTAGATCACGAGAAGATCGGGAATGCCGCGCAGGACGGTGGTGTAGCCATCCGCCAGGCTGCGGATCACGACGTTGCCCCCGATCTTCCCCCAGGCCACCAGGGTGCCGACGATGGAGCCTGCGAGAAAGCCGCATGTGGCGACGGCGATCGTCATCCCGGTCGCGGTGAGAAGAGCCCATCCCCAACCGTTGGGGCCGAACCCGACGAGCTCGAAATAGCTCAGCTGCTGCACGCGTCTCAACTTTCTTGAATACGTCTCCCCTCACCGAGAGGCAGGAGGTGAGACAAGATCTGTCACATCGGACCTTCGACCCGAGCGAGTCCCGGGTCCGTGTAGCAGGATCCGGGACTTATTTTCCAGTACGCTCAAGCATCGGGTCCGAAAGCGGCTCCTTCCGGGTCCGGTTCCTCGCGTCAGGCCTGCGGGGTCGCGTCGAGCTTGAACCACTTCTCGGACAGGGTCTTGATGGTGCCGTCCTTGATCGCCGCCTGGATCGCCTCGTCGAAGCTCTTCTTGAGCTCGGTGTCGTCCTTGCGCATGCCCACCGCGACGCCGCGGCCGAGCAGTCCGCCGCGCATGCCCGTTCCGGCAATGATCATGTCCTTGAACTCGGGCTTCTCCTGCGTGGCCTTCAGGGCGCCCTGTCCGGCGAAGATTGCGTCGAGGCGGCCGGCGGAGAGATCCAGGTCATGCTGCTCCGTGGTCTTGTACTCGCGGATCTGGACCGTGTCCTTCAGGTAGGTCTCGACGAACTGCGCGTTCACGGTCGAGGTCTGCACGCCGACCGTCTTGCCCTTCAGGAGCGGCTTCCAGGCCTCGATGGCCTTCTTGGCGCCTTCGGGATCCTTGTCGAGGCTCACCGTCGTGCCGGAGCCCGCCAGCTTGGCGAGGGGAGAATCCTTCATGACGCCGAAGCCGTGCGGGGTGGCCGCATAGGGGATCGAGAAGTTGATCGTCTCGAGGCGCTTCTCGGTGATGTTCATGCCAGCCATGATGGCGTCGTACTTCTTCGCCTGCAGGGCCGGGATGATGCCGTCCCAATCCTGGGCGACGATCTCGCATTTCACCTTCATGCGCTTGCACAGCTCGTTGGCGAGATCGATCTCGAAGCCTTCGAGCTTGCCGCCCGCGCCGGTGAAGTTCCACGGGGCATAGGCGCCCTCGGTGGCGATCTTCACCGTCTTCTCCTGCGCGGCCGCTCCGCCGATGGCGAGTCCGGAGGCGAGCAGGCCGAGACCCAGTGTCTTGAAGAATTTCATCGTCTTCCCTCTGGTCAGCTTCAACTGATCCTGTTGTCGGATGAGGGTCTTAGGACCGTCATCTCGCGTCCAGAAGCTAACATTCAAAAGCCAAGCCGGCGCAAGTCCTAAACATGCTGAATAAAGCGCCCAAGCTGGCGATTTCGGTCGCAGCCGGGCCGGATCGATACAAAAAGGGCGCGGCTTGCGCCGCGCCCCTGGATGTCATGGTTGCCTGCCACGTCATGGCCGGGCTCGTGCCGGCCATCTCGGTTGTTTGAAGCGCGTCGCTTCTCCGATCGGGATCACCGGGACAAGGCCGATGATGACACGGGGCGGAAACTCCAACCCGATGCCGGAAGATCAGCCCTTGGGGGAGATGTCCACCTTGAACCACTTCATGGACAGGGTCTTGACCGTGCCGTCCTTGACCGCCGCGTTGATCGCCTCGTTGAAGCTCTTCTTCAACTCGTCATCACCCTTCCGCAGGCCGACACCGACACCGGCACCCAGGAGGCCGCCGGTGATGGACGGGCCGACCATGACGTAATCCTTGAATTCCGGCTTATCGAGGGTGCCCATGATGGCCGTGGAATCCGCCAGGACGGCGTCGATACGCCCGGCCGCGAGGTCGAGGTCGTGCTGTTCGGTGGTCTTGTACTCGCGGATTTCCGCAGTGCCCTTCAGGTACTTGTCCGCGAAGTTGGCGTGGATCGTCGAGCCCTGGACGCCGACGGTCTTGCCCTTGAGGATCTCCTTCGAAGCGTCGATGGCCTTCTCGGCGGCGGCCTGCTGGGTGCCGAGGTTAAAGGCTTGGCCCGTGCCCACCATCTTGGCGAGGGGCGATGACTTGGCGACCATGTAGCCGTTGGGGCCGTTCACGTAGGGGCCGGCGAAGTCGATGGTCTTCTTGCGCTCGTCGGTGATGCTCATGCCGGCCATGATGGCGTCGTACTTCTTGGCGGTCAGGGCCGGGATGATGCCGTCCCAGTCCTGGGCCACGATCTCGCACTTGACGTTCATGCGCTTGCAGAGGTCGTTGGCGAGGTCGATCTCGAAGCCTTCGAGCTTGCCGCCCGCGCCGGTGAAGTTCCACGGGGCATAGGCGCCTTCGGTTGCGATCTTTACCGTCTTCTGCTGGGCGGCCGCTCCGCCGATCGCAAGCGCGGAACCGAGAAGAGCCAGGCCGACGGTCTTAACGAAATTCATAGTCGTTCCCTTATTTATGGGCCCCGGCTTCGCGCCGAGGCCTGACGTGCCCGCGGCCCCCGAGAGGGCCGCGCCGTGACGCAGTAACAGACAAACTCGACCAAAACGCAAGGGGGGAGCGCTCGGCCCTCACACGACCCGGAGCCGGATCTCGCCGAGGCCTTCGACCGCGCCGACCATGGTCTGTCCCTGGGTTACGGCGCCGACTCCGTCCGGCGTGCCGGAGAAGATCACGTCCCCGGGCGCGAGCTCGAAATAGGAGGACAGGTAGGCGATCTGCTCGGCGACCGACCAGATCATGTCGGAGAGGTCCGCCGTCTGCTTCGTCGCTCCGTCCACGGACAGGGAGATCGTGCCGCCGGCCGGGTGTCCAACCTGCGAGACCGGATGGATCGGGCCGACCGGGCCCGAATGATCGGCCGCCTTGCCGAGTTCCCAGGGGCGGCGAAGCTGCTTCGCCTCGTCCTGGAGGTCGCGGCGGGTCATGTCGAGGCCGATCGCATAGCCGAAGACGTGGTCGAGGGCCTGCTCGACGGGGATGTCGCGCCCGCCCTTGCCCAGGGCCACGACCATCTCGATCTCGAAGTGGTAGTTCCCGGTCTTCGGGGGATAGGAATGGTCTGCCGTTTCGCCCTCCGTGACCGGCTGGAGGGCATCGGCCGGTTTCATGAAGAAGAAGGGCGGTTCGCGGGTCGGATCGCCACCCATTTCCCGGGCATGGGCCGCATAGTTGCGGCCGACGCAATAGACCCGGCGGACCGGAAAGAGGTCGGCGCTGCCGGCCACGGGGAGGGCGGGAGTCGAAGGTGCGGGAATGACGTAGGCCATGGAAGCTCGCGGGATGTCGGGAGTGATCGAGGGATCCGGAAGGCCGGACCGCTGTTCCCTTCCTACACCCTGGAAGGGGCACCGCAAGCCGTGGCGAACAGGTTTGGACTACGGCTTTGGGCGAACAGGCAAACGGCGGGCCAAGGGCCCGCCGCAAAGGTCGTTCGATCTGAAGCCGCTTAGCGGCGACGGGCCGTGGCGCCCGGGAGGCGCTGGGCATCCGCGAGGTGGTGCTCGATATGCGGAACCACCGAGGCTGCGAACTGGCGCAGGCCTGGATCGTTGCCGGCCTGGGCATAGCCCGAATGCAGGGCGAGGGCCTCCTGGTGGCCCATGCGCTGAGCCTGGCCGTACAGGCGGTCGAACTGCGGGCCCGAGGTCGAGGCGAGCTGGTTCAGCATGGCGGTCTTCTCAGGGGAGAGCGGCACGCCGAGGCGGATCGGGGTCACCGAGCCCGTCGCCTGCACGTCGGCCGCGCGGCCGGCCGCAGCACCGGTCGTCGCGCCGACGCCGGCGCCGACCGCGGCACCCACCGGGCCACCCACCAGGGCACCGACGCCGGCACCCGTCAGAGCGCCCGTCGCCGTGCCGCCGGCCGTGCCCGGGGCGCCGCTGGCCGCCGCACCCGCGGTCGCGCCGGCCGTCGCGCCGACGCCCGCGCCCACCGCCGCGCCGACCGGACCGCCCACGAGGGCGCCGATGCCGGCGCCCGCGAGGGTGCCGCCCAGAGATCCGCCGATGAACTCACCGGACGCGGAATAGACCGGGCGGCCGCCATTCAGGGCCTGGCTGGTCATGCTGTGGTCCTTGATCATGTTCTGGGCGTAGCGGCGCACGGCCGGATTGCGCGAGCGCTCAAGGGCGAGCTGGCTCGAGGCGATCTCGAAAGCATCCGATTGAGCCGCCATCGTGCGGTAGGTCTGGCTGTCCATGATTTGGGCAGAGGCCGGGACGGCCGAAACGGATGCAAGCAAGGCTGCGACGGGAAGGTATTTCTTCATGGGGTGAACTCCTGTTACCGGGATCGCAGAACACCGTGCAAAGCCCATCAGGCTCGCGGAGGTCATGGGTTGCTGCTGCACCCCTTCAACGGCAATCGATCTAAGCGGTTCCAGGAAAGTCAGGTTCCGTTCAGCATAAATTCCGGTCCAGCTGTCAAAGCTTGGCCACGGCTACGCTGAACGCCAATAGAGATGACTCGCGCGACAGTGGAAGACGCGTCTATTCTTCGAACCTTGGCGTTTCAGCTGGGCCTTATGCTTTGGTGCGGCCTCGGAGGTTTACTCAAGACTTCGCCTCGGGCTGACGAATGCGCGCGAGGGAGAGCATGCCCATCCCCCCGACCGTGCCGTCGGGCTTCAGGCCCCGCAATTCGGCCATGAGGAGAAATCCGGTCTCGTCCCGGCCGATGGTGAAGAGATGGTAGCCCGCCTTGTGGGTCAGCGTTCCGCCCCGCGCCGAGGCCGAGGGCGCGCCGATCACCGGGATGGGGCCGCGCGGGCCGTCGAGATGGGCGAGTGAGCCCACATGGTTGTGCCCGTGCAGCACGAGCTCCGCGCCGACCCGGCACAGCATCTTCTCGAACCGGGAGGCATCCGTGAGGTTGCGGCCCGCCTCCGCGCCGCCGATATGGGGCGGGTGGTGGATCAGGACGATCCGGAAGCAGCCCGGTTCCCGCCCCAGCTCGCCGAGGATCTGCTCGACGGCCTTCATCTGCCGCGATCCGACCCGTCCGCTCGCCACGAACGGCAGGGTCGGGATGGCGGAGGACAGGCCGACCATGGCGATGGACCCATAGCGGCGCAGGTAGGGGAACGCGCCTTCGCGGCCGTCGTCGCCGCGGGTCCAGGGCGAGATCTCCCGCAGCAGGCCCTCGAGCGAGCCGCGCACATAGGCGTCGTGGTTGCCCGGCACGAAGGTCACGCGGGACGGGTCGCCCAGGCTTTCGAGGAAGACCCGGGACGTCTTCCATTCGTCCGGCAGGCCGATGTTGCAGGTGTCGCCCGTGCAGGTGATGTGGTCGGGCTTCTGCGCGTGGATGTCGGCGACGAGTTCTGCCAGGAGCTCCATGTCATGGAGGTCGTGCCGGCTGCGGTGCCAGTTGTACCAGCCGGTCAGGCGCTTGCTCAGAAGCTGCTTGAGACGCGGCCGGGGCAGGGGACCCACATGGGGGTCGGTCAGGTGAGCGATGCGGAACATGGCGGCCGGATTGATGCGTCGGGAAGCGAGAGTTCGCGCGCGGTACCCCTCCCGTCAAGCGCTGCCGATGAAGATCCCGGCGAGAAGCACCAGAACGCCCCCCACGACGACCTGGAGGGTCGCGCTCCAGAACGGCGTGTCCATGAACCGCGTGCGGATCCACGAGATCGCTACGAGCTCGACCGCCACCACGAGGGCCGCGATGCCGGTGGCGAGGAGGAAGGCGTTGGGCCAGGAATCCGGCACCAGGTAGGGCAGGGTGTGGCCGAGGCCGCCGGCCGCCGTCATGACGCCGCAGACCAGCCCGCGCAGCCAGGGCGAGCCGCGGCCCGTGATCTCGCCGTCGTCGGAGAGGGCTTCCGTCAGGCCCATGCTGATGCCGGCGCCGACCGAGGCCGCGAGCCCGACCAGGAAGGTCTCCCAGTTGTTCTGGGTCGCGAAGGCGGCGGCGAACAGGGGGGCGAGGGTGGAGACCGAGCCGTCGATCAGCCCGGCCAGCCCCGGCTGCACGTATTGCAGCACGAAGAGCCGGCGACGGGCATGCTCCTCGGCGGCCTCGGCACTGTCGGTCAGGTGGGCGGCGTGCAGCTCGCCGGCCTTGCGCTCGTGGCCGCGCTCGACCTCCGCGAGCCGCGTGAACAGCTCGCGCACGGACACGTCGAGGGTCTGCCGGGCGGCCTTTTCGTAGAAATTTGCCGCCTGCAGCTCCATGACCTCCGCCTCGCGGCGCACGCGGTCGAGGTCGAGATGGGGGCTCCACCACACGGCACGGCGCTTCAGGAAGCCACGCACGTCCTCGCGGCGGATCGGCGGCAGGTGCTCGCCGAAGCGGTCACGATAGAAGCCGTAGAGGGCGTTGCGATGGGCGCGCTCCTCCTCGGCCATGCCGTCGAAGATCTCGGCCGAGGCGGGGAAATCACCCCGGAGGCAATCCGCGAAATGCTGGTAGATCCGCGAATCTTCCTCTTCGCTGCCGATGGCGAGCGCGATGACCTCGCGCTCGGACAATTGGGACAGAGACTTCATGCCTGCTCCTGTTTAGAAGAATTCTAAACAAGAAGCCGGGCGGTTGCCAAGCCTCCCTGCGTCAGCAGAGGGGTGGCCTCGAACTCAGTACTGGGCGCCCGGGATCAGGGTCGAGTAGATCGAGCGGTCCTCGAGGTTGAGGGCCGGGGACCAGGAGAAGCGGGCGGAACGGTTGAGACGGGACAGGATCAGGGCGAGAAACATTGGAACACCTTTGGTTGGCCCTGTCTTAGACCTTTGTCTAATCCCGGTCACGCGCCAAATTGCCGGAACAGCTATGCAATTGATGAATGACTACATTCATCCTCCGGTAATCTTATCGTGATGGGGTGGTTCGATGTCCGATCCTCAGCCTCGCCGGTCTGCGCGCCTCGTCTCCCGGGCGCTCCATACCTATTGGCGCTTCTCCCGGGGCATGACGCTCGGCGTCCGGGCCGTGGTCCTCGACGACCGGAACCGGGTCTTCCTCATCCGGCACACCTATGTGCCCGGCTGGCACCTGCCGGGAGGCGGCGTCGAGACCGGCGAGACCGCCCTCGAGGCGCTGGGCCGCGAGCTCCGGGAGGAAGCGTGCATCGCCATGGACGAAACGCCCCGGCTGTTCGGTGTCTTCTTCAACAACCGGATCTCCCGGCGCGACCACGTGCTGGTCTACGTCATCCGACGGTTCACGGTGCTGTCGGTCAAGCAGCCGGACCGGGAGATCGCCGAGGCGGGCTTCTTCTCGCTCGACCGACTGCCCGAGGGAACGACCGCCGCGACCCGCAGCCGTTTGGCCGAGATCCTGGACGGGCAGCCCCCCTCGGCCATCTGGTGAGAGAGGGTTTGCGCCGCGTTCCCGGCGCTGCTATGGCCTAGAGCATCGGACCCAAAAGTGGATTCCACTTTTGGAATCTCATCCGATGCTCCACTCTTTGAAGAGCGCATCGTTCTTCGCGGAAAACCGGGTCCACTTTTCCGCACAATGCGCTAGCACCGTTGAGGAAATGCCGAGCCCCATGAGCATCACACGGATTGCGCGACGACGACACGGCTGACGTTCAGTTCCGCCGCCTTCTCGTTCTCTTTCTCGTCTCCGAGTCCGTCCATGACCGAGCTCTCGCTCCAGATCCGCACCGAGCAACCCATCGATTCAGAGGCCATCGAGCGCCTGCACGAGCGCGCCTTCGGCCCGGGCCGCTTCGCCCGCACCGCCTCGCGCCTGAGGGAAGGGGCGTCCCATCGGCTCGACCTGTCGTTCACGGCCCTGGTCGGCACGCTGCTGGTCGGCTCGGTGCGCATGACCCCGGTGAAGGCCGGCGACGTGCCGGCCCTGATGCTGGGCCCGCTCACCGTCGAGCCGGCCTTCGAGAGCCGCGGCATCGGGGCGGCCCTCATGCGCCGCTCCCTCGATGCCGCCAAGGCTGGGGGCCATACCCTGGTGCTGCTCGTGGGCGACGAGCCCTATTACAGCCGCTTCGGCTTCAAGCGCATCCCGCCGCAGCAGCTGCAGCTTCCGGGCCCGGTCAATCCGGCCCGCTTCCTGGCCCTGGAGCTGGGCGAAGGCGCCATGGCCGGCGCCAGGGGTTTGGTGAGCCCGCTCCCTGACGCGGACGGGTAGTCCGCATCCGTTGTTCACCACTCGACGTCATGGCCGGCCTTGTGCCGGCCATCCCAATACAGAAAAGCGCAGTGTTTCAAACAATCGAGATCACTGGCACAAGGCCGGTGATGACGCAGGAGCGGATTGCCGCCTCGCTTACGCCCGGCGCCGTCCCTCGATCAGCCAGGCCGCGAGGGTCGAGCCGATCAGGAGCACGAGGCCCACGAAGCCGAGCGCCATCGGGAACACGGACACCCCGCGCACGATGGCGCTGTCGCTCGGCTTGATTCCGATCCAGTCGCCGCCGGAGAAGCGCGTGCCCGAATGCACCGCGAGAACGCGCGGCACTGTGATGCTCTGATCGCCCGCCACCGCGACGCGGCGGACCGATCCGCCGGTCGCCTCGGCGATCGCGCTCAGCGCTTCCGTGTTGCTGAACACGTCCATGAGCTCGCGCGGATTGGCCGGGCCGATGCTGACGAAGGTGATGAGATCGCCCGAGCGGACCGTGTGCAGGCCGAGCTCGCGGCTCGCCACCTGGGCCGTGAAGAGACCGGGGCGCGACTCGGTGAGCGGGACGCTGCTCTCCTGGCCGCTCGGCGCCACGATGGTCACCGGGTCGGCGGTTTCCGCCATGGTCTGGCGCTCGACCCGGATGTCGCGGCCCTGCGCGCTCGCCCGCAGGGCCTCCTCCTCGAGAGCCGGCTCCTTCATGAGCCAATGGGCGAGGCGGCGCAGGAGATCGAGATGCGGGCCGCCGTCCTGATAGCCGCGGGCCCAGAGCCAGGCATGGTCCGAGAGCAGCAGCGCGACGCGGCCTTTGTCCTCCCGGCGCAGGACGAGGAGCGGCAGGTCGTTCGCTCCCGACATGAGCGTATCGCCCGACTGCACCTGCGAGCCGATGATCCGCAGCCACTCGCCCCAGGCCGGCGGCGACTGCTCCGAGCCCGGAAGGTCGCGGGTGACGGGGTGACGGTCGCCCGTATCGGTGATCTGCGCCTTGTAGGGCTGCTCGACGATGCTGCCGTTGGGCTGGCCCGGGATGATCGGCGCGAGCCGGGTCTGCGCGAGGCTGCCGTAGCTCGCGAATTCGGGGCCCGCCGCCACCAGGATCGCCCCGCCCTCGCGCACATAGCGCACGATGTTCTCGAAATAGCTCGACGGCAGGATGCTCTGGTTGGCGTAGCGGTCGAAGATGATCAGGTCGAATTCCTTGATCTTCTGCTGGAACAGCTCGCGGGTCGGGAAGGCGATCAGCGAGAGCTCGTTGATCGGCGTGCCGTCCTGCTTCTCCGGCGGGCGAAGGATCGTGAAGTGGACGAGATCCACATTGGCGTCGGATTTCAGGAGATTGCGCCAGGTGCGCTCGCCCGCATGCGGCTCGCCGGAGACCAGCAGCACGCGCAGCTTCTCGCGGATGCCCTCGATGGGAATCACCGCCCGGTTGTTGGCCTGCGTCAGCTCGTTGGGCAGGCCTTCCACTTCGAGCTCGACCACGTTGGTGCCGCCATGCTCAATGCGTACATCGAGGGAGAAGGGCGTGTCGGCCCGCACCTGCTGGCGGGTGAGAACCTGTCCGTCGCGGCGAACGGTGACGAGCGCCGAGCCGGTGCCGCCGCGCTCCATGATCTGTGCGCGGATCGTCTGGTCCTTGCCGACGATGCCGAACCGGGGTGCCTCCAGGAGCTTGATCTGCCGGTCGCGCTCATCGGGGCGACCGGTGATGAGCGCGTGAAGAGGCGCCCGGAAGCCGAGACCCTCCACGGAGGACGGGATGTCGTGCACCACGCCGTCGGTGACGAAGACGACGCCGGCGAGCCGGTCCGGCGGCACGTCGGCCAACCCGTTGGAGAGGGCGGCGAACAGGCGCGTGCCGTCGTCGCCGCTGCCGTCATCCGCCTCGATGAAGCGCGGGTCCACGTCGGCCAGGGAGCCGAAGCGCCGCTCCAGCTCGGCCCGCACCTGATCGGTCATGGCCGGACGGTCGCCCAGGGTCTGCGAGGTGGAGCGGTCGACCACGACCGCCACGATGTCCTTCACCTTCTCCCGATCCTCCTGCACGAGCGCCGGGTTGGCGAGCGCCAGGAGCACGAGTCCGAGGGCGACGGCCCGGAGGATCGCCACGGGTCCACGGGAGACCAGCGCGAGGACCGCGAGCAGCGCGACGACCGCGCCGAGGGCCCAGAGGCCGTAGGCCGGGATGAGCGGGGAGAAGCTGATCGAGAGCAAGCTGGTTCCCTCTTACTGCCCGAGGCGTTCGAGCAGGGCCGGCACGTGCACCTGGTCGGCCTTGTAGTTGCCGGTCAGCGCGTACATGACGATGTTGACGCCGCTGCGGTACGAGAATTCCCGCTGGCGCTGGTCGCTGCCCACGATCGGGTAGATGAATTCGCCCCTGGCCCCGACCGCCCAGGCGGCCGCGAGATCGTTGGACGTGATGATGATCGGCGAGACGCCGTCGCCGGAGCGGGCCGGGCGGCTCGCCTCGCCTTCGGGCGCGGGCGGCAGGGCCTCGACCCAGGTCTGCCCGGTGGCGTAGCGGCCCGGGAAGGTGTCCAGGATGTAGAAGGTCTTGGTCAGCACGTGGTCGGCGGGCACCGGCTCGAGCTCCGGGATGTCGAGGCTCGCCAGCATCCGGCGCAGATACTGCCCCTCGGCCGTGGGGGCGCCGTCCGGACGGTTGCCGAAGGCGTCGCGGGTGTCGAAGATCACGGTGCCGCCGCCCTTCATGAAGGCATCGAGGCGCCGGATCGCCGCTTCGGACGGCATGGGCCGCGACGCCACGACGGGCCAGTAGATCAGTGGATAGAACGCCACTTCGTCCCGCGAGAGATCGATCCCGATGGGCTCTCCGGGCGACAGGGCGGTCCGCTGACTCAGCACCTGCGTCAGCCCGGTCAGGCCCGCCTTGCTCGTTTCATCGACCTGGGAATCGCCCGTGACCACATAGGCGAGCCGCGTCACGAGGGCGGGGCTGGCGCTCTCCATCGACATGGAGGAGCGGCGCTCCTGCGCGCTCGCGTCCGAGGCCGGGTTGAGGAGAAGGGACGCGCCGAGCACGATGGCGGCCGCGGCGCCGGCCCGGCGCAGACGCGAGGCGACGTTCGACAGATGGCCCCCGAGCCAGAGCGACGCGAGGGTGTCGATCAGCAGGAGCACCAGGGCGAGCATGAAGAGCGGCATGCGCAGATCGATGGTCTGCGCCCCGGCGAGCGGGGCGACCCGGGCGTTGAGGGGAGCGTAGTCGAGAGGCGCGAGACGGTCGCCCTGCAGGAGCGCGTTCACCGCGAGACTCGAATCCACCGGCCCGTAGAAGCCCGGCGGATGCTCTCCGGTCGCGCGCTCGGCGTAGTTGCGCGCCACGGCGCGAGCGTTGGCCGGGGGCGACGTGTAGATGCCGTAGCCGTCGAGGGTCAGTCGTGGGGCCACCGTGTCGTTCTCCGCATTGCGCGCCTCCGCGTTGGCATCGCTCGGCGCCCCCGCGAGCGCCGTGGTCCGGCGCAGCATGTCGACGAAGAGGCCCGACAGGGGCAGGTTCGACCAGGTGGTGTCGGCCGTCACGTGAAAGAGCACGATCATGCCGTCGCCGCGCTTGTCCGCCGTCACGATGGGCGTGCCGTCGACGAGCGACGCCCAGGTCTTCGCCGGCAGGTCGCCGTCCGGTTCCGCGAGGATCTGGCGTCGGATGCCGATCTCCTCCGGCACGGTCAGGCCGAAATAGGGGCTTTCTCGGGTAAAGGGCGCGAAGGTCTTGGGCGTGTCCCAGGACAGGGTGCCGCCGAGGCTGCGCCCGCCCCGGCGCAGGCGCACCGGCACGAGCTCGTCGTTGCCGGCCGCCAGGCGGGAGCCGGCGAAGCGCAGGAGCATCCCGCCCTTCTCGACGAAGGCCGTGACCCGGCCCAGGGTCTCCCGGTCGAGCCCGCCCACATCGGCCAGCACGAGAACGGATACCTGCTCGTCGATGAGCTGGTTCACCGCGTCGGCCACCGCGCCGCGTCCGTTGCGGATCTCCGAATAGGGCGCGAGCGCGCGCTCGATGTAGTAGAGCGGCGAGAGCAGGGGCTGGGCCTGATCGGAGGTGCCGCCGAACACGAGGCCGACACGGCGGCGCTTGCCGCGCTCGTCGAGGAGATGCACGGCGCCGGCCGAGCCTTCGCCGAGGATTTCGATGCGCGCGATGGCGTTGCGGATTTCGGTGGGCAGATCGAACGCGACGTTGGTCTCGGTGGCGTTCGGATCGAAGGAGAAGCGCATGTCCGCAAGCGGCAGGCTCTTCAGGTCGAGGGCGCGCACGGTGCCGGCATCGCGTCCGTTCGGCTCGGGACGCACGAGCCTGACATTGAGCTGGCCGCTGGCATTCTCTGCGCCGGCAACGGCCAGGGCCGGAGCGCGCTCCGCTTTCAGAACGGTGATCCGCTGCCCGTTCGCCATCTTGGCCAAACCGTCGATGAAGCCCTGTCCGTCAACGCCCGCCACCCCGTCGCTGATCCAGACGATGTTGGCCTCGGGCGTGGATTCCATGAAACGCCTGATGGAATCGAGCGCGGCCTGGCGGTCCTGGAGATGCGGCAGGGGCTTGAGGGAGCGCAGTCGTTCCAGGGCGGTGGCCGGGCTCGCCAGCTCGATGGCCGCGGGAGCCTCGGCGGTCGCCACGAGCGCGACCGTGCGCCCGTCGCGGCCTGCCGCCTCGATGCGCTCCGCCGCGAGGTTCATGCGCTCGCGCCAGTCGTGCGCGGCGGCAAAGCCGTTGTCGAGCACGATCAGGAGCGGCGAGCGGTTGTCGTCCTCCGCGAGCGGGTTCCAGATCGGGCCCGCGGCCGCCAGGATCAGGAAGGCGGCGAGCAGCAGCCGCAGCAGAAGGAGCCACCAGGGCGTGCGCGCCGGCATCTCCTGCTCGGGCCGCAGATCCGCGAGAATCTTGAGGGGCGGGAAGTCGACCCGCCGCGGTTGCGGCGGTGTGATGCGCAGGAGCAGCCAGATCGCCGGCAGGGCCGCGAGCGCCGTCAGGACGAGCGGAACCGCGAAGGTGAGGGGGAGGCCCAGCATCGCTCAGCGCCCTCCGGGCCCGGTGCCGCGCGCCGTCGACACGAGCGTCATGATGCGGAGCGCGGCTTCGCTGGCCGGGCGGTCGGTGCGGTGGATGGTCAGTGTCCAGCCGCGGCGGCGGGCCAGTTGCTGAAGCGCTTCCCGGTGCTCCTCGATCCGCAGGCGATAGGCTCGGCCCCAGGAGACCGCATCGCCGATCCGCAGCGACAGCCCGTCCTCGAGATCGTGCAGGACGGCCTGCCCCTGGAACGGAAAGGTCTCCTCGACGGGATCGACGATCATCACGAGATGACCGCGCGCCCCGCGCGACGAGATGCCTTCGACCATGGCGGTGACGTCGTGCAGGGGCGACAGGAAATCGCTGATCAGAACGGCTTCGTGCTGCGGCGCCACGGGAGCCTGCGGGGGCAGGTCCTCCTCCAGGGAAAATCGGTCCGTCACCAACGTCTGGGCCATGGTCTCGGCGATGCGCCGGGTTGCCCGCGGCGGCATGAGGCCGAGCATGCCGACCCGCTCGCCGGCCTCGACGAAGGTATCGGCGAGCGCGAGGCCCAGCACGATGGCGCGCTCGATCTTGGGCGCCTGCGCCAGCTCCGAGACGTAGCCCATGGAGGCGGAGCGGTCGATCCAGAACCAGACGGTCTGGGCGGTCTCCCATTCGCGCTCGCGCACATAGAGGCGGTCGTCGCGGGCCGAGCGGCGCCAGTCGACGCGCTGCGCCGCCTCGCCGGCCACGAAGGGCCGGAACTGCCAGAAGGTTTCGCCGGTGCCGGCGCGCCGGCGGCCGTGGATGCCGTGGGCCAGGTTGGCGGCGACCCGCCGGGACTCGAGCACGAGGTGCGGCATGCGGTCTGCGAGGGAGAGAGCGCTCTCCGTTTCGCGGCGGCCCGGCGAGCGGGCGCTTTCGGGGAGGACCCGGACACGGGCCATGACGGTGTTCCTAGCCTGCCAGCCGCGACGTGAGCCGGCCGACGATGCTCTTGATGGTTTCTCCATCCGCCCGGGCCGAGAAGGTCAGGGCCATGCGGTGCTTGAGCACCGGCTCGGCGAGCGCCACCACGTCGGCGATGGACGGGGCGACCCGGCCCTCGATCAACGCGCGGGCGCGCACCGCCAGCATCAGGGCCTGGCTGGCGCGGGGACCGGGTCCCCAGAGGATCCTGTCGGTCACGCCCTCGATGCCGTTGCCCTCGGGACGCGCCGACCGGACGAGGTCGAGGATCGCCTCGACCACGCTCTCGCCGACCGGCAGGCGGCGGACGAGGCGCTGCGCGTTCATGAGGGCCTCGGCGTTCATGACCGCCTGCGGCTTGTGCTCGTCGGCGCCCGTGGTCTCGATCAGGATGCGCCGCTCGGCCTCGCGCGTCGGATAGCCGACGTCGATCTCGAGCAGGAAGCGGTCGAGCTGGGCTTCAGGCAGGGGATAGGTGCCTTCCTGCTCGATCGGGTTCTGCGTGGCCAGCACATGGAAGGGCTGCGGAAGGTCATGCCGCTCGCCGCCCACGGAGACGTGATGCTCCTGCATGGCCTGGAGCAGGGCCGACTGGGTGCGCGGGCTCGCGCGGTTGATCTCGTCGGCCATCAGGAGCTGCGCGAAGACAGGACCCTTGACGAAGCGGAAGGAGCGGCGCCGGTCGGCGCCCTCGTCGAGGATCTCGGACCCGAGAATGTCGGAGGGCATCAGGTCCGGGGTGAACTGGATGCGGCGGGCGTCGAGCCCGAGCACAGTGCCGAGCGTCTCCACCAGCTTCGTCTTGGCGAGGCCGGGAACGCCCACGAGCAGGCCGTGGCCGCCCGCGAGAAGCGTGATGAGGGTGAGATCGACCACGTCTTCCTGGCCGAAGATGACCGTGTGGATGGCCTCGCGGGCCCGACCGACAGTCTCGAGGGTCGCCTCCGCGTTGCGGATGATCGCGTCGTCCAATGCGGTAGGCGCCTGAGCAATGCTGGCCGTCATGAGGTCACTCTCTCGATCGCAGTTGCCCCCGGTAGGTAGTCTGCCTTCGATCCGCGTCGAGATGCAAGGGTCGTTGCGCCGCAGCAAGGAACGGGATGGAGTGGACGAGACAGCCGGGGGCTCTATGCTCTTAAGCATCGGACCCAAAAGTGGACCCACTTTTGGGATCGGATCCGATGCTTCGTCATTGATGTGTGCATCGTTGATGCGGAAAACCGGGTCCACTTTTCCGCACGATGCACTAAGAAGTAACAATCGGCGGCCATTCGTCGATCCATAAAGTTCAAAATCCTGTTCACGCTTGCGTCATGATCGATCCCTCCGCCTCCGCTCCCGGGAATGCCCTGGCCCGCCTGACAGAGGCTCTGGGCTCCGATGGCACGCGCAAGGGACCACCGCCGGTCGAGCGCTGGAACCCGGCCTATTGCGGCGAGATCGATATGCGCATCGCGGCCGACGGGACGTGGCACTACATGGGCACGCCCATCAACCGCCCCGCTCTCGTGAGGCTGTTCTCGACGGTGCTGCGCAAGGATCCGGAGCGCTACGTGCTCGTCACGCCGGTCGAACGGGTCGGCATCACCGTTGAAGATGCGCCGTTCCTCGCCGTCGAGATGGCCGTGGACGGCGATGGGGAAAGCCGCCAGATCGCATTCCGGACCAATGTGGACGATCTCGTGCAGGTCGGGCCCGAGCATCCCCTGCGCTTCGAGCAGGACGCCAACGGCGGAGTCAAACCTTACGTGAAGATCCGAGGGGATCTGTGGGCGCGGGTGACGCGCTCCCTGGCGCTGGATCTGGTCGCCATGGGCGAAGAACGGGATGTGGCGGACGTTGCCACCTTCGGTGTCATGGCCAATGGCATGTTCTTCCCCATCGCTCCCCTCAGCGCTCTGGATGCCTCCTGATGCGGCTTGCTCCCCACGACGCGCCGGACTTCCTGACGCTGGCGGCCGAGCGCCTGCGGGCCGAGCCGCCGCATCCCGAGGAGGCGCTCGCCAATCCGCGCGGCGACCACAGCCTCGACAACGTGCCCCTGGCCCACCCCCTGACCCCGAAGCCTGCCGCGGTCCTCGTCCCGGTCGTCATGCGCGCGGAGCCGATGCTCCTCCTGACCGAGCGCTCGGCGCAGCTGCGGCAGCATTCCGGGCAGATCGCCTTTCCGGGCGGGCGGGTCGACCCCGAGGACGCGTCGGTCCTTGCGGCGGCCTGCCGCGAGGCCATGGAGGAGATCGGCCTCGACAGCCGCTTCATCAGCCCGCTCGGCTACCTGGACGCCTACCTGTCCACCACCAACTATCTCGTCATGCCCGTGGTGGCGCGGGTCTCCCCCTCCTACAGCCTCAACCTCAATCACGACGAGGTGGCCGATACCTTCGAGGTGCCGCTCGGCTTCCTCATGGATCCCGCCCGCCACGAGCTCCATTCCCGCGAATGGAAGGGGAGGGTGCGGCGCTACTATGCAATGCCCTACGAGGGACGCTACATCTGGGGCGTGACGGCGGGCATCATCCGCAATCTGTATGAGAGGCTCTACGGTTCATGACGCGGGCGGTTGTCCAGGGCTTGGTTCTGTTCCTCCTGCCCTTCGTTCTCTTCGGCGTCTACCTCGTCGTCCGCCGCCGCAATCCGCTCATCTGGTCGCACTGGAGCGACCAGTCTCTCTGGCTCGCCATCGCGGGCTTGAGCTTCGTGATCGCCTCGCTGGTTGCGACCGGCCTGCTGGCCGAACGCGAGACGGGCACCTATGTGCCGACCCACGTCGAGAACGGACGGGTCGTCCCAGGACATTTCGAGTGATGGAAACCCTCGATCGACAGGCCTTGCTGAGCCTTCTTAAGCGCCCACCCCTGCGCCGTCTCCTGGAAGTCTTTAATGACGGCACCGAGGAGACCCGCATCGTCGGCGGGGCCGTGCGCAATGCCCTTCTCGGGCGGCCCGTGACGGAAGTGGACTGCGCCACGACCATGCTGCCCGAAGCCATCGTCGAGCGCGCGAAGGATGCCGGGTTCAAAGCGGTGCCGACCGGGATCGAGCACGGCACGATCACCGTGATCGTCGCCGGCGAGCCTTACGAGATCACGACTCTGCGCGAGGATGTGGAAACCGACGGGCGCCACGCGGTCGTGCATTTCGGACGCGATTTCGTGCTCGATGCCAGGCGCCGCGACTTCACCATCAACGCGCTCTCGCTCGGCCTCGACGGGCGGCTCCACGACTACACGGACGGCGTGTCCGATCTGGCGGCCCGGCGGGTCCGGTTCATCGGCGATCCCCACACCCGCATCCGCGAGGATTATCTGAGGATCATGCGCTTCTTCCGCTTCCACGCGGAATACGCGCAGGCCGATCCGGACCCAGAGGGGCTCGCGGCCGCGGGTGCCGAGCGGCAGGGCCTGGACATCCTCTCCAAGGAGCGGATCCGGCACGAACTGCTCAAGCTCCTGGTCGCCCGGCGGGCGCAGGACACGATCGGCGTCCTGGCGGAGCACGGCTTCCTCCCGTGGCTCCTGGGCGGCGCCGCCGAGTTCGGCCGCTTCAGCCGGGTGGCGGCCTCCGACGCGGCGAACCCCGTCCCGGTCTGGCGCCTGGCCGCGCTCGCGGTGATGGTCGAAGAGGATTCCGACCGCCTGCGGGAGCGCCTGCGTCTCTCCAACGACGAGCACCGGAAGCTCGTCGCCTATGCGCGGCTTCTGAGCCTTGTGAAGACCTGGGCCCTGCCCCTGGACGCGGCTTCCATCCGCCGCCTGGCGGCGGATCACGATGTCGCGGCCCTCGACACCGTCCTGACGGCGACCGCCGGCGAGCCGTTCCCGATCGTGCATCCTGGCGGCCGCGAGGCACTGGAACGCTACCGCACCGGGGCGGAACCCGTGCCGGTCTTCCCCTTGCGGGGGGGCGACCTCGTGGATGGCGGCATCCCGAAAGGGCCGAGGATCGGTGAACTGCTCGCGCAGGCCCGCCAAGCCTGGCTGGCGGAAGGCTGCCGGACCGACGAGGTCTACGCGAAGGATCTGCTCAGGCGGGTGCTGGAGCAGGCCTAGAACGGTTCCCGTCCACCCACCGCGTCGTGGCCACCCTCCGTCCGTCCTGACACCCTCCCCGTCATGGCCGGGCCTGTCCCGGCCATCCCGATTGGAAGAGCAGAGCGCCTTACGGGTCGGGATCACCGGCCCAAGGCCGGTGATGCCGTGGCAGGGTCTGCGCAACGATGTGTTCTCACTTTGTTCTTGACAGCAGGTGCAAGCTAAGCTATATCATGGCGCAGATCGGTTCCTGCGAGGGGCGCGCTCGCGAGGCGTCGCAAGTGTGGGAGCCGGCACGGTCCTGCGACAGGCTTCGCACCCCTGGGCGCGCAGGAGGCCGACCTTGGGCTCCGTCCAGCTGGTCCGCCTGAAAAGAACCGTGCGCGACGAGCAGCTTGGCTCTCGCTTATCACCTCAGACATCGAGCCAGGCTGCCACTCGCGCCACCCTCGATCATCCTGCAGGCTCGCAGCGCAAGCTGCGGGCCCACAGGTGCTGCTCTTTGACAGCGCACAGATCACGAACCCGCACCGCAGCGTGACGCTCCCCCGTCCCGCCACCCTCCGCCCGTCATGGCCGGCCTTGTGCCGGCCATCCCGATCGGAAAAGCGCCTCACCTCAAACAAGCGGGATCATCGCCACGAGGCCGGCGATGACGGAGGATGCCGTGAGGGCGTCGATGTCGAACAACCGTGCTTTTCCGCGGTGGCTGGCGTCACGGCCACCGCACCGTCGGCGGCATGGACGAGAGGATCGACGCGATGTTGCCGCCGG